>NZ_QKZF01000003.1:0-561894 GCF_003253915.1 Burkholderia sp. 28_3
GTTCGAGCGCTTGCGAATCACTGAACATCACCTTCGCCCAGATGCGCAGGCCGTTCGTTTCCCACGGCCCCGGCGTGTGCTTGATCTCGTTCATGTCAGGCTTCCTCGTCCTCGTAGTCCTTCGGATCGCGGCCAGTGACTTCGCATGCGAAAGCCTTCCATTTCGCGCGCTCTGCATCCGTCATGTCGCGCCACGAGGGCGCGATCTCGCTGCTGATTTCTTCGCCGTTGCGCATGCGGAACGTGCCGCAATTGCTGCCGATGTCTTCGTCCGCGTACGTGACGGTGATCACGTCTTCCGGGAACTTGCGCGACAGGGCTTCGAAGATCGGCACGGGACAGCTCCACGCGGTGTCGAATTCAGCGGTCCCGGCCTCGATGTCGGCGGACGAGTCGCAGGCATTCCACTTCGTCCCCCACTTCGCGCGGGCGAAGTCCATCGAGTGAAGGAATCCGACCTTTCGGAAGTTGCGCAGCATCTGGATGAACTGCTCGAACGATTCGTCGTTCAGCTTCTTGATGTCGGCGCGCGCACGGTTCGCAGCTTCCAGCGAATCAAGCAACGGATTCGAGCTAAGAGGAGTTCCAACGACGACTTCCGCCATCGTTTCAGCATCGGCATAGATCCCGTCCCACGGAAACTCACCTTCGAATTTCACAATGCGTGCGAAGTCGACGCGCCCATCGTCCGAGCTCACGATCGCTGCAATTACGTGGCTCGGCGCGGATACTTTGTTGGTTACCCAGTTCGGCATGGTCTATCCTCGGTGTGGTGTGATTGCCCGCAGGGCGGGAGCGAATGGTCAGCGTTTGCCGCGGCGCTTGATCGCCCCGGCCGCGAGAATCACGAGCGTCAGTACGAGCACCGCGAGAGTGCCGACGACGACGAATTGGATGGTGGGCATGTCAGGACTCGTCAAAGAGGCGGACGCGGCGGCCGGCATGGTCAGCGCAATGGCTGAATCCGGCTCTGCCCGGCCCGAACTTCTGGCCGCACGCGGAACAACCGACATTGGCGAATCGCGGCCGGTCGCTGTCGAGCGAGCGCTCGGCCTCGATCTCCGCGTCCTCGCTCATCGCGTGCACGATGATCGACATCACCAGATCACCTAGGGCTTCCGGCGATTCGCGGAACGCGGCGCGCAGTGCTGCGCCGTGCTTCTTTTGCGTGACGCTGTGCATGCCGCCGATCAGGTCGTCGTCCGACAGCGCCGCGATCTTCGCCTTCAGGCGTTCCTTCGCGATTTGCGCGACAAGCTCGGCGCGCTCGGCTTCGGCGTCGGCCGCATCGTTGAACTGTTGCAGCTGGCGATCGGTCCAGAACTCGGCCGCTCGCTCGGTTAATCGAGGGTTGAGCATATGCACTCCTAACAGGTTTGCCGGGAGACATGGCCGGCGTTAATGACTGCACTGATGGGCGGATACGCTGGGGTTGCATGTCCGCTCATCAAGGCGGTGTTGCGGGGCGCCGCGCCGAAGCACGGCGCCCCAATCGGCTCTGTCGCGTCCCCGGCTCCTTCGCCGGTTCATCCGGTCCACCCAGTTGCAGCCTGGGCTAGGCATTCCCTTCTCACGCGGGCAGGCTTCACGGGCGATTTGGTATGCGCGGCCATGCGCATTGCTTCTGATGCTTCCCGGATTGGCCGCCGGGGCGGCGGCGCAGCGCGTTGTGTGCTGCGTTGATGGGAATTCTACTTTAAGTAGGCGGGATGTCAACAACTAAAAGTAGAAATTTTGCGCGCGAAAGTAGAGGCGGCTGTCGATGGACGTAAAAAAACCCGCCGAAGCGGGTTTGTCGAGGTGGTCGGCGGGATGCTATTGGAGCGGCGCGAACTGCTTCTGGGGCGCCATGCAGTCTCGCGCGACAGCGGAATAGACCCGGTCGGCGGGCCATCTGGATAGAACCGGATCGAAGTAGACCAGGTTGATGATCTCCTTCAGTGCGCCATCAGGGAAGCCGCGGCGGAAAGCCGGCGCTTTCATGCGCGTGAGAGTGTCCTGAGGCGAGATCCCGGTGTCACGGAACGTCGCCGCGAAACTGAAGGCGGACGCGGAGTCGGTGCATTTCGCCGCGACGTCATCCGGAACCGGCTCGGCGCGCGCACCGAGAATCCAGAAAGCTGCAGCGAGGCAGGCGAAGCGCTTCATGGCGGCTCAGTTGCCGCCGGCCCAGCCGGAGCCGGAACGATAGATCACTTCGCCCATGATCGACACCGAATCGAGGTGCTCGGGGCTGATCGTCTTGTCCGGGTATTTCCCAGAGTTGATCGAGTGAAGCGTGATGGCGCCGCCGGCTTCCTTGAAGATCTGCTTCACGAGCGGCTCGTCGGCGAAGTAGATCGCGTACACCTTGCCGTCGCGGATGATGTTCTTGGCCGTGTCGACCATGATCATGTCGCGATCGAAAAGGTACGGCTCCATGCTGTCGCCGTGCACGCGCACGAGCTTGCAATCCTTGGGCTTCGATCCGAGCGCCCGGAAAAAGCCGATGTCGAACGGTAAAGCCTTCTTCTGCCGCACTTCCCACTGAATCAAACCAGTCCCCGCACTGAATCTGTAATCGTATGTGTCCAGCCAGACGCGATTATCGTCTGGCGGCAGGTCGTCCGGGTGCTCCCATACAAGGACATTGCCCTGATCTTCGGGAAGCGCGTACTTCCCTGATGGTTTTTCGCTGGCGCCATATACCAGCTCGGATGCGCTGCGCCCGACCGCCTCGGCGATCAGACTCAGCTTTTCCTGGCGCGGCATAGCCTGCCCAAGCGTGTAGCGGCGCACCATCTCGTAGGTGATCTTCTCGCCACGCGCCTTGAAGAAGTCGACGATCCCCTGAACCTCGATCGGGACGGCTGCCATTGCCTGCGACAGCCGGGCCGCGAATTCGGGGTACCGGATCGGGAGTTGTTTGCTTTCTACCATGGGTAGAAGTCTATCAATCGTAGGGGTCGGCGTCATTTCTACTTTTCGTCCTTGCGGAAATCTACTTTAAGTAGTACTCTGCGGCGCATGGACACGCTCAATCAAACCCCCAATCCGAACGTTGCCGAGGCGCTTGATCTGCTCGGCGGCGATAGCGCTGTCGCGCGCCTTCTCAACGTTCGCCCGTGGGCGATCAGCAAGTGGCGGCGCAGCATTCCGCCGGGCCGGGTTTTGTGGCTGGCCGAGCAAACCGGCTGGCGCAAGACGCCGCACCAGCTCTGTCCGGAAATCTACCCGAACGAGCGTGACGGCATGCCGCTGTCGCTCCAACTTGCTCAGGTGCCTGCATGAGTACCGTCGAAACAGTTTCCTCTGAAGAAATCGAAAACACACGCATGCTCGGTGCACGCAATCGTTCGGAAATCTTGCGTGCGGTTGCATGCGTCACGCAGGCCCATGCAGCAGATTGCATGGGCGTCTCTGCGAGCACCGTGAGCCGCGCTTTGAAAGACGAGCTCGATGACTGGTCGAAGCTGCTCGCTGCATTTGGGTTGCAGGTCGTTCCCATGGGCTCGATGGTGGTCGACCCGCACGAGCTCACCGCGCTGGAAAGCATGGCGCTCAAGTATCTCGAAACGCGTCGCCAGCAGCGCATTCAGGAGGATCGGCCGTGATCGACTTCTTCATCGACATGTGGGTGCGCACGCTGATCGCGTTCGCGTTTGGCGTGTATGGGGGTGGGGTATGAACTGGATCGACCACTCTCACCGCGGCGACTGCCGCGAACTGATGCGCGCGATGATAGCCGACGGCGTGCGCGTGCAGACGATCGTGACGTCGCCGCCGTACTGGGGCCTCCGCTCGTACCTTCCCGGCGGCCACCCGGACAAGCATCGCGAGATCGGCCAGGAGCCGACGCTGCGCGAGTTCATCGAAACGCTGGTCGTCGTGTTCGAGCTCGCGCGCAAGCTGCTCACCGACGACGGCACGCTGTGGCTGAACATGGGCGACAGCTACGCGGGGTCGCGCGGCGCCCCGTGGGGCCCGTCGCAGGCGGCCACCGAGGCGCGCGCGATGACGGCCAGCCGCCGCCGCGACGATGCGCCGGTACCGCGCTCGGACGTGCGTGTCGAGGGGCTGAAGCCGAAGGATCTCGTCGGCCAGCCGTGGCGCCTCGCGTTCGCGCTGCAGGACGCCGGCTGGTATCTGCGCCAAGACATTATCTGGCACAAGCCGAACCCCATGCCGGAGAGCGTGCGCGATCGCTGCACGAAAGCGCACGAGTACCTGTTCTTACTCAGCAAGAGCGAGCGCTACTACTTCGATGCCGATGCCATTCGCACGCCATACAGCGGCGAGACGAAGGCGCAGTCGTTCGAGACGATGGATTACAAGCGGCGCGATCGCTACAAGGTGCCAGACGGATGGGATACCGGCGCCGGCGCGCACGGCGCGTTTCACCGAGACGGTCGGCAGAAAGGCGCGTCGGCACCGGCCGACTATCAGCCGAAGGATGGAGCGAACCGGCGATCGGTCTGGACGATTCCTACGCAGGCATATGCCGCGGCGCACTTTGCGACCTTCCCCGAGGCGCTGGTCGAACCGTGCGTACTCGCCGGCAGCCGGCCGGGCGACGTCGTGTTCGATCCGTTCTTCGGCAGCGGCACGACGGGCCAAGTGGCGCAGCGGCTCGGCCGCCGCTTCCTCGGCTGCGAGCTGAACCCCGACTACGAGCAGTTGCAGCGCGATCGCTTGCGGCAGCCCGGCTTCGTATTGGACGTGGCATGACCCACATTTCCATACCCTTCAGCGTAACGGGCGCGAGGTAAGCATGGCCGGCGACTGGATCAAGATGCGCACGAACCTGTGGGACGACCCGCGGGTTTCGAACCTGTGCGACCTCACCGGATGCAGCGAAGCGGCAGTGATCGGCGGCCTGTACTGGCTCTGGGCCACGGCTGATGACCATTCTGCCGATGGTGAGATGCACGGGCTCACCTTGGCCGCCATCGCCCGCAAAACCGGCGTTCCGAATCTCGGCACCGCGCTGCGCGACATTGGCTGGATCGAGGAAATCGAAGGCGGCATCCGTCTCATTCGGTTCAACGAGCACAACGGGACGTCGGCCAAGAAGCGCGCCCAGACCGGAAAGCGCGTTGCGATGCATAGAAGTAACGCTGATGTAACGCAGGGAGCGTTACAGAACGACGAGTCCGGCGTTACAGGTGCGTTAGCTAGAGAAGAGAAGAGAAGAGAAGAACTTAAAACCGAGGGTACTAAGACGGACGTAGGTGAACCTCGCGCGAGCGCGATTGAAAAAGCGCGTCCGTCCGAACTATCCGCTGCGATGCGAAGGAATTCGATCGAGGCCCAGCCGGGCGATCCGCGAATCGTCGCTGCAGCAGAGGCGGGCGTCACCGTGGAAACGATCGAGGCGGCTTGCGCAGAGGCAAAGGCATCCGATCCGACTGGCCGCATCAAGCCCGGTTTCGTGCTGTCGATCGCTGAACGCTGGACTCGAGATGCCGCGAAGCCGCCGGCCCGCGCGTCCCCTCAGCCGACCTGGAGCGACCAGAACGCCAGCACGATCGCAGCACTCACCGGAAGGAATCGAAGCCATGAACCAGATGACCGAACCATCGACGTTTAAGCGTCCGGACTGGCCGCTTGACGCGCTCCCGCAGCACTGGGTCGAGGCGCTGTTTTCGAAGATGGCCGCGTTCTACGGCTCGCGCTTCGCGTCGATGTGGAACGGCGTGAACGTGGTCGAGGTGCAGCGGGCATGGGCGATCGAGCTCGGCAAGCTATCGCGCGACCAGCTCAAGGCAGGGAGCGACAACCTGACCGCACTGCCGAAGCCGCCGACGCTGCCCGAGTTCGTATCGCTCTGCCGGCAGGCGCGCAGCGAGCAGGCGGCGTCCACAACGCCGCGGCTCGCTGATGAGCGCCCGGCCGATCGCGCGACCGTCGAGGCGAATCTCGGTGCGATCCGGCGCGTGCAAGAGCGCGTCATGCGCCGCGAGCCCACGGCCGAATGGGCGTTCAAGCTGCTGATGCGCGGCAAGTCGGCCAGCGGGGCGGCGCTGCCGTCCGAGGTCGTGCGCTGCGCGCGTGATGCGATCGTGTCGTCGGCCGGGTTCAAGGTCATCGGCGCGTGCCAGTCGCCCGAGCTGCGGCGCGAATATCAGACGATTCGGGATGCGGCGCTGGGTGCTTTGACGAATGAGGCTGCAGCATGACCGCCGCCCTTTACCGCGAGTTCACCCTTCGCGATGGCGGCATCTGGGCGCACGTCGTCGCATTCGTTCGGGCCAATGCTCAGGCCTTCGCCGAACGCGGCGAGCCGCTGCGCGTGATCGTGACGGCCGAGGAGAAGCAGCGGAACGCGCCTCAGAACCGGCTGTACTGGGGCGCCATCCTGAAGGCGATCGCCGAGCAGGCATGGATCGAAGGGAGGCAGTTCGACAAGGATGCCTGGCACGAATATTTCGCGCGCAAGTTCGGCGTATGCGACGAGCTCGTGCTGCCCGACGGCGAGATCATCCTGCGCCGCAAGTCGACCACGCAGATGACCGTCGGCGAGTTCTCGGAGTACCTGAACCAGATTCAGGTGTACGCATCGGCCGAGCTGGGGGTGGAATTTTGCTGATGCGCGCGACGCTCAAGCCGAAGAAGTGCCGCGAGTGCGGCATCGTTTTCACGCCGGCGCGCTCCATGCAGAAAGTCTGCTCGCCGGCCTGCGCAATCGCGCTGACCGAGAAGGAGAAGGCGCGGAAGGCAGCCCGAGCGCAGCGCGCGGAGCGTAAGTCGCTGCGTGAGGCGCTGGAGAAGGCGAAGACGCGCGGCACGCACCTGCGGGAGTTGCAGGCGGTGTTCAACCGGTGGATTCGCGCTCGCGATGCCGGGCTGCCCTGCATTTCATGCGGCCGCTTCCATCAAGGCCAGTGGCACGCCGGACACTATCGCTCTGTCGGATCTGAGCCGGCGCTTCGGTTCGAGCCGGACAACGTGCATCTGCAGTGCGCGCCATGCAACACGCACCTTTCGGGGAACCTCATTCCGTACCGCAGCAACCTGATCAAGAAAATCGGCGCCGCGCGCGTCGAGTGGCTGGAAGGCCCGCATGTTCCGAAGAAGCTCACCGTTCAGGAGATTCAAGAAATGAAAGCCTATTACCGTGCCGAGGTTCGGAGAATGAAGCGGGAGGCGGCATGAGCGACAACATCGAATTCAAGTCAGCATTCGACGCAGTGCGCTTTGCGCTCTGCTACTCGTCGCAACAGTACGGCGAGACGATCATGGCGAAGCGCATGCGCGGTGAGATTGGCGGCGATGGGATGGGGCTGATCGGGCTCGTCGGCGCGGGTCAGGCGGGCATGATCCGGCGCGAGCTGGAAACGCTGCCCGAGCTGCATCTGTCGGTGATCGTCGCGCGCGCCGCGCCACATGTTCTGCCGTGCTCCTGCGGCTCGTCATGCTGCAGCGGAAGTATGCCGAATCTCGAATGGCAGGCGGCTATCGGCTGGCTAACGCGCGCATCCGCCGCCTACTGCTCGGGCTTTTCGCACTACCGCGTACGCCGCGCGATCATCGAGCGGTTGTTCGGCGTGAAGTGTGATTTGTCGGAGATCGCCGACGAATGCGAGGCGCATCGGAACACCGTGAGCAAGCAGAACGCGGCCGTGCGGCTCTGGATCGAGGGCGATCGGAAGGGGGAATCCGTGGGCGTCGCGGAGGTTGCATGGCGCGAGATTGATAGGAAGCTGAACGAGATTGGATTGTTGAAGGAGAGCGAAACCACTTGACGATGTGCATTTCATGCACAATAATCATCGATATTCGATACACGTGATACATGCGTCCAAAGCCCGCTGAGCCAAAAGCCAGCGGGCTTTTTCGTTTCCTCGATGTCTCCACCGCACTATCCAGTGCGATTCGCCCGGCTAGTCCGGGCTTTTTCCTTTCTGCGGCAGTGGAGTGCAAGCATGCCTTTCAGAATCCTCGAATCCCGCATGTACCGCGATCCGATGCTGGTGCTGGAGGCAAAGCAGGAGGCTAAAGCGCGCACGAAGCGCCGGCGCACCGAGCGGCCGGAAATGAGCGATGCGCGCCGAGCTGCCGAAGCGTTGTTCGACATCCCGCCGCGGCCCGTTCCGGTGCCGTGATCCCCGCTCGCCGCGCAATGCGGATGGCAGCCGGGAATAGACCGGCGAGAATTTTTCAGGTGAAACGACATGGCGCAGCCAAAAAAAGCGGCGCCGGACTGGGAGCGCATCGAGGCTGACTACCGGGCCGGCTTGCTGTCGGTGCGGGAGATTGCCGCATCCCAGGGGATTTCGCATGCCGCCATTTCGAAGCGCGCCAAGCGCGACGGATGGGATCGCGATCTCGCCAAACGCATACAGGCAAAGGCTGAGGCGCTGGTTACCACGCGCACGGTTACCAGTGAGGTTACCACCGAGCGGGCGGTAACCGACCGGGTGATCGTCGAGGGAAACGCCGAGGTCATCGCGAACATCCGGCTGGCGCATCGCTCCGATATCGCGCGCTCCCGCCGCTTGGCGATGGCGCTTCTCGCGGAACTGGAATGCGTCACCGAGAACCGTGAGCTGTTCGAGCAATTGGGCGAAATGCTTCGCTCGCCGGATGAGCGCGGCAATGACAAGCGAAACGACCTTTACCAGAAGGTCATCTCCAGCGCAGGCCGGGTCAGCAGCATGAAGCAGCTGTCCGAAACCCTCAAGACCCTGATCGGTCTGGAGCGCGAAGCGTACGGCATCGCTGGCGCGCACGACGGCGGCGGAACTGAAGCGCCCGCAGGGCTGGATCACTTCTATGCAGGATCAGACGAAGAGGGCGACGCTTAATCCGGCGCTGCGCAAGTTCTGGACGGCACCCGCGCGCAATCGCGTGCTGCATGGCGGCCGGGCAAGTTCGAAGTCGTGGGATGCTGCAGGCTTCGCCGTGTTTCTGACGAACACGTACAAGATCCGCTTTCTCTGCGTCCGGCAGTTCCAGAACAAGATCGCTGAGTCGGTCTACTCGCTCCTGAAGGTGCAGATCGAGCGGTTCGGACTGCAGCATCGCTTCGATATCCAGCGCGACAAGATCATCAACGTCGCGACGGGTAGCGAGTTCCTCTTCTACGGGTTATGGCGCTCTATCGACGAAATCAAGTCGATGGAAGGCATCGACGTGTGCTGGATCGAGGAGGCGCACAACCTCACTGAAGCTCAATGGGAGATCCTTAACCCGACGCTTCGAAAGTCTGGCTCGCAGTTCTGGATCATCTTCAACCCGAAGCTATCGACGGATTTCGTTTATCGGCGGTTCGTGACGAATCCACCGCCGAAGACTGTCGTCAGACAGATCAACTACACGGAGAACCCGTTTCTCTCCGACACGATGCTCGAGATCATCGAGGCGGCGAAGAAAGAGGATTACGGGGACTACGAGCACGTTTATCTCGGGGTTCCGCGCGACGACGATGATGATTCGATCATCAAGCGGACCTGGATCATGGCCGCGATCGATGCCCACAAAACTCTGGGCTTCGCCGCGAGCGGCGCGAAACGAATCGGTTTTGACGTTGCTGATAGCGGCGCCGATAAGTGCGCAAACGTCTCGGTGCACGGTTCGGTGGTTGATTGGGCGGACGAATGGAAGGCCGGAGAGGACGAGCTCCTAGAATCTTGCAAGCGCACCTACAACGTCGCGAAAGAGCGAGGCGCAGCGATCACATACGACTCCATCGGTGTCGGTGCCGGGTGCGGTGCGAAATTCAGTGAGATCAACGAGGTGCGTCGTGCTGAAGGCCAGAGCTTCATGGTCCAGTACGAAAAGTTCAACGCCGGCGGCGCTGTCTGGGAGCCCGACCGCGAATATCAGCCAAACATAACGAACGGAGACATGTTCTCCAACATCAAGGCACAGGCATGGTGGCTGGTGGCCGATCGTTTCCGGAACACATTCAATGCCGTGCGTCGCGGCGAGAAATTCTCCGATGACCAGCTGATCAGCATTAGTAGCGACACGCCTTACCTTGACAGGCTGATCGACGAACTATCGACGCCCAAGCGCGATTACGACCAAAACGGCCGCGTCAAGGTGGAAAGCAAGAAGGATCTCGCCAAGCGCGACGTTGCGTCTCCGAACTTGGCTGACGCCTTTGTAATGTGCTTCCCGCCAGACGCTGGATCACTGGACATCTGGACAAGGTTGGCAGGATGAATCGAAAGCAACGCAAGGCCGAGCAGCGGCAATACCGCGCCATGGCCTCGGATTCCGCCAACGCGAAACGGTGGATGACGCCGGACAGCTTCCAGAACTTCGAAGCGCGTGTCGGTCTCGGCACGCCGAATCAGGCATCTGCCTACCAGTACGGGTTCGACTTCATCTCGCGCAACCGCGTGCAGATGGAGGCGATGTACCGGTCGTCATGGATCGTCGGCCAGGCCGTCGACGTCGTCGCCGAAGACATGACCCGCATGGGCGTCGAGATCGGCTCCGACATCGCGCCAGAGGACAAGGACAAGCTGAACCAGGAGTTCGAGAACCTCGCGATCTGGGACAGCCTGTGCGACACGATCAAGTGGGCTCGGCTGTACGGCGGGGCGATCGCGGTGATGATGATCGACGGCCAGGACGCGTCGAAGCCGCTGCGGCTCGACACGATCGCGGAGGGTCAGTTCAAGGGTCTCTGCGTGCTCGACCGCTGGCTCGTGCAGCCGACACTGAACGATCTCGTCACCGAGCCGGGGCCGGACCTCGGTATGCCGAAGTTCTACGACGTCGTCGCCGACTCGATGGCGCTGCCGCGCCAGCGAATCCACTACAGCCGCGTGCTGCGCTTCGACGGCGTCACGCTGCCGTACTGGCAGAAGATCGCCGAGAACCTGTGGGGCCAGTCCGTCATTGAGCGTCTGATCGACCGACTCGTCGCGTTCGACAGCACGACGATGGGCGCCGCGCAGCTCGTGTTCAAGGCGCACCTGCGCACGTTCAAGGTCAAGGATCTGCGCAAGATCCTAGCCGCGGGAGGGCCGGCGCTGGAGGCGCTGCTGAAGAACGTCGACATGATCCGGCGATTCCAGTCCAACGAAGGGCTGTCGCTTGTCGATGCCGACGACGAGATGCAGGTCGACCAGTACGGTTTCACCGGCCTCGATGCCGTGCTGCTGCAGTTCGCGCAGCAGCTCGCCGGCGCGCTGCAGATCCCGCTCGTGCGGCTGCTCGGTCAATCGCCGGCCGGCCTGAACTCGACCGGCGAGTCGGACCTGCGCACCTACTACGACAACATCAAGCAGCAGCAGGAGCGCCGGCTGCGCCGCGCGCTGAATGTGCTGTTCGAGGTGATGTTCCGTTCGGTGCTCGGTACGAAGCCGCCCGAGGGATTCTCGTACGACTTCCGTTCGCTCTGGCAGATGACCGACGAGCAGAAGGCGACGACGGCCAACACGATCACCGATGCGGTAACGAAGGCGGTCGATGCAAGTCTGCTGACGCCGGCCGGCGGCATGAAGGAACTGCGCGCGTCGAGCCACCACACCGGCGTGTTCTCGTCGATCACCGACGAAGAGATCAAGGAGGCTGAGGACCAGCCGCCGCCCGCGCCCGAAACGGAGCTTCCACCCGATGTTGATGACCCGAACGACGGATCGCAAGCGCCGCCAAAACCCGGTGCGTCTCAGCGGCCCGGAGCGTCGGTACGGAACGCAGTTGCGCAAGATCGCGCAGCAGGTGGGCGCGTTGGTCGATGGCTTTCCGCCTGGCGATCCCGCCGCGGCGCCGACGATCGAGCAGCTGCTTAGGCGGTATGCCGAGGCGCTCACTCCGTGGGCCGAGGCGACCGCCGCGCGGATGTTGGAAGACCTGAATCGGCGCGACGAGCAGGCGTGGATGCAGAACGCGCAGGAAATGTCGCGCGCGCTGCGCGACGAGCTGCGGCGAGCGCCGACTGGCGAGACGATGCGCGCGCTGATGGCCGAGCAGGTGACGCTGATCAAGTCGATCCCGCTCGATGCTGCCGAGCGCGTTCACCGGCTCACGATCGAGGCGCTCGAGGACAGCACGCGCGCGGCTGCGATCTCGAAGGAGATTCAGCGTTCCGGCGAGGTGGCGAAGAGCCGCGCAGACTTGATCGCGCGCACAGAGGTTTCTCGCGCGGCGACGTCGCTGACGGAGGCCCGCGCGCTATCCATTGGCAGCACGCACTACATCTGGCGCACCAGCGGCGACAGCGACGTGCGCGCCGGTCACCGCGCGATGGAGGGCAAGGTCTGCGCCTGGAGCGACCCGCCGGAGGTCGACGAAAACGGCCGCGTCATGCGGTTCCACCCTGGGCAGATTTGGAACTGCCGGTGCTGGGCCGAACCGATTATTTCCGAGGACTGACATGCGCTTCTACACCGTACAGAAGCTCGGGCCGAAGCGTTCGCTCACGCCCGAGGGCTTCCTGCTGTGCGAGGACGTTCCGGTCGCGCGCACGGGCGAGATGCTGTACGCCGCCGGCGAAGTGCCGATCGAGGCCGGCCCGGATGGGCTGATCCGTATCAGCCGCACGCCGGAGGAAGTGTTCCGCGACGCGACGCTCGCGAGCTGCGCCGGCAAGCCGGTGACGCTCGATCATCCTGACGATTTCGTCACGCCCGCGACGTTCTCCGCGCTTGGCAAGGGCGTGATGCTGAACATCCGCCGCGGCGACGGCATCGAGAACGACCTGATCGTCGCCGATCTGCTGATCACCTCGCAGGACGCGATCGACGCGGTGCAGGACGAAGAAATCGAAGAGGTCAGCCTCGGTTACGAGGCCGACTACGAACAGGTATCACCCGGCCGCGGGGTACAGCGGAACATCGTTGTCAACCACGTAGCCATCGTCCCTCGCGGCCGCTGCGGCCCGCGCTGCGCGATCGGCGATAAGGAACCCGAGATGAAGACGAAAGACAGCAAGCCGACCACGAAGCCCCAGCGCCGGCCGGCGTGGCTCGATCGCCTGATGAAGTCCATGAAGGCCAAGGACGAAGCCGGCGTCGAGGAAGCGCTCAAGGAAGGCCAGGAAGCCATGGACGAAGAGTCCGAAGAAGAGCACGAGCGGCGCGAAGCCAGCGAACGCGAAGGGCGCACTGGCGACACGGCAGCGATCCTGAAGACGCTGCGCTCGCTCGATCGCCGCATGGCGCGCATCGAAGCGCGCGATGCCGACCGCGAGCGCGAAACCGAGGACGACGACGAGGAAGAGGACGAAATCGACGAGACGACCGATACGGTCATCGAGGCAGAAACCGCTGGCCGCCTCGATCAGTCGGGCGTCGACCTGTACACCGGCGACTCCGCGCGCCTGATCCCGGCGCGCGCCGAGATCCTCGCGCCGGGCGTGAAGCTCCCGACGCTCGACGGCCTGAAGACGAAGGACCGCGCGGCCGCGCTCTGCCGCTGCCAGCGCAAGGCGCTCGACCAGGCGTACGAGACGGATGCCGGGCGCGCCGCGATCGCGCCGTTCCTCGGCGGCCGCGCGCCGGACTTCGACACCATGCCGGCGCGCGTCGTCGACACGATCTTCACCGGCGCGGCCGAGCTGATGCGGGCGAAGAACAACGCCGGCGCCTCGAGCGGCAAGGTCAACACGCGTGATTTCGGCAAGGCAACCACGATCGCCGACATCAACAAGCGCAACGCGGAATTCTGGTCCAAGCGGGCCGGCCAATAAGGAGAGTGCCACATGGGCAACGCAATTCTGTTTCGCATGCCTTCGGGCATTCCCGGCGACATCAGCCGGCAGTCGCAGGCCACCGTCGAAACCGGATTCTTCGATTCGACGAAGCCGTTCTCGGCATACGGCCTGTTCGGCAAGATCGCGAACGGCAAGTTCGTGCCGATCGGCGCAGGTGACGTCGCCACGGCCGTCTACGGCCTGCTCGTGCGTCCGTTCCCGACGCAGAGCTCGCAGGACCCCGTCGGCACGTCGACGCCTCCGACCACCGGACCGGCCGACGTGATGCGTCGCGGCTACATGACCGTCCAGCTGAACGCCGGCGTCGCCGCGCTGAACGGCCAGGTCTATGTGCGCGTCGCCGCAGCAGCGGCCGGCAAGCCGATCGGCGGTATCGAAGCGGCGGCCGACAGCACCAACACGATCGCCATCGCCGGCGCGACGTTCATGGCGGCGGCCGATGCCGCCGGCAACGTCGAAATCGCCTACAACATCTAAGGGAGCCGACATGACGACTCACAACAAAACGCTGCTCGCCCGCGCGGCGGGCATCGCCATCGTCGGCGCGCCGGCGATCATCCGCGCACGCACGCGCGACGCGCTGATGACGTTCGATGCGGCGACGATCGACAGCACCGGCTCGTTCCTCGTTGGCGAGCTGGAACGGCTCGACCAGACGCTGCACATGCCGCTCGCGTCGGTCACCTGGTCGCGCGACATCGACCTCCGGGAGGACGTGTCGATCGCCGACGAGGTGTCGTCGTTCACGAACTCGACGTTCGCGGCCGCCGGCGGCGCATCGCCGAACGGCAAGTCGTGGATCGGCAAGGACGCGAGCGCGATCGCCGGCCTGTCGCTGGATATCGGCAAGACTCCGAACCCGCTGACCCTCTGGGGCATGCAGATCGGCTGGACGATCCCGGAACTCGAATCCGCGCAGAAGCTCGGCCGCCCGGTCGACCAGCAGAAGTTCGAGGGCATGCAGCTGAAGCACAACATGGACGTCGACGAGCAGGTGTACATCGGCGATCCGATCCTCGGGGTGACGGGGCTCGTGAACGCCGCGACGGTGACCAACACCAGCAACGCGATCACCGGCAACTGGGGCAGCGCGACGCCGGCGCAGATGCTGGCGGACGTGAACGAGCTGCTCAACAGCGTCTGGGCAGCGTCGGCCTATGCCGTGTGCCCGGAGCGCCTGCTGATCGACCCGCTCAACTTCTCGCGCTTGAACTCGGAAATCGTGAGCAGCGCGGGCAACATCAGCATCCTGCAGTTCCTGAAGAACAACTCGCTGTCGAACGCGATCAACGGCCGTCCGCTCGAGATCTACCCGTCGAAGTGGCTCACGAACCGCGGCGCGAGCAACACGAACCGCATGGTTGCGTACACGAAGGACAAGAATCGCGTGCGCTTCCCGCTCGTGCCGCTGCAGCGCACGCCGCTCGAGTACCGCGACATCCGCCAGCTCACGACGTATTTCGGCCGGCTCGGTGTCGTCGAAGTCGTGTATCCGGAAACGATCGGCTACCGCGACGGCGTGTAAGGGGACATCATGGCGAAGACGAAAATCTACGTAGCGAAGGCGTTCAAGCTGCTCGGCGCCGACGGCAAGCACACCGACTTCCCGGTCGGCATGCACACGGTCGACGATGCCGTCGCTGACAACTGGTATGTGAAGCACCATCTCGGCGACCCGGGCGACGTGCTGGCCGCGCCGAGCGGCGGCGAGATGACGGCCGCGCTCGCCGCGGCGCGGGCCGAACTCGAAGCAGAGGGCGGCCGCCTGGCCGAGCAGCGCGCCGAGCTCGATGCGATGTCGAAGGGCATCGACGCGCGTGCCGCCGAACTCGACGCGCGGGAGGGCTCGATCGCCGCGCGCGAGCTGGAGCATGCGTCGAACGTCGCAGCGTTCGAGGCTGCTCAGGCTGCCGCCGCCGAGGCGGCATCGCAGAAAGCGACCGGCGGCCAGAAGCAGGGCGGCAAGCAGGCATAATGGCCGCAGGCGGGGCGTCACCGGCGCGCCCGCCATCTCCAACCGAAGGTGACCCGTGGACATCGCTCAGTTCCGCCAGACGTTTCCCGAATTCGAGAATTCGACGCTGTACCCCGATGCGGTCATCGAGATCTGGTTGACCGTATCCGTGTCGCTCGTGAATCCGGAGCGCTGGCAGGAGCTGACCGACATCGGCATCGGGCTCTGTACCGCTCACCATGTCGCGCTGTCGATGCGCGACCAGAACGCGGCCGCCGTCGGCGCGGTGCCCGGGCAGGTGACCGGGCCGCAGTCGGCGAAATCCGTTGACAAGGTCAGCGCCAGCTACGACACGGCGGCCGTCGCCATCAAGGACGGTGGATTCTGGAACAGCACCATGTACGGAATCCGTTATCTCAGCCTCGCGATGATGATGGGCGCGGGCGGCATGCAGCTGTAGCGCCGCCGCTGCCCATTGGGAGAATTCCATGGGCAGCATGAAGGTCGACCGCCTCGACGAGGTGCTGAAGTCGATCGCCGGTCTCGTGAAGCAGGAAGTGCTCGTCGGCGTGCCCGATAGCACGGCCGGCCGCAAGGACGATGGCGAGCCGCTCAGCAATGCGGAGATCGGCTATATCCAGGAGACTGGATCCCCAGCGAACAACATCCCCGCCCGCCCGCACCTCGTGCCAGGCGTGCAGGACGCGCGACCGAAGTTCGAGCCGCAGCTCCAGAAGGGCGTCGAAGCAGCGCTCGACGGCGACCTCGAACAGGTCCAGCGCCGGCTCAACATGGCCGGCATCGCGGCGCAGAACTCAGTGCGCGCGAAGGTCAACAGCAATATCGCTCCCGAACTCGCTGAATCGACGCTCGAAGCGCGGCGCCGCCGCGGCGTTACGCGCGAGAACACGCTGGTCGACACCGGCCAGTACCGCAATTCGATCACGTACGTGATCCGCAAGAAGGGGTAGCGCATGGCTTTCCTCGACGTTACCGACGTCCTGCTCGATCCCGATTTCATGGACACCGGCCTGCTCTGCAATCGCATGACGCAGACCGTCGACGCGCACGGGCGCGGGCAGAACACACCGACGCCAACCCCGTTCGCCGCGGTCGTGACGAGCGACAAGGGCGACATCCTGCACCGGAACGCCGACGGTAGCCGGATCATCGGCTCGATCACGCTGCACACGATGTTCCGGCTGATGGACGGCAGCGCCGGCCATGACGCCGACGAAGTCGTATGGGCCGGGCGCACGTACACCGTCGTCAACGTGAACGACTACTCGCACTTCGGCCGCGGCTTCGTCTGCGCGACGTGTGACCTGAAACCTCTCTCCGGATGACCCCATGACCGACAGCTCGACCGGCGGATACCTGGCGCCAGCCGTCGATACGCCGCCGGACGAGGACGATGCTCTCGACGACCTTGTGCACGACCTGGTCGCGGGCGTCACGGCGCTGGCGCCGGACCTCGTGCGGCCGCGCTGGCAGCCGGTCGTCGCGAAGCAGCCCGAGCCGGGCGTCAACTGGTGCGCCTTCGGAATCCAGACGCAGACGCCTGACGCGAGTCCGGCGATCGTGCATAACGGCGCGAACGAGGGCAGCGACACGTACATCCGCCATCAGGATCTCGATGTGCTCTGCACGTTCTACGGGCCGGCGGCCAAGGGCTACGCGCAGCGCCTCGCCGACGGCCTGGCGCTGCCGCAGAACCGGGAGCAGCTCCAGCTGCTCGACATGGCCTTCGTCAGCGTCTCCGAGATTCGGGCGGCGCCGGACCTGGTCAACCAGCAATGGGTGCGGCGGTACGACATAACCGTGAAGCTGCGCCGCAAGGTCACGCGCACCTACGCGGTCCTGAACCTGAAGTCCGTGCAGGCGTCGACGACGACAGACGCGTCGCCGCCGGTCACATCCACCATAAACGTCAACCTGTAGGGGATCAGCATGTCCAACGGACTGCCGGTATCGCGTCGCATCAACGTGACGCTCAGCCTCGCGGCGCTCGCGGCGCAGGGCGCGAACCTGAACACCGCGCTCATTCTGGGCGCATCGACGGTGATCGACACGAACGAACGGATGCGCCCGTATGCCGGGATTACCGACGTGGCCGCCGATTACGGCACCGCATCGCCGGAATACCTCGCTGCTGCGCTGTACTTCGGCCAGACGCCGAAGCCGCAGAGCGTATGCATCGGTCGCTGGGCGAAGACGGCGACGTCGGGCTCGCTGCGCGGCGGCGTGCTGTCGGCGGCGCAGCAGGCACTCGCGCAGTGGCAGGCGATCACGAACGGCGCGTTCAACATCACGATCGACGGCACCGCGCGCAACGTGTCCGCGCTCAACTTCTCGTCGGCCTCGAACCTGAACGGCGTGGCCTCGATCGTGCAGGCGGCGCTCGCGTCGTACGCGACGGTCGTGTGGACTGGCAGTCAGTTCCAGGTGACGAGCAAGTCGAGCGGGATCGGCGCGGCCGCGAGCGGCACGATCACGCTCACGGCGAACCCGGCCGCGAACGATACGGTCACCATCAACGGCACCGCCGTGACGTTCGTCGCGTCCGCGCCGACCGGCAGCCAGGTGCTGATCGGCGCCAGCGCGGCGGCCACGGCGGCCAACCTGCAGGCGTTCCTCGCCGCTTCGGCTGACGCCAACCTGTCGCAATGCAGCTACGCGACGGCCGGCGCCGTCACGACGGTGACGGCGATCGCCGTGGGGACCGCCGGCAACGCGATCACGCTCGCGAAGTCGAGCAGCGCCATCACGCTGTCGGGCGCCACGCTCGCCGGCGGCGTCGCCGCCTCGACGGTCAGCTACGCGACCGCGCCCGGTTCTGGCACCGACGTTTCGGCGATGCTCGGCCTGACGAGCGCGCTCGCATCGGCACCGGTGAACGGGATCTCGGCCGAGCAGCCGACGGACGCGGTCGCGATCTTCCTCGACCGCTTCGCGAACAAGTTCCTCGGGATCGAGTTCGCGGACACCGCGGTGACGGACGACCAGCATGTTGCGGTTGCGGCGATGATCGAGGCTGACCAGGCGCACATCTACGGGATCACGACCCAGAACCCGCAGGCGCTCGACTCGACCGTGACGACCGATCTGGCGAGCCGCCTGAAGGCGCTCAACTACCAGTATTCGGTGATCCAGTACTCGAGCGCGAGCCCGTATGCGATCAGCTCGTTCCTCGGCCGTCTGCTGACCGTCGATTTCAACGGCAACAGCACGACGATCACGATGGACTACAAGCAGGAGCCGGGCATCGTCGCCGAAACGCTGTCGACGTCGCAGGCCAACGCGCTGCAGGCGAAGAACTGCAACGTCTTCGCGGCGTACCAAAACAACACCTCGATCGTGCAGTACGGCGTCACGCCGAGCGGCATCTTCGTGGATTCGATCTACAACGCGATCTGGTTCAAGAACGCGGTGCAGACGGCGGTCTACAACCTGCAGTACCAGAGCCCCACGAAGATCCCGCAGACGGACGCCGGCAACGCGCTAATCGCTGGCGCGATCTCGTCGGTGTGCGACCAGGCCGTGACGAACGGCTACCTCGCGCCGGGGGTGTGGAACTCGGCCGGCTTCGGCGCCATCGTGCAGGGGCAGACGCTGTCGAAAGGCTACTACGTGTACACCCCGCCGATCTCGTCGCAGTCGCAGGCTGATCGCGAGGCGCGCAAGTCCGTGTCGTTCCAGGTCGCGGCGAAGGAGGCGGGCGCAATCGGCGACGTCGACATCGCACTCACCGTCAACCGGTAAAAGGAAGAAAAACCACCATGAGCACCTACAGCTTTGTGGACGTTACGGCGACGATCATCGGGCCGACGGGCGTGTTCTCGCTCGGCTATGGCGAGGCCACTGCCGAGGAAGGCATCGTGATCGCGCGCGCCGGCGACAAGAACACGATGACCATCGGCTCGGACGGCGAGGGCATGCACTCCCTGCACGCCGACAAGTCCGGGCAGGTGACGCTGCGCTACTTGAAGACCGCGCCTGTCAACGCCAAGCTGATGGCGATGTACGACGCGCAGTCGCTGTCGAGCGCCCTCTGGGGCAAGAACCTGATCGAGGTCTCGCAGACGGCGGCCGGCGACGTCATCACCGCGCGTAGCTGCGCGTTCAAGAAGGCGCCGGACCTGCGCTATGCGAAGGACGGCGACATCGTCGAGTGGATCTTCGATTCGATCAAGATCGACAGTCTGCTCGGGACTTACTGACCATGGCGACTGAAAAGGAAGTCGGAGGTCAGCGGTACCAGCTCGGCAAGATGAGCGCCATGCAACAGTTCCATGTGAGCCGTCGCATCGCGACCGTGTTGCCGCCGCTGATCCGGTCATATCTCGACATGCAGACGTCCGACGTGCCGCTCACGAAGAATCTGAAGCTGCTCGCGACGTCGATCGAGCCGGTGATGGATGCGCTGTCGCGGATGAAAGACGACGACGCGGAATATGTCGTCGGCGCGTGCATGCGCGTCGTCGAGCGACATCACGGCGCTGTCTGGGCCAGAGTCTGGTCGCCGACGCAGGACGTGTGCATGTTCGATGACATCGACATGGGCACGATGCTGACGCTCACCGGCTACGTGATCATGGAGAACCTCGGACCTTTTATTCAAGGGCTGCTTACCGGTCTGGCGAGCAGCCCGAGCGAGGCGACACCAGCTGGGTGAAGACCCTTCCGGGCGGCGAGGACTGGCTGCTCGCGCCGGTTCACGCGCAGATGTGCCGGTTCGAGTCGCTGAAGGATGGCACGCTTGACCTGGCTGACGTCGCGTTGATGAACGATTCCCTCGCCGTCCGAGCGGACAACGAAGCGGCCGCGCGCCGCAGACAGGAACAGAAGCATGGCTGAATCGTCCGTCATCCGCGAATTCCTCGTCGCGTTGGGCTTCAAGATCGACGTCGATCAGGAGAAGAAATTCCGGGACGGCGTCGAGGGGGCGACGAAGAAGACCGAAGAGCTCGACAAGGCGCAGGTCAAGGCCGGCAAGTCGGCAGTCACGATGGCTGCTGCCTTCGTCGGCGCTACGGCCTTCGTGGCAGCGCGCACGGTCGACTTTGCTCAGAAGCTGGAGAACTTGCACTTCGCCGCTCGTCGGACCAATTCCGCCGCAAGCAGCCTGAAGGCAGTGGCCAACGCGGCGCAGGACGTGGGCGTGTCCGCCGACCAGGCGCAGAGCAGCATCGAGAATGTCGCGAGGTTCATGCGCAACAATCCGTCCGGCGAGAGCTACATCGGCTCGCTGGGCGTGCAGACGCGCGACGCGAATGGGCAGCTTCGCGACACCGTCGACATCGTCAACGACATCGGCAAGGCGATGGCGAAGAAGCCGGCGTGGTTCGGTGCCCAGTATGCGCAGCAGCTCGGCATCGACGAAAACTACATGCTGGGCATGCGCGATGAGGCATACCAGCAGTCGTACGACCGGGCGAAGGGCGACTACGTAAAAAGCGGCGTCGATACGGCGAACAACGGCGGCCACAGCCTGATGAGCGCGCTGCGCCACATGCAGAGCGGCTTGGAAGGGACGTTCGGCACCGTCGGCACCTTCGGTATCGAGACTGGCGCCGCGCTCGGCGGTGGCCTGCTTACGTACATGGGCGCGCAAAAGGCCGTGCAAGCGGCAGTTGGCAGAGCGCTTGGCGTGGGTGTCGAGAAGGCCGCCACGACAGCAGCAGCCGCCGCCGCTGAGACGGCTGCAACTGCGGCCGCAGGGGCCGGGGCGACGGGCGCGGGTGCTGCCGCCGCCGGCGCCGCTGCCGCGGGGCGCGCTGGTTTGCTTTCCCGCTTGTTGCCGTGGGGTGGCCGTCTTCTCGGACGGGCCGGCGCACTCGGATTGCTGTTCCATAGCGAGGGCCTGAACCAGGGCGAGGGCGAAGAGCTGAAGCGGCGGCAGGCGCTCGGGCCGACGATTGATGCGCCGACGCCAGACGCAAAGCCAGCGGCCGCTGCAGCTCCGTCGGCTGTGCCGGCATCCCCTGCGCCGGCGCAACGCGCATCACCACCGGTAGCCGCGGGGCAGCCGGCCGCTGCGAGTGCGCCGCCGAACAACGTCGCGCAGCGTATTGCAGATGCGATCGCGGCATCGAAGGAGTCGGAGGCTCGGTCGGGAATTCCTGCGCTCGTCACGTTCGCGCAATGGGTGCAGGAAAGTGGCTGGGGCAAAAAGATGTCGGGGAAGAACAATCCCTTCGGCATCAAGGCGCGGAAGGGTGAGGCCGGCACCGATGTGGTTACCCATGAGGTGATCAACGGGAAGCGTGTTCGGATGGTCCAACGTTTCGCGGACTACGACTCGATGGCCGACGCGTTCACCGCGCACGCAAACTTGCTCGCGAAGGGAAAGCCGTATTCGAAGGCACGCACGCATCTCGATGATCCGTTCGCTTTCGCAGACGCGCTGACCGGTGTGTATGCGACCGATCCGAAGTATGGAAGCAAGCTGAAGAAGATCATGGGTGACATGCTGCAGGGTTCGCAGTGGACGCCGCTTTCGCCCGTCGATCGCGATCGCCAGACGCACATCGAAGTAAAGCAGGATGTAAGGATCGAGGTGCGGGGCAGCGCCGACCCTGATGCTACAGCTCGGTCGGTGGCGCGCGAGCAGCAGAACGTAGCGAACGAGACGATCCGATATGCAGGGGGGCTGGGAGGATGACGAGCATCTCTGACATCCTCGATGTCACGCTGGTCGGCAGCAAGAAGATCGGCAGCATCACGATCTCGGCCATTGTCGAGGAGGTGTACAGCGACAACCTCATGATCACCGAGCAGCCGGTCGAGGACGGCGCCCCGATCAACGACCATGCGTACATGCGGCCGCGCGAGCTCATCATCAAATGCGGCTGGAGCAATTCCGACTACTCGGCGCTGCTCGGCGCGGCGGTCGTCTCGTTCGATCCGACGGGCGCGAACACGATGGCGACCGGCACGTACGTCGACGCGATCTACAGCCAGCTGTTGAAGCTGCAGGCGAGTCGCGAACGGTTTGACGTCGTCACGACGCGCCGGAAGTACTCGAACATGCTGATTCAAGGCCTGTCGACCGTCACCGATCGGAAGTCGAGTGCTGCGCTGATGGTCACTGCGACATTGAAGCAGGTGACCATCGTGAGCACGCAGGCGACGAAGCTGCCGCCGCGCGAGAACCAGGCGAACCCCGCGGCCACGGCCGAGACGCAGAATGCCGGAGTGAAATCCGCCGCACCGGCAACGCCGGCGCCGGGAGGATCGGTTCCCGCCGGTTCATGGTGAACTGATGACGACCTATCTCGAAATTCCGCTGACTCCGGATCCGCAGACGTTCACGATGACGCTGAGCGGTATCGACTATCAGATGACGGTCCAGTACCGCGAAGCCGGGGGAACCGGCTGGATCCTCGACGTCGCTGACGCGAGCGGTAATGCGCTGGTTAGCGGCATTCCGCTGGTGACCGGAACCGATCTACTCGGACAGTATGCATACCTCGGTTTTGGTGGCCGTCTATGGGTGCAGGGCGCGGCGAGCCCTGACGATGTCCCGACATTCGACGATCTCGGCATCGGATCGCACGTTTTCTGGGTGACAGACTGATGGCTGAACAGTTCGGACGGAAGTTTTCGCTCATCATCGGTCAGGACGCGGGCGATGCGCTCGACTTCTCGGACCTGCGAGTCAAATTCGACATCAAGCGCGGCGATCGGGAAACGCCGAATTCCGCGCTCGTCCAGATCTACAACCTTTCCGACAACACGTCGAAGCGCGTCGAGAAGGAGTTCACGCGCGTGGTGATCCAGGCCGGCTACCCTGGCAACTTCTCGATCATCTTCGACGGACAGATCAAGCAGGTATGGCGTGGCCGCGACAACCCGACCGACACGTTCCTGAACGTGCTCGCGGCTGACGGTGATTCTGCCTACTGCTTCGCGAAGGTGATCCAGACGCTCGCGGCCGGTTCGACCTATCAGGATCAGGTCAATGTTGCGCTGCAAGCGATGGCGCCGTATGGCGTCACGGCAGGATACATCGCGCCGCTGCCGAGCAACCCATTGCCGCGCGGGAAACCGATTTTCAGCTTGGCGCGGGACGTGTTGCGCGGTGTCGCGCGCGCGACGCAAACAGTTTGGAGCATCCAGGACGGCAAGGTGATCATGATCCCGGAAACGTCGTACGCGCCGTACGACATCCCCGAGATCAACTCGAAGACCGGCATGGTGGGCTGGCCGGTGCAGATGATCAACGGCATCAGCTTCCAGACGCTACTGAACCCGAGCCTGAAGATCGGCGGTCTGGTGCACCTCAACAATGCCAGTATTCAGCAGTATCAGTACAGCCTGAACATCAACGACCAGCCAGCTCAAACACGAGCGCAGTTAGAAAACAAGATCGATTCGGATGGCTTCTACTATCTGATGTCGGTAAATCATCGCGGTGACACGCGCGGGAACGATTGGTATAGCGATGCCCTATGTTTGGCTGCTGACGCTACATCGATCGCCAAATCGATTACCAACAATCTGCGTGTTGCTCCAGAAGATGCAATAAAAAGATTTGGTTAGTACCTTTTCAGTGTTGGCTTTGCTAGAACCTTCGCGGAATTGTCCGGGCGAATATCAACGAGGAAGAGGGTGGGTACGGTGCTGTCGCTGGTCTCGCCGTCCGATGTCACGATCAAAGCCCTTCCGCTCAATGTGTTAGCCCAACACCCGATGTCGTGCTCAGCACCCCCGAGATATTCGTAGCGGCGCATTGTTTTTGCGTGAACCAAGGGAAGTGTGCATTTTTCCTTTGTATAGAGAATCTCTCCGTATTTCACTTCCACAACTGCGCCAACCTCCGTATCCCACGGAAGCTGGATATATGCCTCGCGGGCTGATGCAGTTACGGATACCAGCATCGCCAGCAAAACGATTTTCTTCATTGTGATTCCCCATGGATAGACGCGAACGAACCGACGACGATTTGGAGGCGTTGAAGCATGCCATCGGTGCAAGATTAACCGAAGTCTGGACGGCGCTTCCTGGAACGGTGGAATCGTTCGACCCCGTCGCGATGATGGTATCCGTGCAGCCGGGCACGAAAGACTCGATCCGAAACGAGGACGGCACCATCAGCACGTCGCTATTCCCGCTGCTGACCGACTGCCCCGTTGTATGGCAGGGTGGCGGCGGCGTGACGGCGACGTTCCCGATCGCCGCCGGCGACGAATGCCTGGTGGTGTTCGCGTCGCGCTGTATCGACGCCTGGTGGCAGTCGGGTGGTGTGCAGGAGCAGGCCGAGTCGCGGACGCATTCGCTCGCTGACGGGTTCGCGCTGGTTGGCGTGCGCTCGCGCCCGCGTGCGCTCCCGGGAGTCAGCACCACGTCTGCTCAGCTGCGCAGCGATGACGGCTCGACCTTCTTCGACCTGAACCCGAGCACCCAGAAGGTGAAGATCGTCGCGCCCGGCGGCTTCGAGGTGATCGCGCCGACGCAGGTGCTTACTGCCTCGACCTCGCTGACCGTGAACGCGCCGCAGTCCGGCTTCAGCGGCGCGGTGATCGTGCAGGGGCTGTTCTCGTTCCTCGGCGGGATGATCGGCAGCGCGGTTAGCGGCGCGGCCGCAGTGATCACTGGCACGATCAACTTCCTTGGCACGCTGACTGCCAACGGGAAGCGGATAGACGACACGCACACCCACAACGGCGTTCAGCCGGGCCCGGGCAACAGCGGCAACGTCAACTGAGACACCCATGCGATACCGAAAACTCGACGCCGACGGCGACTACGTCTTCGGCGGGTCGGCGAACGACTTTCTCGTGAACTCGCCGGACGCCGTCGCGCAGGCGGTGATCACGCGCCTGCGCCTGCTGCGCGGAGAGTGGTTCCTCGACACGACCGTCGGCATGCCGTGGGAAACCGACGTGATCGGCAAGAACACGCAGGGCACCGCCGACGCGGCGATCCGCGCGTGCATCCTCGGCACGACCGGCGTCACCGAGATCACCGCGTACGCGAGCTCGCTCGATAGCACTACCCGCAAGCTGACCGTCACCGCAACGATCACGACGCTCTACGGCACCACTACCATTGAGACCACCCTGTGACGACGACGCTCACCACTGTCGCGCCGACCATCAGCGCGAGCGGTATCACCGCGCCGACCTATGCGGACATCTACGCGTACTTCCAGGCGAAGTACCAGGCGATCTATGGGACGGACGTCTATATCGATCCGGACAGCCAGGACGGGCAGCTGCTCGCCGTGTTCGCGCAGGCGATCGCGGACGTGAACTCGGTCTGCATCGGTGTCTATAACTCGTTCAGCCCGTCGAAGGCGGTCGGCGCCGGTCTGTCCAGCAACGTGAAGATCAACGGCATCGCACGGCAGGTCGCGTCGTACTCGACGGCAGACCTGCTGATCGTCGGGCAGGCGGGGACGACAATCTCGAACGGGATTGCGAAGGACGGCAACAACTATCAGTGGGCGCTCCCGGCCACGGTCACGATTCCGGCGGCCGGCGAGATCACGGTGACGGCGACGTGCACGACGATCGGTGCGATCGCAGCGCTGGCCGGCACGATCGACCAGATCGGCACGCCGACGCGCGGCTGGCAGACGGTGACGAACCCGGCCGACGCCGCCGTCGGCGCGCCGGTCGAAACTGATGCCGCGCTCAGGCAGCGCCAGTCCGTGTCGACCGCTCTTCCGTCGCAGACCGTTCTAGACGGGATCGTAGGCGCGGTAGCGAACCTTCCAGGCGTCGCGAAATATGCGGCGTACGAAAACGATACGTCGCTCACCGATGCGAATGGGTTGCCTCCGCACTCGATCGCGCTGGTAGTGGAGGGCGGCGACGTGTCGGCGATCGCCAATGCGATCGCGGTCAAGAAGACACCCGGCAGTGGGACCAACGGAACCACCAGCATCGTTGTGGTCAGCAGCAAGGGCATTCCGGTCACGATCAATTTTTATCGTCCGACCGATGCTGGGATCAATGCCGTGGTGACCATCAGCGTGCTGCCGGGATATACGAATGCGATCGGGCAGGCCATGCAGCAAGCTATCGCCGACTACATCAACAGCGTTTCGATCGGCGGTGGTGCTGCTCAGTGCGTTGAATGGGATTCGTGTATCACCGCGGCGAAATCAGTTCCGGGATCCAGCACCTTCAAGATCAAGAATCTGGTGCTGACTGGGCCGCGCGGCGCTGGCGCGCCGGATGTGTCATTGCTATTCAATGAGCAGGCGGTGTGCACGCCGTCTCAGGTGACGATCACCACGGGTTGATATGGCTACGCTCGACGACTACTCGAAACTGATCACGTCGGAGCATCAACCGCAGCCACGCTACATGGCGGTCGTGGCGGCGCTGACGCAACCGGTTGTCGACCAGATCAACGTGCTGCAGGGCATCACGGCAGCATTCGATCTGGACGACGCCGTCGGCGTGCAGCTCGATGTTCTCGGCCAGTGGATAGGTCGAAGTCGCGAGGTTGCGACGCCGCTGACGGGCGTCTACTTCTCACTCGACGTCGATGGCCTAGGATTCGATCAGGGGGTGTGGAAAGGCCCGTACGATCCCGATACCGGTCTTACATCGCTCGACGATGAAACGTATCTCGCCGTTCTGCGCACGAAGATCGCGGCCAATCATTGGGACGGCACGCCGGCGGGCGCGCAGGCGATCTTGGATGCGCTGGCGCCACCCGGATCACTCGTTTTCATCCAGGACAACTGCGACATGTCGATCACGATCGGCATCGCAGGTGCTCAGCCGACGGCGCTATACATCGCGCTGTTGAACAACGGGCTGTTGTCGATCAAGCCTGAGGCCGTGCACGTCAACTACGTCGTGACTTCGGTACAAGGCGCTCCATTGTTCGGCTTCGACGTCAGCAACGAGCTCATCGCGGGCTTCGATTCAGGTTCGTGGGGTGTATCGGCTCTAGCCCTCCCTAACGAGCTTGACTATACGTTCACGCTCGACAGTTCAGTCCTCGCTTAACCATCTTCCTTTGCCGTCGATATTCGCGCGGCGGCGTCACATATCCCGGAGTTCGAATGTCAGTCGAAAACGACTTCCTTGCCTTCGCGGTTGGGGCGGGCGCAAATGTCTTGTCTCAGGCCGCCTATGCCTCGATGACGGCCCTCGGAACGGGCTTTCAAGCCGGGACCGCTCAGTCCGCTGCACTGAACAAGGTGTGGCGGCAGAGCAGCATCATGTCGGCGGTGCTCGCACGGTTCATCGTCGCTCAGACGGGGCAACCTGCCGTTGACGACGGTACTACGGAAACGCTTCTTGCGAACCTTACCGCTGCGATCTCTGCCGTTTCCCAAACGGCAGCATCGGGGCGATTGCTGAATGTCCGCGTGTTCACTTCCAGTGGCACTTATGTCTCGACGGTGGGCACGAACAAGATCATCGTCGAGATGGTCGGCGGGGGAGCGGGTTCGAACAGCCTGGCCGCTCCGGGACCCGGGAATTACTCGCTATCGGCAGGCGGCGGATCTGGTGCATATGCCAAGTTTCTGCTGACCAGTGGTTTCACTGGGGGCATCCCGATAACTGTTGGGAACGGAGGCGGCATCGGGTCGAATGGTGGCACGACCTCATTCGGAGTCTTCATGTCGTGCGGTGGCGGCCTAGCTGTTGCGGCGTTGTCCGCGTTGAGCCATGCCACCTATCCGACTGCAATCACCGCGGAAGCATCGGCGGGCTCAGCCTCGGCGCTGTCCTCCGGAACGTTGCTTGCGATCTCGGGTGGTCAGGGGACGCCAGGCATCAGTACAAACACCGGTATTTTGGGCGGAGCCGGCGGATCGAATCCACTCGGTAATGGCGGTGCATCTCTGGGTGCTGCTGCGAATGCAGTTCAAGGCCAAGGATTTGGAGCCGGGGCTGGTGGCTGCTGCACCGATGCAAGTGTGAGCAACGTTGCTGTCACGGGTGCCGGCGGATTGGCGGGCGCCATCATCGTCTATGAATTAGCATAAGAGGGCGAAAATATGTCGATCTACGCATGGATCCAGAACGGCAAGGTCGCGGAGATCATCGAACCGGTATTCGATAGCTCGGGAAATGAAGTTCCGATCTCGACTCGCTTCCCGGAGCAACTCGTTGCTGAATTTGTCGATGTGACGAGCGTCTCAGGCGTGGCTGTTGGTTGGCCGTGTATAAACGGCGTGGTATCGGCGCCGACCGGCCCTGTCCTGGCTCAAGTGCAGGCGGACCAGTACGCACTCCTCGATTCCGCCTATCAGAACGCGATCATCCAGCCTGTGTCGTTCAAGACTGCTGGCGGCGTGACCAAGACCTTCCAGGCTGATGCCGGCAGTCAGAAGGTGCTCATGCAGACAACGCAGGGTTACGCAATCTCTGGTTCGGTGCCAACGGGCTTCTACTGGGTATCGTCCGACAACACTCAGGTTCCATTCACGCTCGCCGATCTTCAGGGGCTATATCAAGCCATGCTCGCTCAGGGTTGGACAGCCTTCCAGCACCGGCAAGCGCTCAAGGCGAAAATCGGAGCTGCGACCACGGTCGCTGCAGTTCAAGCTGTCGTCTGGTAAAAGACCAATGAAAATTATCCGCAAAATCTTCATCGGCATGTTGAGCGTTGCCCTCCTCCTGACGATGCCTGCTTATGCGCAGGTGAACTTCATTCCGGGGCAGGTGCTGTCGGCCGTACAACTGAATAGCGCGTTCGCAAGCGTCTTGCCAATCTCAGGAGGCTCGCTTGCTGGACCGCTGAGCGTGCCGAGCCTGTCGGTGACCGGAGCGCCCATTCCAGTGACGTCCGGAGGTACCGGCGCAAATTCAGCGCTGGGCGCTGCGAATCAGTTGCAGTACAAATCGTCGGCGACGGGGAGCATTGCACGGAGCTATCAAAGCAAGTTCGCAGAAACGGTCAGCGTACTCGATTTCGGGGCGGACCCGACCGGAGTAGCAGACAGCGCGCCAGCCTTCCGATCTGCCATCAGTAGCAATCGGCGTGTCCTAGTGCCGCCTGGCACGTATCTTTTCGCATCCACCCAGACCGCGCCATGCTGCGCATTCGATCCGCCGGCAGTGCTGGTGCAATCGCAGAGCAACTTCGAGATCGACGGCTATGGGGCAACTATCACGATCTCCAACAGCATTGCCGGTCCAACACCGGTATCGGCGTTTCATTTCGATAAGGACAGCAATTTTGTGGTCTCCGGGCTGACGATTCAGGGAAATCGCGCCGGCCTGAATGCGAGTCAGGAAAACGTCGGGATCACGATTTCCAGCGGAGTAAACTTTGCTATCCGAAGCATTCACTACACCGGAGACTATAGCGGGGCCGGAGCGGCTATCGCGGGCGACTGGTGGGTGAACGGCGTCATCGAGAATCAGACGTTAGACGCCGGCGGTCAATGCATGGATGTAGCATATCTGCAGAACGTCCGTATCAATGGATTCCATGCGGTTGGATCAGGGAACGGGACAACCATTTCGTCGTCTTCGCCGGGTATCAAGTGTTTCAGCGTGATTGTTGATCCTCCGAATGCGAGCAACAACAATACTGGAGTGCCATTTACAGCGACCAATGGCGTTACTTTGACCGGCTTCGACGCATCAAATTTCAATACCGGTGCGTACGTCACTACCGGCAGCAATTACAGTTTTTCTGGGAATCGCTGGCACGATAATCCCGGGTCCGGTACGACTCCTGGATACGGCATGTACATCGTAAATAACAATGCGGTCAGCGCAGGTGCGCCGCCGATGTTCATGAACGTTTCCGACACGTTCGAGAATAACGGGGCAACAGTTGCCGGTGCAGGAGTGATGCTTGATACCACTGGCGCGAATGTGGGCGATGTTACGACCGGAATCAATATTTCCAGGTCTGTCTTTCACGGTAATCGAGGTCCCGCAGTCGGTGCGAACACGACGAGCAATTTCTCGGACATTAAGGTGTCTGGGAATGCTTATAGCGGGAACACTGCGGTCCTCAATCCGAACGCAGCAGCGATAGCCGCTAACACTGACGTCGTGAATTATTCGACATCGGGAAGCCTGGGCTCAAATATCCAAGTGACGGCAGGTACGAACGGTTACTTGCTGGGCAACATTGCATCGGGAGCAATTCCGGGCGATGGAACTGTCAATGGCGCAAGCATCCTTGGATGGAATGCGTCTGGTGCACAGGGGGAAACGGACTTTATCAATGCGAAGGGCGCAGGGACTACCGGCGGGTTTAGCTGGTACACATGGAACGGTACGACAAAGACCTTGATCGGTAGCTTGTCTCCGGCAGGCAATCTTTCGTCGATTGGTACTGGAACAATGCCCCTTTTCAGTGTCAGCGGAGCAGGGGTAAATGCGCCACATATGGTTCAAGGCACCGTCGCGCTGTCGTCTGGCTCGGCGACGGTCACGCTCAGCGGATCGGCGGCATTCTCGTCCTCGTCGACCTATACCTGCACCGCGAACGATACGACCACCGCGAATGCGGTGAAGGTCAGCCAGGGCTCCGGCACGTCGATCACGTTCACGGGTACCGGAACCGACTCCGTGCAGTTTCTCTGCGCGGGAAGCTGATCGACCAAGCACAGCCGCCTACGGGCGGCTTTTTCATTTCCGGGGGATGAATGACCGACAACGCATCGGCGCCGGCGCGCGTCGAGGAACGGCTGCGCGCGGGTGACCGCCGCTTCTCGAAACTTGAGCAGCGAATTGACGCGAGCGACGCAGCGGTAAAGGCGCACCTGCAGCGGCAGGACGAGAAGATCGACGCCATCGTGGCCTCGGTATCGCTGATCCAGACGAACACACAGTCGATGGTCGACACATGGGAGGGAGGGGCGCGCGCAGTGCGCGCGTTGTGCCGTCTTGCTGATGCGTGGCGTTTCCTTGTCCGGCACGTCGCCGGCCCGACGATCGCGTTCGGCACGGTCGGCGTGATCGTCTTTCGCTATATACGACACGAACCCATCCCCGATTGGGCGAGCGCGGTCGTGAAGCTGCTTCTGGGGTGACCATGACACCACAAACTCTTGTCGCCGCGCTGCAGATTCCGCTCGCGCGCGCGACGCCGTGGGCCGACCCACTGTCGGCAGCGATGGCGCTGTACGCGATCGATTCGCCGGCGCGGCAGGCTGCTTTTCTGGCGCAGTGCGGCCATGAGACGGGCGGCTTCCAGTGGCTCCGCGAGATCTGGGGGCCGACGGCCGCGCAGCGCGCGTATGAACCACCGGCCGCGAAGGCCGCTGAGCTGGGCAACACGCAGGCGGGCGACGGCTTCCGGTACCGCGGCGGCGGCCTGCTGCAGATTACCGGGCGCTACAACTTCCGCGTGATGGGCCAGAAGATCGGCATCAACCTCGAGGCCAACCCCGACCAGATCACGCAGCCCAGCGTGGCCGCTGAAGCTTCGGCGCAGTTCTGGGCGGATCGCGCACTGAGCGCGTTCGCCGATGCCGGCGACTTCCTGGCTATCAGCCGCGCGATCAACCTCGGCAATCCGCGCTCGGCGGCCACGCCGAACGGTATGCCCGACCGGCTGGCGCTCTGGGGTTCCTGCAAGAAGGCACTCGGCGTGGCCTGACGCGCCAGTTTTCGATTTTTCGAAATTTCTCAATCCAGCCCGGCCGCGCGCCGGGCTTTTTCATTTCCGGACCAGACATGACCCGATGCAGCCATGACGTTGCGCTCGAGAAGCGCTGCGAGAAGTGCACGGCCGAGGGCCTCGCCAGCCTGCCGAAGATCGCCGGCGAGCACGCCGTACGCGTGACCGACGTCGAGATCGAGTACTACCCGGATCACCCGCCGCGCACCGAGTCGGCAACGTTCCGGCGCACGAAAAAGGAAGGCCACGCGGCCGGCCTGCGCTGCGCGATTAGCGGCCAGCCGGCGCCCGAGTATCACCACCTGTTCTGCGAGTGGGCGGATTCGGATGCGATCGACTGGGCGGTTGTGCGCGGCGTGGCGCTGGGCGAGGTGAAGGAGCTGCCGGTGCTCGACCCGGCGACCGATCAGCCGACGAAGGAGCTGTATCCGGTCGAGGAATCGTTCCTCTGGCTCGTCTGCAAGCTCGTCGAGCTGCGTGGCTTCGACTGGCATGCGTTCGATCCGGCGAAGCCTGAAACCTTCGTCGATGCGATGACGAACATGCTTCCGCTGTCGGCGAAGTTCCACCGCTCGCCGACGCACGGCATCCATCACCGGTCGTTCCCGACCTTCGTGTTCCAGGCGTTCCCGCGCAAGGCCGGGTTCGTCTTCACCCCGGACGAGCTCGTCCAAGACCACAAGGAGTAGCCATGCCCATGAAATCCAGCCTCGTCAGCGGCGGCATCACGCTCGGCGTCACCGACCTCATCCCGACCGTCGACTGGGCGCTCGGCGGCTTCCATGGCGCCGTACCGACCAGCGCATCGTCGCTCGTCGCGACGCTAATCGTTGCCGGCCTGCACGCTGCCTACAACGCGCTCGTCGCGCGCGCGGCCGCGAAGGGCGCCCAGCAGTAACCCCCTCCCGCCGCGCGCCGCGGCACCACTCCCGAAGGAACCCCCATGAAGAAGCTCATGCCGCTTGCGGCAGGCATCGTTGCGTCCGTCCTCATCGTCGCGGCCGGGTGCACGACGGCCCAACAGCAGAAGCTCGCTGATTTGGCGGCGAACGCCAAGGTGCAGGTCGCGCAAGCCTGCGCAGTCGTGCAGCCGACGCTGCTCGACCTGAGCGCGTCGTTGCCGAACGACGCGAATCTGAAGCAGCTCGCCGCGGACAACGGCGAGATCTGCGCGGCCGCGAAGGCACTCGATCCGACGAGCGCTCAATCGCTCGTGAACACGCTGATCCCGCAGGCGATCGGTCTGGTTGGCATGCTGCCCATCGATCCCGCCGCACAGGCATCGATTCGCCTCGCGCTCGGCGCCGCGTCGATCGCCCTGTCGAACTGGCTGACGGTCTATGGCACGCCGACGGCAACGCCGCCGGCCGCCGCGTCGACGCCGCTCGCGGGCGCGCCGCTGCAATGACCCCGCGCGACTACGCGCTGCTCGCGCAGGAGGCGTATTCCGCGAAGCCGGACATCGGCAAGGCGGACAGCGCCTCGCGCGCGATCGTGCGGCTGACGGCTGCCGGCCTGGTCGTCGCGTTCCCGGGCACCGACAACCTCGACTGTGTCGCGGCCGATCTCGACGCCCATCCGATCGATGTCATCGGCATCGGGCAGGTGCATCACGGTTTCTGGAAGGCGTGGGGCGCGATCGCCGTCGACGTGCTCGCCGCGATCGACGGCCGGCCGGTGACGCTCGTCGGGCATTCGCTCGGCGCCGCGATCGCGATCATGGCGGCTGCGGCGATGGTGGTCGGCGGCAACCCGCCGGCGGCCGTCTACGGCTTCGAGCCGCCAAGGGTGAGCACAAACGGGAGCGTCGCCGCGGTGCTCGCCGCGGTGCCGCTGAACCTGTTCAAGAACGGGAACGACATTGTGCCGGACCTGCCGATCGACTGGGAGCATGCCGGCCCGATCCGGCAGGTCGGCCGGGCGTCGCTGCCGTTCCCGAACATTGCTGACCATGCGATCGCGCGGGTGATTGCGGCGCTGACGGTCACGACTCCCGCTTAGGCGCCAGAATGTCCAGCCACTTCCAGCCGGCCCACCGGTCGCCGCTGTGACGCAAATGTGTGTAGCGCTTGAGCGAGATCCAACTACGGTGTCCGGTCACGGCTGCCACGTGCGGAATGTTCCAGCCCATCTCGAAAAGCCGCGATGTGCCTTCGTGGCGCAAGTCGTGAAATCTCAAGTCTTCGATCTCGAGAAAGGTGCAGGCGGCCGCGAAGCTATCGCTGATCGAGCCGGCGTTGTAAGGGAAGATCGGGCCGGATGTAGGGCGCACGGCTTCTACGATCCGCGCGGCCTCAGGCGGCACATCGCACCACGTGTCGTTTCCCTTTTTCTGGCCCGGATGCTTCATATCGCGCACTAGCTGCCTATCGCCCTCGAAGTCCTCGATCCGAATCCGCGTGATTTCCTCCTGCCGGCGCGTCGAGAACATCGCATAGACGATGATCTCGCGCATCGGGATCGTAGCGCGGCCGCGCTCCTGCATCTCGGTGTAGTAATCGAGGATCCGATTGAGCTCATCCGGCGTCGGCCGGCGGTCGCGGCTGCGCGAGCGGTCGGTCATGCCGAGCCGTCGTAGGACGACCATTGCGTCATCCAGCTCCTTCTCGTCGAGCGGATAGCCCCATGCCGGCCGCGCGATGCGCACGACGGCCGCCAGATGCGAGATGTAATTGCTGACCGTCTGAGGCTGCACATTCAAGCTGCGCGCGAAATCGACATAGTCGGGGCTTTTCAGCGCCGAGCATTTCCGGCCGCCGATCGGCGCGGCCTTGATCGAGTTCAGCACCTGCGCCTTGGTTCGGCCGATCCCTTTCTTGTCCTCTCTCACATACCGGTCAATCGCGTCCGCCAGCGGTGGGTCTTCCTGCTTGGCCGACTCCAATGCGCCGGGCGCCTTCAGCGCCTTCTCGCGCTTTTCCATCCAGGCTCGCGCAGCCGCCTCCCGGTCGAATGTCTCCGCTTCGGTGTAGACGACCTTCCCGTTCTCTTTTCGGCGAATCTGGGCGGTGTACCCTATACTTCCATCCTTACGTTTTCTCGGCGTGATCGTTCCCATGGTCCCCAGTGCTACACGGCAAAAATCGGAGCAACATCGTAGCACCGAGCCGCGAAAAGCCGCAAAAACTACTGAGAAGCGCGTCGAATCACACATGCCGAAAACCGGCGTAAACGCTTGATGCAACAGAATCTTTCAACTAAATCAAAGGGTAGGCGCGTTTCGGTGGCCCCGATGCTCGACTGGACGGACCGCCATTGCCGGTCGTTCCACCGCACGCTGACGCGCAATACGTGGCTGTATACGGAGATGATCACGACGGGCGCGCTGCTGTTCGGCGATGCCCAGCGGCATCTTGCGTTCACGCCGAGCGAATCGCCGATCGCGCTGCAACTGGGCGGCAGCGAGCGGGACGATCTCGCGCGCGCCGCAAAGCTCGGCGAGCAGTGGGGCTACGACGAAATCAACCTGAACTGCGGGTGCCCGTCCGAGCGCGTGCAGCGCGGTGCGTTCGGTGCATGCCTGATGAACGAGCCGCAACTCGTGGCCGACTGCGTGAAGGCGATGCGCGATGCGGTGGCGGTGCCGGTGACGGTCAAGCACCGGATCGGGGTCGATGCGGTCGAGGACTACGCGTTCGTGCGCGACTTCGTCGGCACGGTGGCCGAGGCCGGTTGCGAAACGTTCGTCGTGCATGCGCGCAACGCGATCCTGAAGGGACTGTCACCGAAGGAGAATCGCGAGATCCCGCCGCTCAAGTACGACTATGCGTATCGGTTGAAGCGCGATTTTCCGTCGCTGGAGATCGTGATCAACGGCGGTATCACGACGCTCGATGAAGTCGCTCAGCATCTCGAGCACGTCGACGGCGTGATGCTCGGCCGCGAGGCGTATCACAACCCGTACGTGCTGGCGGAAGTCGATGCGCGCTTCTACGGATCCACCGCAGCGGTACCGACGCGCGAAGAGGCTGAAGCGCAACTGATCGCGTATTGCGCGGCCGAGCTGAAGCGTGGCACCTACCTCGGTGCGATCGTGCGGCACGCGCTCGGGCTGTATCGCGGCATGCCGGGCGCGCGTGGCTGGCGTCGCGTGCTGTCCGACAACAAGAAGCTGGCGCGCGGCGATCTGGCCGTGTTCGACGAGGCGCGCGCGCATCTGAACGAAGCCGAAGAAATTTTTGAAAAAAAGGCTTTGCAAGATTCAAAAGTGTTCGTATAATCTTGTTCTTCGCTGCTGAAACAAAACAGCGAAACGAAGCAAGCAGTATCAGTGGTGGCTGTAGCTCAGTTGGTAGAGTCCAGGATTGTGATTCCTGTCGTCGTGGGTTCGAGTCCCATCAGCCACCCCAACAAATTCAAGCACTTGCAGCAGAAACAAGCTGATGTGTTACAAGTTTTGGAAGATGAGATTCCAAAATTTGGAAGATGGAAAGCAAGAGCCCGCCGAAGCGCGGGCTTTTTTGCGTCCTTGTGTGCTGTTCGATACCTGCGGGGGTAGGGATGTCGTCTTTCAAGAAGCCGTTGATTTTCATTTCGCATATCCACGAGGAAGGCGAACTTGCCAAGCTCTTCAAGGACGCAATCGAGGTCGAGTTCGGTGGATTTGTTGAGGTGTTTGTCTCATCTGACCATCAAGGGATCGCACAGGGCACCGGGATCGCGGCAGGATCGCATTTCGTAGAAGCAGTGGAAGCCGGTCTGGTGAATTGCATTTCCGCACTTTATTTGATTAGCCCGAAGTCAATCAGTCGCCCGTGGGTCAATTTCGAGTTAGGTGCAGTTTGGTGCCGAGGTGCAGTACAGAAATCCAACGGCGGCAATCGAATTATGGCGCTTCCCATTTGCCATTCAGAAGCGTCGCGATCAAATCTGCCGGCACCACTCAACGCACTGAATGCGATCAACGGAAACGCTCCGGCAGACCTTGAGTTTGCATTCAAGTCGCTTCAGCGTGAGCTTGGAGTGGCAGGGTCGGCCCTTAGAACCGATTTCAGTCAACTTGCTGCGCGTGTAATCGATTTCGAGCAACGGAATACTGTAGGGGATGCCCTGAAGCGAGCAATTTGGGCATTGGGCGGCGATGATAGACCCGCCGTTACGCAATTTGTTGACACTTGCCGACAAGAGGCGCTGCGCGGAACGCGAAGCCTCACAGTGAAAGCCGACCGTACTTTGCAGTCTAGTGTCGACAGCATTCGAACCGAATTGGGCAATGCCCTTAAGGGGAAGATGACACTCAAAATTGTCTCTTCTGGCACCGCATTTGGGACTGGGGGAACGCACAACATCTGTGATATCGAACTCGTGTTCGATCCGAATCTTGTGGTGACGCATACGAATACGATCCTATCGTGAAGATACCTCGTCGCGTTAGCGCGTTGCTCTGACTTTTCGCTGGCGCCGACGATCGTAGGTTTTGCGTACCATGCGCTCATCCGCATGGCCAGTCGCATCGATAATCCGGTCGTCGCCTTCCTCCTGCCGATCGGTGACCGCCGCCGGCCGCATGTCGCGCAACGCAAACCGTTCGAACGGCACGCCGCGCGCCTGCGCTTCCTTTTCGCAGTAGCCCATCAGCCGCGACCAGTTCGTGTTCCATCCGCTGCGTGTGTACACTTGGCCGGCGGTGTTGCCGAACACGTGCACGCTCGACGTGCGCTGCAGCGCGAGCGCCTCGTCGATCACCGCCTTCAGCTCGGGTGACCACAGCACGAGCTTGACTCGCTGCTGTTCGCCGGCCTTGCGCTTCCCGATCGGCACCTCGACGCCTTCAGTGCGGATGCTCTGGCGGTGCAGCTCCCGCATCTCCGTCGGACGGCTGACCGTCAGATAGGCGGCCTTCACGCATAGCGCGAGGATCAGGTACGCGGAACTCGGATGCTGGTCGCCGATGCTTCGACGCGACCGCGCGACTTCTACTGCGAGATCGATCTCGTCCTGACGCACGTACCGCTGGCGCGGCCGCGTCGGGTTGTATTCGATACCGCGGCACGGGTTGGTTTCGAGCTCGCCGCGGCGCCGACCATATTCGAGCACCGCAGACAGCAGGGCGATTTCCTTGTTGGCCTTCGCCGGCGCGCCGAGCTGCGCACGTTTGTCGAGGTATCCGTAGACGTGCTTCGGCTTGATCGCCGCCGGCACCATCTTCCCGAAGACCTTGACCAGGCGCTTCGACTCGACGCGGTTCTCGTCAAGGGTGGACTGAGCCTTGTGGCGCTCATCGGTGTGCGGCAGGCCGTCCTGCCATTCGAAGTACCGGGCGACGAGCGCCTCGACCGTGCCGGGTTCGATCGCGTTTCCGTTGAGCGCCTCGGCGCGCTCAATCGCCTGCTTGCGGATCTCGGCAAGTGCTTCCTTGTTGTGCGCCGGCGCCGACAGGCGGAACGCCCAGCGGCCGTTCGGCAGCTTGTAGCCGAAGCTGACCTTGTGTTTCCCGTAGTGGGCGTAGAGCCGGAAGGGCAACCCATCCGGCCGTTTGCGTCGTCCGATCATGATCAAAGTGCGGCGAAGTTCGGTTCTTCCGACGCGGCGGCGCGGTGCCGGCGCGCGGGTGTTGGCAGTGCAGTGCCGTTCATGCGGGCGTCGTAGTACTCGCGCGCGACGAGCGGCACGCCGGCGATGTTGACCGCGAACGGCCAGTGATTGCGCTCGAGCCAGCGCTTCATGCAGGCATGGCTACGCGGCTTGCAGCCGACCAGCTCGGCTAGCTCCGGAGTGGTGAGATAGAGGCTCATGATTCGATCCTTCGAAATGCCACGACCCATACCCATGGGTTCATGTCCCAGCCGTGCCCGCGAGCGGCATTCAGGCTGTCCCACAGGTCGTGGAATGCGCGGATGCTCGGCGGCCGGAAGGCGCCGGCACTGTAGCCGCGCATGTGGTGATCAGCGATCGTCACGCCTTCGTCGCGCGCGTCCGACTCGCTGATGCTCTGGAGGCGCTCGGCGCGCACGCCGGTGATCTCGAGCGTGATGCGTGAGGCGGCGCGCAGCATGTGGATCGACGGAATCCACGTCTCGCCTGGCTGCAGTTCGTATCCGTCGGCCGCGTACGCGGCGACATGCGAGAACACGCGCGGGCCGTCGGGATTGGCCTCATCGAGCTTCCACCAGTTCAGGTGCGTCTCGCGCACCCACAGCCGGTCGCCGGGTTCCCCGAATGGCGACTTGCACCCCCAGTCGCCGTCGTCGCTGAATGCACCGAAGATTTCATCGCCTGGCGCTTCGTCGCCGTGTCGATCGACGATTGTCGGGTGATACCGCGCGACGGTGATCGGCGCGACGTCGTCGGGCGGCTGGTGCTTCATTACGCGGCGCGTCTGCGTTTTACGGCCTTCGAGGATGGCGCGCACCATCGGGCAGCTGAAAAGGATAGGGCGTTCCATCACAGGTCGAGCTCCTTCGTTTCTGCGAACGTCGTCGTCGCGAGGCGCACCATCTCGCGGATGTTTGTCGACAACTTCCACGACGGGTAGGTGGTCGCGAGTTGCTCCTGCAACTTCTTCCACTCGCCGAGCGTCATCGTCATGGTGAGCGTCATCGGCACGTCGTCGGGCCGCTGGATTTTGAATTCGGATTTCATCGTGCCTCCGGGAATTCGTCGTGCGTGCGGCCGTCGAGGTGGCGGCCGGCGGCGTGCGGCAGCAGCCGGCCGAGAGAGTCGCGCTGACGCTCGGCGGTGTGTTCGCGACTATGGTCTGCGCGCGGCTTCAATTCGAGATTCGCGTACCGGTTGTCGGCCTTGTTCTCGTTCTTGTGGTGCAGCAATTCACCAGGTCCGGGGCGCGGATTGCCTGCAGCGCACCACACGACCAGATGTTCGTATGCGTAGCCATTGGCATCGGCAAGCGGGTGTTCGGTGCCGACGCGGACCTTCACGTAACCATCGTCGCTCAGCATGCGCCCGTCGTTCCAGCGATGGTGTGCATCACCGCGTTTTGTGTTGTGCCACGAGTTCGGGTTCTTCCCGCGTCCGTCGGGCAACTGATCCACGGGCACGCCGAGGCGGCGCGCACGCTGCTCACGAGTTGGCATGGGGAAACTCCCTGGTCAAGAGGTCGGCCGGGATGTCAGCCTTTTTGGTCATCTGCTTCATGAAGAACGGCACGCCGTAGGCCGCGCACTGGTCGCGAAGATCGCGCGGCCATTCGGGGTGCATCGGCCGCGCACCGTTGCCGCTTTCGCCGCCGACGATCACCCAGTCGATCTCGGGCGAGCTAAATCCCGTCCCGTCCTCCGCGTATTCGGTGGTCGGTCCGTGAATCCACGGCGCGTCGGCAGGGCAATCCTCGCAGGACTGCATTTCCCGCATGGAGCACACACCAGTTGGATCGAACCACGCTCGAAGATCGACCCGCCCCAGAAGCGGCTCCATGGATAGGAACCGGCGGTACGCCGGCGTCATGAGAAGCTTCTCGATGTCGCGGTCGGCCTCGGCCTGGTTCACAATCGTCGCGCCGAGCCAGACGTTGGCCGGCGGTTCGCCATCAACCCAGCACGCAAGCCAGTTGGCCAAAGTTCCGCGGATGCCGTAGTGCTGAGCGATCGATAACGCCTCCGACAACATCGGGCGCACGTTGCCTATCCGCTTCGTGAGCATCAGCCAGTCGAGGTTCGGCGTGGATCGGATCAGATCGAACAGGTCGACCCGCCATGCGGGATCGACAGCGTTGTCGAACACGTCGGCGAGCGACGCGCAGAACACGCGCTGGCGCCGGCCGTGCGCGGCGAAGAATTCGGCATGCGCCGCTTCCCATGCGAGTGGCTTACGCCAGTTCGCCGGTGACGTACGGCGGCGCGGCGCGCCGGGGCCCCAGTTCACGGGCGTGCCGCCCGCGAATCGCGCGTTGCGCGACTCGGCGTAGCAGTGGTCACAGCCCGGGCCGACCTTCTGGCAGCCTTCCCACGGGTTGAACGTGTGGTCGCACCACTCGATCTTTGTGTTCTCGCTCATGGTCTGTTGTCCGCTCCGCAGTGTGGGCAGTCGAGGGAATAACGGTCAGCGTCTCGCAGGAAACGGCCGCATCCGACGCAGTTCACGCGGTCGGCGTGCGCCTTCCGAGGCTTGGTCAGTGTGATTCCGGTTCCAGCGAGCGCTTCGTCGCGCTTGATGTACTGCACGTCGACGGCCGGGCGCGTCTTGGCGTCGATGTACTCCTTCGGCCACGGGATGTCCGTCTCGCGGATGTTGTGGTGCTGCTGCGCGTCGTCCCTGGTGAAAAGCCGAGCTTTGCGCAGATCGGTCGTATAGCCGTCGGGATCGGCCCACCACAGCACGTCATTGCCGACGAACGAACGGCTGTCCTGAAGGTAGAAAAGTGCGGTCATATCTGGATGTCCACGTATTTGGTCATGAGCCGCGCTTCCTCGGAATGGTGCCGGCGGTAGACGATGCGAATGCCGCCACCGAGGTCGAGCGGCCGGCCGCGGCCGTTGTCGTCGTTGAGCTCGGCTTGGTGGTCGCAGCAGACCGAGTGCAGTGTGTCGGCGAGGGCGAGGGGATCGGCCAGCAGTCGATGCAGGAAGTCGTGGTTGATCTCGATGATGGTTCGCGTGCTCATGCCGCCAGCTCCTCATCGTCGATGTCCATGGGCTGCTGGAAAACACGGCCGCGCTCGCCGGCGGGAATCGTCACGAGACCCGCCGCGGCGAGGAACGGATTGCGCTTCATGGCGCTGCGTGCCGCGCGAGCAGCTGCAGTTTTGATAGCGGCCGGGCACGGAACATCGGGCCCGGTGCCGACCGCCCAGACCGCCCGCCACTGAGCTCGGCCGACGGGTGGAATCCAGTCGACGATGCGCACCTCGGTACGGTGAATCGTCAGCAGCTCGCTGATGCGCTGCTGTGAAACGCCACAGCGCTCCACCAGCTCGCGAACGGTCAGGTGCTCCCGCTCGAGAATGGCGCGCATCCTGTCCCACGCCGGCGTCGCATGCGCCCTGTAGTCGCGCCGCGCCCGCTTGATCTTGAGCACCCTGGTGGCAAAGGTCTGGACTGACTTACGCGAATGACGCGGAAACGCTGCGTACAGAGCCTTGGCCGGGATGTGGGACGGATAGAGGCGGCCGAGCAGGCGCGCCTCGGCGGTCGTCCACAGATTGTGTGTCGACGTCGACATGCTACGATTCCTCCGGATTTTTCCAGCGAGCACCAGATGAAAACGGTTTTCCTGATGCGTGGGTACGAGATGAATTGCACGCCACGCCCGACCGATGACGGCAAGTTCGCCGCGCAGGTCGAAGTGACGAAAGTGGGATTCAGCCGCGAGGCGGCGTTTCGGAAACTCGGGGAGTTCGACACAGAGGCGGAAGCGGTCGCCTATGCGAAGCAGTTTTCCGAAGAGTGGTTGACGCGATACGCGTGATCGGGACGTCCAATATGACCAAGGCGGAATTTCGCACCCTCGTATTCGAAATCGCGCGGGCGAAGCGCTTGTGCGTCAACGAGATGAAGGACGGTAAGGAGCGGATATGGTTTAACAAAAAAAGCCAGAAATTCCTCCATGCCGATCACATTGATGCCTTGTACGATCGACTGCGCCATCCAGACCTATCTCCACGCGACATCAACATAGCGATTGAGAACGTCGCGCCCGGGCGGCCCTGCACCCACCGAGGCATGCGCGAGATCTACGCGCAGCTTCATCGCTCATCGTGAGCTGGGCTCTTCGCGGGGCGGTTCAGCGGGTAGCGGCATCCAGTGGGTAACGCCGTGAACGGGGGCGCCGTAGCGATAGAACATAGGCTTCTGGCTGATCCGTCGACCGAAGAACGCCGTGCGTTCACCGGTTTCCATTGCTGGCCAGATCAGCACTTCGACGCCCAGCGATCCGGCCTTCCGGTTGCAGGTCGGTAGCTTCTCGTCAACACATACCCATGCCTCCTTGTCGGCCACGGTGCGGCCAGCGGCCAGTTCAAGCGCTGCGCGTTCGGCAAAAGAGCGCGCGAGCTTCAGAGCATGTGCGGCGTCGAGCACCTGAAGCATCCGCGCAAGTTCGCGCACTCTGCCATCGCGAAGCAAAGTGGTATCGCTCCATTCCAGCAGTTCAGTGGCCAATTCGCGAGCATGCTCACGGGCATATGCAGTCGCAGCGTCGCGAGCCGCTGTCAAGCTGTGCTCATCCATGGTGCTTCTCCTTGAGGCCTTTCCAGTGCTTGAACTGGACTCCGGGGACAAATCTTTTTGCAAATGTCGCCGCTTCTTGGGCGGTGGTTCTACCGTTGCTCCATTGCTTTCCGTTCCAATATGAAAACGCCCGCTTTATGAGGCCATCCCCCCAGATGATTTTCGTGCGGTAAACGCCTCGGTGAATAGGATTCGTATCAGGCGGAAACCACTCCGTCAGCATGTCATCAGTGATCTTCATGCTCGCACCCATCCTTTCGACGTCGAACGGATCTTCCCGGTCTTGCGCACGGCCTGAAGACGCCGGTCAACAATACGCCAGCCGACGACTTCACCGAAGGTGGTCGGCCGACATTCTTCGCGCGCGAGCCGCTCGCTTTCCTCGCGCACTGCACCGGTATTGACGGCTGCGAACTTCTTCGGAGTCGCGTCGATCGACGCGACGATCAGCGCGTCGAGCTTCTGGAACTTGCTCACGATGCGTCTCCTGTCTGGGCGGTATCAGCGGGCCCCTTCGGCTTCGCCTTCCAGTGTGTGTATTCGGGAAAGCTCAGTGTGACGAAACTTGCCTCGACGATCGTAGGGAATCCCGGGTCGTTGTTCCAGGCGAGCACATCATCGTCGGGAGCAATTCCGGCATCGATCGGGCGTTGAACGTCGACCCGGATCCAATCGTCGGCGCGCGCCGTCGGCTGGTCCGGATGGGCGGCGAGAAGGGCGCGCAGCTCGCTCGCGAGCGAGAACTGGCAGCACAGCTCGACCTCGCTGATTGCGCGCTCGATCGCGTTGCGCTCGCTGTCCGTCAGCCCCTCCCGAGCGCCTTCCCGAGCGCCGCGTTCGTTGAACCACTCCCTGATCGAATCGGCAATCCGTTGCGGATCGCAGATGTTCCCGCCGGGCACACAGGCGCGCAGCATGGCTTCCACGTCGATTCGAGCGTCTGCCTGCGTGGAAGAGCCAGTGAGTCGCTTCCACGCCGTGCGAATCGCAGTACCGATGTCGATGTCCTCGCCCGGTGACGCGTACGTGCAGCCGTCCCATTGTGCCGCGATGGCCTCGATGATTCCGGATACCTGCGCGGGAGGCTGCGGGACCGCGTAGAGCTTCGTGCCTATCTCGGGCATCTTCCCGGCACGCCATGAAACCTCCTTCAGCTCCGGACCGAACGTGACGATTTCGCCAACCGGTTCCGCCGCCTGCGCGGCGGAGATCTTGCCGAGCGCAATGTAGAACGGCCGAACCGACGATGCCGAAGCACCGCCGTCCCGCAGCGCTTGCTGCTTCTGCGCATCGCTGATCACGCGGCCGTCGTCGGTTTCCCATGCGCGGACACCTTCCGCCCCCGTCTCGTTGGCAGAGGAGGCGCGGGCTGTCCAGCCTTCCCATGCCGCCTGAACAACCTGACTGGAATACTGGTCGGTGTTTCGCACCCATCGTTCGAGATTGTCTTCGCTGCTGCCCTGGCTCCGAAGCCACGCCTCGAACGCCGCCCGCTCGTCCGCCGGCGCGGGTGCTGCGTTGGGTTCTTGAATAGGTCTGATAGAAAAGGCCTGTGCATCCCGAAGAGGGATGTCAGCGGATGCCCCACAGTGTCTGTAGTGGCCGTCCCTCACTTGAATCACGTACCAACGATCGTCGCTACTCATCCAATAATGGCCGGATTGAGTCTCGCTGCTTAGGCGTTGCTCTATAGTTGGCGCTGCTGCGGGCTGCGAGGCAGGGGATGTGGCGAGGATGCCCTTAATGCTGTCTTTCAATGCAGCCTTCGCCGAATCAGACGAAAACGGTCGTAAGTGCTTCAATGCTGCTTCGACAATTCGGTCCGTCAGCGCATCAGCGCGGCTCACTTTCGAACTAGTCTCATTGCCTCCAGCGGTGCGCGCGTCGACAATGCCTTCTGCGGTCGAGTCCTCCATACTCGGCCGCGCTGCTGTCGCCTCGCTTGCCTGTTCGGGAGCGGGGCTCTTTCGCGAGGTAAGGTTCTCGGTCTGCGTGCCGTTAACTGCTGAGGACAGTCCTCGTGCCTCGATTTCTGTTCCGTTTTCTTGCCCGCTCGCGTTCCGCGTGAGCGGGCTATTTTCGTTCCCGATCGTCATGAATGTTCCTTGGGCCAAAAATGGAGAACTGTGGTGAGAATCTTGTACTTCGCCGTTCTGGCGATGATCTTTGCAATTGCCTATCCGATGTTCCGGATGTACACAAAAACGGAAAAGACTTGCATGGATGCGGCTGTGTATCTGCACGACACGGTGGGTAGTTCGGATCCTGCAGATAGAGTGCGCCAGGAGCAGATGCTCGGTGAGTGCGCCGCGAATGCGAAAGCAGGTGCGTCATATGGCGACGCGGTCGCCCGAGGTCTCAACCTTTCGAAGTAAGTTGCAGAAAGCTGGGCGCTACACAAGCCGCCCACAAAAGAAGCCGCGCATCCGAGGCACCGGAATTCGCGCGGCTTGGGGGTGAGGTCTGCTACGATCGACGAAACTCTGTGAGGTCTGTATGTCCGAATCGATGCAAATGATCGTCAATGGAAAGTGGTTTGATTTCCGAGTTGTGAACCTTGGTGCCTCGAACGGAGCAAATAACGGTCCGTCACTGACCGGAGACGTTCGCGCAGAAGGGGGCGAAACTTGGACTCGAATCTATGGCGACGTGGGTACAAGCTTTGACCATCTGGAAGAGGTACATATTGCGGCTAAGCGCTTTATTGAGGACCAGTTCAGTACCTTGATTCGCCAGTGAGATCGTGGTCGCATTAATCGACGGGAACATGCCGGAGCTTCACACGCCAGAGATCTACTGATTCGCTGCGCGTTTAAACGGCATCCACTGCGTTCCGCGTACGATCCGGCCGACCGGTTCGAGCACAAGCACCTCGGATTCCTTCTCGCTGCGCACGAGCGCGCTGCCGCGCCGCTGGGCTTTCTCGAGCGATGCGTGACGCCGTGGCTTGCAATACCGGCCGACCGTCACGAACAACGGCGCACGCGCGCCGACCGGCCCGAGCGTCAGCTCGTCGATGCGCGCTTCGAGCGCCGCGGCGTTCGCGCGCCAGGTGTCGGCCTTCAGTTGCGCGGCGTCGCGCTCGGCGGTGAGGCGCTCAACGTCGGCGCGCAGGTCCGCGATGATCCGCGCGGCGTCGATGACGCGGACGTTCGGGTCGACCGAGTCGTCGACCAGGCCGACCGAAACCAGCTGCGGCGCTATAGCGGCCGGCGGCGCGTCGCCGGCTGGCGTGGCCGGCTGCGCTGCGCGCGCGAGCCAGTACACATACTCGTTGCCGCCGCCGGCCCGCTTTTCGCGCTCGACGATCGCCTCGCCGAGCATCCGGTTCAGCTCCTTCGTCACGTCGAGATGCGGGAGCCCGGTTCCGGTCGCCACGGCCTTCGCCGTGGCTTCCGACGTCTCGGCGAGATACTTCTCGATGTCCTCTCTCACGCTGCCTCCGGTATTGCGTGCTGCGCGGCCGGCGCGACCTGACCGTCCTCGACCCAGAATGCTTCGATGGCTTCGGGCAGGCCGCCGGGCGGCGTTTTCAGGCTCATGAACACGAGCGCCGTGTCGATCTGCTCGGTGTAGGCCAGGTCGTCGAGCCAGTAGAGCAGCCGGTCGCGTTCCGGGCCGACCAGGACGTCGGCGCGATCGAGTACGAGCAGCTTCAGGCCCGAGAAGTGGCTGATCGCCGCGGCGATGTGCGCGTCGACGCGCCAGCGTTCCGATTCGGAGAGCAGCGCATACGCGCGGCCATCGGCGAGAACTTCCATCTCCGGCGTGATCGTCACGTCGGCCCATTCGGACATCTCGGCAAGGTCCGTCAGGCGCTCGTTCATCGGCGTGAGCGCTTCGCTGAGCAGGTCGGCCGGGATGCCGTTCGGCGCGAGCGCGTCGGCGATCGCCTCGTAGGCCGCGACATCTTCGTGCAGCGCCGCAGCCTGCTTCACCAGATCGGCGGCGCCGGCGGCGCGCCGCTCGATTTCACGAAGCGTTGCGATGTCGATGTCGAGCTGCTTTCGGCGGCGCTGCAGGTCGGCCAGTTCCGAGCGCGCGGCGTCGCCGCTCTCGCGTGCAGCGGCCGCGCCGCTGTCGTCCGCGTCGTCTTCGAGCGCCCGCAGCTGCGTCGCAGCCGCGTCCGCCGCTTCGACGTCCCGTTTGCGATTCGCGGCTGCGCTCTGCAGCGTCTTCAAACCCTGCTCGTATTCGGGCAGCTTCGCGGCCGCGTCAGCGTCGCGCGCGCGGGCTGCGGCCGCCGCCGATAGCACGCCGTTGAGGTAGCGCAGGAGCGCGCCGCATTCCGGGCACGAACATTCGGTGCCGGCCGGCGCCGCGCCGGCTAGCACACGAAGCGCTTCGACCTTGGGCTGGAATTCGGCGACCTGTTCGTCGGCGATTTGCGCGAGCTCGACCGCCTTCGCGTAACCGGCGGCGCGCGTGCGCAGGTCGGCGATCTTCGACGCACGCGCACGTGCCGCGGTGTCCGCCGCGTCGGCCGCGCCGATCTGCTGCTGTAGTTCGCCGATCCGGTCGTCGAGCGCCGCGCGGTCGCCCGTGAGCTTCCGCAATGCAGCTTCGTCGAACTCGACCGGTGCCGGCCGCCAGGTGGCTGCCTTTTGGCTGCCGTACGTCTCGCCGGTCGCGGTGCGCCACGACTGCTTCGCGCCGCGCGCGCGGTCGGCGGCTTCCTTCTGCGCCGCTTCGAAGCCGGCGCGCAACATCGGCGTGATGGCTGCGAGCCGCGCGGCGGCAGGCGCCGGCACCGCATCGGCGCCGAAACCGAGCTTGCCCAGCAGCCGGGCGCGCATTTCGTCGACGCCGATCTTCACGCCCATCAGGTCGTACAGGAACGCGCGCCGCTCGGCCGCGCCGAGGTGCGCGAACCGCTGCGCGTCGAGAACCAGCGGAAGGCGCGGATCCTCGGCGAGCTCGCGCTTCAGCTTGCCGGACGGCAGCATGACGCTGTTCGCCTGCTCGCCGCACGCGACCACGATCTGGCCGCCGTCTGCACCTTCGGTGACGAGCGAGCCGTATTCCTTCTTCAGCGCGACGCGCACGGTATCGCCGGTGAGCGCCATGCGCACGGCTTCCTGCAGGCTGCTCTTGCCGGCGCCGTTCGGGCCCGTGAAGAGGGCGACGGGCTTCGCAAGCCGGATATCCGCCGAGCGGACCCCGAGCACGTTCGCCACATAGATGTCGGTGATTTTCACGCTTGCTCTCCCTGCGGTCCGCGCGGCCGCAGCACCGTGCGGCCGCCGTCCGAATCCATCGCACTGACGATGCCCTTCGCTTCGAGCAGCTCGATCAGCCGCGCGGCGCGGTTGTAGCCGATCTTGAACTGGCGCTGCACGCTCGAGATCGTCACTTTCTGCTGCTCGATCACGAACGCTTCGACTTCGGCGTACAGCGGATCCTCGTCGCCCGAGGAGGCTTGCTCCTCGTGCCACTCCTTCCAGCCCTTCACCCATGCGATGCACAGCTCGCCGGCCATCACGGCGCATTCGCTCTCGGGCTTGCCTTCGGCGGCCGCTTGCCGGCCGGCCTGATGCTGCTCGTCGAGCTGTGCCTGGGTCGGGCCGTCGCCAAGCTTCGGCACCTCGCGGAAATCGGCATCGACGACGTCGCTATCGGGCATGTCGCCATCCATGCCGTCGCCGTCGTTGTCGGTGTACTCCCGGCCGAGGTCGAAACCGCGCTGATCCGATTCGCCGCGGATCTCGTCCATGCCGCCGGTGTGCTCGCTCGGGTTGACCGCGGCGAACAGCGTCGGCGGTGGGGTGACGTTCAAGCTGTCTGGGCTGACGCTCACTGGGCCGCGTGGCGCCGGCACGCCGGATGTCGCGCTGCTGTTCAATGAGGCGGCGTCGTGTACGCCGGCGAACGTGACGCTGGTGGTGACCTGATGGCTGACCTGACCGAATACACCGCGCTGATCACGTCTGAGCACAGCGACAAACCGCGGTTCATGGCGGTGGTGTCGACACTGGTGCAGCCGCTCGTCGACCAGATGAACCTGATCGAGAGCATGCCCGCAAAATTCGACTTGGATGTCGCAGTGGGTGACCAGCTCGACACGATCGGCGTGTGGGTCGGCGTGTCGCGGAAGATCCGCACGCCGCTGACGGGCATTTATTTCTCGTTCGACATCGCGGGCCTTGGCTTTGACCAAGGTACCTGGAAGGGGCCGTTCGATCCGGATACTGGGCTCACAGTGCTCGACGACGACACGTACCGGCTGGTCATGCGCGCGAAGATCGGCGCGAACCACTGGGACGGGACGCTCGAGCAGAGCGCTGCGATCCTGAACAGCATTTTCGATGCGGACACGCATGTGTTCATCGAGGATCACCAGGACATGTCGATGACGATCGGGATCGCCGGCAAGGTGCCGTCGGCGGTGTTCCTCGCGCTGCTCGCCGGCGGCTACATCCCGCTGAAGCCCGAGGGCGTCCGGGTCAACTACACGATCGTCACGACCGTCGACGGATCACCCCTGTTCGGATTCGACATGAGCAATCAGCTCGTGGCCGGGTTCGACGTCGGAGCCTGGAGCAGGCCCGTTTAACCGCCAATCGCATTGTCTGCGAGCCACCTTCGGGTGGCTTTTTTTATGCTCGGAGCATTGATGGCAACGAACGACTTTCTCGTGTTCGGTGGAGGCAGTTCCCCGAACGTTATCGACCAGGCGACGTACGCAGCGCTCGCGGCCCGCCTGTCCGGATTTCAATCTGGCACCGCGCTGTCGGCGCAGCTCAACAAGGTGTGGCGCCAGAGCTCGATCATGGCCGCCGTGCTTGCGCAGTTTACGGCGAACTTCTCCGGTCAAAACTCCGTCGACGACGGCTCGACGGCGACGCTGTTGGCGAACCTGCAGGCGGCAATCAATGCGGCGGGGATCACGGCTCCGCAGTTCGACAGCAGCACGAAGCTTGCCACGACCGCATTCGTTCAGCAGGCGAACGGGAACTTCCAGGCGCGCCAGGTCGTTTATGGCACCACGTCGATCACCAACGCCGCAAGTGGGTCTTGGATTGAGTGTGCTGGCGCGGGCGGCTATACGATCACGCTTCCCAATCCGTCCGCGACGAATTTGTCACTCACGTTCTCAAACGTGAGCAACGGTGTTGTCACTCTCGCCACGCCATCGGCAAGCATCTATGACCAGGGAAATCCGGCGTCAACGTTCCAGATCGACCAGAACGCAGTCGTAAAGTTAGCGAGCGATGGAAATTGGGTTGTAATCGACTGCTATTCGCCGACCCCGAAGGCGACGAGCCCTGCATTGTGGGACAACAGCAAGCGGCTTGCCACGACGGCGTTCGTGCAGGGAGCGCTCGGCAACTTTCGAACGCAGGTCGGTATCAATGCATCGACGGTCATGGGAGCCCAATCTTGGGGCGTCGCGTACACGCTGTTCGGCGCAGCCACGTACAACGTAACTCTGCCGCCGCTTTCGTCGGGGGTGAACGGTGCGGCCATTCAATTTTCGAACATCGGTTCGACCGCATACACATTGGTGGGGGCTGGGTCCGATTCGATCTTCAACGGAACCACATCGAACACGCTCGTACTCAATCCGGGAGACACCGTCATATTGGTTTCGTCAGGAGTGTGGGTGATGTTTGGCGGATCGATGTCGCTTCTGGCCTCGGGTGTGATGAGTGGGCCGGGCTGGAGAACCCAGCCACAATTCGACAACACCACTAGACTTGCGACAACCGCGTTCGTCCAGCGCGCTTCTGGCGGTGTTGTGGGCGCTGTTCGCAAAGCCCGTATGTATGTGTCAGCGGCCAGCGTGTCGGCGAATTTCTTGGCCGACGAGATCGTAGTCGAAACAGCGCTCGGCGGCGGATTCTTCCGGCTGGCCGGCTTCAATAATACGATCAACTTGGCCACGACCGGCGTTGGCGGAATGGATGTCGGCACGGCGCCTGTGAACGGCTACGTCGCGCTCTATGCGATTTACAATCCGTCGACCGCAACTGCCGCATTGTTGGCGACGAATGCCACGTCGGTGGCAGCGTCGAACGTGTACGGCGGCGGCAGCATGCCGAGCGGCTATACCGCATCCGCGCTGCTTACGGTGGTGCCGACGAACGGCAGCGGGCAGTTTGCGCCGGTGTTGGTGCAGGATCGAAACGTCGGGATCCAGATCAAGACTGCGCTGACGACAAACACGGTGCAGGGTTCGCTCACATCTCTGTCGATCGCAGGCATCGTTCCACAGAACGCGGTGTCGGTTTCCGGCGAGCTCAGCATCGCAAGCACGTCCACCTCGACGGTGGCACTGACGGTCGCCTCAGACGCAACGCCGTTGTGTCAGCAAAACACGACGGCGTCGGTGGGCACGACCGGCTACGTTGCCAACTTCTCGAACGTTTACCTGTCGGCAGCTCAGACAATCTATTGGGGATCGGCAAACACGACTGGTACGCCGACATACAACATCTACATCACGTCGTACACCATCTAGGAGAAGTCCATGGCAACGATCTACGTGCAGTTCACCGATTCGGCGGAGACCGATGTTTCGTCGGTGTTTCCGTGTCCGCAGGATGAGGATTTGTACCCAAACCAAGGAGAAATGGAAACGTCGGATGCTCGATACAAAGCGTTTTTCGAGTCACTTCCGGCCGTGAGCCAGACCTACATTCCGCGGCCGGGGAAGTGACCCACGCGGCTCAACACGGTTTGCGAGGCGTGCTCCCAGGCGGCGTAGCGGCGTCTCGACAAGGCGATAGTTGAGGTCGGCCAACACCAGCATCAGCGGAATAGCGGTGGCGAGAAAGGGGATTGTGTACGTGTGATCGAACGCAGTCCCCGGTTGAATCCTTGTCCACAGTTCGCGCGTCAATAGGAATACAGGGTTGTGGGCAAGGTACAGCGCGAAGGAGCGCGTGCCGATCCATGTGAGCACTCGACGCAGTTTTCCGTCAGTCAGAAGGTAGCCGCTGTTGTATGACGCCAGCCACACGAGAATCGCTCCTGCAATGCTCACCATCATGGTGTAAGGGCGATATTCGCTGGTGTGGACGGGCGCCATCAGGAGCGCCAACAGGATCAGCGGCGCTGCAACGCGATTTATAGCCCACGTGGGTCGAAGCTTTTGATAGCTGGCCGTGCCGGCGAAGTAGGCGACGGTGACTCCTAGGAAGATCGAGTCGACGCGCATCAGATACAGGTATGGGGACTGCCAGTGCATCGCGATCAGGGCGGCTTGCCACCCGACCACGACCAGCGCAGCGACGCATACGAACCATTTGCGCGGCAGCAACACAAGCAACGGGAAGAGAAGATAGAACTGCTCCTCAACTGCCAGGCTCCAGTACTGCCCGTTGTTTCCGCACAGGAGAGCCGTCTGGTCTAGGCAGCGAGCGAAGTGGACGTTAGATACGTTTGCAACGATCGCGATGAGGTCGGAGATGTTCGATTCAGGAGAGCCGAAGACACCGGAGCGGTTGAACACGACGGACATGGTCAGTGCCAAAAGGATCCACAGCCATGCCGTCGGCCAAATGCGAAAAACTCGGCGCAGCCAGAAGGCGCCTACTTCACGGACGAAGTTTCCCTGCGCGTTTGCATATCGGATGCGTTGTGCGAAGGCGCTGGCGATCACGAATCCGGAGATGGCAAAAAAGACGTCTACGCCACCCCAAAACGCGAGTTGGCTTTTCTCGATGCGATCACTCCAGAACAAAAGATTGCCGACATGCGAGATGATTGCTAGCACAACAGCAACGCCACGCAACGCCTCGATCTCTTGGTTTCTCTGATGTGCCGTCATCCATCGCCTCGTCGTCCAACCTCACCAAAGAGACCGATCGTGACGATCGGCGTCGCGATGGCCTACTGTCCATGAATCGTGCTGAACCGATCCTGGGTCATATGGGTTGGTGTTGATGTACTTGTCGTAATCGTGCCATCCCTGATCGTAGGCTTCTCGATCAAGGCTGCTGTCCGCCACGCTCGGATATGTATCGCTCACGGTAAGCTTGCCGAGGTCCTCAAGGACTCGGCGCAAAAGGTGCTTCATTTTTCTGGTCTCCGATCGTCATTTCCCCGCGATCGTCGAAAAGTGTAGCACTTCTCGGTCGCGAAACGCCGGAGACGGTCGGTCATCGGAGAAGGTTCTGGACCATCGGCGCCAGAACTTGCGAGGCCCATTCGGCGTTGTGCCGGTAGAGGGCATCGGCCGGATGTACGCCGTCGCTCAGCAGTGACGGGTAGTCGGCCAAGCCCTGCGAGTATTCCCAGTTGAACACGACCGGAACCTGCTGATCGACAACGACCTTCTTCAACTGGTCGAGGTACGCGAGCATCGCGGCGTTGCCTTCGGGATACGCGACGGGGTTCGGCTCGTAGAGCACAACCTGTTTGCCGTGGGCGCGCGCGATCTGGACGAGCTGCGTGAGGATCCGGCCGTATTCCGCCGGCGACTCCTGCGGCAGGCCGGGCTGCGGGACGCTGTTGTAGAACGAGTCGTTGCGCATGAAATTCAGCGTGACGATGTCGGCCTTCGACGCGGCCATCTGCTCATCCCAGGGCAGGTGCTTCTTGTCGGTGCCGTTGAGGAGCTGGGCCGCTTCGGCGCCGTCGACGCCCTCGTTGCTGACGGTGACGGCCGCCCCGAACTGCTGCTGCAACAACTGCTGAAGGACGGCCGGCTCGCTGTTGGACGTCACGCTGGCGACGCCGTTGAAGATCTGGAGGCCGTGGGTCGTGGAATCGCCGTATTCCTCGATCAGCACGATTTTGGCCGGCGCAGGCGTGGGCTGCTTCGCGACGGTGGGAGCGGTGGTTCCGTCACCGCCGCCTCCGCAGGCAGCGAGTGCACAGCTGAACAGCATCGCTACTGCTGCGGCTCTCCATCGGGCGCCTCCTCGACGTGCGCGCCGAAGGTCGCCATCTTCGCGAGGACGCGAGCGAACTCCTCCCCGGTGAGCTCGAGCTTCGCTGCCGCCACAAACGCCATATGAGGGCTCAGTTCCCTCGGCGACTGTCCCCCGGTGTACTTGCGCCACTGGTGATCGCCGGCCAACCAGAACAGATCGGCCATCTGCTTGCCGGTCATGTTCAGCTCGTGCTTGAGCGTCGCGAGATCCCGCGTTCCGGGAGGTGTGTACTTGATGGGCATGGGAGCAGGCGCGCGCCGAGCGCGCGCGAAAAGCGAGTTTCATGGTCGTTTCCTTTCGGGATGTCGGGCGGCGCTGGATGCGCTACCGCTACCCGTCAATGTAGACCCATTGGGTCTGATGGTCAAGAATATTTCACCGCCACCTTCGGGTGGCTTTTTCATTTCGGGGACTTGATGAAGAACGATCTCGCGGTGAGCGCTGCCAAGGCGGCGCCGGCGGTGGGAAGCAATTTCTGGCTGTGGCTGACCGGCCACGACATCAACTGGTGGGTAGCCGTCGCGACGATCGCGTACATCGGGCTGCAGGCGTACTACCTGGTCAAGAACAAAGGGAAGAGGGCATTGCTCGATGGCTAACGTACCGAAGAAGACACTGGCGGGTGTTGTGGGGGCTGCTACGGCAGCCCTTCTTTTTTCCATGGTCCCGAAATTCGAGGGGCTCGAACTCGTTGCGCGGCCCGACCCGATCGGGATCATCACGGCCTGCTACGGCGACACGAAGAACGTGCGCGCCGGCCAGCGCTTCACGCCGGAAGAGTGCCGAGCGCGCCTCGAGCAACGGCTGATCGAGCACGCCGAGCCGGTGCTGAAGTGCACGCCCGGTCTGAAGGGGCACACGTACCAGCTCGCGGCCGCCGTGAGCTTCGCCTACAACGTCGGCGCGGGCGCGTACTGCGGCAGCACGACGGCGCGCCGATTCAACGCCGGCGACTGGAAGGGCGCTTGCCGCGCGATGAACGAAGCGGACAACGGCCGGCCGCAGTGGGTGACGGCCGGCGGCCGCGTGCTGCCCGGCCTGGTGGAGCGGCGCGCCGAAGAGCGTGCACTTTGCGAGCGCGACCTATGACGACCACGAAAACCCACGAAACGCGGCGCACGCTCGCTGAGGATGTCTTCTACCCCGATCACGAGCCGCGCACCGAATCGCCGACGTTCCGCGCGAGCAAGCGCGTGATGAAGGCGGCCGGCGGCTACGTCTGCGCCGTCTGCGGCGACGACCAGGCGGTCGAGTCGCATCACCGGTTCTTCGAGTGGGCGTTCTCGCATGCGATCGACTGGAAGTGGATCCGCGGCGTCGCGCTGAATCAGGTCGACACGATGTTCAGCCACAAACTGCACCGCGTCGTGCCGATCCCGCGCCAGCACCCGATCTGGGACGTGATCAAGCTGACGCAGGGCTTCGACTGGGAGGCGTTCGACCCGGCCCGGCCGGAGGCGTTCGTGGACTCGACCTACAACCAGCTGCTGCTGTGCGCGCTCCATCACCTGGGCAAGGACCACGGCCGACACGAGGAAAGCGATCCGGTCTGGAGCGTTCAGGCGTTCATGCTGCCGGGCTTCGTCTACTCGCCGGACGAGTTGAAGCAGCTGCATGCGAAGGAGCGGAAATGACCTGGTTCGATCCTCGTGTCTGGCTCGCCGTCATCGTGGCGGCCATCGTCGGCCTGGCCGGCGGTTACTTCAAGGGGCATGCCGACGGCGTGCGTACGACGGCCGCTGCGGCGCAGAAGGCGCAGCTCGACGCCGTCGCGGCCGCGCGCACCGAAGAACAACGCCGCACCGCGGCACAATCGGAGATCGCAAACGATGCGAATCAACAACGCACTGCCGCGCTCGCGGATGCTTTTGCTGCTCGCGCTGCCGCTGGCAGCCTGCAGCAGCGCGTCGACCAGCTCGTCGCCGCCGCCCGCCATTCCGCCGCTGCCGCCGGAGGCCCGGCAACCGGCGACGCCCTCGATCTGCTTGCCGACGTGCTCGGCCGCGCTGACCAGCGCGCGGGCGAGCTGGCAGAATACGCTGACCGTGCCCGCATCGCCGGCCAGCAGTGCGAGCGCGACTACGACGCGCTGAGCAATCAGTCGTCAGGTCCGTAACCGTAGCCGCTCGATAATGGCAGCCCTTGCAGCGCAAGCCATGTTCCGATTGCACCGAAGATCAGCACGCCGGAAAGAACGCCGAGCCATCCACGGCCCGTTGCCTTGCCGATCTTCGCGCCGCAATAGACAGCGCCGGCGAACGCCGCGGCGTAGAGCAGAAAAGATCCCAACTGGAAGGCAAACGCTCGCATGCCGGCCGCCCGTAGTGGTGTGAATCCGCCATAGTACTGCGGCAAGTGCAACTCATCATGCTGTAGCGGGTTGTCTACGCGACCAGACCAATGCCCGCGGACGGCTCCGAAGTGGAGGCTATTGGGCCATCGGTCGATGCGATGCCTAGTTGGGCGGTTCGATGTAGAACCCGCGCGCGGTCAGGTCCATCTTCGCGTCGCTGAACGAGTCGAAAATGTCGTATCCGCATTCGACGTACGTGGTCTTGGCACCGAATCGGAGTTCCTCGATATTGCGCCTCCACGTGAGCGGCAAGTCAGTCGAGTGCCCCGGATCGAAGTGGGTGACGATCAGGTACGGAGGGCGGACGCCGCGAGGCGGATACTCCGTGCGTAGCACCAGCTCGACGTTCACGACGACATGGTGTTCCGGGATGCGGTCCGCGTAACGCAGCAGGTACGCCCGCAGCGAATGGCCGTCCTTCCGGTCTTGCGCTGAGGCGAAGCCGAACCAGTCATCGTCGGAATCGTTGAATTCTTCCGCAATCGTGCGCATGTCGATCTCCAAGTGCGGTGAACGTTCAGAATGCCATAGCCGCGCCGCTACAGAATCCCGGCCCGTTGCATCTCATCCCGCAGCAGGTGGTAGAGCCGCAGGAAGGGGCCGTTGGGCCCACCGAGAACGCCGCGGTCATTGCCGGCGTCGTTTCCCGCCTTCCACCAGTCCATAACCTTCTGAAGCGACTTGCGGAGCGTGATGATCTCGAGGATCAGGCGCCGGACCTCGGGATCGCGGTTGGTGCGCCAGAGCTCGCGCAGTTCCGATTCGGTGGGGGCAACGAAGTCCGGCATCGCAACGATGCGGCGGCATGGGTCCCTGAGTGGTACCAAATTTCGATCGACCTTCGTTTCCTCCAGCGCGCGAACGTCCGATTCGTCGGGGAATTGCCCGGTCAGTGACTGAAATTCATCCCGCGTCACAGGCAGGTGCGTGCGCCGGCGCTCCCCAGATTCGAGGTGCGTGTACTCCCAGATATAGGCCCAGCGCGGTTTCATGATGCGATGTAGTGCTGTATGGATATACAGTGTATCGCGGGGTAAGATGGAGCCGTCAACTCGAAAAATTGGGGACGGCGATGTGTACGAACTACGTCGCGCCGGACGAAGATCCGGGCCTGAGCGAGCTCAAGATCGACAGCTTCCGCGACCTGTACCGCTGGACGCCGTGGAAGCCCGAGATCTACCAGGACTACGACGCGCCGATCGTCGGCTATGTCGACGGGCAGTTCAAGCCGCTGATCGCCAACTTCGGCTTCTGGCCGCGCGCGCTCCAGAAAGCCAACGTCGAGAAGGCAAAGGAGCAGGGCAAGAAGCCGCCGATCATCCGCAGCACGATGAACGTGCGAGACGACAACCTCGGCAAGTCGCCGCTGTACGGGCCGGCGTGGCGCGCCGGGCGCCGCTGCCTGATCCCGGCGAAATGGATCTACGAGCCGAACTGGGAGACGGGGAAACACATCCGGTACCGGATCGGGCTGGCCGGGTGGCGGCCGCTATGCGTCGCCGGCATCTGGCGGACGCTGCAGTACCCCGACGGCGTCGAGCAGCACACCATGGCGATGATCACGGTCAACGGCGACGAGCACCCGATCATGAAGCACATGCACCGGCCCGGCGACGAGAAACGGTCGGTGGTGATCCTGCGGCCGGACGACTGGGAGGAATGGTTGACGACCTCGAACGTCGAGGCGGCGCGCGCGATGCTGCAGCTTTATCCGGCCGATGATATGGTGACAGAAGCAATGTAACCACGGAATGTCGACTGTCAGCCGACAACGGTTTAATCTCTGGGAGAAAATTCTGAGTCTGGGCGAGGGGGACTTCGGTGTAGGCTGCCCCACAAACACGTGCTGATATGCAATTCGAAGAAAGGCGGCAACCGTGGCAACGACAAACGAAAATAGAACCGTCACATCGGGGTGGAAATTGGAAATATTTAACCTGTCCCAGTCTCATGCCGATTTGATTTTTAAGATTTCAAATATCGGTTTGATTTTTGGTGCATTATTTGTGCTTTTGGGAACAATTGGGGCAATTTGGACAGGCGCCATTCGAGAGCGTTATTCGGATGAGCGAACGGCTCGTAACGAGGCTGAAACGGCTACCGCTAAGGCGACCGCTGCGTCAGCAAATGCGCGCGCGGCGTCTGCAAATGAAAGAGCCGCGACCGCGAACGAAAATGCGGCGCTGGCAAATGAGAGAACGGAGGAATTAAAGAAATTTAATCTTCAGTTGCAGACCGAGTTAGAAAAAGAGCGTGTAGAAAGGCTCCGACTCGAAGCTAGTATTGCACCTCGGCATATTTCGGAGAAACAGCGCGGAGCTCTTATTGCCGCACTTCGTGCCGCGCCACAGCCAATTTCGGTGCAGGTTACGTTAATTGGAGACGAAGAGTCGGCAAATTATGGGAAGTTACTGATTAATGCCCTTGGTGCGGCAGGAGTGCAAGGACAGACGAGCACAATGGGGATTGTTTCGCCTCCACAGTATGGAGTGTCAATAAGGCTCGATAAAAATCGTCAGAAATCCCATTCGATAAAGGCGGCATTCGAGAAAGCGCATATTCCGGTGAATATTTCATTTGGTGAAACTGGAGCCTTCGATGCGGTTATATTTGTGGGTCTGCGACCGTTAGGGCCGTCGCTCTAATAGTCGATCATCAAACACTCCGAGTGTTCTTGCTGCAAGAGAAGCGAGATTAGGCACCAACTAGATCGGGCGTTAGCGTGCGGCCCAACGCGGCAGCGTAGTGTTGCAGGTGCGTACCATCATCGAACGGCGGCCGAACTGAAGGCGATCGAGGGTCAGCATTTACTGGAAGATGCCGAGTTTATCCTGCGCCACATAAGACACACGCGGTTCTATATATTCCAGAATTTCTCTCTAAATCATTGAAATATATGGAGAATGTATAAGGATTGTGATTCCTGTCGTCGTGGGTTCGAGTCCCATCAGCCACCCCAACAAATTCAAGCAAAAAGCCCGGTTCGTTGAGCCGGGCTTTTTGCTTTCTGGCGTTCGGATACAGCCAATGTGTGTCTTGGTCACGGCGTCTTTAACGAAGTAGCATCCCGTATTCAACGAATCGACCACGATGCCATTTCGGCCTCGTTCTCCAAAAGAACGATTGCGTAAAGCGCGCTTGCGCGGCAGCAACATCAGGCGCATGTGAGGGGCACCGTATGCACAAAAGAATCGAATGCCATCGCGATGTATTCGACGGTTACGAAATCATCGTCGAGTCCGTGCAGCCGGCACCCGGCAGCACGTGGATGGCGAACGTGCGGGTTCGCAAAGACGGAATCGAATCGCCCCGGCGATATGACTTCGATACCGAATATGAGACCTCGGACGAGGCGACGCGGGCAGGTATCGAAATCGGGCGCGCGATCGTGCAATCGTTGCGCAACGCGCAACGGGGTATCGACTGACGGCACCGCTTGTCCGGCATCGCCGACGTGGATGACGGCGAGGGCGACGCGCCGGGCCTGCTTCGTATCGTGTTCCCGTGTCGTTGCGCCAACAACGTTCACGCCACTTTGCCTGCGACGCTAGCTTTCCCCTCTAAGGTTCCCGCGCGCCGTGCCGTTATCTTTCCTGGACAGCCCTCGTGCCTCGAATGCTGATCCGTTTTCTTGCCTGCTCGCGCCACACGCGAGCAGGCTTTTTTCGTTTACGGCCGCTCATAACCAGCTGATTGGCGGAATAGGACAGGGGCTTGGCGCAAACCGACAAAGCGCAACAGTCTTACATGCGTGTAATGTGTGACCTTCCTCGTGCCCTCATGCTTTGCAGGGCCGTTCGATCCCGATGACCGATGACGGTGTCGGGATTTTTTTTGCCCGCAGTGCCGGTGCCCCGACAACGAACCCGGCGAAAGGCATTTCACAAAGCACGGTATATTTTGCGACGACGCATGCCGATCAAGCGAACAGCAGAAGGAGTTGCTACCGATGCCGGACACACGGACCACACTGCGCGCCGCGACGCCGCACGACGCGAATCACATCGCTCGCCTGCATACGCTGAGCTGGCAAACCGCCTATAGCCACATCCTTCCGGCCAGCTATCTGTCCGACGAGGTACCGACGGAGCACGCGGTCCGATGGCGCAAGTATCTCGACCGCAACGAGAACGAGTGGGGCCTCGTGCTGATTGCCGAGGCGAACGGCGAGCCCGTCGGCTTCGTCAGTGCCGAGCGCCCCGTCGATCCGGCGCGTGGCGTGTTGCTCGATTGCCTGCACGTCCATCGTGCGCATCACGGCGGCGGCACGGGCAAGCGCATGATCGAAGCCGTTCGCGCGTGGGCCCGGTCGATCGGCGTGGACAAGGTCCATCTGCAGGTGCTGGACGGCAACGTGCGCGCGATCGGATTCTACGAGCACAACGGCTGGCAATGGATCGATGTCGAAACGAGTCGCATCGGCCAGACGGAAGTCACCGACCGGATTTACGCGATCCAGGCGTGAGGCTTGTCGGCGTCGACGCGAGCGGCCGCGCGCGAGTGCAAGCGCGCTTGGCCACGATGCATTCACATCGGGCGACAGCCTGGCGTCATTCGCCGCAATACCGCACAAGCAAATCGGCTTCGGTCTCGTGGATTTCGACGGGCAAGGTGGTCGCACCGGCATACGCGAGATAGCGCGCACGATGCTGGCCGTTACGGAACGATGCGACGCCGACTTTCGACAGGCCGGGAAGGCCGAGCAACGTTCGTGTTCTCGTCTCGCGAAACGTGATGAATGGCATGTCCGGAATCCGGTCCCGGTCCGGATCGAGAAATTCGCGAATGCCCGCGGCTTTTCCGGGCGCCCAGTACTGAACCGATGGCAGCACATAGTCCGTGGTGTCGCGGTCGGCGCAGGCCAGCAGCTTCTTCAGGTCGATCGTCACGACCCGATGCCGCGAGTCGTCGGACGCGAATACCCGCTTGAGGTGCGTATAGGCATAGGGCGCGTGCCCGGGAAGCTGGACGATCCAGACATCTACGCCGCTTTGTCGTGCGTGAGCGAGCGTCATTATTTCCTCTGGTGGCGCAAGCGGTCTTTGTGATCCGAGTTTAGCAGCGCGATTGCGGCTGCGGAGCAGGTCGATACCGGAAACAGGAAAACGGAGCGCTTGACGACTCAACCGGCACGGCAAAAAAGCATCTGGGCGGCCATACGTGGATGGTCCATATCGACAGGTCGCGAGAATATCGCGATACTGCCAGCGAAAATGATGCGCCGCGCGAAATTCACGCAAGCTTCACATTGTGTCGCAAAGCACGTGACGCGCCGGGCATCATCGAAATCGAGAGGGCAGATTGAGCGGAGAAGCCATGTCGTCGAAACTCGAGATCGAATATCTCGATTACCGTTTCACCGCAACGCTCGACATCACGGAGTCCGGCCGTGTCGCCGTCGTCGACCGGCAACTCGAATCCGAGGAGCGAAACAAGACGCTCGGGTGGATCGTGTTCGATCGGTTCCTGGCGAGAAACGATTTCACGGATGAGGAAGACGCGCGCGCCAATATCGTCGAGTGGCTGGAGCGGCTTGCCGATCCCGGGCCCGTCGCATCGACCGGAATTGCGAAGGCGAGCGCGGTGGCAACCGGCGTGGTGACCGCAGATGTGTCGACAGCCGCAATGGTCGGCGACGCCGCCATTGAAATCGTCAGCAATCTCGACTGGATCGATATGGTTGCCGACTGGTTTTCCACTGGTTCGCTGTAGCGAAGAAATCGCGTTTTCGTGACGCAGGTCATTGTAGGCGCGAAATTCCGCACGAAAAAAGTGAGGCGAAAATCATCGCGCATAAAAAAATAGAATAATCCTGCTTTGACAATACCCGGGACTTACCGGAAACTGCGCCCCGGGCTGAAAATTCCACTTGAATTAAAACAAAATAAAACACCGAAATGAAAAAACGAACGCTGTCGACGCCGGCGCAATGACGACTGTTGCCGGCCTGACAGGTTGTACTCCGATGCGGTTCGACAGCGGCAGATGCGAAGAAGCTGTCGGCCGGTTCCTCGTCGGCGAAGCCGGCAAGCCGCGCGCGGCGCTTGAATCGTGACGATATTCGCCGGTACGCGCGCATGCCGGTCGCCATCACATTGTTACTAAAGGGTGAGTTGCCGCACAGACCGTCGCACGGCCCGCGATCACAATTTGACCGGTTGACCGTTCTTCCCCGGCCCGGTCAACCATTTCCCCGCTCGCTCGCGCAGGAGCGGGGGCTTTTTGCCCCCCGACGCCGGAAGGTTGCGTCGGCGGAACCGGACAGGCGTCCGGCGGGCGGCGCAACGGCACTCGCTCGCACCCCGACATCCGTTCGCCTGATCCGTACGCATCGCTTTCCTCGTGCCTGAGCGAACCCTCAGGCCCATCGCCGGTTTTTGCCGGCGATGCCTTGATCCCGGCGGCGCGCAACAACGCTGCCGGGATGTTTTTTGCGTCAGATGGCGTGTGACGTCACATCACGCGCCGCGGGCATGGCGCTCCGCTCAGCCCGCCTGTTCGACGCTGGTTTCCCATCCGTCGTAGTCCCCGCCGAGTGCGCGCACCTCGCGATTGAGCGCGATCGTGTGGTGCGTGATGTCGGCGAGCGTCATCGTGCCTTCGTGCGAAAACCGTACCGCCGACTTGCCGTCTTCGGTCGGCGCGACCGATTCGACCGGATAGCCTTTCGCTTCGGCCCAGTCCGCGAACTGATGCGCGTCGCTCGGGTCGGGGAAATACGCCCAGTGCATCACGCGCCGGCTCACGTCGGGCACGTCGCCTTGCTGCCGCAGCGCATCCAGCGTGCGCATGTCGCGCATGATCTGCCAGTCGTCGTCGGTCGGGTAGAGCGTCTGCCAGTAGGTCGTCTTGTCGGGATCGTCCTGATGCGCGTACTGAAGCGCATAGGCCGTCTGGTCGGCCAGCGAGTCGACGATCTCCGCGGCGGCCTCTTCGTCGAACGGTACGTAGAACAGAAAATCCCGGTTGCCGTCGACGGTGATGCGGCCGACCTGCACGCCGCCTTTCGCGGTGATCGCGGCGTCGAGCAGATCCTCGATCTTCGCGAGATCGGCGAATTCGTCGCCGGTCGGCAAACCTTCGGGCGACGGATGCGCAAAGGGGACGCGCACGCTGAGCAGCGACGTGCGCGGATCGCCTTCGGCGATTTCCGCGAAGCCGTGGTTGAAGCTGATGAAAGCCTGATGGTCGCCCATTCTGGCAGGGAAGGTTCCCCAGGCGTCGCTCATGTGTTTCTCCCGTACACGATTGTCTGTTGACGGTTGCAAAGCGTCCCAATGTATCATCGAAAATCGCGTCGGCCGGCGCAGCGCACATGATCGCAGGCCGTGCTGGCTGCGCAGGCGGGATCCGGGCCGTTCACAGTCGGCCGGATGCATGCGACGAGCCGCAAAAATTCAAAGGAGAGGCCGATGTCGACGTTTGCGGTGAATGGTGTCCGAATCGATCCGCTCAGCGCGCGCGTGACGCACGTGCGCTGGGCGGCCGTGAACCCGGCCGATCGCTCGTGGGCGTCGACGCCCAGCGAGGCTCCGGTGGCCGACGTGGCGCGCGCGCTCGCGTCCGGTAACGATGTCCGCGCGATCTTCTCGGCAACGGATGCCACCGCAACCGGGCCCAGGCTGAAACGCGTGCTGTATCGCGATGCATCGGAAGGCATCGAACTCGACATCGATGCCACGAGCGAGTCGCGCACGTTGCGCGATCTGCCGCAGATCTGACTGCGGGCCGGTATCCAGAACGCATCATGCGAGCGCGCTCATGACCCTGTCCAGATCCGCCATCGTCCCGCTGGCCGTCGCGCTGTGTCTGGCGCTTGCCGCCTGCCAGACCGCATCCGGGCCGGCGCCCGTGCAACCGTCGCCCGAGACCGCGTCGGCGACCGTTCCTGCATCGTCTCCGCCGGCCGCGCCGATTCGCGGCATCGGCGTCGCGCCTCATCTGGCGGGGCAGAGCCATTGGGCGATGGGCCAATGCACGACCAACGGTACCGTCAAGGTATGCAACTGACCGGCGTCGGCGCCGTGGCGCGACGTCACGGCATTCCGGGTCGTCAGCGTCGCCGGTAATCATTACATCGGCTACCAATTCTCCGCGCATTCGTCGCGCGTGAAGGTGCCGGGGGGGCGTGATGCTGCCGATCGCCGGGTTTGCCGATCTTCCGCTCGATGCGGTGGCCGAGTTGCTGGAGGTGTGCCGCCGTCGATTCGGCCAGCCGGGCGAGCCGGCCGATCGAACGGGCCGATGACGCCTGACGCGGCGTCCTGTGCTCCCGTCCGTCAAGCAAGCAAAAAAATCCTGGGCGCCGTGTCGATTTCCGTCGGCGTCGTCCGTCGTAGCATCGGAGGCGTGCGCATCGCGCGTCCGTCCCGATTTTCGATAAGACAACCGACTGAAGGAGCGACACCATGCCCACGTCCGTCAAGCCGATCCCGGAAGGGATGCGCACGCTGACCCCGCATCTGATCTGTGCGGGCGCCACCGCAGCGATCGATTTCTACAAGCGCGCATTCAATGCGACCGAACAGTTTCGCCTCGCGATGCCAGACGGCCGGCTCGCGCATGCGTGCCTCGCGATTGGCGATTCGACGCTGATGCTGGTGGATGAAATGCCCGAGCACGGTGCGCTGGGGCCGAAGGCGCTGAAAGGCACGCCGGTCTGCCTGCATCTGTACGTGCCGGACACCGATGCGGCGATCGCGAAGGCGGTCGCGGCCGGCGCGACGGTGACGATGCCGGCCGCCGACATGTTCTGGGGCGATCGTTACGGGCAGGTCGAGGATCCGTTCGGGCACCGCTGGTCGCTGGCGACGCATCAGCGCGATCTGACACCCGAGCAGATCGCGGACGCGATGGCCAGCGCGCCGCCCTGCGGCAGCTGAACCGACGTCTTGGCACGACCGCGGAGAAGCGGCCGCGCGGCGGTTTGATCCCGTCGCGCCTGCCGACTCGTCCGCGGTTACGCGCCGGCCGCCTTGTCGCGCTGCTTGTGCTCGTACATCCGGCGATCGGCTGATGCGAGCAGGTCCGCGACGGTGAGATGGCGTGCGGGATCGTACGCAACGTGCCCGACGCTGAAGCGGATCGCGTAGCCGCGTGCGTCGGCTGCGTTGCGCTGCGCGAGCGCCTGCGTCACGCGTTCGACGGGCTCGGTGACATCAGCCGGATCGGTGGCGCTCAACAGCACGACGAACTCGTCGCCGCCGAGCCGGGCGATGACGTCGCTGTCGCGCAGCGCGCCCGTCAACGTGTCGGCGAACGCCTTGAGCGCGCGATCGCCTTCGGCGTGGCCGAAGCGGTCGTTGATCGCCTTGAAACCATTCAGGTCGAAGAACAGCAGCACGGCGTGACGGCCGACGCGATCGCACAGGCGCAGCACGTGGCGGGCGAGAATCTCGAAGCCGCGCCGGTTCGTGAGCTGCGTGAGCTCGTCGGTCGTCGCGAAATGCAGCGCGGCGATCTCGCGCTCGGTCATGTGGGCGAGATCGCCGAGGAGGGCGAGTTCGTCGGGTTCGAGCGAGCGGGGCCGCGTATCGATCAGGCACAGCGTGCCGATGGGCGCGCCGTTCGGTGCGGTGAGTGGCCGGCCGGCGTAGAAGCGGATGCCGGGCGCGCCGGTGACGAGCGGGTTGTCGTGGAAGCGATCGTCGTTCAGTGCATCCTGGATCACCATCGTATCGCCCGCGAGCAGCGCGTGCGCGCAGAACGACACGTCGCGCGGCGTCTGCGTGGCGTCGAGGCCCGCACGACTCTTGAACCACTGGCGATTCTCGTCGACGAGACTGACGAGGGCGATCGGGACATCGAACAGTCGTCGCGCGAGGCGCGTCAGACGATCGAAGCGCTCTTCGGGCGGGGTGTCGAGGATCGAGAGCGAATGAAGCGTATCGAGCCGGGTCGCCTCGTCGGCCGGTTTCGGTGCGATTTGCATGGGCCTTGTCTCTTGTCCCGGCCGTCGGGCCGGTCATGGGTCGTCCGTCGAACAGTATCGCGCATTCCGCGATGCATCGCCACGCTGCAAACCGCGGCGGCGGCGATCGGGTTCGTGAGGCGCAGGGAAGATGCGGCAAGAAGCGGGTGTCATCGGCCCGTGTTGCGTCGCGATGCGCGATCGGACCGTCGATACCTCAAGCTTGCGCGTCGCGCTGCCGTAAACAGGACGAGTCCAATCGTTCGTCATCTCCCATCGCACACCATGGTTCGAATTCTGTACGCGGGCTATCTCGCGTTTGCACTGTATCTCCTTTACCCGTTGGTGCAGAACACGCTGACGTTCAGTACCGATTGCGTGCGCAGTGCGCTGCCGATGGGCGACCATGGTCTCGCGGCGAATTCGGCAAGCAGTGCGGACGGGCACGCGAATCGCTGTGTGCCGGGCGCGCACGTCGGCATCGCGACCGGGCGGGGTGCCTGACATCCTTCGAACGCGGCGGTGTCGCGCGTGACGGGCGTTTCGCGAGGCGGCAGGCTGGCCATTGGGCCGAATTGAACATCGCGCCGCGCTCGCCGATCATCCGCAATACGGTAGCGTGCATGCGAGCGGTCGAGCGTCGGGCGAACGCGCGTGTCGTGCGTCAGTAGCTGGAGCGGTACGGCGTGCCCTGGTCGAAGCGGCTTTGCCAGTGCGTGAGGTAGCGCGATGCGAGTTGCGGATTGTTCCAGACCACGACGACGTTCTCGGAATTGCGGCTGGCCGCCGACGCGCTGTAGTTGAACGACCCCGTTTCGACGTGCTCGGCGTCGATCACGAGGTACTTGTCGTGATGGATCGCATAGGCGTCGATCGTGCGCGTCGGGATGCCCGCGTTGACGAGCAGGTTCAGTGCCTGCTTGCTGCTCTTCGCGCGATTGCCCTTGTCGTCGACCACCACCGCGACGTTGACGCCGCGGCGCTTGGCGGCAAGCAGCGCGCGCGTGACGGGCGGCGACGTGAACGAGTAGGCGGCGACCCGGATCGAGCTGCGCGCCGCCCCGATCGCTTTCAGCACGAGCGCCTCGGCGCCGCCGTCGGGCGAGAAGGCCGATTCGACGACCTGGGTCGCGGGGGCTTCGTGAGTGGGGGCCGGCAGCCATCGCGACACGAGATCGATCGCTTGCTGGAGCAGCGATTCGCTTTGTGTCTTGCCGAAGGCGGCGAAGGGTGTGGCGAGCAGGGAAGCGGCGAGACAGGCGGCAGCGAGGCGATTGCGCGACAACATCTTGGACAGCGAATAATTTCGAGACAGCGGGCCGAGAGTGTAACGCACGCGTGGCGGCCCGGTCACGTGCGGATGCGAAGCGATGGTCCGCGCGATGATCGGCAGGGGTGGAGAGGGTGATGCGAAGTTGCGTTGCGCAGTCCGTGCGTGCGCGCGGGGCGATCAATTAACGGATACGGAACAGGGCTGGCGATGGCATGCGATTGCGCTTGCCGTTGCCGCTCACTCGCGTGCGAGCAACGCGCGCCCGCTCGGTCGGGCCCGGACGCCTTGCAGCCTGTGGTCCAAGCGTATGTCCGGCGGACGCATCAATCAGACAGGCATCCGCGCACGCAGCGGATCGTCAATCCCCGGCTGCAGGCGCCTCAGCCCCGTCGGACGCGATCCATCCGGGTCCGGGCTCGGGCTGCACGTCACGCGCGTCGAGCGGTTCGCCGCAGGCCGAGCATACGGTCACCGCGTGCATCAGCTGGCCGCAGGTCCGGTGACGCAGTTGCACCGGCGGCCCCTGGCCGTCGTCCTTCCAGCGATCGCCCCACGCCATCAGCGCGAGCAGGGCCGGGTAGAGGTCGAGGCCCTTGTCCGTCAGCCGGTATTCGAAGCGCGGCGGGCGTTCCTGATACGCGCGCTTGACGAGCACGCCTTCGTCGACGAGCCGCGCGAGCCGTTCGGCCAGCACGTGGCGCGTCAGGCCGAGCTGCGCCTGAAACGCATCGAAGCGGCGGCAGCCGAGGAATGCGTTGCGGAGGATCAGCATGGTCCAGCGGTCGCCGAGCACGGCGAGCGTGCGCGCGACCGAACAGTTCAGCGTGCCGATGTCATCCCATTTCATCGTCGAGTCTCTTGCCCCATGCGGCGGTCTTGCGGCGGTTCAGCGAAATAGCGGGTTCGATTATAGAACCCGCGTTCGGTGGCAACGGGCGCAGTCGCGTTGACAACCGCCGGCATCGTTGACAATAATGAGTTCCAATTTAGAACTTACTCGCGCGGCGACGCGCTTTCAACCCGGAGACAACCCGATGAATCCGCTTTCCCTGTCTGGCCTCGATCTGCTGCGTGCCGCCGTGTCGGGCGACGCGCCCCTTGCGTCGATTTCGGAGACGATTCCGATGCGTCCGCTCGACGTCGAGCTCGGTTACGTGAAGTTTTCGGCGCGGGCGGACGGCCGGCACCTGAACCCGCTGGGCGGCGTGCACGGCGGGTTCGCCGCGACGGTGCTCGATTCGGTCACCGGGTGCGCGGTGCATTCGATGCTCGATGCGGGCGTCGGTTACGGCACCGTCGATCTGCATGTGAAGATGCTGCGGCCCGTGCCGCGCGACGTCGACCTGATCGCGGAAGGGCGCGTGATTCACCTGTCGCGTTCGCTGGGCGTCGCGGAGGGCACGCTGAAGACGCCGGACGACAAGATCGTCGCGCATGCATCGGCGACCTGCTTCATCCAGCGGCCGCAGTGACGGAAGGCGGCGACGCGGCCGTCCAGGCGGGCGCGCGAGGCGCATGGGGCAGCACCGAAGGCCGCTTGTAAGCGTGTGCGGGGCCCATCTGAAGCACGCGCTTCAATGTGATAGCGTTCCTGCTTTCCACCGACGCGACAGGAACAGCATGGAATACCGCACACTCGGCGATTCGGGCCTCGAGGTCAGCCTGATCGGTCTCGGCACGATGACGTGGGGCGAGCAGAATTCGGAGCGCGACGCGCACGAGCAGATCGACTACGCGCTCGGGCAGGGCGTGACGCTGATCGACGCCGCGGAGATGTATCCGGTGCCGCCGAAGCCCGACACGCAGGGCCGCACCGAGCAATACATCGGCACCTGGATCGCGCAGCATCGCGCGCAGCGCGACCGTATCGTGCTCGCGACGAAGATCGCCGGGCCGGCGCGGCAGCCGCACAATCCGCGCCATATTCGCGGCGAGGGCAACCAGTTCGACCGCAAGAACCTGACCGAAGCGCTCGACGGCAGCCTCAAGCGCCTGCAGACCGACTACGTCGATCTCTACCAGCTGCATTGGCCCGATCGCAGCACGACCACGTTCGGCCGTCCCGCGTATCCGTGGGTCGACGACGCGTACACGGTGCCGATCGAGGAAACGCTCGGCGTGCTCGCGGAATTCGTGAAGGCCGGCAAGGTGCGCGCGATCGGCGTGTCGAACGAAACGCCGTGGGGTGTCGCGCAGTTCCTGCGCGCGGCCGAGCGGCTCGGGTTGCCGCGCATCGCGAGCATCCAGAATCCGTACAGCCTGCTGAACCGCACGTTCGAGAACGGGCTGTCGGAATTCACGCATCGCGACGGCGTCGGCCTGCTCGCGTATTCGCCGCTCGCGTTCGGCTGGCTGTCCGGCAAGTACGAGAACGGCGCGCGTCCGGCCGGCGCGCGCATCACGCTGTTCGAGCGTTTCCAGCGCTACAGCAAGCCGCAGGCCGTCGAGGCGACGTCGCGTTACGTCGCGCTCGCGCAGCGTCACGGGTTGTCGCCCGCGCAACTGGCGCTCGCGTTCGTCAACAGCCGTCCGTTCGTGCGCAGCAACCTGGTCGGCGCGACGTCGCTCGAGCAGTTGAAGGAAAACATCGGCAGCATCGACGTGACGCTGTCCGACGAGGTCCTCGCCGAGATCGACGCATTGCACGAACGGCAGCCGAACCCGGCGCCGTAAACGGCGCGCGGCCCGCGCGGCAGCGATGCCGCGGCGGGCCGCGTCGGTGGCGCACCGCTGCGCCGTCGTTTTCCGCGTCAGCGCATCTTCAGCCGGGTGCGCGCGACGAACAGCGCGGCGAGGCTCAGCAGCGCGCATCCCATCAGATAGAGCGCCGGCGACAGCCGGTTGCCGGTCGTGCTGATCAGCCAGGTGATGACGAACGGCGCGAAGCCGCCGAACAGCGTGACGCCGGTGTTGTAGCTGACCGCGAGGCCGGTGGCACGCGTCTGCGCCGGGAACAGTTCGGCCATCAGCGCCGGCAGCGCGCCGCAGTACATCGCCTTCAGCGCGCCGATCCAGACGAGTGCGGCGAGCATCGTCGCGAACGACGCGTGGCGCGTGAGCCACGCGAACGTCGGCCATACGGTGACGAGCATCAGCACGGCCGCGACCGCCATCATGCGGATCCGCCCGGTGCGGTCGGACAGATGGCCGACGACCGGCGTGACGAGCGTCAGCACGAAGCCCGTCGCGAGCGTCGCCGCGAAGCCGGTCGACGCAGGCAGTCCGAGCTGCTTGATCGCGTAGGTCGGCATGTACAGGATCATGTAGTTGATCGCGGTCGAGATCACCAGCGCGCCGACCGACAGCAGCAGCCGCAGCTTCTGGTCCGCGAATAGTTCGCGCACCGGCGCTTCGGAGCGCGCCTGCGTCTTGAACTCGACGCCTTCGTCGACGTAGCGGCGGATGTACAGCCCGACCGGGCCGATCGCGAGGCCGAACAGGAACGGCACGCGCCAGCCCCAGCTTTCGAGTTGCGCGGAGGTCAGCGTGGCCGTCAGCAGCGCGCCGAAGCCCGACGCGAGCAACGTCGCGAGGCCCTGGCTCGCGAACTGCCAGCTCGACATGAAGCCGCGCCGCTGCGGCGCGTGCTCGACGAGAAACGCGGTCGAACTCGCGAATTCGCCGCCGGCGGAAAAGCCCTGCATCAGCCGCGACAGCATGATCCCGAGCGGCGCGAGAATGCCGATCGATGCATAGGTCGGCATCAGCGCGATCAGCAGCGTGCCGGCCATCATCATCGCGATCGACAGCAGCAGCGACGCCTTGCGGCCCGCGCGGTCCGCGTACGCGCCGAGCACGAAGCCGCCGATCGGCCGGATCAGATAGGACAGCCCGAACGTGCCGAGCGTCAGCATCAGCGACGTCGCTTCGCTCGTGGCGGGGAAGAACAGCTTGGCGATCGTCACCGCGAAGAAGCCGTAGACGATCAGGTCGAACCATTCGAGTGCGTTGCCGATCGACGCCGCGAAGATGATGCGCCGGATCTTCGCGGCGCTGGGGCGCGCGGCGTCCTGCGAGGTCAGGGTGGTCGTATTCATCGTGTGTGCAGGTCCCGTGAAAGGGGCGAAGCGCGTTACAGGGCGGCGCCGGCCGCGGCGGATGCCGCGCGGCGAACGGGCGGCGCGTCGTCGCCGAGATCCCAGAAGAGGCCGGCCATCATCTGCAGCCCCTCGCTGACGACGCTCGCGAGCAGATGCTCGTCGGGCGCGTGCTGCGAGCACGCCGGGTACGAGTGCGGCACCCACAGCGTCGGCAGCCCGAGCGTGTCCGCAAACACCTCGTTCGGCAGCGTGCCGCCCAGATTCGGCAGGATCGCGGGCTTCTTGCCGGTCGTGCGCGCGAGCGACGCGACGGCCCAGCGCACCCACGGATCGTCCGGCGGCACGCGTGTCGCCGGTGCGCCGCGTTCGACGTCGATCTCGACGTCGGCGAAGCCGTGCGCATCGAGGTGCGCGCGCAAGTGCGCATGCAGCGCCTTCCAGTCGGTGCCGACGACGAAGCGCAACTGGCAGTGCGCATACGCGGCGGGCGGGATCGCGTTGACGGGATGCTCCGGATTGCCGGCCTTGAACGCGAGGATCTCGAAGGTGTTCCAGCCGAACACGCGTTCGGCCGCGGACAGGCCGGGCTCGCCCCAATCGGCGTCGAGCGCCGGGTCGCCGGGGCCGCCGCCGACCGCAAGATCGGCGAGCGCGTCGCGTACCGGGGCCGGGATCGGCGGCGGGCGCAGCCCGGCGACGCGAATCGCGCCGCGCGCGTCGACGAGGCTCGCGAGCGCATGCGCGAGCACGATCGCCGGGTTGCGCAGCAGTCCGCCCCAGTTGCCGGAGTGATGCGCACCGTCGCGGGCGCGCAGGCTCAGCGTGAAGTTGACCGAGCCGCGCGAGCCGAGGAATACCGTCGGGCGCGCGGCGGCGATGCGCGGGCCGTCGGAGGCGATCAGCACGTCGGCCGCGAGCGCGTCGCGCTCCTGGCGGCACAGCGCGTCGAGGCCCGGCGATCCGGTTTCCTCGCCCATCTCGATCAGCAGCTTCGCGTTGAAGCCGAGCCGGCCGCCGCGCGCGTCGAGCACGCTCGCCAGCGCGGCCAGGTTGATCGTGTGCTGGCCCTTGTTGTCGGCGCTGCCGCGGCCGTACCAGCGGTCGCCGTCGGCCGTCAGCGTCCACGGCGACAGCGGCGCGCGCCACTGCGCGTCGTAGCCGCGCACGACATCGCCGTGGCCGTAGATCAGCACGGTCGGCAGCGCGTCGTCTTCGTGGCGCGACGCGAGCAGGAACGGGCCGCCGCCGTCGACGGGGTTGTCGACGATCCGCGACGTGAAACCGAGGCGGGCGGCCTCGGGCGCGATCTCGTCGGTCAGATAGGCGCGCAGCGCGGCGTCGCTGCCGCTTTCCTGGCTTTCGGTGCGCAGGCCGACGCGGCGGCTCAGGGTTGCGAAGAACGCACCGGATTCGAACTGGTTCAGCGCGTGCTGGATGGCGGCGGTACGGCTCAAAGCGTGTCTCCCGTGTGGTTCCGCTGCGCGCGGGCCGTGCACGCAACGTGAAGTGCGATCGATTCTAGAAAGCCCGGTTTTTTGTCACAATGATCGAATTTCGAACCTTTCTTTGCCGAAAAGGCAAAGCAGCGCGGCCGGATGCGGCGCGGAGACAGAACGATGGCGGCTTTTCTGCATGGGCTGGCGTTGCGGTATTTCGTCGAGGTGGCGCGTACCGGCTCGATCAGCGACGCGTCCGCGCGGCTGCACGTGGCCGTGTCGGCGATCAGCCGCCAGATCGCGAAGCTGGAGAGCGAGCTCGGCGCGCCGCTGTTCGAGCGGCGGCCGCGCGGGATGACGCTGTCGGAAGCGGGCGAGCGGCTGCTGGCGTTCGCGCAGCGCAGCCTGCTGGAGGCCGAGCACGTGATGAAGGACATCGGCGGGCTCGACGCGCTGCACGGCAGCCTGCTGAAGATCGCATGCTCGGAAGGGTTCGCGATCGACTTCCTGCCCGGCGTGCTCGCGAGCTTCAAGGCGCGCCACCCGGGCGTCGATTTCACCGTGTGGGTCGTGTCGCCGGCGGATGCGACGCGGCGCGTGCGCGACGGCGACGCGGACATCGCGTTGACCTTCAGCCTCGCGCCGGAGAAGGGCGTGCGTGTCGACCACACGGAGCGCGCGCCCGTCTTTGCGCTGGTCCGGCACGATCATCCGCTTGCGGCTCGCGACGCGGTGTCGCTCGCCGATGTCGCGCGCCACGCGCACGTGCTGCCCGAGGCCGGCACGACGGTGCGCCAGCTGATCGACATCGCGTGCGCGCTCGACGGGCTGCTGCTCGAGCCCGAACTGACGAGCAACAATACCGCGGCGATGTACGGCTACGCACGGCGCACCGGCGCGGTGATGTTCACGGGGCTGCTGTCGGTGCGCGATCGCTCCGATGCGGACGGCTTCGTCGTCGTGCCCGTGACGAACCCGCAACTGCGCGAACGCAGCATCCAGGTACAGACGATGGCGGGGCGCGATCTGCCCGCGTCGGTGCGTGCATTTCGCGACCACCTGATCGACGCGATGCAGGCTGCCTCGCCGCCGCGGACTACCGCGCGCGGCCCGGGACGCCGGCCCGTGAGATAATCGTCAATCCGCCTTCCGTGCCCATGCGGCTCCACGAGCCGCATCGCCCCTGTTCGACGCCAAATTGAAGAACCTGATTGTCACCCTCGATCGCGCCGGCGAGTTCGACGAGATCATCGACGTGCGCACGCCGCTCGAGTTCGCCGAGGACCATATTCCCGGCGCGCTGAACGCGCCCGTGCTCAGCAACGAAGAGCGCGTGCTCGTCGGCACGATGTACCGCCAGGTGTCGCCGTACGAGGCGACGCGCGTCGGCGCGGCGATCGTCGCGCGCAACATCGCGCGCCATCTCGACACGACCTTCGCCGACCGGCCGCGCAACTGGCGGCCGCTGATCTACTGCTGGCGCGGCGGCAAGCGCTCGGGTTCGATGACGACCTGGTTCAACCTGATCGGCTGGAAGGCGCGCCAGCTCGACGGCGGCTACAAGGCGTACCGCCAGTCGGTGTGCGCGACCCTCGCGTCGCTGCCGACGCGCTTTCGCTACATCGCGCTGGTCGGCCACACGGGGTGCGGCAAGACGCGCCTGCTGAACGCGCTGCGCGACGTCGGCGCGCAGACGCTCGACCTGGAAGCGCTCGCGTGCCATCGCGGTTCGCTGCTCGGCGCGCTACCGGGCAAGCCGCAGCCGGCGCAGAAGGGGTTCGATTCGGGGCTCGTCGAGACGCTCGGGCGTTTCGACCCTCAATGGCCGGTGTTCGTCGAGTCGGAAAGCCGCCGGATCGGGCTCGTGCAGTTGCCGATCGCGCTGATCGAAGCGTTTCACGCGGGGCCGTGGGTGCAGGTCGAAGCGGCCCACGACGAGCGGATCGCGTTCCTGCTGGACGATTACGCGCACCTGTTCGACGAACCGGACGCGTTCAAGGCGCAGCTTCATCGGCTGATCGGCCTGCACAGCCGCGAAGAGGTGACGCGCTGGAAGGGGCTGATCGATGCCGGCGCGCGGGCCGATTTGTTCACCGAGCTGATCGACAAGCACTACGATCCCGCCTACGCGCGCACTTACCGTGCGACGTACGACAAGCCGAACCGGGCGCTGACGTTCACGTTCCGGCCCAACGCGGCCGACGTGCGCGATCAGGCGCGCATGCTGCTGGCCGAACTCGCGCGAGCCGGGTTGCCGGCATCGGCCGCGCTTGCTGGCGGCGCGACATCCGAAACCGACAAAGACCAATCGACGATCACCACACGATGACGACCACACGCACCCAACCCAGTCCCGCCCTCGGCTGGATGACCTTCCTGCTGATCGCGGTCGCGGGGCTCTTCTATGTGAAATGGTTCCCGTACTACAACAAGGCGTTCGTTGCCGCCGAGCATCATTCGATCGGCCAGTCGATCCTGATGGGTACGTCGGCGGCCGCCCCCGAGCCGTCGCTGAAGGCGGCGCTCGACTACGCGTGGGCATACGGCAAGGCGATCTGGCAGGCGATGGTGCTCGGCCTGCTGCTCGGCTCGGCCGTGCAGGCGCTGCTGCCCGCGCATTGGGTGGCGCGCGTGCTCGGCCGCACCGGGTTCGGCAGTGTCGCCGCGGGCGGGCTGCTGTCGCTGCCGGGGATGATGTGCACGTGCTGCGCGGCGCCGGTCGTCGCGGGGCTGCGGGCGCGTCATGCATCGCCGGGCGGCGCGGTCGCATTCTGGCTCGGCAACACAGTGCTGAACCCGGCCGCGCTGGTGTTCATGGGCTTCGTGCTCGGCTGGCACTGGAGCGCGCTGCGCCTCGTGCTCGGCATCGCGATGGTGTTCGGGATCGGCTACCTGCTGAACCGCATCGCGCGTCCTGAAGACCGCAATATCGACGATGCCCAGCTCGCCGCGCTGGCGGCCGAACAGGCCGCGGCCGGCAATCCGTTCGTCCGCTGGATGAAACTGCTCGCGCGCATGGCCGTGCGGCTCGTGCCCGAATACATCGTGCTCGTGCTGCTGCTCGGCGCCGCGCGCGCGTGGCTGTTTCCGCATATCGGCCCGGACATCGGCAATCATCTCGGCTGGATCGTCGCATTCGCGGTCGCGGGCATGCTGTTCGTGATCCCGACGGCCGGCGAGGTGCCGATCATCCAGGCGATGCTGTCGCTCGGCATGGGCGTCGGTCCGGCCGCCGCGTTGCTGATGACGCTGCCGCCGATCAGCGTGCCGTCGCTCGCGATGCTCGCGCGTTCGTTCAAGCCGACCATGCTGGCGATCGTCGCGACGCTCGTCGTCGTGTTCGGGATCGCGAGCGGCTTGCTCGCGATCGCGTTCGGGTTCTGACGCACGCAAACGGCGCGCCACTCGCGCGCCGTCGTCGTATTCATCCGGCGCCGCGGCTTCACGCGTGCGGCGCCCTTTACAAGAAGCAAACAGGAAAACGCATGACCCAACCGAAGATTCATCCTCGACTCGAAAAGGCGCTGACGCGCGGCGATCTCGCGATCCGCCAGGCCAATTCCGCGCGGGCGACTGCCGTGCTGCAAGCGCTCGGCACGATGATCATCGAGGCCTCCGCAACGATCGGTGTCGAGGCCAGCATCGACATTCCGCAAGGCGATCGCATCTACGATCCGGTCAACGGCCTGTGGCCGCAGAAGATGCTGGTGTCGTTCGACGGCCCGGTGGACGAAGCCGACAAGGAAGAACTGCGCACGGTGTATCTGGTGGCCGACGATCCGGGTACGCAGTTCCGCGTCGAATGGCATCGCGCGGACGGCAAGCTCGGCCGCCAGGAAGGCGGCCCGCTCGCGACCGTCGCGTTCCTGACCGACGTCGAAATTCCGTGGAGCGACGACGACGAGTAACGTCGTCGCATGAAGCCGGCGCCCGGTGCGCCGGCCGTCAGCGCATCATCCGCCGCCGGAACAGCCACGCGGACAGCAGGAATCCGCCGACCGCGTAGCCGGCGAGCACCGCGACGTGCAGCGCGATGTCGGTCGCCGGTCGGCCGAGCATCGCGGGCCGGATCAGCTCGACCGCATTCGCGAGCGGTAGCGCCCGCGCCGCGTGCTGCGCGATCGGCGGCAACTGCGTGATCGGGAAAAACACGCCGGACAGCAGCAGCATCGGCGTCAGCGCGAGCGTCTGATAGAACATGAAGAAATCGTAGGACGGCGCGAGCGCCGTGACGATCATCGCGATGCTGGCGAACGCGAGGCCGGCCAGCGCGATCACGGGCAGCACCGCGAGCATCGACGGAAACTGCGCGTAGCCGAGCCCGCCCGCGACCAGCATGATCGCGCCCCCTGACAGCATCGCCTTGCTGGCCGCCCACACGATCTCGCCGAGCACGATGTCGCCGAGCGCGAGCGGCGTGTGCATGATCGCTTCCCACGTGCGCTGCACGTGCATCCGCGAGAAACCCGAATACATCGACTCGAAGCTCGCGGACATCATCACGCTCGACCCGACCGTGCCGGCCGCGAGGAACGCGATATACGACACGCCGTCGACATGGCCGAGCATCAGGCCGAGTCCGAAACCCAGCCCGAACAGGTAGATCATCGGATCGGCGAGATTGCCGAACATCGACGCGAGCGCGAGCTTGCGCCACACGAGATAGTTGCGCCGCCAGACGGCGATCCAGTTGCTCGCGTTCGCGGGCATCGCGATCGCGAAGCGCGACTCGCGCGGCGGGGCCGATGGCGTGGTGGCGGAATAGTTGCGGACGTCCATGGTCGATCAGTCCTGCATTTCGCGGCCCGTGAGCCGCAGGAACACATCTTCCAGATTGGCCGGCCGATGCAGATAGCGCAACCCCGCGCGGCCCTTCAGGCGCGCGCTGAGCGGTTCGGGGTCGCTCACATAGCAGAGCAGCGTCTCGCCGCTGATCTCCGTGTGCTTCGCGAACGCCGACAACTCGTCGCGCAGCGCGGCCGGATCGGGCCCGTAGATCTCGATCACGTCGCAGCCGATCTCCGATTCGATCAGCGCATGCGGCGCGCCTTCGGCGATCTTGCGGCCTTCCTCGATCACGCACAGCCGATCGCACAGCCGCTCGGCTTCTTCCATGAAGTGCGTGGTGATCAGGATCGTCTTGCCGCGCGCAAGCAGCGAACGCAGCCGCTCCCACATCAGGTGCCGCGCCTGCGGATCGAGGCCTGTCGTCGGCTCGTCGAGCACCAGCACGTCGGGATCGTTGACGAGCGCACGGGCGAGCGTGAGGCGGCGCTTCATGCCGCCCGACAGCTCGCCGACCTTCGCGTCGGCCTTGTTTTCCAGCTTCGCGAATTCGAGCAGCGGCGGCACGAGCGTGCGTGCGGCGTGCGCCGACATCCCGAAATAGCGACTGAAGATGAGCAGGTTCTCGCGTACGGTGAAGTCGGGGTCGAGATTGTCGAACTGCGGGACGACGCCGACCCGCTGGCGTGCATGTCGCGCCCGCGATGGAACCGGTTCGCCGCATAGCGAAATGGTGCCGGCATCGGGGTGCGCGAGGCCGAGCAGCATCTTCAGCGTGGTCGTCTTGCCGGCGCCGTTCGGCCCGAGCAGGCCATAGCATTCGCCGGCCTTCACGTTGAAGGACAGACCGTTGACGACCAGCTTGTCGCCATAGCGCTTTTCGACGTTGCGGAAATCGATCGGTGCGACGGACATGGGCAGGTTGTCGTTGTAAGCGGGCGCGTTCCGTTGCCCGAGCGTGGCCGGTTTGCGAACGGATCGGACGGATGCGTGTCACATGGGCATGACCGAAGCGCACGACGCCAGCGTACGGTGGCCCGCTGGAGTATGAACGGGCCATTCTAGTGCATCGGCTGCATCGCTTCAGGGCATGCCTGCCCGGTGCGATGCAAACGCGCACCGATCGTGCACCGCATCATCGCGCACGCGCCGCGCGGGGCGAATCAGCGTTTTCCATCCCTTGCGTCCTGAATTGCGGCGCACCATGATGAATGCGTAGGCTCGTTGTCGCGATAGGGAGGTCTCATGGCTAGCTACAACAAGATTTTGCTGTGTTACGACGGCACGCTCGAAGGGCGCAAGGCACTGCGCTGCGGGGCCAATCTCGCAATGGACCTGAAAGCCGAGACGCATTTGCTGTCGGTTGTCGACATGCGTTCGAGCATTGCGCAAAGTGCAGGTTTGCTGACCGATGTCGCATGCGGCCGCTTCGAGGAAACCGCGCGCGAAATCCTGCAGGAAGGCGTGAACTGGCTGCGTGAGCGCGGCGTACAGGCCGAAGGCCATTTCGCGTTCGGGTATCCGATCGACGAAATCGCGAATCTCGCGTCGGAGCTGAAAGTCGACCTCGTCGTCGTCGGCCACCGGTGCCGCAGCGGATTGTCGAGATGGTGGATGGGGTCGGGCAATACGCAACTGCTCGATCGCGTGAACTGCAGCATCCTGGTGGCGTGTTCGTCGGCGGAAGAGCAGAAGGCCGAAATCGCGCGCGAGCGTGAGGCGGCCACAGCGAACGGCAAATGATCTAAAGACTGGACGACTGCGTGACCGGCGATACGTGCCGGTCACGCACCGCGCTGCATCAGCACGGCAGGCGTCCAGAGCGGCCTGCTACGCATACAGGTCGATCCCGGACAATTTCCACGAGAACAGCCCGAAGCGGTGAAAGATCGCCGCATAGCGTGTGCCGTCGGCACTGCGCTGATACGTCACGACGAACTCATCGATATTTCGGTAGCCCGCGCTGGTTTGCTGCTGGTGCGGCGCTTGCGTGGCTTCGCTCGGGCTGGCCGGTGCGGCAGGTGCGGGCGCCGGCGACGATGCCGCCGAAGCGACCGCGTTGCTGCCCGATACCCCCGCACTTGCCGGCGCCGGATTGGCGGGCGGTGCGGCAGGCGTGGTGCCGGGGGCATTGCCTGCCGGCGGCTGATTCGACCACTCAGGCGGACGTTCGCCCGGATTGCCGCGCGGCGGCAATCCGCTCATCAGCGCGGCGACGCCTTCCGGCGTCGCGTACGCATCGACCAGCGGACCGATCAACGCGGACCCGATCAGCGCGCCGATCACCGCGAACGGGTTGTTCTTCTTCACTGCGTCGATCCGGCGCATCAACTCTTCCGTGACCTGCTGCTTCAGGCTGATGCGCAGCGATGGAAAGTCGACATACTCGCTGATCGCCTGCGCATCGCGCGCATCGATCGCCGATTTCAGGCGACCGAGCGCGACATACGGCGACGCGTACGCATAGCCGAGCGCCGCAATGACGGCGACGATCAGCGCGACGATCAGCAGGGGCTTGAGTCGCCCTGTACGGCGCGGCGATTCGGTCACGTTGCCTCCGGTGCGGGAAGGTTCCGCAATCAGAGACCGCCCGGCGTGGCCGATCGTTCCTCTGCGATGCAGCGATCGATCATTCGGCAGACGGCATCGATCGTGCCGACCATGATCAAGCGCGACCGGCCGTGATAGACGCGCACCGGCGCGCGGCGTGCGGGTTCCGCGTGATTCAGACCGGCGTTCAGCGATACCCGCGCGAACGCGGGCAGCGCTGACGGCAGCAGGGACGCCTGCCGTTCGACTGCGACTTCTTCATGCACAGGCGCCGCCGCGGACAGCGGTGCGCAGGGCGTGCGGCCGCGCAGATGACGCAGGCGACCGAATTGACGGAAAGGCAGCAGGCGGGCAAGGCGTTCCATGATGTTCTCCTGAGCGAGACGGAATGTCAGAGTTCGCCCGAGCGAATCAGCCCGACGGCGATGCCTTCCAGCGCGAAATCCGCGCTGCCGGCCTTGACGAAGATGTTTTCGTAATCCGGGTTCTCCGCGATCAGCTCGAGGCCGCCGGGCCGGCGCATCAGGCGCTTGACCGTGACGTCGTCGCCCAGACGCGCGACGATGATCTGGCCGTCCTTCGCTTCCGTGCGCTTCTGCACGGCGAGGAGGTCGCCGTCGAGAATGCCGGCGTCGCGCATCGACAGGCCGCGCACCTTCAGCAGGTAGTCGGGCTTGCTGGTGAACAGCGCGGGATCGCACGCGTAGTGCTGCGAGATGTGCTCCTGCGCGAGGATCGGGCTACCGGCCGCGACGCGGCCGACGAGCGGCAGCGACAGTTGCATCAGCGCGGCGTGCGGCAGCGTGAACTGGTGCGGGGCGTCGTCGACGCCGAGCAGCCGGATGCCGCGCGACGCACCGGCGGCCAGCTCGATCACGCCCTTGCGCGCCAGCGCGCGCAGGTGCTCCTCGGCCGCGTTCGGCGAGCTGAAGCCCAGTTCGGCCGCGATCTCGGCGCGGGTGGGCGGGAATCCGGAGCGCTCGATCGCGCGACGGATCAAGTCGAACACTTGCTGCTGACGGGCGGTGAGTTTGGTCATGGCTCAACTGTATGGATAGACAGTGAGCTGTATTTTTATACAGTACTTGGTGAATTTCAAGTGTTACTTGAGGTTCGACGCGATCGCGCCGGTTCCGGCGTGATTTCGCGACGCCCGGACGCCGGTTTATCCGCCGCAACCGTCCATCCCGTCTGCGTTAGCACTTTTGAGTATTAAAAAATGAGGAACGATTATTTTTAATCATGTAACCCGTTCGATAGACTGGCCCGACATCGCAATACCGACAACACTGGAGAACCAAGGATGGCGAAGCGCAACACGGGGCTGGTGGGCGGAGTGGGCCGCCTGATCGCAACACTCGCGCTGGGCGCGGCGGCGGCGCTGGGCGTCGTGACGCATGCCCAGGCCGATACGACTTTCCTGAACGTGTCGTACGACCCGACGCGCGAGCTGTATCAGGATTTCAACCAGGCGTTCGGCAAGGAGTGGAAGGCGAAGACGGGCGAAACGGTCAATTTCAAGCAGTCGCACGGCGGGTCGGGCGCGCAGGCGCGCTCGGTGCTCGATGGCCTGCAGGCCGACGTCGTCACGCTGGCGCTCGCCTACGACATCGACGCGCTAGCGAACAAGGGGCTCGTGGCCAAAGATTGGCAGAAGCGCCTGCCCGACAACGCGTCGCCGTACACGTCGACGATCGTGTTCCTGGTGCGCAAGGGTAATCCGAAGGGGATCAAGGACTGGGACGACCTGACCAAGCCGGGCATCTCGATCGTCACGCCGAACCCGAAGACGTCGGGCGGCGCGCGCTGGAACTACCTGGCCGCGTGGGCATACGCGCTGCACAAGCCGGGCGGCAACGAGCAGACGGCGAAGGAATTCGTCACGAAGCTCTACAAGAACGCAGGCGTGCTCGATTCGGGCGCGCGGGGCGCGACGACGAGCTTCGTGCAGCGCGGGATCGGCGACGTGCTGATCGCATGGGAAAACGAGGCGTTCCTGTCGGTCAAGGAATTCGGCACCGACAAGTTCGAGATCGTCGTGCCGTCGGTGAGCATCCTGGCCGAGCCGCCCGTCGCGGTGGTCGACAAGGTGGTCGACAAGAAAGGCACGCGCAAGCTGGCCGAGGCCTACCTGAATTTCCTGTACAGCCCGCAGGGCCAGGAAATCGCCGCGCGCAACTACTACCGGCCGCGTTCGAAGAACGTGTCGGCGGAGCTGACCAAGCAGTTTCCGAAGCTGAAGCTGTACACGGTCGACGACACGTTCGGCGGCTGGACGAATGCGCAGAAGACGCATTTCGCGGACGGCGGCGTGTTCGACTCGATCTACAAGCCGCAGTAACGCCATAACGACAAGCGGCGCGCCACGACAGCGCGCCGCATCCCCGACGGCCCGCCGGCGCGATTCACTGCGCCGGCGTTTGCGTCGGACCCGTGAGCAGCATCGACCCAGCAAGAGCATCCGATGACGACGTACACCTTTCGCAAGCCGAGCGCGCTGCCCGGTTTCGGCGTGACACTCGGCATCACGGTGGCCTATTTGAGCCTCGTGGTGCTGATTCCGCTCGCCGCCACGTTCCTGAAGACCGCGACGCTGTCGTGGGACCAGTTCGTCACCGCCGTCACGTCGCCGCGCGTGCTCGCGTCGTACCGGCTGACGTTCTCGGCCGCGCTCGGCGGCGCGCTGATCAACGCCGTGTTCGGCTTCCTCGTCGCGTGGGTGCTGGTGCGCTACACGTTCCCGTTCAAGCGCCTCGTCGACGCGATCGTCGACCTGCCGTTCGCGCTGCCGACCTCGGTGGCCGGCATCTCGCTCGCGGCCGTCTACGCGACCAACGGCTGGGTCGGCCAGTATCTGGCGCCGCTCGGCATCAAGATCGCGTTCACGCCGGCCGGCGTGCTGGTCGCGCTGACCTTCATCGGGCTGCCGTTCGTCGTGCGCACCGTGCAGCCGGTGCTCGAGGATTTCGAGCGCGAGCAGGAAGAGGCCGCCGCGTGCCTCGGTGCGTCGCGCTGGCTGACGTTCCGCCGCGTCGTGCTGCCGGCCGTGCTGCCGGCGCTGCTCACCGGTTTCGCGCTCGCGTTCGCGCGTGCGCTGGGCGAATACGGCTCGGTGATCTTCATCGCCGGCAACGTGCCGATGAAATCCGAGATCACGTCGCTGCTGATCATCACGAAGCTCGAGCAGTACGACTACGCGGGCGCGACCGCGCTGGCGGTCGTGATGCTGGTCGTGTCGTTCCTGATGCTGCTGCTGATCAACACGCTGCAGTGGTATCTGCAGCGCCGGACGAGCAAGGGCGCGAGCGGCCCGGCGCCCGCCACCGTCAATGCCGTCGCAGCAGGAGGCCAGCAATGAGCCAGGAGGCCACCGTCGTGCTGAAAACCCCGTCGCCCGCCGCGCGTGCCGCGAAGCGGCTCGATCCCGTCAGCGAGTCGCGCGTCGTGCGCTGGCTGCTCACGGGCATCGCGCTGGCGTTCCTCGCGTTCTTCCTCGTCGTGCCGCTCGCCGCGGTGTTCGTCGAGGCGCTGCGCAAGGGCGTCGGCTTCTATTTCGAATCGCTGGCCGATCCCGATGCATGGTCGGCGATCAAACTGACGCTGACCGTCGCCGTGATCGCGGTGCCGCTGAACCTCGTGTTCGGCGTGTGCGCATCGTGGGCGATCGCGAAGTTCGAATTCCGCGGCAAGGCGCTGCTGACGACGCTGATCGACCTGCCGTTCTCGGTGTCGCCGGTGATCTCGGGCCTCGTGTACGTGCTGCTGTTCGGCGCGCAGGGCTGGCTCGGGCCGTGGCTGCAGGGGCACGACGTGCAGATCATCTTCGCGGTGCCGGGCATCGTGCTCGCGACGATCTTCGTCACGTTCCCGTTCGTCGCGCGCGAGCTGATTCCGCTGATGCAGGCGCAAGGCACCGACGAGGAAGAGGCCGCGCGCGTGCTCGGCGCGTCGGGCTGGCAGATCTTTCGCCGCGTGACGCTGCCGAACGTGAAGTGGGGCCTGCTGTACGGCGTGATCCTGTGCAATGCGCGCGCGATGGGCGAGTTCGGCGCGGTGTCGGTCGTGTCGGGCCACATCCGCGGCGTGACGGACACGATGCCGCTGCACGTCGAAATCCTGTACAACGAATACAACTTCGCGGCGGCGTTCGCGGTGGCGTCGGTGCTGGCGCTGCTCGCGCTCGTCACGCTCGCGCTGAAGCTGCTCGCTGAGCGTCACCTCGCCGCCGAACTGGCCGACACGCACGACGCCGTTCCCGCACATGCCGGCCCTGTCGCCGCCGTTTCGTCGAAATCGTAAAGAGGCAACCAGAATGGGTATCACCGTCCGTAACCTTCAGAAGCGCTTCGGCGATTTCACGGCGCTCGACAACGTGTCGCTCGACTTTCCGCCCGGCGAACTGGTCGCGCTGCTCGGCCCGTCCGGCTGCGGCAAGACCACGCTGCTGCGCGTGATCGCGGGCCTCGAGCACGCGGACGCCGGCCAGGTCGTGCTGCAGGGGCTCGACGTCGCGTCGGTCGGCGCGCGCGACCGCCAGGTCGGCTTCGTGTTCCAGCATTACGCGCTGTTCCGCCACATGACGGTGTTCGAGAACGTCGCGTTCGGGCTGCGCGTGAAGCCGCGCCGCGAGCGGCCGTCGGAAGCCGCGATTCGCGAGAAGGTGCACGAGCTGCTCAAGCTCGTGCAGCTCGACTGGCTCGCGCAGCGCTATCCGTCCGAGCTGTCGGGCGGGCAGCGCCAGCGTATCGCGCTCGCCCGCGCGCTCGCGGTCGAGCCGAAGGTGCTGCTGCTCGACGAACCGTTCGGCGCGCTCGACGCGAAGGTCCGCAAGGAGCTGCGCGGCTGGCTGCGTCGCCTGCACGACGACCTGCACATCTCGACGATCTTCGTCACGCACGACCAGGAAGAGGCGCTCGAAGTGGCCGATCGCATCGTCGTGCTGAATCGCGGCCACGTCGAGCAGGTCGGCAGCCCGCAGGACGTCTACGATCATCCGCAAAGCGCGTTCGTGTACGAGTTCCTCGGCGCGGCGAACCGGCTGCCGGGCACGGTTGCCGGGCGCGGCTTCGTCGCGGAAGGCGCGGCCGCGCCGATCGAGGTCGACGCCGATTTCGCGGGCCCCGCGCACGCGTACGTGCGGCCGCACGATCTGCAGCTGTGGCCGGCGGGCGAAGGGCACCGCGACGGCATCGCGGTGGACGTGCGGCGCGTGATTCCGCTCGGCGGTTCGGTGCGCGTGGAGCTCGAGGCGCGCGCGGGCGGCGCGCTCGAGGCGGAACTCGACCGCGACGCATGGCGGGCGCTGTCGCTGCAGGTCGGCGACGGTGCGACGGCCGTGCCGCGCGCCGTGCGGGTATTTCCCGCGCGTTGACGAGACAATGCAGGGCAGAGGGCGGGCATCGCTCCGATTCGACAATCAAACAACGACAGCCTAAGAGGCATACCCATGAATTTTCAGCAATTGCGGTTCGTGCGCGAAGCGGTGCGCCAGAACATGAACCTGACGGAAGTCGCGAACGTGCTGTACACGTCGCAGTCGGGCGTGTCGAAGCAGATCAAGGATCTCGAGGACGAGCTGGGCGTCGACATCTTCATCCGGCGCGGCAAGCGGCTGACGGGGCTGACGGAGCCCGGCAAGGCCGTGCACCAGCTGATCGAGCGGATGCTGCTCGACGCCGAGAACCTGCGCCGCGTCGCGCGCCAGTTTGCCGATCAGGACAGCGGCCACCTCGTCGTCGCGACGACGCACACGCAGGCGCGTTACGCACTGCCGAAGGTGATCCGGCAGTTCACCGACGTGTTCCCGAAGGTGCATCTCGCGCTGCGCCAGGGCAGCCCGCAGCAGATCGCGCAGATGATCCTGAACGGCGAGGCCGATCTCGGCATCTCGACCGAGGCGCTCGACCGCTATCCGGACATCGTCACGTTCCCGTGCTATTCGTGGCACCACACGGTCGTCGTGCCGAAGGGCCACCCGCTCGTCGGCCGCGAGAACCTGACGCTCGAGGAGATCGCCGAATACCCGATCATCACGTACGACCAGGACTTCACGGGCCGCTCGCACATCGACCAGGCGTTCACGCAGGCGGGCGCCGTGCCCGACGTGGTGCTGACCGCGATCGATGCGGACGTGATCAAGACCTACGTCGAACTCGGGATGGGGATCGGCGTGGTCGCGGCGATGGCCTACGATCCGCAGCGCGACACGGGGCTCGTCGCGCTCGATACGCAGCACCTGTTCGAGGCGAGCACGACGCGGGTCGGGCTGCGCAAGGGCGCGTTCCTGCGTGCGTACGCGTACCGGCTGATCGAAATGTTCGCCCCGCACCTGAACGAAGCGGAAATCGCCGGGCTGTTGCGCGAAGCCGTTTGACCGGTGCACGTCGCGCGCCGTCCGGGCCGTTGCCGCGGATGGCGCGACTTGCACCCCGCGTGCGGTGCCGCATACGGCGCCGGGCGCGACAGGCGATGGCCGCCATCACGGCTGAAGCACCCGCCGAGCGATCCCGCGCCAGGCGACGATCGCCCCATGTTTCCGACCAACAGAAAAACAAGAACGACCTGCAACGCCAGGCCTTGGCGCGGAACGCACGGTCGGCAGTCGTCCTCATTCACAAGGCCGCGCGTGCGAATCGCCGCGCGGTTCCGTCACGGTCGACGACATGTCGCGACGGCGAATGCGGCCGAGCTTCGTGCCGACCGTCGACGCGAGCGCGTTGTCCGGAACGATCCGCTTCCTCGCTGGCCAGCCGCCTGCGAAGCGCTCCGGCGAGCCGCCGTCGGCATCGCGAGTGTCGTATTTGCGCGTCGTGAAGCGCGCTCGCGCGCTCCGAATAAACCCTTAAATATTGATCAGACAGGTTGCGCGCCGAAGCGAATCGGTACAGCATAGCCTTCACTCCGCCGGCCTCCCGCCGGCGGTGGCGCGTCAACGACAGCACGCGCCAGGCAGTCGGCCGTCTGCCTCGCTTCCATTCCGTGGTACCGACAGCAGCATCGATGGCCATTGCCCGGGTAGTGTGGCGCAAACGTTTGCTCACATTAAAACAACAGTCAAACAACAATCCGGCCCTTCGGGCCAGTCGCCAGGAGATGTGTATGAATGTCCGCTTTCGCCGTCGCTTCCTGACCGCCGCGCTCGCCGCCGTCGCGGTGGCCGCCGCACCGGCCGTCCACGCGCAATCGGCGGGCAAGCCGAAGGTCGCGCTCGTGATGAAGTCGCTCGCCAACGAGTTCTTCCTGACCATGGAAACGGGCGCGAAGGAATACCAGAAACACAACGCGAACCAGTTCGACCTGATCACCAACGGCATCAAGGACGAAACCGACACCGCGAACCAGATCCGCATCGTCGAGCAGATGATCGTCTCGAAGGTCGACGCGATCGTGATCGCACCCGCCGATTCGAAGGCGCTCGTGCCGGTCGTGAAGAAGGCCGTCGACGCGGGCATCATCGTCGTGAACATCGACAACCGGCTCGACCCCGACGTGCTGAAGTCGAAGAACCTGAACGTGCCGTTCGTCGGCCCGGACAACCGCAAGGGCGCGCGCAAGATCGGCGACTACCTCGCGAAGCGGCTGAAGGCGGGCGACCAGGTCGGCATCGTCGAAGGCGTGTCGACGACGACCAACGCGCAGCAGCGCACGGCCGGCTTCCAGGACGCGATGAAGGCGGGCGGGATGAAGGTCGTGTCGGTGCAGTCGGGCGAATGGGAGATCGACAAGGGCAATGCGGTGGCCGCCGCGATGCTCAACGAATACCCGAACCTGAAGGCGCTGCTGTGCGGTAACGACAACATGGCGATCGGCGCCGTGTCGGCCGTGCGCGCGGCCGGCAAGCAGGGCAAGGTGCTCGTGGTCGGCTACGACAACATCAACGCGATCAAGCCGATGCTGAAGGACGGCCGCGTGCTCGCGACCGCCGACCAGTACGCGGCGAAGCAGGCCGTGTTCGGCATCGACACGGCGCTCAAGGCGATTGCCGAGCATCGCAAGCAGGCCGACATGTCCGGCGTGGTCGAGACGCCGGTGGATCTCGTGACGAAGTAACGCCGCCCCGGTGCGGCCGCTGCCCTCAAGAATCCGGCGCGGCGGCCGTTATCCGGTGTGAGCGCGATCACGGCCACTGCATGCACATGCACTTGTGAGCGTCATACCCGCGCGCCCCGTGCGCGCGGCCGCAACCAGGATCGCGATGGAACCGACCTTCCAACCCTCCCGTTCAGCCCATCCCGTGCTGTCCGTATCCGGCATCGGCAAAACCTATGCCGAACCCGTGCTCGCCGACGTCACGCTGACGCTCGACGCGGGCCAGGCGCTCGCGCTGACGGGCGAGAACGGCGCCGGCAAGAGCACGCTGTCGAAGATCATCGGCGGGCTCGTCGACCCGACCACCGGCACGATGCAACTCGGCGGCGAGGCCTATGCGCCGGCGAGCCGCACGCAGGCCGAGGCGCTCGGCGTGCGCATGGTGATGCAGGAGCTGAACCTGCTGCCGACGCTGACCGTCGCCGAAAACCTGTTCCTGAACCGCCTGCCGCGGCGCTTCGGGATCATCGACCGCGCGCGGCTGCGCGACGACGCCCGCGCCGCGATGGCGCAGGTCGGGCTCGACGCGGTCGATCCCGATACGCCGGTCGGCGCGCTCGGCATCGGCCACCAGCAGATGGTCGAGATCGCACGCAACCTGATCGGCGACTGTCGCGTGCTGATCCTCGACGAGCCGACCGCGATGCTGACCGCGCGCGAAGTCGAGCTGCTGTTCGAGCAGATCGACCGGCTGAAGGCGCGCGGCGTCGCGATCGTCTACATCTCGCACCGGCTCGAAGAGCTCGCGCGCGTCGCCGAGCGCGTCGCGGTGTTGCGCGACGGCCGGCTCGTGCATGCGGGCGACATGGCGGCGACGACGTCCGACGGGCTCGTCACGCTGATGGTCGGGCGCGAGATCGGCGAACACATCGATCTCGGCGAACGTCGTTTCGGCGCGCCGCGGCTCGCCGTATCGGGCCTCACGCGCGGGACGGCCGTGCGCGACGTGTCGCTCGAGGTGCGCGCGGGCGAGATCTTCGGCATCTCGGGGCTGATCGGCGCGGGGCGCACCGAGCTGCTGCGACTGATCTACGGCGCCGATACGCCGGATGCCGGCACGATCGCCGTCGGCCAGCCGCTGAAGCCGGCGCGGATCGCGTCGCCCGTCGACGCGGTGAAGCACGGCATCGCGCTGATCACCGAGGATCGCAAGGGCGAAGGTCTGCTGCTGTCGCAGTCGATCACCGCGAACGTGTCGCTCGGCCAGCTCGACCGGCTCGCGCGTGGCGGCATCGTCGATTCGGGGCGCGAAACGGCGCTGGCCGAGCAGCAGATCGACGCGCTGCGAATCCGCACGCACGGGGCGGCGCAGCCGGTCGGCGAGCTGTCGGGCGGCAACCAGCAGAAGGTCGTGATCGGCCGCTGGCTCGCGCGCGACATGGGCGTGCTGCTGTTCGACGAGCCGACCCGCGGGATCGACGTCGGCGCCAAATTCGAGATCTACACTTTGATGGGCGCGCTCGCGCGCGAAGGCCGCGCGCTCGTGGTCGTATCGAGCGACCTGCGCGAGCTGATGCTGATCTGCGACCGGATCGGCGTGATGTCGGCCGGCCGCATGACCGCCGTGTTCGAGCGCGGCAACTGGACCCAGGATGCGCTGCTGGCCGCGGCGTTCGCCGGCTTCGGCCGCGAGACGCCGGCGGCGGCCATGCAGCATCCGGACGCGGGGCAGGCGCACGGCGCCGATCCGGGCACTTCGACGACAGGACCACAGCAATGACCCAGCCTCCCGTATCCCCGACCGACGCAGGCGCGCAGCAGGACGTGACGGGGCGCCGCGCGCGCACGCTGTCCGGCACGCGGCTCGGCCTGTCGAACTATCTCGGGCTGGCCGGCGCGCTGGCCGCGATGATCGCGCTGTTCTCGGTGCTGAGCTCGCATTTCCTGACCTACGACACGTTCAGCACGATCGCGAACCAGATTCCCGATCTCGTCGTGATGTCGGTCGGAATGACCTTCGTGCTGATCATCGCCGGGATCGACCTGTCGGTCGGCTCGGTGCTCGCGCTGGCCGCGTCGATGGTCAGCGTCGCCGCGCTGAAATGGCAGTGGGGGCCGCTGCCCGCCGCGCTGATCGGGATCGCGGTCGCGACCGCGACGGGCGCGCTGACCGGCGCGATCACGGTCGGCTGGCGGATTCCGTCGTTCATCGTGTCGCTCGGCGTGCTGGAGGCCGCGCGCGGCCTCGCGTACCAGCTGACGAATTCGCGCACCGCGTATATCGGCGATGCGTTCGATTTCCTGTCGAACCCGATCGCGCTGGGCATTTCGCCGGCATTCCTGATCGCGGTCGCGGTGATGATCGCGGCCCAGTTCGTGCTCACGCGCACCGTGTTCGGACGCTATCTGGTCGGGATTGGCACGAACGAGGAAGCGGTGCGACTTGCGGGGGTTAACCCGCGGCCGTATAAAATTCTCGTATTCGCACTGATGGGCGCGCTCGCGGGGCTCGCGTCGCTGTTCCAGATTTCGCGGCTCGAGGCGGCCGATCCGAACGCGGGCGCGGGCCTCGAGCTGCAGGTGATCGCCGCCGTCGTGATCGGCGGCACGAGCCTGATGGGCGGGCGCGGCTCGGTGATCAGCACGTTCTTCGGCGTGTTGATCATCTCCGTGCTGGCCGCTGGGCTGGCGCAGATCGGTGCGAACGAGCCGACCAAACGGATCATCACGGGCGCGGTGATCGTGGTGGCGGTCGTGCTCGATACGTATCGCAGCCGGCGCGCACGCGTGCGGTAGAAGACAGACAGAACAGACCAGAGAGAAACGGGAAATGGCGACGATCAAGGATGTGGCGGCCATGGCGGGCGTGTCGTTTACGACCGTCTCGCACGTGGTGAACAATTCGCGGCCGGTGTCCGCGGATGTGCGTGCGAAGGTCGAGGGCGCGATCCGCGAGCTGAATTACGTGCCGTCGGCCGTGGCGCGCTCGCTGAAGGCGCGGGCGACGGCGACGATCGGCCTCGTCGTGCCGAACAGCACGAATCCGTACTTCGCCGAGCTTGCGCGCGGTATCGAGGATCAGTGCGCGGCCAACGGCTATTGCGTGTTCTTCTGCAATTCGGACGATGATCCCGTGAAGCAGCGCAACTACCTGCGCGTGCTGCAGGAAAAGCGCATCGACGGGCTGATCGTCGCGTCGGCGGGCGAGGACGCGGTGCTCGCGCAGACGCTCGCCGACACGCACGCGCCGCTCGTCGTCGTCGACCGCAACATCGAGGGGCTCGCGGCCGATCTCGTGCAGATCGACCACGAACGCGGCGCGTACCTGGCCACGCGCCACCTGCTCGAACTCGGGCACGCGAAGATCGGCTGCATCACCGGGCCGACCGACACCGCCGTCAGCGCGATGCGCGTGCACGGCTTCATCCGCGCGATGGCCGAGCGCGGGGTCGACATCGTGCCGGGCGCGATCGCCGAAAGCGATTTCTCGTGCCTGGGCGGCTATCACGCGGCATCGCGGCTGTTCGAATCGGTGCGGCCGAGCGCGATCTTCGCGGGCAACGACCTGATGGGCGTCGGCGCGCTGCGCGCGGCGGCCGAGCGCGGGATGCGCGTGCCCGACGACTGTTCGATCATCGGGTTCGACGACATCGAATTTTCCCGCTACACGTATCCGGCGCTGTCGACGGTCGGCCAGTCGGTGCGCGCGCTCGGCGAAATGGCCGCGCAGACGCTGATCGAACGGATCGGCGGCGGTTCGACCGCCGTGCCGAGCCGCCGTCGCGTCGTGTCGCCGCGCCTCGTGCTGCGCGAATCGACGGCGGTCTACCGCGAGCCGGCCGCACCGGGCGGTCGCGCATGACGGCGAACGCACCGGGCGCCGGCCGCGTGACGGTGGTCGGCAGCCTCAACATGGATCTCGTCGTGCGGGCGCCGCGGCTGCCGCTGCCGGGCGAAACGCTCGCCGGGCATGCGTTCGCGCAGGCGGCGGGCGGCAAGGGCGGCAACCAGGCCGTCGCCGCGGCCCGGCTGGGCGCGCAGGTCACGATGATCGGCTGCGTCGGCGCGGATGCGCACGGCGCGGCACTGCGCGCGGGCCTGGAGGCCGAGGGAATCGACTGCACGGGGCTCGCGACCAGCGCGTCGGCGTCGACCGGCGTCGCGCTGATCGTCGTCGACGATGCGAGCCAGAACGCGATCGTGATCGTCGCGGGCGGCAACGGCGAGGTCACGACCGACACGATCGCGCGGCACGAAGCCGCGCTGGCGGCGGCCGACGTGCTGATCTGCCAGCTCGAGACGCCGCCGGACGCGGTGTTCGCGGCACTGTCGGCCGGGCGCCGGCTTGGCCGCACGGTGGTGCTCAATCCGGCTCCGGCCGTCGCACCGCTGCCGGAGGGCTGGCTGCCGCTCGTCGACTACCTGATCCCGAACGAGGTCGAGGCGGCCGCGCTGACCGGGCTGCCGGTGCGCGATCCGGCGGAGGCCGAGGCCGCCGCGCGGGCGCTGCAAGCCGGCGGCGCGCGCAACGTGTTGGTCACGCTCGGCGCGCGCGGCGTGCTCGCGCTGACGGCCGACGGCGCCGCGCGGCATTATCCGGCGCCGGTCGTGCAGGCCGTCGACACGACGGCGGCCGGCGACACCTTCATCGGCGGCTTTTCCGCGCGGCTCGCGGCCGGCGCGGACGTCGACGCGGCCATCCGCTTCGCGCAACGCGCGGCGGCGCTGTCGGTCACGCGCGCGGGCGCGCAGCCGTCGATTCCGACCCGCGCCGAACTGGCCGACTAGGGTCGGATCCGCGGTTCTAAATTCCGACACGCGGCCGGTTCGTCGCGCGAGACGGCCGCTCGCGCCGCCGGCAACGCGTTCGCGTGCCGGCGCGCCTTTCCTGCCCGCTTCACCATCCCGCCCCGAATTGCGTCAATTATTCAGTCGTCTGTAATAAACAGACGAATAATTCGAAATAATGACGCGAAAACCATCAAGTTATGCGCCGCACGGTCGTAAATGCACCGAGTGAAGCAATGCTTCGAGCCAACGGGCCTGGCCCGTTCATGACGACGCAACACAGGATGGATGATGGTGTTCAGGAACCTGACGATTCGTGCGCGCATCGGTTTGACGATGGCGTTTCTGGCGGTACTGCTGGGTATCACCGGCGTGCTCGGTCTGTACGGGATGACGCGTTCGAACGATTCGACGCGCGAAATTTTCACGAACCAGATGCCGAGCGCGGTCAACGTGGCGGTCTCGGAAATGTTCGCCGCGCGCGAGCGTCTCGCACTCGACCGGGCGGCGCTGCTGGCCGGCACGCCCGACTCGGCGGCGGCCGTCGAGCGCAGCCGCGCGATGCGCGTGCAGTCCGACGCGTGGTGGCAGAAATACCTGGCGCTGCCGCGCGGCGCGGACGAGGACCGGCTCGCCCAGGAGGTCGCCGCCCGGCGCAAGGTGCTGCAGGACAGCTGCGACGCGTTCGGGAGTGCGGTCGCGGCCGGCGATCACGACCGGATCGGCGAGGGCGCGAAGCAGCTCCAGGCGCGCTATAACGAGCTGGCCGTGGCCGGCGAAGCGTTGCGCACCTTCCAGTTCACCGATGCGCAGGCGCGCTTCGACCGGGCGGAATCGGTATTCGAGACGATGCGCGCGCTGTCGATCGTCGTGCTGCTGGCCGGCATCGGCGCCGCGGTGCTGTCGTGGCTGACGCTGAGCCGCGCGATCGGACGCCCGATCGCCGACGCGCTGGCGCATTTCGACGCGATCTCCGCGGGCGACCTGCGCCGGCCGATCGTCGTCGACCGGCGCGACGAGATGGGCCAGTTGCTGGAAGGCCTCGCGCGGATGCAGCGCGGGCTCGTCGACACGGTGCGCACCGTGCGCGGCGGCAGCGAGTCGATCGCGACCGCGGCCCGCCAGATCGCCGCCGGCAACATCGACCTGTCGTCGCGTACCGAGGAGCAGGCGGCGGCGCTGCAGGAAACCGCATCGAGCATGGAGCAGCTGACCGGCACCGTGAAGCAGAATGCGGACAATGCGCGCCAGGCAAGCTCGCTGGCCGCGAACGCGTCCGAGATTGCAAACAAGGGCAATACGGTGGTCGGCCAGGTGGTCGGCACGATGGGCGAAATCAACGACAGCTCGGCGAAAATCGCGGACATCATCGCGATCATCGAGGGAATCGCGTTCCAGACCAACATTCTTGCGCTGAATGCGGCCGTCGAAGCCGCGCGGGCGGGCGAGGAAGGCCGCGGCTTCGCGGTCGTCGCGGGCGAAGTGCGCAGCCTCGCGCAGCGTTCGTCGAGCGCGGCGAAGGAAATCAAGGCGCTGATCGACGCGTCGGTGGAACGTATCCGGACCGGCTCGACGCTGGTCGACGAAGCCGGGCGCACGATGAGCGACGTGATCGGCGCGGTCCAGCGCGTGACGGACATCATGGGCGAGATCGCGGCGGCGTCCGAGGAGCAGAGCGGCGGGATCGACCAGGTGGCGCGTGCGGTCGCGCAAATGGACGAGGTCACGCAGCAGAACGCCGCGCTCGTCGAGGAAGCCGCGGCTGCCGCGCAATCGCTCGACGAACAGGCGGCGCGCCTGCGCGAAACGGCGGCGGTATTCCAGCTCGACGACGAAACGGCGCGCGCGGGCACCGCCGTCGCGGTTGCGGCGCGTCATGCGCCGCGCGCGGCTGCCGCGCCGGTCGCGGCGCCTGCACCGGCTGCCGCGCGCGTCGAACGCGACGCCGCGCCGAAACGCGCGCCTGCCGCGATGCCGGCGCGCCAGCCTGTCGCCGCATCGGCCGCGCCCGCGCCCGCACAGGCTGCCGCGACCGCCGGCGGCGACGACTGGGAGACGTTCTGATCGGCGCGCGCCGTGTATCTATCCCCATTTGGTGACGAACGACGCCCGCGATCAGCGGGCGTCGTCGTTTCCGCAACGGACGAAATGTGACAGCGCGGACGATCGATCGTGCGTCGTCGCGTGCAGTGCGCGTCGCCGGTCGACGGAGACGCAGGAACGCGCTGCGTGCACGTCATGTTCCCGCGCTCGTCGTACGGGTATGTCCGTAAGGGACTGCGAAAAAAATTTGTAACGGTGCGCGCGGCGTGTCATCGCACGCGACTGCTCGAACGTATAGGGATGAAGGGGAGAAGTGGCGACGTCGGCGGTGTCCAACGCACGAGACGTTTCGATGTTCGACGAGACGCGGCGGATGCAGTTTCTGCGGCTCGGGAGATCAATTGTAAAACGGCGAAATGCGTTGTCCAAGCGGTGTTGTCGAGAATGACGAACTTCATACGAAGAGTTCGTGAAAAAAAATAAGAAAGGGTTTAGGATGAATTCGAACGCGCTTGCTTCTGCGCAGTCATACGAAGGCAGGCACGTCTTCAGACTCAGGCGAGGGAGGTAGCATGGATATTTACAGCAGCTTCGCGAACCGCTTCGAAAAAACGCGAGAGGAAGAGCTCTCGCTGGAGGAGTATCTCGCGCTCTGCAAGAACGATCCATCCGCGTACGCGACGGCTGGTGAACGCATGCTGGAAGCAATCGGGGAACCTGAACAGATCGATACCCGCAACGACCCGCGCTTGTCGCGGATCTTCGCGAACAAGGTCATCAAGGTGTATCCGGCATTCCGTGAGTTCTACGGAATGGAGGAGGTGATCGAGCAGGTGGTCGCGTATTTCCGCCACGCTGCGCAAGGCCTTGAAGAGAAGAAGCAGATCCTCTATCTGCTGGGCCCGGTGGGCGGCGGCAAGTCGTCGATCGCCGAGCGCCTGAAGCAACTGATGGAGCGCGTGCCGTTCTATTCGCTGAAGGGCTCGCCCGTCAACGAATCGCCGCTCGGGCTGTTCGACTACGACGAGGATGGTCCGATCCTCGAGGAACAGTACGGCATTCCGCGCCGCTACCTGAAAAGCATCCTGAGTCCGTGGGCCGTCAAGCGCCTGCACGAATACAACGGCGACATCCGCCAGTTCCGCGTGGTGCGCCGCTATCCGTCGATCCTGCGGCAGGTCGGCATCGCGAAGACCGAGCCGGGCGACGAGAACAATCAGGACATCTCGTCGCTGGTCGGCAAGGTCGATATCCGCAAGCTCGAACAGTATGCGCAGGACGATGCCGACGCCTACAGCTACTCGGGCGGCCTGTGTCTCGCGAACCAGGGCCTGCTCGAATTCGTCGAAATGTTCAAGGCGCCGATCAAGGTGCTGCACCCGCTGCTGACCGCCACGCAGGAAGGCAACTTCAAGGGTACCGAAGGTTTCGGCGCGATTCCGTTCGACGGCGTGATTCTCGCGCACTCGAACGAGTCGGAATGGAAGGCGTTCCGCAACAACCGCAACAACGAGGCGTTGCTCGACCGGATCTTCGTCGTGAAGGTGCCGTACTGCCTGCGCGTGTCGGAAGAGATCAAGATCTACGAGAAGCTGATCCGCAACTCGTCGCTGGCCGAGGCCGTGTGCGCACCGGGCACGCTGAAGATGATGTCGCAGTTCTCGGTGCTGTCGCGGCTGCACGAGCCGGAGAATTCGAGCCTGTTCTCGAAGATGCAGGTGTACGACGGCGAAAACCTGAAGGACACCGATCCGAAGGCGAAGTCGTACCAGGAGTATCGCGACTACGCGGGCGTGGACGAAGGGATGACCGGCGTGTCGACCCGCTTCGCGTTCAAGATCCTGTCGCGCGTGTTCAACTTCGATACGAGTGAGGTCGCGGCGAACCCCGTGCACCTGATGTACGTGCTCGAACAGCAGATCGAGCGCGAGCAGTTCCCGCCGGAAACGGAGCAGAAGTACCTGTCGTTCGTGAAGGACGTGCTCGCGTCGCGCTACGCGGAGTTCATCGGCAAGGAGATCCAGACCGCGTATCTCGAGTCGTATTCGGAATACGGCCAGAACATCTTCGATCGCTACGTCACGTATGCGGACTTCTGGATCCAGGATCAGGAATTCCGCGATCACGATACCGGCGAGAGCTTCGACCGCGCCGCGCTGAACGCGGAGCTGGAGAAGATCGAGAAGCCGGCCGGGATCAGCAATCCGAAGGATTTCCGCAACGAGATCGTGAACTTCGTGTTGCGCGCCCGGGCGGCGAACGCCGGCAAGAACCCCGTGTGGACGAGCTACGAAAAGTTGCGCGTCGTGATCGAGAAGAAGATGTTCTCGAACACCGAGGAACTGTTGCCGGTGATTTCATTCAACGCCAAGGGTTCGGCGGAGGAGCAGCGCAAGCATGAGGACTTTGTGAACCGGATGGTCGCGAAGGGCTATACGCCGAAGCAGGTGAGGCTGCTTTGCGACTGGTACCTGCGCGTGCGCAAGTCGTCATGACGCGCGCGGTACCGTGCCCGTACGGCGAGTCCGTACGGGCGCTTTCAGAGACGCCGCCCGCATGACGGCAGACGGCATGTGCGGCGAGCGTCCCGGCGTATCGACTTTCGAGCGGGAGACCGGGAGTGCTTCATCAAATCATCGACCGCAGGCTGGCCGGCAAGAACAAGAGCATCGCCAATCGCGAACGCTTTTTGCGTCGCGTCAAGAACTACATTCGTCGTGCCGTGTCCGACGCGGTGCGCGACCGTAGCATCAAGGATATCCAGAGCACGCAGAGCATCACGATCCCGCGCAAGGACATCGCGGAGCCGAATTTCCGGCACGCGCCGGGCGGGCGTCGCGAGTACGTGCACCCCGGCAACGAGGACTACGTGCGCGGCGACAAGATCCCGCGTCCGCAGGGCGGCTCGGGTGGCGGAGGCAGTCAGGCGAGCAACGAGGGCGAAGGGCAGGACGACTTCGTGTTCGAGCTGTCGCGCGACGAGTTCATGCAGTACTTCTTCGACGACCTCGAACTGCCGCGCCTCGTGAAGACGCACCTGCTGACGGTGCCGAGCTGGAAGAACGTGCGCGCGGGCTGGTCGGCGGAAGGCACGCCGAACAACATCGACGTCGTGCGTTCGCTGCGCAGCGCGCTCGGCCGGCGCATCGCGCTCGGCTCGCCGCTCGTCAACGAGCTGCGCGAGCTCGAGGCGCAGCTCGAAGCGCTGAAGAACGACCCCGAAGACCGCCGCGCCGAAATCGCGACGCTCGAGGCCGAGATCCATCATCTGAAAGGGCGCATCTGGCGGATTCCGTTCATCGATCCGTTCGACCTGCGCTACATCAATCGCGTGAAGCAGCCGCAACCGTCGAGCCAGGCCGTGATGTTCTGCCTGATGGACGTATCCGGCTCGATGGACGAGCAGCGCAAGGATCTCGCGAAGCGCTTCTTCATCCTGCTGTACTTGTTCCTCAAGCGCAACTACGAGCGCATCGAGGTGGTGTTCATTCGCCACCACACGCGCGCCGAGGAAGTCGACGAGGACACCTTCTTCCATTCGACCGAAAGCGGCGGCACCGTCGTGTCGAGCGCGCTCGAACTGATGCGCAAGGTGATGAGCGAGCGCTACTCGCCGACCGAGTGGAACATCTACGGCGCGCAGGCGTCCGACGGCGACAACTGGACTGACGATTCGCCCAAGTGTCGCAAAATCCTGGAAGAGGATATCCTCACTCAGACGCGTTACTTCGCGTATATCCAGGTCGCGCCGGAAGAGCAGAATCTGTGGCTGGAATACGCGCAACTGGCCCTGTCGCAACCGCATCTCGCGATGAAAAAAGTGGAATCGGCTGCGGACATTTACCCGGTGTTTCGCGAATTGTTCGAAAAGCAGGTGGAAATGTCATGACGACCCGCCATCTGCACAACGAGTCGCGCGGCTACGAGCCGCGCCCTTCCGGCGACGACACGGCCGGTCCTGCCGCACCGCAGCAACATGGGCAGGCCGAACCGTCGCCGCCGGCCGCCGACTTGCCCGGTTCCGGGCAAAAGGAAGCGCGTATGAACGTTGCCGAACGCAAGCCGCTGCCGTGTCCGTCCGACTGGACGTTCGAATTGCTCGAGGAATACGACACGCACATCTCGCAGGTCGCCGAACAATACGAGCTCGACATCTACCCGATCCAGCTCGAACTGATCAGCGCCGAGCAGATGATGGATGCGTATGCGTCGGTCGGGATGCCCGTCAACTACCGTCACTGGTCGTTCGGCAAGCACTTTCTCGCGACCGAGAAGAGCTATCGTCGCGGCCAGATGGGCCTCGCCTACGAAATCGTCATCAATTCGAACCCGTGCATCGCATATCTGATGGAAGAGAACACGATGACGATGCAGGCGCTCGTCATCGCGCACGCGGCGTACGGGCACAACTCGTTCTTCAAGGGCAATTACCTGTTCCGCCTGTGGACCGACGCGCACGCGATCATCGACTACCTCGTGTATGCGAAGAACTACGTCGCAGAATGCGAGGAGCGCTATGGCCTCGATCGCGTCGAGGAACTGCTCGACTCGTGCCATGCGCTGATGAATTACGGCGTCGACCGCTACAAGCGGCCGCAGAAACCGTCGCTGTCGAAGGAAGCGGCGCTGCGGCGCGAGCGCGAGGCGTACCTGCAGTCGCAGGTGAACGAACTGTGGCGCACGCTGCCGGGCAAGAAGCCCGAGCTCACGGAGGAGCAGGAGGACCGCTATCCGCCCGAGCCGCAGGAGAACCTGCTGTATTTCGCGGAGAAGAATGCGCCGCTGCTCGAACCGTGGGAGCGGGAAGTGATCCGCATCGTGCGCAAGATCGGCCAGTATTTCTATCCGCAACGACAGACGCAGGTGATGAACGAAGGCTGGGCGACGTTCTGGCACTACACGCTGCTCAATACGCTGTACAACCAGGGGAAGCTGGAAGACGGCTTCATGATGGAGTTCCTGCACTCGCACAGCAACGTGGTCTACCAGCCGCCCGTCACGAAGCCGTACTACAGCGGGATCAACCCGTATGCGCTCGGTTTCTCGATGATGAGCGACATCCGCCGGATCTGCGAAGCGCCGACGGAGGAAGACTACAAGTGGTTTCCGGAGATCGCGGGCACGCCGTGGCTGCCGGCGATGCACTACGCGATGCGCAACTTCAAGGACGAGAGCTTCATCGCGCAGTACCTGTCGCCGAACCTGATCCGCGAGATGCGGCTCTTCTCGGTGCTCGACGACGACATGCGCGATTCGCTCGAGGTATCGGCGATCCACGACGATTCCGGCTACCAGTACGTGCGGCAGGCGTTGTCTCGGCAGTACGACATCCATCACCGCGAGCCGAACATCCAGGTGTGGGCCGTCAACACGCGCGGCGACCGCAGCCTCACGTTGCGCCACTTCATGACCGACAACCGCCATCTGTCGAACGACAGCGACGAAGTGCTCAAGCACATGGCGCGGCTCTGGCAGTTCGACGTGTACCTGGAGAGCGTCGACGAGGCCGGCACCGTGCGCAAGCGCTACGAGTGCCGCTACGTGCCGCCGGAAGTGCGCGTGTGATCGTCGCGTCGACAATGTTTGCATCGGACGCCAGCCTGCGGGCTGGCGTTTTCATATGACGAATGCGTGGCGGGAGAAAAATTTTCTACATCCGGACGAACCCGGAGCGCTTGTTACTTTACATTTCGCTAAAATCCCGTAGCGCCGTGCGCCGGAACCGGTGCCACGTGCGACCGCACGCGGCGGCCCCGGCCGTCTCGCCCAGAAAGCACTAAAAGGAACAGACCAACCCATGGACGTCCAGACCGACCAAGCTGCGCTGTCCGCGCATGACACCCGGCGACGCGTGTTCGCCATCGTCGGCGCCTCATCGGGCAACCTCGTCGAATGGTTCGACTTCTACATCTACTCGTTCTGCGCGCTGTACTTCGCGCCGGCGTTCTTCCCGAGCGGCAACACGACGACGCAGCTGCTGAACACGGCCGGCGTGTTCGCGGCCGGCTTCCTGATGCGTCCGATCGGCGGCTGGCTGTTCGGCCGCATCGCCGACCGTCACGGCCGTCGCGCGGCGATGATGATCTCGGTGCTGATGATGTGCGGCGGGTCGCTCGTGATCGCGGTGCTGCCGACCTATGCGCAGATCGGCGCGCTCGCGCCGGCGCTGCTGCTGGTCGCGCGCCTGTTCCAGGGCCTGTCGGTGGGCGGCGAGTACGGGACGAGCGCGACCTACATGAGTGAAGTGGCGCTGAAGGGCCGTCGCGGCTTCTTCGCGTCGTTCCAGTACGTGACGCTAATCGGCGGCCAGCTGTGCGCGCTGCTGGTGCTCGTGATCCTGCAGCAGACGCTGTCGGCCGGCGAGCTGAAAGCGTGGGGCTGGCGCATTCCGTTCGTGGTCGGCGCGGCGGCCGCGCTGATCTCGCTGTACCTGCGCAAGTCGCTCGACGAGACGTCGACGAGCGCATCGCGCGACAAGAAGGACGCGGGCACGATCCGCGGCGTGTGGCAGCACAAGGGGGCGTTCTTCACGGTGGTCGGCTTCACGGCCGGCGGCTCGCTGATCTTCTACACGTTCACGACGTACATGCAGAAGTACCTCGTGAACACGGCCGGCATGCACGCGAAGACGGCCAGCAACGTGATGACCGTCGCGCTGCTCGTCTACATGCTGATGCAGCCGGTGTTCGGCGCGCTGTCGGACAAGATCGGCCGCCGCACGTCGATGATCCTGTTCGGTGCATTCGCGGTGATCGGCACGGTGCCGCTGATGCATGCGCTGAAGGGCGTGACGAGCCCGGTGGCCGCGTTCGTGCTGATCACGGTGGCGCTGGCGATCGTCAGCTTCTACACGTCGATCAGCGGCCTGATCAAGGCCGAGATGTTCCCGCCGGAGGTGCGCGCGATGGGCGTCGGCCTGTCGTACGCGGTGGCGAACGCGATCTTCGGCGGCTCGGCCGAGTACGTCGCGCTGTGGTTCAAGTCGATCGGCAGCGAGGAAACGTTCTACTGGTACGTGACCGCACTGTGCGCGATCTCGCTGATCGTGTCGTGGCGGATGCGCGATCCGAGCAAGGAAGGGTATCTGCGTCACGAGCCGTGATCGGCCGCGCGTCGCGCGTACTCGCATCATGACGAACGTCCCGCCGGTTGGCGGGACGTTTTTTTTGCGACGAGCAATCGCGCATGTGACGGCACCCGCGGCTCGACAGGCCAGGTGCCGGCATGAACGCGCCGCGTCATATCGATATGGAAATCGATTCGTTGTCCGTGGCGGCCGATTTCCTTAATCTGACTGCGTAGTTCGTGTGACACCTCCTTGACTGGGATTCGCGCCCGCTGCGTGCAGCGGGCGTCTTTTTTTGCGCGGCGGCAATGCGTGCCCGCAGCCCGTCTGCTTCATCACGAAACCCGCAGAGCAAAGCACCATTTGTTGGTTCGGATTCGCCGCACGCGCTGATACGTTAGCGGCTTCGCGACGACACACTCCGTCGCGATGTTCTTCGAACCGTGCCGCCGCGCGATCCGCGGCGGCCTCCATAACAAATCAGGTCGTGCTCATGAAAATCAACACGCTCGCTACGTGGCTCATCGGAGTCGCGCTCGTTACCGCAGGCACCGTCGCCCATGCGGACCGTCTCGACGACATCAAGAAGGCCGGGGTGCTGCGCGTCGCGACGTTCGACAGCAATCCGCCGTTCGGCTATGTCGACGCGAAAAGCAATCACATCGTCGGTCTCGACGTCGATTACGCGAAGGCGCTCGCCGACAAGCTCGGCGTGAAGCTGCAGCTGCAACCGACCAACCCCGCGAACCGCATCCCGTTCCTGACGTCCGGCAAGGTCGACCTCGTGCTCGCGAACTTCACGATCACCGACGAGCGTGCGAAGCAGGTCGACTTCAGCATCCCGTATTTCTCGTCGGGCCAGCAATTTCTCGCGAAGAAGGGCGTGCTGAAATCGGCCGACCAATTGAACGGCCTGCGCGTCGGCGCCGACAAGGGTACGACCAACGAAATCACGCTGCGCGAGAAATTCCCGAAGGTGACGATCGTCGCGTACGACGACACGCCGTTCGCGTTCGCCGCGTTGCGCGCCGGCAACGTGCAGGCCATCACGCAGGACGGCCCGAAGCTGATCGGCCTGCTCGCGAACGTGCCCGACAAGCAGAACTACGAGATCCCGGCGTTCACGATCTCGAACGACTACATGGGCGTCGGCGTGCCGAAGGGCGAGACGCGCCTGCTCGGCTTCGTCAACGACACGCTGAAGGGGCTCGAGGCGAACGGCCGCGCGACGCAGATCTACGACGCATGGTTCGGGCCGACGACGAAAACGCCGCTCACGCGCATTTTCCGGATCGGCGACAAGACCTGACCGCTGCCGCACGCGCGCCGCGTTTGGCCGGAACCTCGGCCGCGCGGCGCTTTTCGTTTTCATCCGACCGCGCGCGTCGTGCGCGCTCCCCAGCATGCTCGGGTTGGCTCCCAAATATCTGTCCTGGCTCTGGCAGGGTTTCCTGCTGACACTCGGCCTCGCGGCCGCGTCGGCCGTCGCCGCGACCGTCGGCGGGTTGCTGCTCGCCGTGATGCGGCATGCGCGCGGCAGGGCGCCGCGCACGGTCGCTGCCGCGTACGTCGTCGCGTTCCGCAACACGCCGCTGCTCGTGCAGTTGCTGTTCTGGTATTTCGGCGTCGCGTCGTTGCTGCCCGATACGTGGATCGCGTGGCTCAATGCGCGCCATGCGGTGAGCGTGGGCCCGGTCACGCTCGCGTGGCCGTCCTTCGAATTCGTGGCGGGCTGGGTCGGGTTGAGCGCCTATACGGCTGCCTTCGTCGCCGAGGAATGCGAAGCCGGTTTGCGCGGCGTGCGGCGCGCGCAACACGACGCGGCGGCCGCGCTCGGCCTCACGCCGATGCAGTCGCTGCGCTACGTGGTGCTGCCGCAGGCCGTGCGCATCGCGCTGCCGCCGCTGTTCGGCCAATACATGAATCTCGTGAAGAACTCGTCGCTCGCGATGGCGATCGGCGTGGCCGAGCTGTCGTATGCGTCGCGGCAGGTCGAGACGGAGACGTTCCAGACCTTCGCCGCGTTCGGTGTCGCGACCGTGCTGTACGTCGCGGCGGTGGCCGCGATCGAGGCCGGCGCGTATGCGGCCACGCAATGGCGCGACCGGCTCGGAGCGGGACGCTGACGATGGATCTTTCGCTGTTGCTCTCGAATCTGCCGTACCTGTTGGTCGGCGCGTTTCCGGACGGCCCGCTCGGCGGCGCCGCATTGTCGCTGGTGCTGGCGCTCGCGTCCGCAGTCGCGTCGGCCGTGCTCGGCGTGGCACTCGGCGTCGCGATGGCGCTCGCGCGCGGCCCGGCGCGCATGCTGCTGCTCGCGGTCATCGGCTTCTTCCGCGCGATTCCGGTGCTGATGCTGATCTTCTGGACGTATTTCCTGATGCCCGTGCTGCTGCACATGGACGTGCCAGGGCTCGCGACGGTCGTGTGCGCGCTGGCGCTGATCGGTGGCGCGTATCTCGCGCATGCGGTGCATGCGGGGATCGTTGCGGCGGGCGACGGGCAATGGCAGGCCGGGCTGTCGCTCGGGCTCACGCGCTGGCAGACGGTGCGCTACGTGCTGCTGCCGCAGGCGATCCGGATCATGACGCCGTCGTTCGTCAACCAGTGGGTCGCGCTCGTGAAGGACACGTCGCTCGCGTATATCGTTGGCGTGCCGGAACTGTCGTTCGTCGCGACGCAGGTGAACAACCGGCTGATGGTGTATCCGGCGCCGATCTTCCTGTTCGTCGCGCTGATCTATCTGGTGCTGTGCACGTCGCTCGATGGCGCGGCGCGCTGGCTGCTGTCGCGCCGCCCGAGGGCGCGGAGCGTCGAGGATACGGCGGTCGAACAGGTCAAATCCCTGCGATAACGTAACCCCTATAAGTAGTTGAAAGAAATCTGATTACGGGGCGCGTGCCGATTCAACCTGGCAATTCTGTCAGGGATTTTTTTGAGATGATGCGTGAGATAAGATTCGCGCAGATTGCGATTAACAATACCGTCGATATTTGCAGTCGGCGGAGTATGTCGTTATCCAAAATATCAAGATAGTCGGATTGGCGTGGCAGTCATTGAGCGACGTATCGAGTTGTTTCGTCCGTCGTATCTCGGCAACGATTGACACTCTTTGACGCTGCCTTTTCACGGTTTCAATTAGATTGCTGCGATGTTCGAGGCCGTGAGGGCGGATCGAACGAAAATCGCGAGTAGACCAAGGTATGAATAAAAACCATTATCGGCTGGTGTTCAGCCGCGTGCACGGTATGTTGGTCGCAGCGGAAGAAACGGCCAGCTCGGCGGGGAAAGCAAGCGCAGGTGAAACGCGGCGTACCCTCAATCGCAGCGGTGTGCAGGTAGTGACGCAGTTCGCGTTGCGGCTTGCCGCATTCGGCGCGCTGATTGCCGCAGGCGCGATACCGCTGTGGGCGCACGCACAAATCGTCGGTGCGGGGCCGAATGCACCATCGGTAATCCAGACGCCCAACGGCCTGCCGCAAGTGAATATCAACAAGCCGGGCGGCGCTGGCGTTTCGCTGAACACCTACAACCAGTTTGACGTGTCGCATGCTGGCGCGATCCTGAACAACTCGCCGACGATCGTCAACACGCAGCAAGCGGGCTATATCAACGGAAACCCAAACCTGGGTGCGGGGCAGACGGCGCGCATCATCGTCAACCAGGTCAACAGCACGGCGGCCAGTCAGATCAAGGGGTATGTGGAGATCGCGGGCAGCCGCGCGGAGATCGTGCTGGCCAACCCCGCCGGTATCGTCGTGGACGGTGGCGGGTTCATCAATACCTCGCGGGCGCTCCTGACAACGGGCGTGCCGCAGTTTGGCGCGGACGGATCGCTGACGGGCTTCAATGTCAATCGTGGCCTTGTAACCGTGCAAGGTGCGGGCCTCGATACTTCGAGTGTCGATCAGACTGACATCATCGCTCGCGCTGTCCAGGCTAATGCCGCGATCTATGCGAAGAATCTCAATGTAATTGCCGGTACGAACCAGGTTAATCACGATACGCTTGTCGCGACACAGATCGCCGGTGACGGTCCTGCCCCTGCTGTCGCGATTGACGTGGCTCAGTTAGGCGGCATGTATGCCAACAGGGTCTTTTTGGTTGGCAACTCCGCAGGCGTGGGTGTCGCGAACGCCGGGACGATCGCCGCGCAGGCAGGCGATCTGACGTTGCAATCGAACGGCCGGCTCGTGCTTACCGGCAAGACCACGGCAAGCGGCGATATGGCGCTGTCGGCCGCGGGCGGCATCCAGAATACCGGCACCACGTATGCCCAGCAGTCGTTGTCGGCCAGCACAAGTGCCGATCTCACGAATAGCGGCACGCTCGCGGCGCAGCAAAATACGACGGTGAACGCCGGGAGCATCAATTCGACCGGCACGCTCGGCGCGGGCGTGAACAACGACGGCTCCGTCGCACACAGTGGCGACCTCAACCTGACGGCGTCGGGCCAACTGACCGCGACCGGCCAGAATGTGGCGGGCGGCAATGCGTCGCTGACGGGTGCCCGCGTGAATCTCGCCGGCAGCCAGACCGCCGCGAACGGCAATCTGTCGCTGAACGCGACGGCCGGCGACGTGAACCTGTCGAACGCGACGACGAGCGCACAAGGCGCCATTCAGGCGAACGCATCGGGCACCGTGATCAACGATCACGGCAGCCTGTCGAGCGGCGGCGGTACGACGGTGACCGGCGGTAACCTGTCGAACCAGGGTGGCAAGGTATCGTCACAAGGCCCGCTGGCGGTGAATGTCGCCGGCCAAATCGCCAACCAGTCCGGCGAACTGGTATCCGAAAGCACGGCGGACGTGCGGGGCGGTGCCATCGCGAACAACCAGGGCACCCTTCAAAGTACGGCTGGCATGACGGTGGCCGGCACGTCGCTGGACAACACGGCGGGTCGGATCACGTCGCTCAACGGCGATGGTCTGTCGGTGACGACGAGCGGTCAATTGACCAATGCGGCGGGTACTACCGCGAACGGTGCACAAGGCGGCGTAATCGGCGGCAACGGCGATGTGTCGGTCCAAGGCGCAAACGTTGTCAATCGCGGCGCGATCACGTCCAACACGAATCTGCGGGTATCGGGCCAGTCGATCGACAACGGTGGCGGCTCGCTGCAGGCTGCGCAAAAGGTGGCTGTCGATGCGGGCGCGCGCCTGATCAACAACGGCGGCTCGATCGTCGGCCAGACAGCCGCGCTGACTGGCACGACCCTCGACAATAGCGCGGGTGCCGTGCAGGCCAACCAGGTGTCGTTGAACGCGACCGACCTCGTGAATCACGGCGGCACGATCACGCAGACCGGCGCGGGCGCGATGAGCGTGAACGTGTCGGGCACGCTCGACAACTCGAATGGCGGCACGCTGCAAACCAATAGTACTGACCTGACGCTTGCGCTTGCCGTGCTCGTCAACGATGGCGGGACGATCACGCATGCGGGCAACGGCACGCTGACGCTTGGCGGCGGTACGGGTTCGGTGTCGAACGTCGGTGGCGCGATCGCCAGCAACGGGCGCGTCGTCGCGCAAACCGGCACGCTGAACAACACGGCGGGCTCGATCAACGCGCAGAACGGACTGACGGCAACCGTCGGCGGCACGCTGAACAACGCGAACGGCAAGCTGTTGTCGAACACGGATCTCAGCGTCGCGAGCGGTACGCTGGCGAACGACGGCGGCCAGATCGGCGCGAGCACGAACGCGACGATCCACACGGACTCGATGACGAACCAGGGCGGTTCGATCGTCGGGCCGAACCTGTCGGTTACCGCCAATTCGACGCTGGACAACAGCGGCGGCAAGCTCGAGGCCAATCAGCTTGCGCTGGCGGCCGCGAACCTCGTGAACCACGGCGGTACGATCACGCAGTACGGATCGTCGGCGATGGGGATGAACGTCAGCGGCACGCTCGACAACTCGGCGGCTGGCGTGATCCAGACCAATGCCACGGACCTGACGCTCACGCCGGCCGAGCTGAACAACGCAGGCGGCACCATTACGCATGCCGGCACCGGCACGCTGACGATTGCGCCGGGCAATGGAGTCAGCGCGCTGAACAACGCGTCGGGCACCATCGTGACGAAGGGGCAAGCGATCGTCAACGCGGCCGCCTGGAACAACGCAAGCGGTATTCTTGCCGCGCAGCGCGGCATCAACGCCACGATCGCGGGTGACGTGAACAACGCACAGGGTCTGCTGCGATCTGACGCATCGCTGTCGTTGAAGAACGGCGGTGCGCTGTCGAACCGAGGCGGCCACATCCAGGCAGGGCAATCGGTTGCGGGCGACACCAGCACGCTCGCCGTTCAATCGGCCTCGATCGACAACGCGGACGGCGCGATTGTCGACCTCGGTGCCGGCAAGATGACGGTGCAAGGCGGCAGCCAGATCGCCAACAGCCACGCCGGCGGCGTAGCGGGCATGGGCGCGATTACCGGCAACGGCGATGTGACGGTCAGCGCAGCGTCGATCAGCAACACGCAGGGCGGTCAGCTCAGCGGCGCATCGCTTCATGTTCAAGGCAGCGCCTTGGACAACAGCGGCGGCACGATCGGCAACGTCACGAATTCGAACGGCGACGTGGACGTCACGACGATCGGCGCGATCACCAATACGAACGGCCAGATCAGCTCGACGCACGACCTGTCGGTCGCGGCGGCCACGCTGCGGGGCGGCGGCACCTACAGCGCAACGCACGATGCCAACGTGAGCCTGCAGGGCGATTACACGGCGGCATCCGATACGCAGTTCAACGTCGGTCACGATCTCGCCTTCACGTTGCCCGGCACCTTCACGAACAACGCGAACCTGCAGTCGGTCAACAACCTGAGCGTGCACGCAGGCAACATCATCAACGTGGGCGCCTTGACTGCCGGCGGCCTGCTGCACACGCAATCGATCAATCTGACGAATACGGGTGCGCTCGTGGGCGCCAGTGCCTCGCTCAACGCGACGAACACGATCTCGAACCTCGGGCCGACCGCGCTGATCGGTGCATCGGACAACAACGGCACGCTCGAAATCCTCGCGCGCGACATCGAAAACCGTGACGACACGACCGCGACCGATTCGATGGCGACGACCGCCATCTTCGGGGTGGGCAAAGTCGTACTGGGAGGCGGCAAGGACGCGAGCGGCAACTACACGAACGCGGGACTCGTCAACAACGTATCGGCGTTGATCCAGTCCGGCAGCGACATGAAGCTGCATGCGGACAAGGTGACGAGCACGCGCCGCGTGATGAAGACGTCCACCAGTCAGATCGATCCGGCATTGCTCGCGCAGTTCGGCATCAGCATGTCCGGATGCGTGGCGGTCCACATGGAAGCCTGCGCGGGTCGGGACGTGGGTGGGGTCGACCTTCGCGACCCCGCAGTACGTGAACTTTTTCTGGATTTCGTGGGCGGGGTGCCGACCGATCCGCCGCATGGCGGGCAGTGGAACAGCAACTACCAGAAGACGACCTACTACGCGGACAGCGCGACGGCAACGACGGTAACGGACATCAGCCCGGCCGCGCAGATCGTGTCGGGCGGCAGGATCGATGCGTCGTCGGTCGGCACGCTGCAAAACTACTGGAGCAACATCGCGGCGGTCGGCGACATCGACATGCCGGCCCACTACGACGCCGCTGGCTGGGCGGCATCCGGCCAGAAACTGCCGGGCGTGACGGTCTCGTACTCGGGGCAATATCACTACAACAACTACGACAACACCGAACACGACTGGCAACTGCCGTTCGGCAATGCGCCATTCGTGACCGGGCATCCGGGTGGCTACACGCAGGCGGCACCCGCGTCGATCAAGGATTACACGCTGCCGGGCTATTTTTCGACGATGAGTTCGAACGGCACGATTTCCGGCACGGGCGTCAGCGTCAGCAACACGGCGGCCAACGCATCGATTCCGTCGCTCGGCTTGCTGCCGGGACAGTCGGTGCCGGGTCTCACACCGACCAATTTGAGCGGTAACGCGAGCGGCGCGAAATCGGGTGCATCGTCCGTGCACGGCGGTCCGCCGGCGCCGGTCGATCCGATCATCGACAGCGCGACGGCGCTGAACGTGCTGAACAACCTCACGATTCCGCAGGGCGGGTTGTACCGGCCGACTACCGCGCCGAATGCGAACTACGTGATCGAGACGAACCCGGCGTTCACGAACCAGAAGAACTTCATTTCGAGCGATTACTTCTTCGGCCAGCTCGGCATCGATCTCACGCATATTCCGAAGCGTCTTGGCGACGGCTTCTATGAACAGCAGTTGGTGCGCAATCAGGTGACGGCGCTCACCGGCAAGGCGGTGCTGGGACCGTACGCGGATCTGCAGACGATGTACCAGTCGTTGATGACGGCGGGTGCGGATTTGTCGAAGTCGCTCGATCTGCCGATGGGCGCGAGCCTGTCGGCGGAGCAGGTGTCGAAGCTGACCGGCAACGTGATCATGATGGAAACGCGCGTGATCGACGGCCAGTCGGTGCTCGTGCCGGTCGTGTATCTCGCCAAGGCCAGCCAGCAGAATGTCAACGGCCCGTTGATCAGCGCGACGAACATCGATTTCCAGAACGCGCAGTCGTTCACGAACAGCGGCACGATCAAGGCGGACAACACGCTGGCGATTCAGGGCAAGCAGATCGACAACGCGTTCGGCGCGCTGCAAAGCGGTGGGCTGATGTCGCTGAAGACCGAGAACAACATCGACCTGACGTCGGCGAGCGTCAAGGCGGGCAGTCTGCAGCTGGACGCCGGGAAAGACCTGATTCTCGATACGGCGACGAAGACGAACACGCGCGTGAGCCGGGACGGTGCGACAAGCGTGGTCACCACGCTCGAGCCGACCGCGAAGCTGGATGTCGCGGGCAATGCGTCGATCGTCACCGGCGGTAACTTCCAGCAGAACGCGGGCAATCTGTCGGTTGGTGGCAATCTCGGGATGAACGTCGGCGGCAACTGGGATCTCGGTGCGGTGCAGACGGGCGAGCACAAGATCGTGCAGCGGGCGAACGGCGTGTCGAATACCGACATCAACAAGGTCACCGGTAGCTCGGTGACGGTCGGGGGGCAGTCGAGCATCGGCGTCGGCGGAGACCTGACGGCCAAGGGCGCGCAGATCGACCTCGGCCAGGGCGGGACGATCGCGGCCAAGGGCAACGTGACGCTCGGCGCGGCGAGCACGACATCGACGGTGAACAGCAACAGTTCGGGCAGCGATAGTCACGGCAGCTACGCGGATAGGCTGCACACGTCCGATCAGGCGCTCACAGGCACCACGCTCAGGGGAGGCGACACGGTGAACATCGTGTCGGGCAAGGACATGACGCTGTCCGGCAGCGCAATCAGCCTCGACAAGGGCAACGCGAACCTGCTGGCGGCTGGCGACGTGAATGTCGGCGCGGCAACAGAAACGCACGTGCTGAATTCGCACGAAACGCATAGCCACAGCAATGTGGTGAGCGGCGTGAAAGTTGCGAGCGGGATCGATCAGACCGCGATCTATAGCCAGGGCAGCACGATTTCGGCGGATGGCGTGACCGTTACGAGCGGTCGGGACATCAACGTGACGGGCAGTAATATCGTCGGCACAAGCGATGTGTCGCTGTCTGCCGCGCGGGACGTGAACATCAAGACTTCGCAGGATACGATCCGATCGTCGACCTATTTCGACAAGAAGGAAACCGGCCTCATGTCGAACGGCGGCTTGTCGGTATCCGTGGGCTCACGTTCGAACTCCGACAAGCAGCAGTCTTCATCCGTGACGAACAACGGCAGTGCGATCGGCGCGCTGAACGGCAACCTGACCGTGCGTGCGGGTAACGATCTGCACGCGACCGGAAGCATCCTGCATGCGGGCAATGACGTGAATCTGGCCGGCAAGACCGTGAAGATCGATGCCGCGACGGATACATCCAGCTTCGCCGAGCAACAGCAGTTCCGTCAGGCCGGCGTGACGGTGGGGGTCACGAATCCGGTGGTCGCGGCGGTACAGACTGGTCGGCAGATGGCGAACGCGGCACAAAGCGTAAGTGGCGATCCACGCTTGATCGCGCTGGCAGCGGCTACGACGGGTCTTGCGGCGAAGAACACCTATGACTCGCTGAAGCAGATGGGCGGGGATCCGGTGAAAGCCGCGACAAGCGTCGGGATCAACGTATCGGTCGGCGCGAGCAAGAGCGACAGCCAGATGCAGGCTCAGTCGAGCACGGCGGTGGGGAGTACCGTCTCGGCTGGCCGCAACGTAACGATTGCGGCCGCTGGCGCTGGCAAGGACAGCAATGTCGACGTGATCGGCAGCACGATTTCGGCAGGCAACAACGCGAAGTTGGCGGCCGAAGGCAACGTGAATCTGCAGGCTGCGGAAAACACGAGCAGCCAGCACGGTACGAACAGCGGATCGAGCGCCTCGGTGGGGGTGTCGTTCACCGTTGGCGACAAGTCGGGGATAGCCTTCACGGCGGGCGTTGCCGGCAATCGAGGCAACGCGGATGGAGATTCGTCGACGTGGACGAATACGCACGTGACCGCGGGCAACCAGCTTGCAATCCAGTCGGGCGGCGATACGAATCTGAAGGGCGCGGTCGTGTCAGGCAAACAGGTGGTTGCCGATGTCGGCGGTAACCTGAACATCGAGAGCCTGCAGGACAAGGATCACTACGATTCGAAGCAGCAAAGCGCCGGTATTTCGGCGAGCGTGTGTGCGCCGCCGCTTTGCGCCGGGAAGTCGAGCGTGGCCGGCAGCGTCGGCCAGACCAAGATGAACAGCGATTACGCAAGCGTGATCGAGCAATCGGGGATCAAGGCGGGTGATGGCGGCTTCCAGATCGACGTGAAGGGCAATACTGATCTCAAGGGCGGTGTGATCGCGAGCAGCGACAAGGCCGTGCAGGACAACCTGAACAAACTGACGACCGGCACCCTTACCCATAGCGACATCGAGAACCACGCATCGTACGACGCATCGTCGGTCGGGCTCTCGGGTGGCTATGGTGGCACCATCGGCAAGGATCAGAAAGGTACAGCGGATAACGTGAATCCGGTGCCTGGGACCAGTGTGCCGAGTAAGGGCGGGGTATCAGTTGCGCCACCGGTGGTGATGGGCGCATCGGGTGATGCGAGCTCGACCACAAAGAGCGGTGTGAGCGGTGGTACGGTCACGATTACTGATGGCGCGAAGCAGCAGCAACTGACAGGCGAAACTGCCGCCGAAGCGGTAGCGAACATCAATCGCGACACGTCGAACACGAGCAGCGCGCTCGCGCCGATCTTCGACAAGGACAAGATTCAGGCCGGGTTCGACATCACGAGTCAGTTTATCAATCAGGTCGGAACCTTCGTCGACAATCGATTGAAGGAAGCGGACGCGGCACAGGCTGCCGCCAAGAATCCAAATTTGACGCCCGAGCAACGATTGCAGGCGCAGCAGCAGGCCGACCAGTTGACGGCGGAATGGGGCCCAGGCGGTACGTACAGGCAAGTGCTGTCCGCACTGACCGCAGCTGCGGGCGGCAACGTGACCGGTGGCGCCGGCCAGTTTGCGCAGGCCGGCGTGGTGAATTACCTGCAGCAGCAAGGCGCGTCGTACATCGGCAAGCTGGTCGAAAATGGCACGGTGACGGAAGGTAGCCCGCTGCATGCTGCGCTGCACGCGATTGTTGGATGTGCAGGTGCGGCCGCTAGCAGCCAAAGCTGCGGCGCCGGCGCGATGGGCGCGGCGGCATCCAGTCTGCTGACGAATCTGTTTGCGCCGCCGACTCCTGACATGACGGAGCAGGAGAAGGAGGCGAAACAGAATCTGATTTCGTCCATCGTGGCCGGCGTGGCGGCTGAATCCGGGGTGGGCGGCGCCTCGGGCGCGGCCACGACAACGACCAGTGCTACCGCGGCCGCGCAGAACAATTGGCTTGCGACTGAACAGAAGGTGCAGGCGCAGAAGGAGTTGATGGCCTGTACGAATCTGATGTGCGCTGTTCAGACAACAGGAAAGTGGGCAACAGTATCGTCAGTACAGGATGCCGCGACGCTGGCCGGATTTGGCAAGGGGCTTGCGCAGGCAGGCTGGAACGACGTTCGTGGGTTGGCGGAATTCCTGAGTGACCCGGTGACCGGGCTGAAAGGGATGTATGACTTGATCAACAGCAAGGAGATGCGCGACCAGCTTGGACAGGCCGTCGTTGACAACCTGAATACCAAGATCGGAGAGATTCAGACCGCGCTGCGCGTCGGCGGGACTGATCAGGCGCTGCAACTCGGTCAAAATATCGGTGAACTGACCTGGCAGGTCGGTTCAGTGGTGGCCGGTGTGAGCGGTGCGGTTAAAGCTGGAATTGGTCTTGCCAAAATTGGCATCAACGTTGGTCGCGATGTGCTTGATAGCATGGAGCTTGCCAGTCGCACGAGTGCAGTTACGGACGGGCGGGCTTTGGGAGCGCTGGATGGTGCTGGTGGTGCCGCAGAAATCCCGAAGAAAATTCCATATCAACCAAATGGGACGGTTGTGTTGCAAGGGGAGGCCCCTGTATGCGGTCCTGCTTGCGCAGCAATGGTTATTTCAGATCGAACAGGTAATTCAGTAAGTCTTGAAAGTGTTATTGGGAGCTTCGAAAATGGAATTCGGCCGACTGGCGTTAATGCGTCGGAACTGTCAAATGTAATATCTAAGGCTGGCGTGGAAAATACTGTTGAGACGGTGATGATGCCAGGGCAATTGAGCTCCAATCTTTCAAAAGGGCAGGTGGTTATAGTTAATATAAGGGGGCATTTCATAATCGTCGACAGTGAGGTTAGTGTAAATGGTGTTTCATACTATATGACAAGAGACCCATATATTGGTCCTAGAGGCGTGTTGGCTAGCGCGCTGAATTCGGCCATGTCGAATGGGGTAAACGCAATTGTGATAGGGCGATAACGATGGATGCTCGTGAGATGTTACTGTCAACCTTGCTCAAAACAGGTGATCGTACGGAGGTTTCCGGTTGGCTGGTCGACACTGATGATGGATTGTTTGTTCTTGGTGATCATTATCCAGAGGACTATGAGTATCCGTTTAGGGTAAAAATAGATAATGGAAATATTATGTATCCAATACTCAATTCGATTCCTAGTCTCGCGGGTGGCTGGTCATTATTATTTTATCGAGTAAAGCTAGTTGGTTTGTTTGCCTCTGGTGATCCTTGTTGTATGACGGCTGAAAGTTTAAGTGTTGAAGTCGATCGAGGTTCTGGTGTGTATGTGGATGTTGATATAAATCATGATCTGGTTTCAGCCTACGTTGATGAAAGGGGGGATTACGTATTCCGACGACCAAGGAATCCAAATCGGGATTGGTTGGATGATTGAGGTCTGATTCGAAATTGGCCTGATCAATAGCGGGGATTGCTTGGTTGCCTTAAGAGGCGGGTGATCTGCGAGGCGTCGTGCAAATCTGTAAGGGGGTGAATTGAGTGACGTTAAGCCTTGGCGCGGTGCGGCCATTTATCGAAATCGAGATTTCATTTTAATTGGAACGCAGTCTGGATATAGCGTTTCAATCGCAGATCCGGATGGCGGTGCACATTTCCTCGACACAGATGCTGATGACGAAACACTCGGTCGTTGTCTCAACGATGCGTTGTTGAAAAGCCGTTTCATTACCCCACAGCAACGTGCGAAAAATCAGCTTTTCTTCGATTTTCAGCTGGTTGGAGAGAACTATAAGAAGTGGGTCGATGGCCTTCTTACACGGTTTGGGTACAAAACCAAGCAAGCCCTGTTCAAGAAAATGATCTTGTGTCATGCAAAAGTAGTTGACGGTGTTCTAACGCTTGATCCAAACCGTCATGACAAGCTCGAAGCGTGGGAAGGGTTAGGCGACGACGCCAAAGTCATCCTTCCATCCGATTCTTCAGAAGCAGAAATCGGCGCTGCTCTGCGAGTCGCGTTGGACCGATGCATTCCTTAAATCGACGAACCCGATTGATAAGAACAACATCCATGAACATTGTCCGACGGGGAAGTTGCATTGCGGCCTCGCTGCTGTCCGTGACAGTAGGCGTAGCTGCACAGGAAATCCCGCAACATACGATCATTCCGGGTAACAATCAGCAGTCCAGACAGCAGGAAGAGGCGCGCCAGCGTGAACGGGCGGTTTCCGCACCCGGGGTGCGATCGGGCGTGGTGGCGAGTGTTGGGTATCCCACGCTACCGTCGGAAACGCCCTGCTTTCGGATCGAGCGTTTTGCGCTCGACGTACCCGATGCGCTACCCACGGCCGTGAAATCGCAAGGCGCGTCGACATTGCCGATGGATCGCTTCGCGTTCGCGCGTGAATGGCTTGAGCACTACGCCGGCCAGTGCATCGGAAAACAGGGCCTCGACATCCTCGTCAAGGGTCTGTCGCAAGCGATCCTCGCGCGCGGGTACGTTACTACGCGTGTGCTACTTCCTGAACAAGATCTCTCGACCGGTATCCTGAAGTTTTCACTGATCCCGGGTGTCGTTCGCCACGTGCGCTTCGCCGACGAGAAACTGCGCGGCACGTGGAAGACCGCATTTCCAACGGGCGACGGCGAACTGCTGAACCTGCGCGATCTCGAACAGGGTCTCGAGCAAATGAAACGCGTGTCGAGCCAGGACGTTTCGATGCAAATCGTTCCGGGCGAGCTGCCAGGCGAAAGCGATGTCGTACTCGACGTGAAGCGAGGCAAACCGTGGACCGTCGTCGCGTCCGTCGACAACTCCGGCACGCGTGCGACTGGCAAGCTGCAAGGCAATCTGTCGCTCGGCATCGACAATCCGCTCGGCCTGAACGACATTTTCAACGTCGGCGTGAGCCAGGATCTGGAATTTGGTGACAAGCGCCTCGGCTCGCACGGCTGGAACGGCTTCTATTCGATCCCGTGGGGCTACTGGACGGCCACGCTGTCCGCTTACACGAACACGTACTACCAGCAGATTGCTGGCGTGAATCAGACATTCGTCGCGAGCGGCAATTCAAAGACGGTCGATTTCAAACTGGCCCGCGTGCTGTCGCGTAGTCAGAACGATGTGTTCGGCGCCTACGCTCGCCTGTCACGCCGTTTTGGACAAAGCTTTATCGAAGACACTGAGATCTCGCAGCAGCGCCGCAATAACACGATGATCGAACTCGGCCTGACTGATCGCCACTACTTCGGCGGCGCGCAGTTCGACGGCTCACTTGCATATCGTCAAGGTGTCGGTGGATTGGGCGCCCAGGACGATACGTTGGCGGTGGGTGGCGGGCCGACCTATCGCTTCAAGATGGCGGTGCTCGACGCGAACTTGTCGGTGCCGTTTGCGATCGGTAAGCAGCCATTCCGCTATGTCGGCACATTCCACGGCCAGTACACCGGAAACACGCTTTATTACATCGACGACTTGACGATTGGCAGTCGCTATACAGTGCGCGGTTTCGATGGCGAGACGATGCTCGCCGCAGCACGCGGCTTCTACTGGCGCAACGAATTGCAGGCGCCGATCGGGCAGACGGGGCAGGCAGTGTATGCGGGACTCGACTATGGTCGCGTATGGGGGCCGCAGCCTGTCGTCCTTGTCGGGACGCAGTTGGCTGGCGCAGTGATCGGCATAAAGGGCAGCGTGGGTACGCGATTCGGAGCCTTTGCGTACGATCTCTTCGCGGGTACGCCTGTCTACAAGCCGTCGGGTTTTCCGACTGCGCGAGTGACGCTCGGTTTTCAGGTGACTGCTCAGTTCTGAAGACAATGAGACAAGGTACTTCTCCGACACGTACACGTCGCAAGCCATTGGTTCAAGCCCACGACCAACTGACGGTGTAGAGAAGAGCGCCGGCGCATTTTGACCGTCCGCTCTTCTGCAATCAGGATCTCGTGTCCCGGAATCAGCCTCGTTCCGCCGAGTAGTGCGTATCGAAAACCGCGCGCAGCGTCGATGGGCCGGTCGCGAAATCGCCCCACAGCGGCCCGTCGTTCTGCGTGAACGCGAACGGCGTCGTATTGATCGACGCGAGGCGCAAGCGCCATTGCGCGGCTTCCTGGCGGAACGCGGTGAGTTGCATGTCCGACAGCGCCGTCTGCGCGCTGGCCAGCGTGACGAGCGGATCGACCGGATCGTTCGCGACCCGCACCTCGAAATGCAGGTGCGGGCCGGTCGCCGCGCCCGTCATCCCGACCGAACCGATACGTTGCCCCTGCTTCACCGTTTCGCCGGTCTTGAGCCCGCGAGCGAACGCGGACAGGTGCGCGTAGTAGGTCGAATAGCCGTCCGCATGATCGACGATCACATAGCGGCCATAGCCGCCCGGATCGGTGCCGACGAACGACACGACGCCGTCGGCGGCCGCATCGACCGGCGTGCCGCTCGGCGCGGCGAGATCGACGCCCGTATGGAACGCCATCGCCTGCGACAGCGGATGGATGCGCTCGCCGAAGAACGAGCTGATGCGCGTCCACTTGACCGGCATCGTGAACGCGGCGGCTTCGAGTGGCGAGCCGTCGAGCGTGTAGTACGCACCGTGCTCGGCGCCCGGCGCGCGGAACCAGATCGCGCCGAACGTGCGGCCGGCGACGCGTAGCTCGAGCGCGGTGAGGCGCGGCGTGCCGTCGTTCGTGTCGAACGCGACGCGGTAATAGTCGCCGCGCTGCGCACTCGCGCGCATCGCGACCTTGCCGGTGACGAGATCGCCGAGCTGGATGCGCACCTCGGGCGGCACGTCGAGACGGTTCAGCGTATCGGACAGCGTGAGTTCGATGTCGCCGGCGCGCATGCCTTGCTGGTGGTCGGGCGCCGCGAACTGGAACAGGCTCGCATAGCCGAGCATGTCGTTGCGATGCGCGCTGAGCGGCGCGAACAGGCCCGGCTGCAGGCTGCGATCGTTGCGATCGAGGTGTTCGTTGCGCTCGCCGATCGTGCGGGCGAGCTCGCTCGTCACGAAATGCTGCGCGGTGGGAAACGGCGTATCGGACAGCACGCGCTGCGGCAGCGCGGCCGTGCCCGAGTCGACGGCGCCCGGCAGTTGCGACACGGCCGGCAGCGCGGCGGCGAGGCCGAATGCGGCGAGGGCGCCGAGCACGGCGGCCGGCACGAGCGCGCGCACGGCGCGCTGCGCGCGACCGGGCGCGACGGCATCAGGGGTTGCGACAGACTTGACCAAGGTGTCCACATCCAGGAAAGCGGTTCAAAGGGGTGTGGGCGGGGGCCGCCGGCGGCACACCGTCGAACGGCGACGGGGCGGGCGGCGGGCGTGCAACAAAACAGGCCCCGCCAGGGGCCTGTGTCGTTTCCGTTCGACCCAACCTGCGGGCAGTGCCCGCTTCGAACGGCGGCGTGCCTACCGGGTCGAACCCGGTTATCACGAAGACGCTAAAGAAAGATGACAGCGTCAGTCTACCGATGTTCCGTGAAACGTTAAAAATTTTAAAGAGGGTCAGCTCATTCGTTTCGCAGTGCGGTAAGTCGGGTTAAATCAGCATTTGTTACGACGATTTTCGTCAGTCCGGCAATTTTTGCGCGCGCCCACGCAGCGCGGCGGAGGTCCGGACGGCGTCGAAGCCGGCGTCGAGCATCGCCTCGGCGTCGTTCCACAGGTTGCCGCGCAGCCGGTTGGTCCAGATCATCGACGCGAACACGCCTTCGAGCAGCGACACCAGATAAACGGCGGCCAGATGCACGTCGAGATCGGCGGCGAGCTCGCCGGCGGCGATCGCGCGACGCAGCAGCGCCTTCGTGATCCGCAGCATCTGCAGCTCGAGCAGCATGCGGCGCCGCTGCAGCGCGCCGTTCTCCTCGCTTTGCTCGCACTTCGTATAGAGAATCACGAGCACGCGCTGCATCGGCCCCGGCTCGCCGCATTCCTGCAGGTAGTGCGACGCGGCGCGGCGCAGCGTCGCGAACGGCGGCAGGCCGTCGCCCGCGTCGAAGCCTTCCGACGTGCGCGCGAACGCGCGGTCGCACATCGCCAGACACACTTCCATCTTGTTGCGGTAGTGGCCGTAGACGGCGCCCCGCGACATCCCGGCGGCCTCGGCGAGGTCCGCCATCGCGGTCTGCGCGACGCCTCTTTCGAGCAGCACGAGCTCGGCGGCGTCGAGGATCCGGTGCTTGATGGCGAGCGATTCTTCCCGGGTCTTGCGGGCCATGTCGTGAAATTCCTTACAGTTCGCTGTCGTTTTATTGAGACAGTGTGTCGGTCAGATTGAAACAGCATGTATTTAATCAGTCGTGACTGATTATAATCGGCCACCCTGAGCCGCCGCATTGTATCGGCGGCGAATGATCCGAGGTCAGAACATGAATAACAAACGCACCCTGTGGCGCCGCATGCGGCTGGCGCCGTTCGCGCTCGCGGCCCTGCTGGCCGTGGCCGGATGCGGAAAGGGCGACAAGGACGCCGCGCCGGAGACCGCGAAGCAGGCCACCGTCGTGACGGTGCGCCCGACGGCCGTGCCGATGACCGTCGAACTGCCGGGCCGGCTCGACGCCTACCGGCAGGCGGAAGTCCGCGCGCGGGTCGCGGGCATCGTCACCGCCCGTACCTACGAGGAAGGCCAGGAAGTGAAGCAGGGCGCGGTGCTGTTCCGCATCGATCCCGCGCCGCTGAAGGCCGCACGCGACGCCGCGCAGGGCGCGCTCGCGAAGGCGCAGGCCGCCGCGCTCGCCGCGACCGACAAGCGCCGCCGTTACGACGATCTCGTGCGCGATCGCGCGGTGAGCGAGCGCGACCACACCGAGGCCGTCGCGGCCGATACGCAGGCGAAGGCCGAGGTCGCATCGGCAAAAGCCGAACTCGCGCGCGCGCAGCTGCAGCTCGACTACGCGACCGTCACCGCGCCGATCGCGGGCCGCGCACGGCGCGCGCTCGTGACCGAGGGCGCGCTCGTCGGGCAGGACCAGGCGACCCCGCTCACGACCGTCGAGCAGCTCGATCCGATCTACGTGAACTTCTCGCAACCGGCCGCCGACGTCGACGCATTGCGTCGCGCCGTGAAGAGCGGGCGCGCGACGGGCATCGCGCAGCACGACATCGCGGTGACGCTGCTGCGCGCCGACGGCACCGCGTATCCGCTGAAGGGCAAGCTGCTGTTCAGCGATCTTGCGGTCGATCCGACGACGGACACCGTCGCGATGCGCGCGCTGTTCCCGAATCCGGAGCGCGAGCTGCTGCCGGGTGCGTATGTGCGGATCGCGCTCGACACGGCGGTCGACCAGCGGGCGATCCTCGTGCCGCGCGACGCGCTGCTGCGCACGGCCGACCGCACGTCGGTGCGTGTCGTCGGCGCGAACGGCAAGGTCAAGGACGTCGAGGTCACGGCCGACCAGATGAGCGGCCATGACTGGCGCATCACGCGCGGCCTCGCGGGCGGCGAGCGCGTGATCGTCGACGACGCCGCGCAGTTCGCGCCCGATACGGCCGTCAAGCCCGTCGAGAAAGCGCCGCCGTCGAAGGCGGCGCCACCCGCGGCCGCTTCGCAGGCGGCCGCCCGTCAAACCTGACCGGTTCAAACCAACATGGCACGTTTCTTCATCGATCGCCCCGTCTTCGCGTGGGTGATCGCCATCTTCATCATGCTGGGCGGCCTGTTCGCGATTCGCGCGCTGCCCGTCGCGCAGTATCCGGACATCGCGCCGCCCGTCGTCAGCATCTATGCGACGTACCCGGGCGCGTCCGCGCAGGTCGTCGAGGAATCGGTGACCGCGCTGATCGAGCGCGAGATGAACGGCGCGCCGGGGCTGCTGTATACGTCCGCGACGAGCAGCGCCGGCGCGGCGTCGCTGTACCTGACGTTCAAGCAGGGCGTGAACGCCGATCTCGCGGCCGTCGAAGTGCAGAACCGGCTGAAGACCGTCGATGCGCGCCTGCCCGAGCCCGTGCGCCGTGACGGCATCCAGGTCGAGAAGGCCGCCGACAACATCCAGCTCGTCGTGTCGCTGACGTCCGACGATGGCCGGATGACCGACGTGCAGCTCGGCGAATACGCGTCGGCGAACGTCGTGCAGGCGCTGCGCCGCGTCGAGGGCGTCGGCAAGGTGCAGTTCTGGGGCGCCGAATATGCGATGCGGATCTGGCCCGACCCGGTGAAGATGGCCGGGCACGGCCTCACCGCGTCGGACATCGCGTCGGCCGTGCGCGCGCACAACGCGCGCGTGACGATCGGCGATATCGGCCGCAGCGCGGTGCCGGCCAGCGCGCCGATCGCGGCGACCGTGTTCGCGGACGCACCGCTGAAGACGCCGGCGGATTTCGGCGCGATCGCGCTGCGCGCGCGGCCCGACGGCTCGGCGCTGTTCCTGCGCGACGTCGCGCGCGTCGAATTCGGCGGCAACGACTACAACTATCCGTCGTACGTGAACGGCAAGGTCGCGACCGGAATGGGCATCAAGCTCGCGCCGGGCTCGAACGCGGTGTCCACCGAGAAGCGCGTGCGCGCGACGATGGACGAGCTGTCCGCGTACTTCCCGCCGGGCGTGAAATACCAGATCCCGTACGAGACGTCGTCGTTCGTGCGCGTATCGATGAACAAGGTCGTCACGACGCTGATCGAGGCCGGCGTGCTGGTGTTCCTCGTGATGTTCCTGTTCATGCAGAACCTGCGCGCGACGCTGATTCCGACGCTGGTCGTGCCGGTCGCGCTCGCGGGCACGTTCGGCGTGATGTATGCGGCCGGCTTCTCGATCAACGTGCTGACGATGTTCGGCATGGTGCTCGCGATCGGCATCCTCGTCGACGACGCGATCGTCGTCGTCGAGAACGTCGAGCGACTGATGGTCGAGGAAGGGCTCGGGCCGTACGACGCGACCGTCAAGGCGATGCGACAGATCAGCGGCGCGATCGTCGGGATCACCGTGGTGCTGACGTCGGTGTTCGTGCCGATGGCGTTCTTCGGCGGCGCGGTGGGCAACATCTACCGGCAGTTCGCGCTGTCGCTCGCGGTGTCGATCGGCTTCTCGGCCTTCCTCGCGCTGTCGCTGACACCCGCGCTGTGCGCGACGCTGCTCAAGCCGGTGTCCGGCGACCATCACGAGAAGGGCGGCTTCTTCGGCTGGTTCAACCGTTTCGTCGCGCGGGCGACGCAGCGCTATGCGACGCGGGTCGGCACGATGCTGAAGAAGCCGGTGCGCTGGCTCGTCGTGTACGGCGCGCTGACCGCGGCCGCCGCGCTGATGCTCACGCAACTGCCGACCGCGTTCCTGCCGGACGAGGACCAGGGCAACTTCATGGTGATGGTGATTCGCCCGCAAGGCACGCCGCTCGCGGAAACGATGCAGAGCGTGCGCGAAGTCGAGTCGGCCATCCGCCGCGACGAGCCGACCGCCTACACGTATGCGCTCGGCGGCTTCAACCTGTACGGCGAAGGGCCGAACGGCGGGATGATCTTCGTCACGCTGAAGAACTGGAAGGAGCGCAAGGCCGAGCGCGATCACGTGCAGTCGATCGTCGCGCGCATCAACGAGCGTTTCGCGGGCACGCCGAACACGACCGTGTTCGCGATGAACTCGCCGGCGCTGCCCGATCTCGGTTCGTCGAGCGGTTTCGACTTCCGGCTGCAGAACCGCGGCGGGCTCGACTACGCGACGTTCAGCGCCGCGCGCGAGCAACTGCTCGCGGCGGGCGGCAAGGATCGCGCGCTCACCGACCTGATGTTCGCGGGCACGCAGGACGCGCCGCAACTGAAGCTCGACATCGATCGTGCGAAGGCGTCCGCGCTCGGCGTGTCGATGGACGAGATCAACACGACGCTCGCGGTGATGTTCGGCTCCGACTATATCGGCGACTTCATGCACGGCACGCAGGTGCGGCGCGTGATGGTGCAGGCCGACGGGCTGCACCGGCTCGATCCGGACGACGTGAAGAAGCTGCGCGTGCGCAACGCGCGCGGCGAGATGGTGCCGCTCGCGGCGTTCACGACGCTGCACTGGACGCTCGGGCCGCCGCAGCTCACGCGCTACAACGGTTATCCGTCGTTCACGATCAACGGCTCGGCCGCGGCCGGCCACAGCAGCGGCGAGGCGATGAGCGCGATCGAACGGATCGCCGCGAAGCTGCCGGCCGGCATCGGCTATGCGTGGTCGGGGCAGTCGTTCGAGGAGCGGCTGTCGGGTGCGCAGGCGCCGATGCTGTTCGCGCTGTCGGTGCTCGTCGTGTTCCTCGCGCTCGCGGCGCTCTACGAGAGCTGGTCGATTCCGTTCGCGGTGATGCTGGTCGTCCCGCTCGGCGTGATCGGCGCGGTGCTCGGCGTCACGCTGCGGATGATGCCGAACGACATCTATTTCAAGGTGGGGCTGATCGCGACGATCGGGCTGTCGGCGAAGAACGCGATCCTGATCGTCGAAGTCGCGAAGGATCTGGTCGCGCAGCGCATGTCGCTCGTCGACGCCGCGCTCGAGGCCGCGCGCCTGCGGCTGCGGCCGATCGTGATGACGTCGCTCGCGTTCGGCGTCGGCGTGCTGCCGCTCGCGTTCGCGTCGGGCGCCGCGTCCGGCGCGCAGATGGCGATCGGCACCGGCGTGCTCGGCGGCGTGATCACGGCGACCGTGCTCGCGGTGTTCCTCGTCCCGCTGTTTTTCGTGATCGTCGGCCGCCTGTTCGACGTCGGCCCGCGCCGACGCGGCGGCGCGCAGCCGACGACGATGGAGGGTTCGCAACCATGATGTTTGCGCTGAATGCACGCGGCGCGCTGCGGGTTCAGGTCGCGCTGGCCGCCGCGCTGGCGCTTGCCGGCTGTTCGCTCGCGCCGCGTTACGAGCGTCCGGCCGCGCCGGTGCCGACGACCTATGCGCCGGTCGACGCCGGCACGGCATCGGCGGCCGAACCGCCCGCGGCGCAGGATGCCGCGTTGCTCGACGACTGGCATGCGTATTTCACCGATCCGGCGCTGCAGGCGTGGATCGACGCGGCGCTCGCGAACAACCGCGACCTGCGGATCGCGGCCGGCCGGCTCGACGAAGCGCGCGCGCTGTATGGCGTGCAGCGCGCGGACCGGATGCCGTCGGTCGATGCGAATCTCGGCTATGAACGCGCGCGCCAGTACGACCCGGTCGTGCGCGAAAGCGCGATCAGCGGGCTGTATCGCGCGGGCGTCGGCATCAGCGCGTACGAGCTCGACCTGTTCGGCCGCGTGCGCAACCTGTCCGACGCGGCGCTCGCCGAATACTTCGCGACGGCCGACGCGCAGCGCACGGTCCGCATCGGCGTGATCGCCGAAGTGGCGGGCGCGTACGTTTCCGAGCGATCGTTGCACGAGCAACTGGCGCTCGCTCAGCGTACGCTCGAAGCCCGCGAGCGGATGGCCGCGCTCACGCAACGCCGCTATGCCGCGGGCACGAGCGACGCGATCGAGCTGCGCTCGGCCGAGATGCTGGTGGCGTCCGCGCGCGCGTCGCAGGCCGCGCTGCAGCGCGAGCATGCGCAGGCCGTACGGGCGCTGCAATTGCTGGCGGGCGATTTCGCGCGCAACGTGCCCGACGACGCGACCGCGCTCGACACGCTGTCGATCGCGCCCGTGGCGCCGGGCGCACCGAGCCAATTGCTCGAACGACGGCCGGACATCCGGCAGGCCGAGGCACGGCTGAAGGCCGCGAACGCGAACATCGGCGCGGCGCGTGCGGCGTTCTTCCCGCGCATCGCGCTGACGACCGACTACGGCTCGGTGAGCGACGCGTTCTCGAACCTGTTCGCGGCCGGCACGAGCGTGTGGACGTTCGCGCCGCGCATCACGCTGCCGATCTTCGCGGGCGGACGCAATCGCGCGAACCTCGACGTCGCGCACGCGCGCAAGGACATCGCGGTCGCCGAATACGAGAAGGCCGTACAGACCGCGTTTCGCGAAGTGGCCGATGCGTTCGCCGCGCGCGACTGGATCGACCGGCAGCTTGCCGCGCAGCAGCACGTGTATGCGGCGGACGGCGCGCGGCTGAAGCTCGCGGAGCGTCGCTATGCGGGCGGCGTCGCGACGTATCTCGAACTGCTCGACGCGCAGCGCAGCACGTACGAGTCGGGGCAGGAGCTGATCCGGCTCAGGCAGCTCAGGCTCGCGAACGCGATCGCGCTGTACCGTGCGCTCGGCGGCGGCTGGGCGCCGGCAACGGCGGAGGCCGCGGCTTCCGTGTAGTCGGCGATGTGTTGCGTGGCACGGCAGCGTGCCACGCAACACGACGGCGGCCGCGCGATTCGACGTGCGGCCGCCATTTCAACAGGGCGTGCCGTGCCCGCCATGCCGCCGATCATCGTCGGCATTTCCTTTCGCTGTTCGGCGCCCCCGCTCTCCGCTCTTTCATCGCTCGGCGGGGCGGCGGCGCTGCTTTCGCGGCGTCCCGCATCCGTGGGTCGATCGTGTCATCTGCCGGCGCAAACGTATGCGCGGCGCTTCGTCGTTTTCATCCCGTCCAATCCGGCACGCCAGCCGCGTTCCGGCGACTGCACATGCATGCGATTCAAGATCGGCAATTGACGAAAGAATTAATCAATGCATTGGAATTAATGGTGGCGGCAAAATGTCGCGGTAAAACGTTTGTATGCTTTTCGCAATCGTTTGCGCGATAAGTCCGTATTGATGAAATGCCGTCTTTAATTTCCTGTCAGTTGAAAATGAGTCGATATTCGCGTTGCAATCGGGCAACGATGGCGGCGCAGGACAATGTTTTGTCTTTTGAGTGGCGGTTCCGCGCGAGCCAATGCCGGCAAGGGAGAGCGGGGGTGGCGACGATTATCGGCAAGAAATTCCTTTAATCTTCAATCGGTTCCGGAAAATAAAAAAGGACTGCGGATAAAAATTTTGGGATTGCAAATTCAAAAGAAAGAGTGCTGTTTTGGAGTGCGGAATCGAACATTGTCAGAATCATTTGACAATGATTTACAGAAATCTTTCATGGTTATCTCGATAATGCCGCCTCGTGTCGGACGGGAGCCACCATGCGCTGCCGTTTGTGTCCGCCACGTCGTCCATTCCATTTGCACTCCTTACGGGAAACGTCATGAAAAAATCCATCCTGACCGCTGTCGCACTCGCGGCCCTGTCCACCTCGGCCTTCGCAGCGGGCACCGGCACGATCAACTTCACGGGCGAGATCGTCGCGGGCGCATGCGGCATCGATTCGAACTCGGTCAACCAGACCGTGCAGCTCGGCAAGGTGCCGACCAACAAGTTCAAGCAGGCCGGCGACAAGTCGGACCCGGTGTCGTTCGACATCAAGCTGACCGACTGCGACACCAGCATCGCGCAGAACGCGTACTTCACGTTCACGGGCACGTCGAGCGCCGGCCAGCCGAAGCTGCTCGCCACGATCGGTTCGGCCACCAACGTCGGCATCCGCCTGCAAGCCGCGTCGGGCGAATACCTCGACAACGGCGCCGAGCAGAAGGCGCCGACGCTGCTGCAGAACGGCACGAACACCGTACGCTTCGCGGCGATGTACGAAGCGACGGCAGCCGGCGTGACGCCGGGTACCGCCGACGGCGTCGCGAACTTCACGGTCCGCTACCAGTAAGCGTCCGTACCGGAGGAGGGATGCATGCATCCCTTCCTCCTTCCTCTTTCCTCCCGTTTTCCTTCTCCCTGGACTCTCGGTAGCGCCGCGTGCGAATCAGACATTCCTTCCTTTGCGTCTCCGTGCTGGTCGTCGGCAGCCAGAGCCAGGCGACGGAATTCAATTCGTCGTTCCTCGACATCGACGGAACGAGCAACGTCGACCTGTCGCAGTTCTCGCAGGCGGACTTCACGCTGCCCGGCGAGTACATGCTCGACGTGCAGGTCAACGACCTGTTCTACGGGCTGCAAGCGATCGAATTCATCGCGGTCGACGCGTCGGGCGCCGGCAAGCCGTGCCTGCGGCCCGAGCTCGTCGCGCAGTTCGGGCTGAAGCCGTCGCTCGTGAAGGATCTGCCGCGCTTCCAGGGCGGGCGTTGCGTCGACCTCGGCGCGATCGAGGGCGCGACCGTGCGTTACCTGAAAAGCGACGGGCGGCTCAAGATCACGATTCCGCAGACCGCGCTCGAATTCACCGATTCGACCTACCTGCCGCCGGCGCGCTGGTCCGAAGGCATTCCGGGGGCGATGCTCGATTACCGCGTGATCGCGAACACGAACCGCAACTTCGGTGCGGGCGGCGGACAGACGAATGCGATCCAGGCCTACGGGACGGTGGGCGCGAACTGGGATGCGTGGCGCTTTCGCGGCGACTATCAGGCGCAATCGAACGTGGGTAACACGGCGTACGCGGACCGGACGTTCCGCTTCAGCCGGCTGTATGCGTTTCGCGCGCTGCCATCGATCCAGTCGACGGTGACGTTCGGCGACGACTACCTGACCTCCGACATTTTCGACACGTTCGCGCTGACGGGCGCGTCGATCCGCAGCGACGACCGCATGCTGCCGCCGTCGCTGCGCGGCTATGCACCGCTGATCTCGGGCGTCGCGCGCACCAACGCGACCGTGACGGTGTCGCAGGCCGGCCGCGTGCTGTACGTGACGCGCGTGTCGCCGGGCGCGTTCGCGCTGCAGAACATCAACACGAGCGTGCAGGGCACGCTCGACGTGGCGGTCGAGGAAGAAGACGGCAGCGTGCAGCGCTTCCAGGTGACGACGGCCGCCGTGCCGTTCCTCGCGCGCGCCGGGCAGTTGCGCTACAAGGCCGCGGTCGGCAAGCCGCGCCTGTTCGGCGGCGCCGGCATCACGCCGTTCTTCGGCTTCGGCGAAATCGCGTACGGCCTGCCGTTCGACGTCACGGCGTATGGCGGTTTCATCGCCGCGTCGGGCTACACGTCGATCGCGCTCGGCGTCGGTCGCGATTTCGGCGCGTTCGGCGCGGTGTCGGCCGACGTCACGCATGCGCGGGCGAAGCTGTGGTGGAACGGCGCGACGCGCAACGGCAACTCGTATCGCATCAACTATTCGAAGCACTTCGACGGGCTCGATGCCGACGTGCGCTTCTTCGGCTACCGCTTCTCCGAGCGCGAATACACGAACTTCGCACAGTTCTCCGGCGACCCGACCGCATACGGCCTCGCCAACAGCAAGCAGCGCTACTCGGCGACGCTGTCGAAGCGTTTCGGCGACACGTCGACCTATTTTTCCTACGACCAGACGACCTACTGGGAACGTGCGAACGAGCAGCGCGTCGGCCTCACGCTGACGCGCGCGTTTTCGATCGGCACGCTGCGCAACCTGAACGTCAGCGTGTCGGCTTTCCGCACGCAGAGCGCGGGCGCAAGCGGCAACCAGGTCTCGGTCACCGCGACGTTGCCGATCGGCGGGCGTCACACCGTCACGTCGAACCTGACGACGGGCAGCGGCAGCACGAGCGTGAACGCGGGCTACATCTACGACGATCCGAATGGCCGCACCTACCAGATCAACGCGGGCGCGACCGACGGACGCGCGTCGGCGAACGCGAGCTACCGCCAGCGCTCGTCGGCGTATCAGCTGACCGCGCAGGCATCGACGCTCGCCAACGCGTATGCGGCCGCGTCGCTCGAAGTCGACGGCTCGTTCGTCGCGACGCAGTACGGCGTGTCCGCGCACGCCAACGGCAATGCGGGCGACACGCGGCTGCTGGTGTCGACCGACGGCGTGCCCGACGTGCCGCTGTCCGGCACGCTCACGCATACCGATTCGCGCGGCTACGCGGTGCTCGACGGCATCTCGCCGTACAACGTGTACGACGCGACCGTCAACGTCGAGAAGCTGCCGCTCGAAGTGCAGGTGACGAACCCGATCCAGCGCATGGTGCTGACCGACGGCGCGATCGGCTTCGTGAAGTTCTCCGCCGCGCGCGGCAGCAACCTGTACCTGACGCTGACCGACGCGGCCGGCAAGCCGCTGCCGTTCGGGGCGTCGGTGCAGGACGCGGCGAACGGCAAGGAACTCGGCATCGTCGGCGAAGCCGGCGCGGCGTTCCTGACCCAGGTTCAGCCGAAATCCACGCTGGCGGTGCGGGCGGGCGAACGCACGCTCTGCACGATCGCCGCACTGCCGAACCAGCTCCAACTCGAAGGCACGCCGATTCCGGTGACGTGCCAGCCGCCCGGCGAGTCGCATGCAGCGGCCGCGCGGGCCGAACGATGATTTCACGGATCCACGATGAAGCATTCCTTTTCCCGTTCTTTCCCGCGGCGCGCGCTGGGCGTGTTCGCGACCGTCGGCGCGATGCTGGCAGGTGCCGCCCAGGCGGCGATCGTGCCCGATCGCACGCGTGTGATCTTCAACGAAGGCGAGCAGGCCGCGATCGTCACGATCACCAACAAGAGCACGACGTATCCGTATCTCGTGCAGTCGTGGCTCGAAGATGCGAAGGGCAACAAGATCACGTCGCCGCTGATGGTCGTGCCGCCGCTGCAGCGGGTCGAGGCGAACGAGCGCAACGTGCTGCGGATCGCGAAGCTGCCCGGTGCGCAACTGCCGGCCGATCGCGAGACGGTGTTCTACCTGAACATCCGCGAAGTGCCGCCGAAGACCGACACGCCGAACACGCTGCAGATCGCGCTGCATACGCAGATGAAGCTGTTCTACCGGCCGAAGGCCGCGCAGCCCGCGCGCGACGAGGACTGGACGCTGCCGATGACGCTGCGGGTCGATGCGGCCGCGCACAAGCTGGTGTTCGACAACCCGACGCCTTACCACGTGACGGTGGTCGACGTGAGCGCGGGCACGCAGAAGACGCCGGTGCCGATCGAGCCGACGATGGTGAGCCCGATGAGCACGGCCGAGGTGCCGTTCAAGGCCGCGACGCCGTCGACGCTGTTCGTCACGCACATCGACGACTACGGCGGCCAGGTGGCGGTCGAGTATGCGTGCGAGGCTGGTGCGTGCAAGAGCGTGAAGAAATGAGCGGGGGCGCGAAACAACGCGTGTCGCCGTTCGCGACGTGGCTGCGCTGGGCCGTGCTCGCGATGCTGATCGCGGTCGCGCAGCCGGCGTGGGCGCTGCGCTGCCTGGCCGACGGCGGCGCCGATTCGCTCACCGAGCCGATCGGCGGCGTCGCATCGTATCCGACGGATGCGCCGGACGGATACGTGATCTGGGTATCGCCGCCACGCACGACGACGGGATACTGCTACAAGGACTACGGCGGGGCCGCACTGAACTTTGCCGAACAGGTTTACTTCTACGCGAACCCGAGATCGCAGGATCCCGCCGCCTGGGGGCTCGAGATCGGCATTCGTTATGGTGGCCGCGACTATTTCGGCCTGGGCAGCGGACCGGGTGCGCGCGTGGAAACCACCACCACCGTCGGCACGTGTTCGCAATGGAACTTCGACCGGGGGCTGTGCCCGAAGGTGCCGCTCAGCATCACCTATCAGGTGGTGGTGCGCAAGAAGGGCCAATGGATGCAGCCGCCGAACGATATCTATGCGGTCTTCCAGTTCGACGGCAAGGGCGGCCTCAACGCGGCTCGATCGAGTTTCCAGTACCGGTTGAGCGGGTTGTCCCGTCTGAAGCCGACACCCTGCCTCGTCGACGTGCTGGTGACGCCCGAGCCCGGCATCGTCAATTTCGGTCAGGTGCAGACCACCGGCAACGGCTTCCTGCCTGCCGTGCCGCGTCGGCGGTTCTCGTTGTCGCTGTCGAAGAAATGCAGCATTCCGATTCGCGTCGACGGCTATTTCGAGGCGACCAAGGGCGCCGTGCAGAACGGTTTGCTGGTGCCGGCGAAGGACAGCAACTTCGGAATCGGTCTCGAGGACAGCCAGGGCAAGCCGATCGACTTCAACAAGCAGTTCACGCTCACGCAATTCGCGGCCAACGTTGCGAATCAGACCGTGATGCTCGATGCGGTGCTCAAGTCGTTCGGACCACCGAAGATCGGGCCGTTCGACGCGGCCGCAACGATCCGGATTTTCCTGTATTGAGCGTGGTGCGGCATGAGCGGCGTGCACCGCGCAACATGCTGCCTGTACCGGATTTTCATTGATGTACGGACGGAGGAGAAGGGGATGCATCCGAGACGCAATGTCGTCGCGGCCGTGCTGGCCGTGTCGGCGACGAGCGCGGTTCACGCGCAGACGGTATCGGCCGGCGGTTATTCGCTGACCGTGATCGGCGACCTGGGCGGGCCGCGCGACGTGCGGTACGACGGCAATGCCGTCAGCGCTGACGGCAAGACGATCATCGGTTCCTACTGGAGCGAAGCGCAGCCCGGTGGCTCGATGGCCTTCTCGTGGTCGGCCGCGACGGGCTGGCAGCGGCTGGCCGCGCCGGCGAATGCCTATGACTCGCAGGCACGGACGGTGTCGGCCGATGGGCAGGTGATCGGCGGGTCGATCAGTGCGCGCGAGACGGACAGCAGCAACCTCGATCGATGGGCGGTGCGATGGCCCGGCGACGGTCGCACGCAGAAACTCGTTCCGGATACGGCGGGCCGGGATGCATCGGTTGACGTTGCGAACCTCGCCGGCACGAGGATGGCGGGCAGCCTGACGACGACCGGCGGCCGGAATGCACGGTTCATGTGGGACCAGCCGAGGGGTTTTCGCGAGTTGCCGCCGGGCGGCGACTATCTCGTGCACCTGCTCGCGATGACCTCGTCCGGGAACGCGGCAGTCGGGTTCGCCGGCAATGTCGACGGCGTGTATGGCTCGCGTGCGCTTCTTTGGTCGGAACGAGCCGGCGAACGACTGTTGCCGACGATCAACGCGGGCGTGGCCAGAATGGATCTGGCCCGTGGCGTGACCGAGGACGAACGGACGATCGCCGGCGCGCTCGGCACCCTGGTGGTCACGCCGGATGGGCAACGGGTCGACTCGGAGGCCGTGCTGTGGACGAACGGCGGCGACGACATCCAGCGGCTCGGTTTTCTCGACGGCGACGACAATAGCCATGCGTCGTCGATCAGCACGGACGGGCGGGTTGTCATCGGCGAATCGAGCAACCGGCAGACCGGTGTCGCGCGCGTCTTCGTGTGGACGCCGCAAAGCGGCATGCGCAGCCTCGTTGCGTTGCTCGAAGCGGCCGGCCTGTCGGTCGGCACGCTGAACCTGGTCAACGTGATCGGCGTGAGCCCCGACGGGCAGACCATCACGGGGCAGGGTTATCGCGACGGCGATCCCGACTACCGGCCGCAGTTCTGGCAAGTGCACATCGATGCGGCGACACTGCGCGCGCTGCGGCCGGCGAGCCCGGGGGCCGACGCGTTGCGGGCGCGGGCGACGCAGCCGAAGGCGATGGCGGTGTCGCGCATGCTGGCCGCGCGGCCGAAGGCAGCGATGCAGCGAAGCGCCTGCCGCCTGCCCGTCATCCCGGCGCGGCTCGCGTCGTGCCGGCTGCTGTTGCCGGCCGCGCGCTAGCGAGCAGGGTCGCATGCAGGTGAAGCGATGAAACGAGGCGCCGTTTTACGGCGCCTCGTTTTGTTTACCGCATCGCCGCGGCACACCTTGTGCCCGTGATGCTCGCTGCGGCACACGCAGTGCGGTTGCGCTTCCCCGATGGCCGGCGCGGGCAGTGCGGCGGCCATGGTGGCCGCGCTCACAGTTCGACGGCTCGGCTGTTTATCTGCCGATGCGAATCGGCACGGCCCGAACCAACGCGCGGGCCCTCGCTCGGGGACAGCACCACAGCGCCGGGGCGCCGGGTCGCGTCCCGACCACGCAAAGCCGTTGCATCGACAACCCTCTCCAGCGACGGCAGCGCACGAGCCCGGTGCCTGCCGGCCACGTCGTCGAGCCGTTCGAACCGGTACACGAAGGCCGGCGGAAAATTCATCCACGCGACGCCGATCCGGACGGCGCGCATGCGCATCGCCTCCAGATAGCGCGCCGGAATCGGGCAGCGCGGCACATAGGTGAACTGATAGAACGCGCCACCGGCAGCCAGGTGGCGCACGAACGCGCCGTGCACGATCGCGACGGCCCGTTCGACCGGCATCGCGACGAGCGGCAACCCGCTCACGATCGCATGCGCGCGCTCCCCGCCGAAGAAGTCGCCGGTCATCCCGAGCTGGGCCGCGTCCATCTGCATCACCCGCAACGCGGGAAACTGATGCCGCAGCGCGTTCGCGAACGCAGGGTCGGCTTCCACGAGCACCAGCCGGTCGCTCGCGACGCCGCGCGCGAGCAGCGCGCGCGTGAACACGCCGGTGCCCGCTCCGAGTTCGATCACGGACGCGCCGTCGCGCGGGACATGCGCGGTGATCAGCGCGGCGAGCGCCGGGCCGGATGGCGCGAGGGCGCCGACCCGGCGCGGATGGCGCAACCACGTACGCAGAAACAGCATCCATTCGGGGATTCGCATCGGCAGGCTCCTGGTGGATCGATCGGTCAATGACGGGCGCGGCTAGGCGGCCGCTTGCGCGGCGAGATAGCCGGCCGTGATGAACAGCGTGTTCCATAGCGCGATGCCGGCCGCGGCGCCGGATGCGAAACGCGTGAAGCTCGTTTCCAGCAATCCGGCGAGCGCCGGCGCGACGAGCCGGACGAACGGCACCAGTTGCGACCACAGGGCGAGCCGCGTGGGCCGCGCGCGGATCCCTTCGATCAGCGCGTCGATTCGCGCGGGCTGCATCCTGCCCAGCGGCGCGAGGCGGCGCAGCAGGGTCAGCACGCCGTCTTCCGGCCACAGATTGCCGAGCGCGTAATGAAAGAGGCAGCCGGCGAAACTGCCGAGCACCGTGACGACGATCGCTTCCGGCAAGGTCCACGCACCTTGCGCACCGGCGACGCCGATCATCGCGAGCAGCACGTGCGACGGCAGCACGGGAATCAGCCGTTCGATCAGCGACAGCCCGGCGAGGCAGACGATGCTGTTGGCGCTGGCCAGGCTCAGCGCGAGGCCGAACGGAACGAGCGTGGCGAACTGGTTCATCGCACCGCTCCCGTGCGACGCGTGCACGACGCGCGGAACGTGCACGACGCGTGCGGTCTTCCATGCCAGAATGGCCCGTACCGGCCCGGCGCGAAGGGGGTGCGCCGCGCCGTCTTGCATCGCAGCAACGGAATCGAACAACAGAACACGGTCATGGCGGGCCTCTCGGGAAAGCGCCGGATGCAGGGCGCCGGCAATGCGGCGATCGACACGCATCGTGGCCCTTCGGCTTTAAGAAGTTTTTAATCGCGGTCCGTCACGCTGGCGACCTCGCCATTCGAGGAGCGATACCGATGCATATCCTGCTGGTGGAAGACGATGTGATGCTGGCCGACGCCGTGCGGGCTGGCCTCGCGCAGAACGGCTGGCGCGCGGACTGGTCGGCCGACGTGCCGGCGGCACGGCTCGCGCTCGTCGGGCACGACTACGACGCGGTGCTGCTGGACCTGCAACTGCCGGGCGCATCCGGTTTCACGCTGCTGGCCGCGATGCGCGCGAACTACGATGCGACGCCGGTGCTGATCGTGACCGCGCGCGATCAGTTGAGCGACCGTATCCGCGGCCTCGACGCCGGCGCCGACGACTATCTCGTGAAGCCGTTCCAGCTGGACGAGCTTTATGCGCGGCTTCGCGCGCTGACGCGCCGCAGCCAGGGCCGCGTGTCGGAGCGGCTCGTTTGCCGCGATGTCCACGTCGATCCGGCGCGCCGGGAAGTCACGCGCGCCGGCGAACCGGTCGCGCTGAGCATCCACGAATACCGGACGCTGCTCGCGCTGATGGAGCGGCAAGGGCGAGTCGTCACGCGCGCGCAGCTCGAGGAGCGCGTGTACGGCAACGACGGCGCAATCGAAAGCAACACGATCGCGGTGTACATCCATCAACTGCGGCGCAAGCTCGGCGACGAACTGATCGTGACGGTGCACGGCTTCGGCTATCGCATCGGGGAGGGCACAGCATGAGGTCGCTGCGTGTCCGCCTGCTCGCGACCGTGATGGCGACGGTCGTCGTGTTCTGGGCCGGCTGGGGCGCGTTTCTCGGCATCGCCCTGTGGCGCGAACAGCGCGGCTGGCGCGACGGCTTGCTCGAGGGCGCCGCGCAACTGCTGCTGTTGTCGTTGCCCGATACGATCGATCGCCTGCCGGAAGTGCGCGCGCAGGCGGTGGTGCCGAAAGCCGCATACGGCAAATACGACGTCGCGTTCCAGATCTGGGTCGACGGCCGCAACGTCATGCACAGCGCCGATGCGCCGGGGCCGGCGCTCAAGCCGGACATGCGCGACGGCTACGGCGTGAGCGCCGGGCGCGGGATCGCGCACGACGAGACCTGGCGGGTCTATTCGCTGTCGGGTCCGACCGGCCGGATTCACGTGCAGACCGGCGGGCCGGCCACGACCTGGCAGGAGAAGGCCAGCAATGCGGTGCAGCTCGGCCTGTTCAATACGGCGGTGATGCTCGCGATGCTGGGCGTGGCGATCTGGTGGGGGATCCGCTGGTCGTTCGGGCCGGTGCGCGACGTTCAGCGGGCGATCCAGCACAAGGCCGCATTCGATTTCTCGCCGTTGCCGCTGCTGACGCTGCCGCGCGAGCTTCGACCGCTCGTCGAATCGTTCAATCGGCTGCTCGCGCGGCTGAGTCAGGCCGTCGATACCGAGCGCCGTTTCATCGGCGATGCGGCGCACGAGTTGCGCATTCCGCTGGCGGCATTGTCGGCGCAGGCGGAAGTGGCGTTGCGGGCGGACAGTCCGGCGGACAAGGACGCCGCGCTGCGCCGGCTGGCAACGGGCGTGGAGCGCAGCGCGCGGCTGTCGGCGCAATTGCTCGAACTGGCGCGGCTGGATGCCGGCTCGCGTGCGGAGCAGCATGGGCCGGTCGACCTGGCGCGGCTCGTTGCGCTGATCGCGAGCGACTTCGATGCGGCCGCGCATGCGCGCCGGCAGACGGTGCGGGTGGCGATCGAGCCGGTATGCGTGTGGGGCGATCTCGACGAAATCGCGATCGCGGTGCGCAACCTGATCGACAACGCGCTGCGTTACGGCCGTGAAGGCGGACGGGTCGAGATCACGTGCGATGGCGCCGTGGAGGCGGGGCGGGTCAGGCTGCGGATCGCGGACGACGGGCCGGGCGTGCCGGTCGACCAGCGCGAGCGGATTTTCGAACGCTTTTACCGGGTGCCGGGCACTGCGCAGCCGGGAAGCGGCATTGGCCTGTCGCTGGTCGCGCGGATCGCCGAGTCTCATGGCGGAGCCGTCGACGTGACGGCCGGTATCGACGGGCACGGGCTCGCGGTGATCCTGTCGTTCCCGATCTGGCTCGCGCCGGAGCGATGGCAGGATTAGCGGCGGACGCCGCCTGGCGTTCGCAACGAAAAAAGCGCCGGCAAGCGGCGCTTGTTCGCATCGGCGGCGCGACGCTCAACGCACCCAGCGGCACACCTTGTGATGGTGATGCTCGAAGTGACACACGCGGTGCGGATGCGCTTCGGCGATGGCCGGCGCGAGTATGGCAGCGGCCATGGCGGCGGCGGTAAGGGTTTTCAGTAGCGTCTTCATGTCGAGGTCCTGTCGTCGAATGATGGATCAAGGGCGCGTCGCGGCATCACCACTGCGGCCGCTGATCGTCGCGGCGGTCATCCGGGCGATCGTCGCGGCGGTCGCGGTCGTCACGCGGGCCGGCATGCCGGGCTTCCCAGTCGCGGCGCTCCCAGTAGCGATTTCCGTCCCAGTAACGATCGCCATGCCAGCCGATCGTGACTTCGGCAGGGCCGGGGTAGGCGACGCACCCGGCGAGCATCACGCTCGACAGCGCGCCCACCATGACTGCGGATAACACGATGGCTTTCATGTCGTTCTCCCTTGGAAACGGCAGGTCGATCGTACGAGCCCCCAAAATTTCACGTGGTAAGAAGTTGCTACCGCCGATGACACGGGCGGGCGGTTCGTCAGGAACATGAAAGCATGCGTCGGCGGCGTGCGAACCGTCCGCGCGGCGCAGACGCACCCATGTCCGCTCCGGCAACGATTCGGATCATTGTTCAGACAAATCCTGACAACCGAAAGGGTCATCCTGTAATCGGATTGAGAATGATTTGCGTTTACGTTAAATTGCGCTATCTCGGAATTTGACGGAGCAGATCGATGGCCATGGCGGAAGTGCTCGACCGACCGGCGGCGGCAGCGGCAAACCCGTTCCTCGGCAGTTATCCGGACCTGCCGCCGCGCGCCGCGCCGCGTGCGCGCCGGGCGTCCGAGCCCCGCGCGCAGGGCGCGCTGCTCGACGTGCTGATCTCGCATCGCGCGATGCTCGTCAACGTCGCGCGCGGCTTCGTCGGCTGCGCGAGCCGCGCGGAAGACGTCGTGCACGACGTGTTCGTGAAGCTCGTCGAATTCCCGAACCAGGACGCGGTGCGCCAGCCGGTCGCCTATGTGACGCGGATGGTGCGCAACGCGTCGATCGATGCGTGCCGTCGGCAAAACCTCGAAAACGTCTATCACACGGAAGAGGACGACGGCTTCGACGTGCCGTCGCCCGAGCCGACGCCGGAAGCCGCGCTGATGACGCGCGACACGCTGCGGCGCGTGTGGGCCGCCCTCGACGACCTGCCGGCGCGCAGCCGCGCGGCGTTCGAGATGGTGCGGCTGCGCGAGGAAACGCTGCAGACTGCGGCGCGCGCGCTGAACGTGTCGCAGACGCTCGTGCATTTCATGGTGCGCGACGCGGAGCGCCACTGCGCGGAATGCCTCGACGCGTGCCATCGCGGCGTCGCCTGTCCGGTGTTCCTGGGCGGCCGTGCGCGGCGGCGGTAAAAAAACGCGCCGGCCAACCGTCTATCAGACAGGAGCGGCCGAATCCGCCGCTTCGCCTCCTTCAACCGCCCAGCGATTTCCGATCATGACGCAAGCCCCGACGCCTTCCGCCGACACCGACGATCTCGTCTATACGGTCGTCATCAACGACGAAGAACAGTATTCGATCTGGCCGACGTTCCGGCCGGTGCCGGCCGGCTGGCGCGAAGTCGGCGTGAGCGGCCCGAAGGCCGACTGTCTCGCGCACATCGAGACGGTCTGGACCGACATGCGCCCCGCGAGCCTGCGCCGCGCGATGGACGGCGAGCGCGCGACGCGCGCGTCGTGATCTGCTGCGCCGCGTGTGCGGCGCGCCACCTGAAGAGGACGTTGCATGACCCTGCTTTCGTTGCCGACGCTCGACGACCTGCGTATCGAGCCGGGGCTGCCCACCGTCGTGTCGCCGCGCGGCAACGACGGGATGTCGATCGACGAGGTCGCGCCACTGGCGCGCGAGATCGCGGCCGACACGCTCGAACGGGCGGGCGGCGTGCTGTTCACGGGCTTTCACGTGCCGTCGATCGATGCGTTCCAGCAATTCGCGGCCTCGTTCGGCGATCCGCTGATCGGCTATGAATACGCGTCGACGCCGCGCAGCCAGGTCGAAGGCGCGGTCTACACGTCGACCGAATACCCGCCGCACCGCGCGATTCCGCTGCACAACGAGCAGTCGTACACGCGCGAATGGCCGCTGCGGATCTGGTTCCACTGCGCGCTTGCCGCGCCGAAGGGCGGGGCGACGCCGATCGCGGACAGCCGTGCCGTGTACCGCGCGCTCGATCCGGCGCTCGTCGCGCGCTTCGAGAAGCGCGAGCTGCTGTACGTGCGCAATTTCGGGCAGGGGCTCGACTTGCCGTGGCAGCAGTCGTTCGGCACCGACGAGCCGGCCGAGGTCGAGCGGATGTGCGCGGCGCGCGGCATCGAATGCGCGTGGCGCACCGACGATGACGGCGAACTGCTGCTGCGCACGCGCGAACGCTGCCAGGCTGTCGCGCGTCATCCGCGCACCGGCGACCGCGTATGGTTCAACCAGGCGAACCTGTTTCACCTGTCGGCGCTCGACGACGACATGCAGGAAGCGCTCGTCGACGCGGTCGGGCTCGAGAACGTGCCGCGCAACGTGTATTACGGCGACGGCGAACCGCTGGAAGCCGACGCGCTCGCGCAGATCCGCGGCGTGCTCGACCAGCAGCGCATCGTGTTCCCGTGGCGCACCGGCGACGTGCTGATGCTCGACAACATGCTGACCGCGCATGCCCGCGACCCGTTCGAGGGGCCGCGCAAGGTCGTCGTCGCGATGGCGCAGAGTTACACGGTCCCGCGCGACCGAACGGAGGATTGATGACGCGTAGTACCGCCGCGCTTGCCGCGCGCGGGCTGTCGGTGGGATATCGCGACCATGTCGTGATCGACGGGCTGGACCTGTCGATCGCGGCCGGCCGCGTGACCGCGCTGTGCGGACCGAACGGCTGCGGCAAGAGCACGCTGCTGCGCACGCTGGCGGGCCTGCAACCCGCGCGTGCCGGCCATGTCGAAGTGAACGGCCGACCGCTCGCGTCGTTTCGCCGTCGCGCGCTCGCGCGCGAGCTGACGATGCTCGCGCAGTTCAACCAGATTCCGTCGGGCCTCACGGTCCGTGAGCTCGTCGCGTACGGGCGCTATGCGTACGGCGGCTTCCTGCGCGGCCTGTCGCGGGCTGATCAGGCGGCGATCGACGAAGCGCTCGACACGAGCGGCCTCGCGGACGATGCGGAGCGCGACGTCGGCGCGCTGTCGGGCGGCGAACGCCAGCGCGCGTGGATCGCGATGGCGCTCGCGCAGCAGGCGCCGATCGTGCTGCTCGACGAGCCGACGACCTATCTCGACATTCATCACCAGCTCGACATCCTCGATGCGCTGCGTGCGCTGAACCGCGCACGCGGACTGACGATCGTGTGGGTGCTGCACGACCTGAACCAGGCGGCCGCGTACAGCGACGAGATCGTGCTGATGCGCGCGGGCCGTCTCGTCGCGCAGGGCACGCCCGACGCGATGCTCGACCCGGCGCGGTTGCGCGCGGCGTTCGGCGTCGAGATGCTGAAGCTCGCGCATCCGCAGACGGGTGCGCCGATGTGCGTACCGGCCTACGGACCGTCGACCGACGGCGCGCCGCAGGCGTCCGCCGTCTTCGACCGGGATCTCGCGGTATGACGACGTTCGCGATGCGCAAGCGCCTCGCGGCGACCGGCAAGGGGACGACGACGGGGCGGGCCGGCGCGATTGCGTGCGGCCTCGTCGCGTCGATCGCGCTGCTCGCGGCGCTGCGGATTGCTCCCGATCTGCGCGTGTGGTGGGACGCGGCGCCCGGCAGCGATGCCGCGTCGCTTGCGCACGTGTTCCTGTTCGACCTCAATCTGCCGCGCGTCGCGGCCGCGCTCGTCGCGGGCGGCTGCCTCGGCATCGCCGGCGCGCTGTTCCAGTCGCTCACGCGCAATCCGCTCGCGTCGCCCGACCTGCTCGGCGTGACGGGCGGCGCCCAGCTCGGCCTGCTCGCGGCGATGCTGGTGCCGGCGCTGGCCGGCGTCGCGTCGGTGCCGCTGCTGTTCGTGTGCGGGCTCGCGGCGGCCGCGTGCGCGATCGTCGCGGCGGGTGGCTGGCGCGCGACGCCGTTGCGGCTCGTGCTTGCCGGCAGTGTGTGCATGCTGCTGTTCGCCGCGCTGTCGACGCTCGTGCTCGCGTTCTTCGAACAGAACATCGCGGGCGCCGCGCTGTGGACCAACGGCAGCCTGTACCAGCCGGGCGCGACGGGCCTCGCGCTCGCCGCGCGCTGGCTCGTCGTGCCGCTCGCCGCGCTGCCGTTCGTGATCCGGCCGTTGAATCCGCTCGCGCTCGGCGACGATGCGGCGGCCGCGGCCGGCGTGCGCGTCGATGCGACGCGGCTCGCCGCGACGATCGTCGCGGTCGCGTTCACGAGCGTGGCCGTCAGCATCGCGGGCCCGCTATCGTACGTCGGCCTCGTCGCGCCGAACCTGCTGCGCCAGGTGCGCGGCGCGCGCGCGGCGCGGCTCGGCGTGCTGGTGCCGCTGTCGGCGCTCGCCGGCGGCGCGCTGGTGCTGGTCACCGACAGCGCGGTGCTCGCGTCGGGCCTCGACGCGACGCTGTCGACCGGCGTCGCGATCGCGCTGGTCGGCACGCCGCTGATGCTCGCGATGATCCGGCGCGGCGCCGCGTGGTCGGGCGTGCTGCATGCGGATGCCGAACGCGCGGCGGGCGGCGGCGCGACGCGGCTCGTCGGCTGGCTCGAACGGCTCGGCTGGCCGCTGCGCACCGCGTTGTTCGTCGTGGCGGGCGTGCTGGTGGTGTGGGTCGGCGTGTCGGCCGGCCCCGAGTGGCTGTCGCCCGCGCGCTGGTTCGCCGCACTGTCCGGTCACGATGCGCTCGCGCGCATGCTGATCGACCTGCGCATGCCGCGCCTGCTGTGCGCGCTGCTCGCCGGCGCGTTGCTGGCGGTCAGCGGCGTCGCGATGCAGAGCGTCGTGCGCAATCCGCTCGCGGGCCCCGAAGTGCTCGGCGTCACGCAGGGCGCGGGGCTCGTCACGCTGTTCGCGTTGTCGACGTGGCCGCTGATGGGCCACGTGACGCTGGCCGCCGCCGCGCTGATCGGCGGCGGGCTGTCGCTCGCGATCACGCTCGCGCTGAATCACCGGCATCGCTACGCGCCGCTCGCGGTCGCGCTGACCGGCATCGTGATCGGCGCGTTGTGGACCACGCTCGCGCAATGGCTGATCACGCAGGAAAGCGTGCAGCCCGCGCGCTTCGTCGTGTGGCTCGTCGGCGGCACGTACGGCCGCAGCTGGGGCGAGGTGTCGATGCTGCTGCCGTGGTGCGTGCTCGCGGTGCCGGTGTTCGCATGGCTCGCGAAACCGCTCGACATGCTCGCGCTCGGTGACGACCAGGCGGCCGCGCTCGGCCTGCCGGTGGCCGCGCTGCGACCGCTCGCGCTGACGATCGCGACGCTCGCCGCGTGCGCGGCCGTCGCGGCGGTCGGGCCGGTCGGCTTCATCGGGCTGATGGCGCCGCACGTCGCGACGATGCTCGGTGCGCGCCGGCATCGCACGCGGCTTTGGCTCGCGGCGGCGTGCGGCGCGCTGATCCTCGGGTTGGCGGATCTCGCGGCGCGCACCGTCGTCGCGCCGCGCGAAGTGCCGGCCGGCGTGCTGACCGCGCTGATCGGCGCGCCGTACCTGCTCGGGCTGCTGATTCTCGAGGGGCGCCGCGCCCGGCGCGCGGGACGATGACGCCGGCGCTCGACGGCGCGCGCGCCACGCGCTTTTCGGCGTTCGCGCCGCCACCGTTCGCCGAACACCTCGACGTCGTGTGGCTCGGCATGCCCGACGACGCGCGTGGGCCGGGCCGCGTCGTCGTGCCCGTCAGCGCGTTGCCCGCGCACCGCGACGCCGTGCTCGCCGCGATGGTCGACCATTACGGCGGCGATCCGGCGCAGCATGCGCGCGCGCTGATGTCGCAATGGAGCAAATACTATTTCGGCCGCGCGGCGCCGGCCGGTGTCGTCGCCGCGCTGACGCTCGGCCGGCCGCTCGACATGACGCCCGAGCGCACGTTCGTCGCGCTCGACGACGGGATGCCGGCCGCGCTGTATTTCGCGGCGGATGCGCTCGGCGCGCCGTGCGACGATCCCGCGCCGCGCTATGCGGGGCTGATCGCGCATCTCGGCGCGGTGATCGATCTGCTCGCGGCGATGGGCCGCGTCACGCCGCGCGTGCTGTGGAGCAACGCGGGCAATCTGCTCGACTACCTGCTCGATACCTGTCGTTCGTGGCCGTGCGCGGCCGATCCCGTCGGCGACGCGCACTGGCTGTTCGGTTCGACCTGCATGCGTGGCGAATCGAATCCGCTGCGCATGCCCGTGCGCGATGCCGTGCCGCGCTCGCCGCTGCTGCCGACGCCGTTTCGCGCGCGCCGCGTGTGCTGTCTGCGCTACGAAATTCCTGGAGAAACGCAACTGTGTGGAAGCTGCCCCCTGCTACTGACGATGGACGACGCGGCGCTGGCCGAGCAGGACGCGATCCGGTGACGCACGCCGGCCGCCGGCATGCGCTCGGCGCGCTCGCGGCGGCACTCGGCGCGGTGTGCTGCGGTGCGTTTTCCGCGGCGGCGGCCGGTTCCGTTTCCGTGGCCGGGGATGCCCGCGGTGCGCAGGGCGCCGTGTCGCTGGCCGGCAATCCCGTCGTGTCGCAGGCCAGCGCGAAGATGCCCGTGCGGCCGCAGCGCGTGGTCGCGCTCGACTTCATGTTCGCGGAAAGCGTGATCGCGCTCGACCTCGTGCCGGCCGGGATGGCCGATACGGCGTTCTACCCGGGCTGGCTCGGCTACCGCAGCGAGCAGCTCGCGCACGTGACCGACATCGGCTCGCGGCAGGAGCCGGGACTCGAGGCGATCGCGGCGGTCAAGCCGGATCTCATCATCGGCGTCGGCTTCCGGCATGCGCCGATCTTCGACGCACTCGACCGGATCGCGCCGACAATCCTGTTCCAGTTCAGCCCGAACGTGTCGGAAGGCGGCGTGCCGGTCACGCAGCTCGACTGGATGCGGCAGATCTTCCGGACGATCGGTGCGGTGACGGGGCGCGACGCGCGCGCGCAGGCAGTCGAAGCGCAACTCGACGCCGGCATCGCGCGCAACGCGGCGCGGCTCGCGGCCGCCGGCCGCCACGGCGAGCGCGTCGCGCTGCTGCAGGATCTCGGCTTGCCCGATCGTTACTGGGCGTATACGGGCAACAGCACGTCGGCGGGCCTCGCGCGGGCGCTCGGGCTCGATCCGTGGCCGAAGAAGCCGACGCGGGAAGGCACGCTGTACGTGACGTCGGCCGATCTGCTGCGGCAGCGCGACCTCGCCGTGCTGTTCGTGACCGCGTCGGGGATGGACGTGCCGTTGTCGTCCAAACTCGATTCGCCGGTGTGGCGCTTCGTGCCCGCGTTGAAGGACCATCGGATCGCGCTGATCGAACGCAACATCTGGGGGTTCGGCGGGCCGATGTCGGCGCTGAAGCTGGCCGACGTGATGACCGATACGATGCTGAAGCTGCCGGCCGTGCGTTGAGCGCGCGGTGCGCGTCGAGCCGCAGGCGATGCGACGTTTGACGGGCAGGGCGTTGTGATCGGCCCGACGACGCATGGCGTCCGCCTTTCTTGGTCGCCACACGTCAGCGGCTGAATTCCCCGCTGAAACGACCATCGCCGGCACACTGCCACTGCAGCGTGCCGGCGATTTTTTCATCGACTGTCGTCGTGTTACGCGCTCAGCGCATCGACGCCATCCTGCGCACGCAGGCGCGCCGGTTGCGTGTCGCTGACGATGCGCCCGTTGTCGAGCTTCAGCAGACGGTCGGCGAGATCGAAGTAGCGGTCGTCGTGCGTGATCACGATCACGGCCTTGCCGCGCGCGCGCAGCTCCGGCAGCAGTTGCTCGTAGAACACCGCCTTGAACGACGGGTCCTGGTCGGCCGCCCATTCGTCGAACAGGTAGAACGGACGATCTTCCAGGTACGCGACGACGAGCGCGAGCCGCTTGCGCTGCCCGGTCGACAGCGCGCGCGTCGAGAACGCGCCGTCGACCACCTTCACCTTGTGATCGAGCGCGAGTTTCGCGACGAGCGCGTTCGCTCGCGCATCGGCCTGCGCACGCGACGGATCGTCGGGATCGACGATGCCGAGCAGCGCATCGAACAGGTGGAAATCGTTGAACACCGCGCTGAAGCGCTGCCGGTAGGCCGCGCGCTCGCGCCAGCCGATCGTGCGGCCGTCGACCTCGATCGTGCCTTGCTCGGGCTCGTAGAGCCCCGTCAGCACCTTCGCGAGCGTGGTCTTGCCGCTGCCGTTGCCGCCGACGATGAACACGAGCTCGCCCGGCTTGATCGTCAGGTCGATCGGCCCGATGCTGAACATCCGTTCGTCGCGTTCGTGGAAGTATGCGTGCGTGACGCCGCGCAGCGTGACGGCGCCGGCCGGCGGCACGTCGGGCGCATCGGCCGCGGGCGGCACCGTGCGCAGCGCGCCGAACTCGGCCATCACGCCTTCGATCCGCGTGAGCGACACGCGCGCCGCGTTGACGGTCGGCAGGTTGTTCAGCAGGCCGTCGAGCGGCACCAGCATGAACAGGAACACGACGACGTAGCCGGCGGCCGCGGCCGGGTCGGCATGCACGCCGAGCTGCGGCCAGAACGACGCGACGCCGAGGAACACGTAGAACAGGAAGATGATCCAGCCGACCCCGACCGCATACGCGCTGAACGCGCGGCGGCGGTGGTCGCGCACTTCGCCGATCGCGGCGCCGAGCTGGCCGTCGACGAACTGGCGGGCGCGCGCGTCGTGCAGCTTCAGTTCCTTCGCGCCGGAGAACAGCGAGCCGAGATAGCCGAACAGGCGGTCCTGCGCGTGGCCGGCGGCTTCGAGCGACGCGATCGCGCGGCGGTCGCCGGTGTGATAGCCGAGCGAGCCGGCGATGATCGCGGCCAGCGCCAGCAGGCACACGGGCCACGACAGCCACGCCAGATAGCCGAGGCAGCCGAACACGATCGAGCCGTGCATGACGAGGTTCGGCAGCGCGAAGAACAGCATCGACACGTTGGTCGCGTCGTCGGTCAGCACCGACTGCACGGGCGCGGCGCCGATCCGCTCGATGTCGCGCAATTCGGCCGCGCCGACGCGCCGCGCCAGATGCACGCGCAGCCGCGCCATCGTGTCCTGCGACAGGCGGGCGAACAGCGTGCCCGACACGATCCGCGTGACGAGCGCGATCACCGCGCACAGCGCGAAGCGCCACGCGAGCGACGCATCGGCGGCGCCCGGTTGCGACAGCGCACGGTTCAGCGTCGCGACGAGCAGCACGCTCGCGACGCCGTTCAGCACGCAGGCGGTGAGCGCCAGCGTGAGCGACACACGGCTTTCGCGCAGCAGCGCAAGGATCAGGCGCGCCGCGGGGCGGCCGGGGGAAGCGTCGAGGGACGGCGGGGAAGAAGGCTCGTGGGCGGCTGTCATCGGCAACGTCGGTAAAGGGAAGGCAGGCAATCAAGCGGAAACGGCAAATCTGACGCGAAAGCAGCGGGCGGGGGCGCGCCCCATTTGCGGCTTTCCTCCCTGATAGACGAACGGGCCGCGCAAATATTTAGCCCCATCGTCAAAAAAAGCCGCCGCACGCACTTTGCACGCAAAACGGTAAAAAATCGGCCGCGCCGTTCGTCACACCAGTGAAGCCGCCCCCAAGCGGCCCCGAGACTTGGCCGAAGCGGCCGGACCGAAGGACTTCACGCACATGACGAGTTTCCCGACTGCGCTGCATCACCGAATCCGCGAACTGGCGCGCCTCGCGCCCGACGCACCCGCCATCGCGGTGCCTTTCCAGAACGACCTGCGCCTGTCGCGCGGTGCGCTCGACGCACGTGCATCGCAACTCGCGCGGCAACTGCGCGCGGCCGGCGTCGGCGCCGAAGTGCGGGTCGGCGTGTGCGTCGAGCGTTCGGGCGAACTGTTCGTCGCGCTGCTGGCCGTGCTGAAGGCGGGCGGCGTATTCGTGCCGCTCGATCCGCGCCATCCGGCCGCGCGCCTCGACTGGATCGTGCAGGATGCGCAACTGCGGCACGGCATCGTCGACGCCGCCGGCCGCGCGGCGCTCGGCACGCCGTTCGAACACGCGTTCGACGCGACCGCCGACGCATCGGGCGTCGCGCAGGATCACGCGTTCGATGACGACACCGTGGCCGTGCACCCGCGTTCGGCCGCGTACATGATCTATACGTCGGGCTCGACCGGCACGCCGAAGGCGGTGGTCGTCGAGCACGGGCCGCTCGCCGCGCACTGCGACGCGCTTGCCGCCGCGCTGCCGATCGAGGCCGGCGACCGTCTGCTGCATTTCGCGTCGGTCAACTTCGACGCCGCGCACGAATGCTGGCTCGCGCCGCTCGCGGTCGGCGCCGGCATCGTCGTCGCGCCGCCGCAGCCGTTCGCGCCGGTCGACGCGCATGCGCTGATGGTGCGCGAAGCAGTCAACGTCGCCGCGTTTCCGCCTGCGTACCTGCGTGAATTCGCGGCCGTCGCCGCGCGCGACGGCGTGCCGCCGGCATTGCGCGTGCTCGCGTTCGGCGGCGAGGCGCTGCCGCAGCAGGCATTCGAATTCGTGCGCCGCACGTTCCCGGCCGTGCGCCTGATCAACGGTTACGGGCCGACCGAGGCCGTGATCTCGCCGATGCTGTGGCCGGTCGAGCCGGGCGAGACGCCGGTGCTGGCCGCGGACGACGCGTATGCGTCGTTGCCGATCGGTAGCGTGATCGGCCCGCGGGTCGCACGCATCGATGGCGCGGCAGCCGATGGCGTGGGCGAGCTGCTGCTCGGCGGTGTGTGCGTCGCCCGCGGTTATCACGGCCGCCCGGCGCTCACGGCCGAACGTTTCGTTCCCGATGCGGACGGTGAGCCCGGCGCGCGCGTTTATCGCACCGGCGACCTCGCACGCTTGCGCGACGACGGCGCATACGATTATCTGGGCCGCCTCGACGATCAGGTCCAGGTGCGCGGCGTGCGCGTGGAGCCGGCGGAAATCGCCGCGTGCCTGCGCTCGCACCCGGCCGTGGCGGACGCGGCCGTGATCACCGAAACCGCCAACGGGCCGACGCGGCTGATCGCATGCGTCGCGCTGCGCGCGGCGGCCGACGATGCCGCGTTGAAGGCGCACGTGGCCGCGCAGTTGCCGGCTGCATGGCAGCCGCACCGGTTCGTGCGTTGCGACGCGCTGCCGTACACGCTGAACGGCAAGCTCGACCGTGCCGCGCTGCGCGAGCGGATTGCCGCCGCGCGCGATACGACGCAAGCCGCCGGCGATGCGCCGCGCACGCCGACCGAACGGCAGATCGCCGGTCTCTGGCAAACGCTGCTGAGCCTCGACGTCATGCCGTCGCGCGACGATCGTTTCTTCGCGCTGGGCGCCGATTCGCTCGCCGCGATGCAGTTGCAGGCCGCGATTCGTGCGGCCGTTCGTGTGAATCTGCGGCTCGATACGCTGTTCGCCGATCCGGCGCTCGCCGAGCTGGCCGACACGGTCGACCGTGCGGAACGCGAGACCGGCGAACCGCTCGCCACGATTACCACGCGCCGTGCGCCGGCCGCCGTGGCCGCGCCGTACGTCGATCGTGCGGCATCGCTCGCGCAGCAACGTTTCTGGGTGCTCGCGCAAACGCGCGACGCAAGCGCCGCGTATCACATCGCCGCACACTGGACGATCGACGGCGTGCTCGACCGCGACGCGCTGCAGCGCGCGCTCGATCACGTGATCGGCCGTCACGAAGCGTGGCGCACGACGCTCGTCGACAACGACGACGGCGTCGTGATGCAGCGGATTCATGCGCATTTGCCGGTGTCGATCGCCACGGTCGACCTGCGCGATCAACCGCCGGCCGCCCGCGACGCGCACGCCGCGCGTCTGGCCGAGCGCGATGCGGCCGAGCCGTTCGACCTCGCACGCGGCCCGCTGCTGCGCGCGACGCTGGTCGTGCTCGCCGACGACCGTCACCGGCTGCTGCTGACCGCGCATCACGCGATCACCGACGGCTGGAGCTCGCGCTGCGCGTTCGACGAACTGTCGGCCGCGTATTGCGCGTATGCCGAAGGGCGCGAGCCGTCGCTGCCCGATCTGCCGATCCAGTACGCCGACTACGCGGACTGGCAGCGCGACATGCTGGCCGGCGGCGAGGGCGAGCGTCAGCTCGACTACTGGCGCGGCGCGTTGCGCGACGTGCCGGGCCCCCTCGCGTTGCCGGTCGACCGCCAGCCGGGCGCCACGCGCACGCTGCAGGGCGCCCGCGTGTCGGTGCGCCTGCCCGATGCGGTCGCGGCCGACGTGCGGCAACTCGCACGGGACGCCCAGGCGACCGTCTTCACGGTGCTGCTGGCCGCGCTCGACGCGTGGCTGTCGCGCCTGACCGGTGAAACGGACGTCGTCGTCGCGGTGCCGGTCGCGCATCGCCAGCGCCCCGAAACGCGTGCATTGCTGGGTCTGTTCCTGAATACGGTCGCGCTGCGGGTACGCGTGGCGCCGACGCTGCCGTTCCGCGCGCTCGTCGACGCGGCGCGCACCGCGGCGCTCGATGCGGTCGCGCACCAGGACGTGCCGTTCGAGCGCGTCGTCGATGCGGTGAAGCCGCCCGTCAAGCGCGGCGACGAATGGCTGCGCGTGAAATTCGCGCAGCAGTTCGACGCACGGCACGACAGCGTGCTGCCGCGCGCCACGGCGGTCGCGACGCCGGGGCCCGATCTCGCCGCGCGCTTCGACTTCGCGCTGGATTTCACCGACGATGCGAACGGGATCGAACTGGTCGCGGCCTATGCGACCGACTGCATCGATGCCGATACCGCGCGTGCGTGGCTCGACAGCTATGCGGCGCTCGTCGGCGCGGCCGCGCACGCTCCGCAGCATACGACGGCCGCGCTGCCGTGCGATGCGTCGGCTGCATCGCGCCAGCCGCGCGACGGTCGCGCGCTGCGTATCGAGCATGCCGACATCGTCGCCGCATTCGCGCGGCAGGCGGCTGCCTATCCGCATCGCGTCGCGCTGTCGGACGCATCGACTTCGCTGACGTTCGCGGAACTCGACGACGCATCGAACCGCATCGCGCGGGCACTGGCGCAACGCGGCGTGGCCGCCGAAGCGGCCGTCGTGGTCTGCATCGAGCGCTCGACACGGTTCGTCGTCGGCCTGCTCGGCGCGCTGAAAGCCGGCGCGCTCGCCGTGCTGCTCGATCCCGCCCAGCCCGCCGCGCGTCTCGCCGCGGCTGCCGCCGACTGCGGCGCGCGCTGGGCGCTCGTCGCGGAACCGGCCGCGTGGCCGGCCGGCATCGACGCGCAGCCGCTCGACGTCGACGCGCTCGCGCAGGACGCGACGCGCGCTCATGCGGCCGGCGTGCGCGTTGCGCCGCACCCGGAGCAGGGTGCATACCTGATCTATACGTCCGGCTCGACCGGCACGCCGAAGGGCGTCGTCGTATCGCATGGCGCGCTGGCCGACTATGTGCAGGGGATGCTCGACGAACTCGCGTTCGCGCCCGATGCGTCGTTCGCAATGGTGTCGACGGTCGCGGCCGATCTCGGCCACACCACGCTGTTCGGCGCATTGTGCGCGGGCCGTACGCTCCATCTGCTGCCGGCCGCTTGCGCATTCGATCCGGATCTGTTCGCCGACGAAATGCGCCGCCGTGAAGTCGGCGTGCTGAAGATCGTGCCGAGCCATCTGCAGGCGTTGCTCGACGCGCGCGTGCCGGCCGACGTGCTGCCGCGCCACGCGCTCGTGACGGGCGGCGAAACGCTCACGTGGGCGCTCGTCGCGCGCCTGGCCGCGCTCGCGCCGGCGTGCCGCGTGATCAACCATTACGGGCCGACCGAAGCGACGGTCGGCGCGCTCGCGTGCGATACGGCGTCGATTGCCGCCGACGCGCGCGATCCCGCGAGCGGCGTGCCGCTCGGGCTGCCGCTGCCGAATGCGCGCGCGTTGGTGCTCGACGCGTTCGGCGCGTGCGTGCCGGCCGGCGCGACGGGCGAGCTGTATCTGGGCGGGCCGGGCGTCGCGCGCGGCTACCTCGGACGCCCGGCGCAAACCGCCGAGCGCTTCGTGCCCGATCCGTTCACGCCCGGCGCACGGCTGTATCGCACGGGCGACCGCGTACGGCTGCGTACGGACGGACGCCTCGCGTTCCTCGGCCGGATCGACGATCAGGTGAAGATCCGCGGCTACCGCGTCGAGCCGGGCGAGGTGAGTGCGGCCGTGCGTGCGGCCGGCCCGATCGCGCAGGCCGAAACGCTCGCGATCGAGCACGATGGCCGCCTGCGGCTCGCGACCTTCGTCGTGATGCGCGACGGCGCGGCATTCGACGAAGCCGCGGTGCGCGCCGCGCTCGCCGCGAAGCTGCCCGACTACATGGTGCCCGCGCAGTTCGTCGCACTGGCGCGCCTGCCGGTGACCGCGAACGGCAAGATCGATCGCGCGGCGTTGCGCGAACTCGCAGTCGTGCCGGTTGTAGTCGCATCCAGCGATGCGCCGCAGGGCGCGGTCGAAACGGTGCTCGCCGACGTCTGGCAGGCCGTGCTGAAGGCGCCGAAGGTCGGCCGCGACGACAACTTCTTCGAACTCGGCGGCGATTCGATCCTCGTGCTGCAGGTGATCGCCCGTGCGCGCAAGCGCGGCGTGCGCTTCACGCCGAAGCAACTGTTCGACGGGCCGACCGTCGCCGAACTCGCACGCGTGGCGAAAATCGACGACACGGCCGTTGCCGCGCAGCCGGCGAGCGCGGTTCCGACCGCGACTGCGGCTGCCACGGCCTCGCCGGCTGCCGCCGCGATCCTGACGCCCGCGCAGCAGCGCTTCTTCGCGCTCGATATGCCGCACCGCGGCCACTGGAACCAGTCGGTGTCGTTCGATGTGCGGGGCGCGTTCGATGCAGATGCATTCGCCCGCGCATTCGACGCGGTGCTCACGCATCACGATGCATTCCGCCAGCGCTTCGCACGCGGCGCCGACGGCACGTGGCACGCGAGCGATGCGGCGAAACCGTACGATGCGCTGCCGTTCGTGGAAGTCGCCGCACGCGACGAAGCCGACGCGCTGGCACGCTTCGACGCGCTGCAGCGCCGTCTCGACCTCGGCAACGGGCCGCTCGCGTGCGCGTGCGCGGCACGGCTGCCGGACGGTTCGACCCGGCTTTATCTCGCGATTCACCACGCGATCGTCGATGGCGTGTCGTGGCGCATCCTGCTCGACGACCTGGACAGCGCCTATCGCGCCGCATGCGAGCGCACGCCGGTTCGCCTGTCGCAGCCGGGCCTGCGTGCGGACGCCTGGGCCGCACGGCTCGCCCGCGCGGCAACGGAACTGGCGTCGCCGTTCGCGGCCGAAGCCGCCTACTGGGCCGGCATGGCTCAGGGCGACGACATCGTGGCCGATCACCCCGACGCGGCGGCGACGAACGCCGATGCGGCCGTCGTCGTGCAGACGATCGACGCGGCATTGACGCGCGCCGCGCTGACCGACGCGCACGCGGCCTATCGCACGCAGACGATCGAGCTGCTCGGCGCGGCGCTCACGCTGGCGCTGGCCGGTGCGCGCGGCGCCGCATCGTGTCGGGTCGAACTGGAAGGACACGGCCGCGAAGCGCTGTTCGACGATGCGGACGCCAGCCGCACGATCGGCTGGCTGACGAGCCATTACCCGGTGACGCTGCCGGTCGCAGCGACGGCCCGCGACACGCTGTGCGCGGTCAAGGACACGCTGCGCGCGGTGCCGCACAAGGGGCTCGGCTTCGGCGTGCTCGCACACTATGGCGATGCAGCCACGCGCGCGGCGCTGGCCGCCGTGCCGCGCCCGCGCGTCACGTTCAACTATCTCGGCCAGTTCGACGCGCCGCGCGATGCGACGCTCGTGCCGCGCTTCGGCGGCACGGGCATCGAGCGCGATCCCCGAGGGCCGCTCGGCAACACGCTCGCGATCCATGCGTACCTCGACACGGACGGCGACGGCGCGCGCACGCTGAAGGTCCATTGGGTCTACGGTGCGCCGCAATTCGAACGCGCGACGATCGACGCATTCGCCGAACGCTTCGCGGCCGCGCTGCGCGAACTCGTCGACGCCTGCGCGTCACGCGTCGCGCATCGCGGCGCCGGCGCGACGCCGGGCGATTTCCCGCTCGCGCAGGCCGCCGGCCTCACGCAGGGCGCGATCGAACGCGCGCCGCTCGACTGGCGCACGATCGACGACGTGTATCCGCTGTCGCCGATGCAGCAGGGCATCCTGTTCCATGCGCTGTTCGCGCCCGGCCACGCGAGCTACGTGAACCAGCTCGTCGCGACCGCGACGGCGCTCGACGCCGACCGGCTCGCGGCCGCGTTCGACGCGTCCATCGCGCGTCACGACATCCTGCGCACGAGCGTGATGCCGGACGAAGCCGCGCCGCTGCAGTGCGTGCATCGTCACGCGCGCATGCCGGTCGAACAGCTCGACTGGCGCACGCGCGGCGACACGCTCGACGCCGATTTCGACGCCTGGCTCGCGGCCGACCGCACGCGCGGCTTCGACTGGCGCGAGCCGCCGCTGATGCGGCTCACGCTGATCCGCGTGACGGACGACGCGTGGCGGGTCGTCTGGACGCGTCACCACGTATTGCTCGACGGCTGGAGCACCGCGCGCCTGCTCGCCGACGTGCTGCGCGACTATCGCGACCCGGACGCCGTGTCGCCGTTCGCGAGCCGTCCGGCATTGCGCTATCGCGATTTCATCGCATGGCTCGGCACGCGTGACCGCGATGCCGACGAGCGCTTCTGGACCGGGCGCCTGGCACGGCTCGACGCACCGACGCTGATCGCGGAACGCACGGCCGACCGCGCCGAAGCCGAGATGGTCACGTGGCGCGCGACGCTCGATGCCGACACGATGACGCGCGTCGCGCAGACCGCCCGCGCGCTGAAGCTGACCGTCAACACGCTGGTGCAGGGCGCGTGGGCGCTCGCGCTGCAACGGATGACGCACCAGCCGGCCGTCGCGTTCGGCGCGACCGTCGCGGGCCGTCCCGATGCGCTCGCGGACGTCGATTCGGTGCTCGGTCTTTTCATCAACACGCTGCCGGTCATCACCGCGCCGGCGCCGCAGCAACGTGCGGCCGACTGGCTGCACACGCTGCAGCGCGAGAACGCGGCCGCCGCCGAACACGCGCACACGCCGCTCGCCGACATCCAGCGCTGGGCGCGCGGGTCGGGCGGCGCACTGTTCGACACGCTGGTCGTGTTCGAGAACTATCCGGTCGACGAGTCGGTGCGCGACGCCGATCCGCGCGCGCTGGCGTTGAGCGGCGTGCGCAGCATCGAAGCGACCGATTTCGCGCTGACGCTCGTGATCGAGAGCGGCGCCGAACTGACGATCGACTACGGGTACGACACCGCACGTGTCGATGCGCGTCAAGTCGAGACCTGGCATCGCGCGTTTGCCTGCGCGCTCGATGCGCTGGCCCGTACGCCGGACGCGCGGCTCGGCACGCTGTCGATCGCCGATGAGGCGACCCGCGACGCGCTGGTACGTGTGCAGGACACCGCGCGGACCTGGCCGCCCGGGCAACGGCAGCCGCTGCACCTGCAATTCGTCGATGCGGCACGCGCGACGCCCGACGCGATCGCACTCGAGTACGCGGACACTCACGGCCGCGTGCAGCGCGCGACCTATCGCGAACTCGACGCCGCCACGTCGCGCATCGCGGCCGCGCTGCGCCGGCGCGGCGTGCGGCCCGACACACCGGTCGCGCTGTGCGTCGAGCGCTCGTTCGACATGGTGATGGCGCTCGTCGGCGTGCTGAAGGCCGGCGCCGCGTACCTGCCGGTCGATCCCGACTATCCGGCCGAGCGCATCGCATACCTGCTGCGCGACGCGCGGCCGGCCGTCGCGATCACGCAGGCGCATCTGCGCGAGCAGGTCGAGGCCGCGCTGGGCGAGGGCGCCGATACACAGCTGCTGACGGTCGCGGATCTGCTGGCCGACGAAGCGGGCGATATCGCCGATGAAACCGCGGCGATCGACGACGCGCAGCTCGCGTACCTGATCTACACGTCCGGCTCGACCGGCAAGCCGAAGGGCGCCGGCAACACGCACGGCGCGCTCGCGAACCGGATCGCGTGGATGCAGCATGCGTACCGGCTGACGCGCGACGACGTCGTGCTGCACAAGACGCCGTTCGGCTTCGACGTGTCGGTGTGGGAATTCGTGTGGCCGCTCGCGATCGGCGCGAAGCTCGCGATCGCCGCGCCCGGCGACCACCGCGATCCGGCCCGTCTGGCTGCCGCGATCCACGCGCACGGCGTGACGGTGCTGCATTTCGTGCCGTCGATGCTCGCCGCGTTCGCCGCGCATCTCGACGATTTCTCGGCCGCCGCGCAATGCGACAGCGTGCGCCTGATCGTCGCGAGCGGGGAGGCGCTGGCGCCCGAGCTCGTCGCGAAGATGGCGCGCCTGTTGCCGAACGCGACGCTCGTGAACCTGTACGGGCCGACCGAGGCCGCGATCGACGTGTCGCACTGGACCTGCGGGCCCGACGACGCGCAAGCGGTCGCGGTGCCGATCGGCCATCCGATCGCGAACCTGCAACTGCACGTGCTGGATGCCGCGTGGCAGCCGGTGCCGGCCGGCGCGACCGGCGAACTGTATCTCGCGGGCGCGGGCCTCGCGCGCGGCTATCTCGGCCGTCCCGCGCTGACCGCCGAGCGGTTCGTACCCGATCCGTTCGTGCCGGGCGCCCGCATGTACCGCACCGGCGACCTCGCGCGCCGGCGCGCGGACGGCGCGCTCGACTACCTCGGCCGGGTCGACACGCAGGTGAAGCTGCGCGGCCAGCGGATCGAGCCGGGCGAGATCGAGGCGCTGCTGCGCGCGGCGCCGGGCGTCAACGATGCGGTCGTGATCGTGCGCGACGAGCAACTGATCGGCTATGTCGCCCGCGGCGAGGCCGGCCCGCTCGACCGTGCGGCGCTGCTCGACGCGCTGCGCGCGCAACTGCCGGCGTACATGGTGCCGTCGCAGCTGATCGAGCTCGACGCATTGCCGGTCACGCCGAACGGCAAGTGCGATCGCCATGCGCTACCCGCGCCGGTGCGTGAAGCGGCCGACGCCGTCGAACTCGCGACCGACACCGAGCGCGCGCTCGCCGACATCTGGCAACGCGTGCTGCACGTGGACGCGATCGGCCGCGACGGCGATTTCTTCCTGCTCGGCGGCCATTCGCTGCTCGCGACGCAGGCCCACGCGCAGGCCAACCTGCACTGGGGCCTGGCGCTGCCGCTGCGCACGCTGTTCGACACGCGCACGCTGGCGCGCTGCGCGGAAGCGATCGACGCGGCCTGCGCGGCACGCGGCGCGACCGATGCGGCGAGCGCGATCGACGCGCTGCTCGGCGAACTGGAAACCCAATAAGGACGACGGATGACGAAGGTGCAACCCGACTGGCTCGCGCTCGCGACGCGTTTCGCGCAACTGCCCGACGCGCAGCGCGCGGTCTTCATCGACAAACTCGGCGCGGCCGGCATCGACTTTCGCGTGCTGCCGATCCCGCCGCGCACGCCGCGTACCGACCGCGTGCCGGCGTCGTTCGCGCAGACGCGGCTGTGGCTGCACGCGCGGCTGATCGATGCGCCGGACGCGTATCACATCACCGAGCGCCTGGCGCTGACGGGCCCGCTCGACGTACATGCGCTGCGCCTCGCGTGCGACGCACTGATCGCGCGCCATGAAGCGCTGCGTACGACTTTCGACGAAGCGCAGGACGGCGTCGCGCAGACGATCCACGCACCGCTGCGCTGCCCGTGGCGCGAAACCGATCTCGAAGCGTTGCCGGACGCGCAACGCGTAGCGCGCGCGGAAGCCGTCGCGACGGCCGACGAGGCCGAACCGTTCGATCTCGGCACGGCGCCGCTCGTGCGCGCGCATCTGGTGCGCTTCGACGCGACGCATCACTGGCTCGCGCTGACCGTCCATCACATCGTGTCGGACGGCTGGTCGTCGGGCGTGATGCTGTCCGAACTCGCCGCGTTCTATCGTGCGTATGCGTCGGGCGAACCGGTGCCGCTCGCGCCGTTGCCGATCCAGTATGCCGACTACGCGCTGTGGCAGCGCCGCTGGCTCGATGCCGGCGAGCGCGACCGTCAGCTCGCGTTCTGGCGCGAACGGCTCGATCCGCAGCGCGGTGTGCTGACGCTGCCCGGCGCGAGCGCCCGGCCGGCCCGGCGCAGTGCGCGCGGCGCGCGTCATGTGTTTTCGCTCGACGCGCGCCTCGGCGCGCAGCTGCGCGCGTTCGCGGCCGCATCCGGCGCGACGCCGTTCGCGGTGCTGCTCGCCGCGCTCGATGCGCTGCTGGCGCGCGCGACCGGCGACGCGCGGATCTGCGTCGGCGTGCCGGCCGCGAACCGCGAGCGCGCGGAAGTCGCCGGCCTGATCGGCTTCTTCGTCAACACGCTGGCGATCGACGTCGACGTGCCCGCGCACGGCGATTTCTCGTCGCTGGTCGAACGCACGCAGCGCGCGCTCGTCGACGCGCAGATGCACCAGGACGTGCCGTTCGAACAGGTGGTCGACGCGCTCGGCGTGCCGCGCAGCGCGAGCCACCATCCGCTGTTCCAGGTGATGGCCGCGTATGGCGAACGCCGCGCGCTGCCGGCGCTCGGCGCGGCGTCGGCCGCGTTGCTGCCGTCCGGCACGCCGTCCGCGAAGTTCGACCTGACGCTGTCCGTCGAAGCGACGCCGGACGGCACCTTCGACGCCGCCTTCATCTACGCGCTCGACCTGTTCGATGCGGACGCGATCGCACGGCTGGCCGCGCGCTTCGTCACGCTGCTGACCGATGCGCTCGCGCGTCCCGACCTGCCGATCGGCGATCTCGACTGGCTGCCGGCCGACGAACGTGCGCAGCTGTTCGCATGGAACGCGCCGGCCGGCGCGACCGATGCCGAGCCGTTCGTGCCGGTGCATGCACGCATCGCCGCGCATGCGCACGCACGGCCCGACGCACGCGGCGTCGCCGACGTCGATCGCGCGTTGACGCGCAGCGAAGTCGATGCCCGCGCGGCGCGCCTCGCACGCCATCTGGTGGCGGCCGGCGTGCGGCCCGAGATGCGCGTCGGCGTCGCGCTGCAGCGTTCGGTCGACCTGCTCGTCGCGCTGATCGCGGTGCTGAAGTCGGGCGCCGCGTTCGTGCCGCTCGATCCGGCGCATCCGCGCGAACGGCTCGCGCAGATCGTCGGCGACGCGAACATCGCGCACGTGCTGACCGACGGCGCGAGCGCCGCGTCGTTGCCCGAATTGCCGGAACTGCGCGTGTGGCGCGCGGACGCAATCGATACGCTCGACGAAGCCGCGCACGTCGCGCTGCCGGACGTGCTGCCCGGCCATGCGGCGTATGCGATCTACACGTCGGGTTCGACCGGCAAGCCGAAGGGCGTGATCGTCGACCACGCGTCGTTCGCCCTGCATTGCGCGGCGATCGCCGAGCGCTACGGCGCGGGCGAGAACGACGTGTTCCTGCTGTTTCAGTCGGTCAATTTCGACGGCGCGCACGAAGGCTGGTTTTCGCAATACATGTCGGGCGCCGCGGTGTCGGTGACGGCCGACGTGCTGTGGCCGCCCGCGCAGACCTGCGCGATGATGATGCGCGACGGCGTGACGATGACCTACGTGCCGCCCGGCTGCGCGGCACAGCTCGCCGAATGGGCGCTCGCGCACGGCGCACCGCCGACGCTGCGTTCGCTGACCGTCGGCGGCGAGGCGACGTCGCGCGAGGCGTTCGCGATGCTGCGCCGCGCGCTGCCGAATGTGCGCGTGGTCAACGGTTACGGCCCGACCGAAACGGTCATCACGCCGACGCTGTGGATGTTCCGGCCCGGCGACGATCTCGCGAAACTCGGCGATGCCGCGTATCTGCCGATCGGCACGCTGGTCGGCGCGCGCACCGCGCACGTGCTCGACGCGCGGCTGCATCCGCTGCCGGTCGGCGTGATCGGCGAACTGTACCTGGGCGGCGAGGGCATCGGCGTCGCGCGCGGCTATCTCGATCGCCCGGCGCTGACGGCCGAGCGTTTCGTGCCCGATCCGTACGGCGCGCCGGGCGCGCGGCTGTACCGTACCGGCGACCTCGTGCGGCGCCGCGCGGACGGCGTGTTCGATTTCATCGGCCGCGTCGATCACCAGGTGAAGCTGCGCGGCCTGCGCATCGAACTCGGCGAAATCGAAGCGCAGCTCGCCGCGCACGACGCGGTGCGCGAAGCCTGCGCGGTCGTGCACGGGCAGGGCGCGCTCGCGCAGCTCGTCGCGTATGTCGAATTGACCGCGGAGGCGCAGGCGGCCGCGCAGCCGGTCGAAGCCGCGACGCTCGACGCGCACCTGCGCCGCACGCTGCCCGATTACATGGTGCCCGCGCAACTGATCGTGCTCGATGCGCTGCCGCGCAACGCGAACAGCAAGGTCGACCGTGCGCGGCTGCCGGCGCCGGTGCGTGTCGAACGCGCGTACGAGGCGCCGCACGACGGCGACGAAGCCGCGCTCGCGGCGATCTGGTGCGACGTGCTGAACCTGGAACGCGTCGGCCGCGGCGATCACTTCTTCGATCTCGGCGGCCATTCGCTCGCGGCCGTGCGTGTCGCGACGCGCGTGGCCGAACGGCTCGGCCGCGACGTGCCGGTGCGTGCGCTGTTCGAGGCGCCCGTGCTCGCGCAATACGCGCGGCAGGTGGCCGATGCGCCGCGCGCCGCGCATACCGGCGCCACGGCGCCAGGCGTCGCCGTGGTCAAACCGGACGCCCACGGCGTGTGGCCGCTGTCGCCCGCGCAGCTCGGCCTGTGGTTCCTGTGGCGCGCGCAGCCGGACAGCGCCGCGTACAACATTCCGGTTGCGTTGCGCGTGCGCGGGCCGCTCGATGTCGATGCGCTGCGCGCCGCGTTCGCGGAGGTGGCCGCCGGGCATCCGGCGCTGCGGGCACGGCTCGTCGTCCGCGACGGCGCGCTGCCGGGCCAGCGGATCGACGCAGACGTTGCCGTCGCGCTGCCGGTGATCGACCTGTCGACGCAAGCCGATGCACTGGCCCGCGCGGCCGCGCTGACCGATGAGGATGCGCTCGCGCCGTTCGACCTCGCGACCGACGCGCCGCTGTGGCGCGCCCGCGTGCTGCGGCTCGCGGCGGACGATCACGTGCTGTCGGTGACGATCCACCACATCGTGTCGGATGGCGAATCGATCGAGCTGTGGCTCGACGCGGTGCGCGCCCGCTATGTCGCCCGCGTGCAAGGCAGCGCCGTGCCGGCCGACGAAGCCGATCAACCGGCCGTCCAACTGGCCGTCCAACCGGCCGTCCCGCTCGTGCTCCCCGCGCCGTGCCATCCGGCGCGTGTCGCGTACTGGCGCGATGCGCTCGCCGATCTGCCGTCGCGCGTGCTGCCACAGCGCGCCGACGCGCCGGCGGTGCCGCAATGGCGCGCGGCCCGCATCGCGTTCGAATTCGATGCGCAGCTGATTCGCGCGGCACGCGACGCCGCGTCGGCCTCGCACGCGACGTTGCCGATGCTGCTGCACGCGGCGCTCAACACCGCGCTGTTCCGCGCGACGGGCGTGGCCGACCAGCCGGTCGGCGTGCTCGCGTCGACGCGCGAGCTCACCGGCGACGCGGCCCGCGCGGCGCTCGGCCTGTTCATCAACTCGGTCGTCGTGCGCACGCGGATCGACCCGGCCGCGCGCCGCGCGGACGTGCTCGCGCAGGTGCGCGACATGGCGCTCGCCGCGTATGCGCATGCCGACGTGCCGTTCGCCGACGTCGTGGCCGCGCTGCGTGCGCCGCGCGCCGCGCAGGCCAATCCGCTGTTCCAGGTGATGTTCAACTACCTGCGCCCGACCGGTGCCGCCGCACGCGACTGGGCCGGCCTGTCGCTGACCGAATTCGACGACGTGCGCCATCGCGTCGTGTTCACGCTGGAGCTGGACGTCGTCGAGCATCCGGACGGCCGCGTGAGCGCCGCGTTCTCGTATGCGGACGAACTGCTCGCGCGCGACTTCGTCGAGGCGCTCGTCGAGCTGTACCACGACGAAGTCGCGCGTTTCGCCGGCGCGTCGGAAGCGGCGCTCGGCGCGCCCGATGCCCGTGCAGCCGCGCAGGCTGCGTTCGGCGCCCACGCCAACGCGGTAACGCGGCCCGACGCCATGCCGTCGCATGCGGCCGCCGTGCTCGCCGCGCTGTGGTCGGACACGTTCGCGACGGCCGCCCCCGAGCCCGATGCGGATCTGTTCGAAGCCGGCGCGACGTCGTTCGACGTCGTGCGCTTCGTCGACGCGGCCGGCCGCGCCGGCCATGCGCTGACGGTCGCCGACGTGTTCGCGGCGCCGACGCTCGCGGCACTCGGCGCGCGGCTCGATGCCCAGGCGGAAACGGGACAGGAGGCGCGCCATGCTGGCTGAAGTCCGTCCGGACGGATTCACGATGCTCGATACCTACCGCCTCGCGTTCGCGGACGGCCTGTTCGCCGTGCGCGACGGCGCGGAAATCCGCGTCGCGCACGGCGACGGCATCGGCGCGCAGTTGCTGCGCGCGCAGCTCGGCGACGACGGCGCGCTGCGCCTCGTCGCCTACAACCATCGCGCGGCGCCGGCCGACCAGCGGCGGGCGCTGCTGGCCGCACTGGCCGCGGCGTTTTCGGACAGCGCGTGCCACGCGGCGATCCGGCTCGACCCGGCCGCCTGGCCGGCGGTCGCGCTCGACGCGCTGCGTGCGAGCGGCGTGCTCGCCGACGGCGGCCGCTGCCTGCGCGATGGCTGGGCGCAACAGGCCGACCTGTGGCGCGTCGGTCTGCATTTGCCGTGCGCGACGCTGCCGACGATCACCGACGGCCGGCGTCATCCGCGCCGGCCGCCCGCGCCGCGCGGCGAGGTCTACGCGCGCGACCTGCCGGCGCTCGGCGTGCGCTTCACGCTGCGCGGCTGGCAGCCGGCGGAGGACGCCGAGCGGCTCGCCCGCTGGTTCGACGAGCCGCGCGTGCGCGACGGCTGGCCGGGCGCACCGCCCGCGCAACGCGGCGCGGAAGACCGGCAGCCGCAGGAAGCCGATCCGCATGTGACGCCGCTGATCGGCTGTTTCGACGGCGAGCCGTTCGCGTATTTCGAGGCGTTCTGGCTGAAGGAGGACGCGCTCGGGCCGCACGTCGCGGCGTGCGACTACGACCGCGGGCTGCGGATGCTGGTCGGCGAGTCGCGCTGGCGCGGCCCGCACCGCGTGGCCGGCTGGCTGCCGTCCGTCGTGCATTACCTGTTTCTCGACGACCTGCGTACCGAAGCGGTCGGCTGTGCCGTGCCGGCCGGCCACACGCGGGTTGCCGACCATCTCGCGCGGCATGGCTTCGCGCGGCAGCGCCGTCTCGCGCTGGCCGACGCGCAGCCGCTGTGGATGCGCACGCTGCGCGAGACGTTCTTCTCCGGCCGTCACGTCTGACGGGCCGGATTCACCGACAAGGGAGCTGAGACATGCAGAGAGAAACCGTATTCGACCTGATCGGCGTCGGCTTCGGGCCGTCGAATCTGGCGCTGGCCGTGCGCCTCGCGGAGCGCGGCGGCGCGCACACGCTCGCCCATTGCTTCGTCGAGCGTCAGCCGGCATTCGGCTGGCATCGCGGGATGCTGCTCGACGACTGCCGGATGCAGATCTCGTTTCTGAAGGATCTCGTCACGATGCGCGATCCGAAAAGCCGCTACACGTTCATCAACTACCTGTTCGAACGCGGCCGGCTGAACGAATTCGTCAACCTGAAGAACTTCTATCCGACCCGCGTCGAATTCCACGACTACCTGAGCTGGGTAGCCGACGCGTTCGACGATCGCGTCCACTACAGCGAAACGGTGCTGGGAATCGAGCCGGTGCGCGGCGACGGCGCGAGGATCGACGCGCTGCGCGTGCTGTCGCGCGACGCGGCCGGCCACGAGCGCCAGCGCGTCACGCGCGCGCTGTCGGTCGGCGTCGGCGGCACGCCGGCGATTCCCGATGCGTTCGCCGCGCTCGGCCGCGACCGCGTGATCCATTCGTCGTCGTACCTGACCGACATCGACCGGCTCGTCGCGTCGCCCGACGGCGAGCGCCGCCGCGTCGCGGTGATCGGCGCCGGGCAGAGCGCGGCCGAGGTGTTCATCGACCTCGCGCGCCGTTTCCCGCACGTCGACGCGAACCTCGTGATGCGCGCCGGCGCCCTGAAACCGGCCGACGACAGCCCGTTCGTCAACGAAATCTTCAGCCCCGAATTCACCGACGTCGTCTACGCGCAGCCGCAGGACGCGCGTCGCGCGCTGCTCGAGCGCTATCGCGACACGAACTACGCGGTGGTCGACCGGCCGCTGATCGAACAGATCTACGAAATGCTGTACCTGCAGCGCATCGACGGCACGCCGCGTCACGCGCTGCTCGCGAACAGCGCGATCGAGGCCGCGGTGCGCACCGCCGACGGCCGTATCGAGCTGACGCTGCGCGACCGGATGAGCGGCGCCACGCGCGTCGAGCGCTTCGACGCGCTCGTGCTCGCGACCGGCTACCGCCGCGACACGCATTCGGCGCTGCTCGAAGGGCTCGCGCCGCATCTGGGCGACGCGCTCACGCGCGGCGACGTGACGCGCGACTACCTGCTCGCGACGCCCGAGCACTTCGCGCCGCGCATCTACCTGCAAGGCTGCTGCGAAGACAGCCACGGCCTGTCCGACACGCTGCTGTCGGTCCTGGCGCGCCGTGCGGACGAAATCTGCGCGTCGCTCGAAAACGGGATCGCGCCCGCGCACGATGAAGGCGTGGCCCGGGCCACGCACGAAAAACGACTGAATAACGGGGTGAGCGCAGGCCGGATGGCTTTCGCTCTTTGACAAAGGCGCGGTCGGAGACCGCATGAAAAAACTGGAGCAGAAGAAGATGGAGTGGGCAACAGGCACGCGTTTGCGTGCGATCGCAGCCGCGGCAAGCGTGGCGTTCGGTACGGCGGCGGCAGGGCACGCATACGCCCAGACGGCGCCGGCCGTGAACGCGGGCGCCGCGGCGTCGGCCAGCAGTGCGCAAAACGGCGCGACGACGAATCCGTCGACCGGCGCGCAAAACGGCACGCTGCCGGCGATCACCGTCAACGCGGCCTCGGCAGGAGACGGCACGGTCGGGCTCGTCGCGAAGCGCAGCACGACCGGCACCAAGACCGACACGCCGCTCAACGAGATCCCGCAGACGATCAACGTCGTCACCGCGCAGCAGATCGAGATGACCGGCGCCACCGACGTGAACGCGGCGCTGCGCTACGTGCCGGGCTTCTCGTCGTACGGTTCGGACAACCGCTCCGACTGGTACGCGGCGCTGCGCGGCTTCACGCCGACCGCCTACGTGAACGGGCTGCAGGTGCCGAACACGATCAACCTCGCGAGCTGGCGCGTCGATCCGTACATGATCGACAGCATCAGCGTGCTGCGCGGGCCGACCTCGGTGCTGTACGGCGCGGGCGATCCGGGCGCGATCATCGACGTGCACACCAAGCTCGCCGACGGCGAGCGCGTGCGCGAAGCGGGCGTGCAGATCGGCAACTACGCGCGCAAGCAGTTCATGATCGACGTCGGCGACAAGCTCGACCCGGACGGCAAGTATGCGTACCGGTTCGTCGGCGTCGCGCGCGACGGCAACGCGCTGACCGGCCCGAACAACGACCAGCGCGTCGCGCTCGCGCCGTCGTTCCGCTGGCGCCCGGACGCCGATACGTCGCTGACGCTGTCCGCGACCTACCTGCAGGACTGGGGCGACATCTCGTCGAACTTCCTGCCCGCGCAGGGCACCGTGCTGCCGAACCCGAACGGCCAGATCAACAAGGACATCTACGAAGGCGACGGCAACTTCAACTACTACCGCAAGAAGCAGTGGTCGATCGGTTACCAGTTCGAGCGCAACCTGACGCCGGCCTGGACGTTCCGTCAGAACACGCGCCTGATGCACCTGTCGCTCGACAATGCGTCAGTGTTCGCCAACGGCTTCGCCGGCGACAGCCTGACCGACGTATCGCGCTGGGCCGGCCTGTTCCAGATGAACTACAGCCGCTTCGACATCGACAACAACCTCGAGGGCCGCTTCGCGACGGGCCCGCTGCAACATACGCTGCTGCTCGGCTTCCAGTACAACCGCCAAACCGCGACCGACAGCGAATGGCTCGCCGCCGCGCCGACGCTGAACCTCTACAACCCGGTGTATACGCCCGTCACGATGGGCGTGTTCTCGGATCCGGACGCCACGAGCCGCACCAACACGTACACGACGATGAACACGTTCGGGCTGTACGCGCAGGACCAGATCAAGTGGAACCGCTGGACGCTGACGCTCGGCGGCCGCGAGGACTGGGTCAACATGCGGCAGGACGACCGCGCGGCGGGTACGTCGACGAAGGCGGACGTCACGGCGTTCACCGGCCGCGTCGGCCTCACGTACCAGGGCGATTACGGGCTGTCGCCGTACATCAGCTACGCGACGTCGTTCAATCCGCTGATCGGCGTGAACCTGCTCGGCGGCGGGCTGCCGCAACCGACGCGCGGCAAGCAGATCGAAGCCGGCCTGCGCTGGCAGCCGCCCGGCAAGAACCTGATGCTGAACGCGGCGATCTACCAGATCAATCAGACCAACGGGATCACGCCGGCGCTGCCGAGCCAGGATCCGGGCGGCACGAAGTCGGTGCAGTCGGGCGAGGTGCGCTCGCGCGGGATCGAGTTGAGCGCGACCGGCAAGGTCACGCCGAACCTGTCGGTGGTCGCGTCCTATGTCTACCAGGACGTGAAGGTCATCCAGGCCAACGACGTCACGCTGAACAACTGGCCGGTCGACATTCCGCGGCCGCGCCAGATGGCGTCGCTGTGGACCGACTGGACCTGGCACACGGGGCCGCTCGCCGGCTTCGGCCTCGGCGGCGGCATTCGCTACCAGAGCGCGTCGGCCGGTGCGGCCGACAACTCGCTGACGGTATCGAGCGTCACGCTGTTCGACGCGGGCGTGCATTACGACACGCGTAACTGGCGCTTCGCGGTGAACGGGACGAACCTGTTCAATCGCCACTACATCAGCGGTTGCCAGTCGATGAACGTCTGCATTTTCGGGACCGACCGCACCGTGATCGCAACCGCGAAATACAACTGGTGACGTCGCGCGCCGCGGCGCGCCGGCCGGCCTCGCGGCCGGTGCAGGTGGGCCGCGGCGGCGCCGTCCGCTTTTCCACGACGCATCCATGCCGAAGAAAAATCTCGTCTACATCCAGTCGCTGCGCAACGGCGCGGCCGATCGCGCCGGCCAGCCGGTCGCTTATCGCGGCGGCACGCGCTACATGAAGGCGCCGCTCGAATTCCTCGTCGAGCGTCTGAACGATTCGCCGCTCGGCGAACGCTACACGCTCCAGGGCGTGATCGTCGACGACGACGAAGGCTCGCCTGCCGACCGCGCGAAAGTGGCCGACTACGGGTTCGCGCGCACGCCGGGCCGCCCGTGGATCCTGCCGGAAGGCCTGACGGTGCAGGGCCGGCCGGTCGACGCGCTGTTCTGTTCGATCCCGTCGACGTACCGGCGGCTGCCGCGCGACGCACGTGAGCGCGTGGCCGGCAAACAGGCGTTCGAGCGCCGCCTGCTCGAGCGCCTGCTCGAACTCGACGCCGACATCGTCGTGCTCGACGGGCTGCTCGTGATCCTCGACGAACTCGTGCGGCCGGGCGCGCGTTTTCACCGGCGCATCGCGAACATCCACCCGGGCATCACGGCCGACGGTTCGCCGTACCAGCGGCGCGGCGCATGGGCGACGCTCGACGCGCTGCACGGTGCGCGCGGCGAACGCGTCGACTGGGCCACCGGCGCGACGTCGTCGATCGAACCCGTGACGATGACGGGTGCGTCGTTCCACTACGTCGACAACGGTATCGATTCCGGCGAGGTGATCTGCGACGTGCTCGACACGCCGATCGCGCCGGACGACACGATTCTCGAGCTGCGCTGGAACAACTTCCAGCGCAGCCTGTTTCCGGCGCTCGAGCGCGGGCTGCACGTCCTCGCCGATCGCCATGACGCGGGAGCATGCTGATGCAAGACACGCTGACGAAACCGGCCGGCGCAGCCAACGCCGTCGAAGGTGAAGTGGCCGCGGCGCTCGACAGCGCCGCGCACGGGCAGGCGGCGGCCGTCGTCGAGCATGCGCTCGACGCGTGGCGGCCCGACGACGCGCCGGACGCGCTGCTCGCGACGTTCGTCGCGCTGTTCAACACCGACACGCGGCACGACGCGGCGACGATCTCGGTGCCGCTCGGCGGCGCCGATGCGACGGCCGTCGCATCGTACGTCGCGCGGGCGGTGCGCGAAGGCGTGATCGACGGCGCGCAGGTCGCGGGCGACACGCTGCGGCTCACCGTGTCGCGCACGACGTTCTGGCAGAACCCGCGGCCGTGGCTGAAGGCGCCCGCGTCGGGCGGAATGCCGCTGCGCTACGCGATCACGAACGGCCATCGGCATCCGGTGCGGCCGCCGTCGCCGGCCGGCGAGATCTATGCGCGCAGCATGCCGCAGGTCGGGATGACGTTCAGCCTGCGCACCGTCGACATCGACGCCCACGCGGACCTGTTCAGCGGCTGGATGAACCTCGACCGCGTCGCGCATTTCTGGGACCAGCGCGGCACGCGCGACGAGCACGCGGCGTATCTGGCCGAACGGCTGGCCGATCCGCACATGCACCCGATGATCGGCTATTTCGACGACACGCCGTTCGGCTATTTCGAGTTCTACTGGGCGAAGGAGGACCGCCTCGCGCCGTTCTACGACGCGCACGACTACGATCGCGGGCTGCACCTGCTGATCGGCGATTCGCGTTTCCAGAGCGCCGGCAAGCTGCACGCATGGTGGAGCGGGGTGTTGCACTACATGTTCGTCGACGAACCGCGTACGCAGCGGCTCGTCGGCGAGCCGCGCGTCGATCACGTGCGGCATATCGCGTACATGCACCGGCTCGGGTTCTACACGCTGAAGGAATTCGATTTCCCGCACAAGCGCGCGGCGCTCACGGTGATCGAGCGCGATACGTTCTTCGACACCTTCCGGTTGCCGTGACGGGGCGGGGCGCGCGGCGTCGATGCGACGGCGTGCGCGGCCTTGCAACAGGTAGCAACCATGAGTTGCCACCACGACGACTTTCCGTCTGCCCGGTTGCCGTCGAATCGACTATCGTTGCCTGCATGTTCCCCATCGCACATCAGGAGACGACACCGTGACGCACAGCGTGATCCCCGCAGGCCTCGCCGACGAAATGATCGAGATCCGGCATCGCATCCACGCCCATCCCGAGCTGGGTTTCGAGGAATTCGCGACGAGCGATCTCGTCGCGGAGCAGTTGCAGTCGTGGGGCTACACCGTGCATCGCGGGCTCGGCGGCACCGGCGTCGTCGCCCAGTTGAAAGTCGGTGACGGCAAGCGGCGCCTCGGCCTGCGCGCGGACATGGATGCGCTGCCGATCCACGAGGCGACGGGCCTGCCGTACCAGAGCACGATCGCGGGCAAGATGCACGCATGCGGCCACGACGGCCATACGGCGATGCTGCTCGCGGCCGCGAAGCACCTCGCGCGCGAACGCCGCTTCTCGGGCACGCTGAACCTGATTTTCCAGCCGGCCGAGGAAGGGCTCGGCGGCGCCAAGAAGATGCTCGACGAAGGGCTGTTCGAGCAATTCCCGTGTGACGCGATCTTCGCGATGCACAACATGCCGGGCTTCCCGACCGGCAAATTCGGCTTTCTGCCGGGCTCGTTCATGGCGTCGTCGGATACCGTCGTCATCGACGTGCAGGGCCGCGGCGGCCACGGCGCGGTGCCGCATCGGGCGATCGATCCGGTCGTCGTGTGCGCGCAGATCGTGCTGGCGCTGCAGACGATCGTGTCGCGCAACGTGTCGCCGCTCGACATGGCGATCATCACGGTCGGCGCGATCCACGCGGGCGAAGCGCCGAACGTGATCCCCGATCGCGCGCAGATGCGCCTGTCGGTGCGCGCGCTGAAGCCCGACGTGCGCGACCTGCTCGAAACGCGCATCAAGGAGGTCGTGCATGCGCAGGCGGCCGTGTTCGGCGCGAGCGCGACGATCGACTACCAGCGCCGCTATCCGGTGCTCGTGAACGATGCGGAGATGACGGCGTTCGCGCGCGGCGTTGCCCGTGAATGGGTCGGCGAAGCCAACCTGATCGACGGCATGGTGCCGCTCACCGGCAGCGAGGATTTCGCGTTCCTGCTCGAGAAGCGGCCGGGCTGCTACCTGATCATCGGCAACGGCGACGGGGAGGGCGGCTGCATGGTGCACAACCCCGGCTACGACTTCAACGATGCGGCGCTGCCGACCGGCGCGTCGTACTGGGTGAAGTTGGCCGAGGCGTTTCTGGTGTGACTGGGGATGCAAGAGATGCGGCACCGGGCCGACTATCGGCCCCGCTTTGGAGAAGCGAAATGGATGAAACCCTCGACGTCATCCGTGTCCCGCATCAACCGATGGACATCGAACGACATCTGTAGCTGCGCACGTCGGCTGCCGTAATCGCTGCAAAGCGCTGCTCGATACCGACAGCATTGCGCCACGTCGACGCGGACACGGCACCGATCAGTCTAGAACGCTTCCCCGCTGAACAACGCCACGACCGCAGCCGGATTCGACGGCCAGTACATGTGCATGTACGTCGCGACGATCGCGCCGCTGCGATAGACGGCTTCGCCGCTGCCGGCCTCGCCGTCGGGGCGGGCGGCGGTCGCGACCGGCACCAGCGGCGTCTCCAGCCGCGAATAGTGAAACGTATGTCCGCGCATCGGTCCGGTGCGCGTATCGAGTCGCTGCATGCCGAGCGCCGCGAACCGGCGCTGCATCGTCGCATGGCCCCGAAGCACGCCGAGCATCGGCGTCGTCAAGCCGTCCACGTCGGTCAGCGATTCGCACAGATACACCATCCCCCCGCATTCCGCGACGATCGGCCGGCCAGCGGCCGCATGCGCGCGAATCGTCCGTGCGGGCGCGGCATTCGCCGCCAGCGTCGCCGCATGCAGTTCCGGATAGCCGCCCGGCAGGAACAGCGCGTCGCACTCGTCGGGCACGGGTTCGTCGGCAAGCGGCGAAAAGCACCGCAACTGCGCACCGAGCGCGTCCAGCAATGCGAGATTCGCCGGATAGATGAACGAAAACGCCGCATCGCGCGCCACCGCGATCCGCTTGCCGGCCAGCGCACGCGGCAGCGGCGCGGCCACGTCCGGCTCCGCGAACGCGACGGCCGGCGGTAACTCGGCCAGCGCCGTCTGCGCGAGCACATCGGCCGCGCGCTCGAGCCGCGCGTCGAGATCGTCGATGTCGGCCGGCTGATGCAGGCCGAGATGGCGCTCCGGCAGCGCGATGCCCACATCGGCCGGCACGTGGCCGAGCCAGCGCAGATCCGCGGGCAGCGCCTGTTGCAGCAGCTCAGCGTGCCGCGCCGAGCCGACGCGGTTGGCCAGCACGCCGTGAAACGGCAGCTCCGGCCGGAACCGTGCGAGCCCGAACGCGATTGCCGCGAACGTCTGCGCCATCGCCTTCGCCGAAATCACCGCGACGACCGGCACGCCGAACGCGGCCGCGAGATCGGCGCTGCTCGGCGTGCCGTCGAACAAGCCCATCACGCCTTCGATCAGGATCAGGTCCGCGTCGCGCGCGGCGTCGGCGAGCAGCGCCCGGCAACCGGCCTCGCCGACCATCCCGAGGTCGAGCGCGTGCACCGGCGCGCCGCTTGCCCGTTCGAGCAGCATCGGATCGAGGAAATCGGGCCCGGTCTTGAACACGCGTACGCGACGGCCGAGCCGGCGGTGCAGCCGCGCGAGGCCGGCCGTCACCGACGTCTTGCCCTGGCCGGACGCGGGCGCGCTGACGAACAGCGCGGGGCAGGCCGGCATGCTCAGAACTCCACGCCGCGCTGCGCCTTCACGCCTTGCTCCTTGTACGGATGCTTGACGAGCCGCATTTCGGTGACGAGGTCGGCCGCATCGATCAGCGCATCGGGCGCGTGCCGCCCGGTGACGACGACGTGCACCGACTCCGGACGTGCGACGAGCGTGGCGAGCACTTCGTCGAGCGGCAGGTATTCGTACTTGAGCACGGTGTTCAGCTCGTCGAGGATCACCATCCGGTAGTCGCCGCTTTCGATCATCCGGCGCGCCTCGTCCCAGCCCTTGCGCGCGGTCGCGATGTCGGCGTCGCGGTTCTGCGTGTTCCACGTATAGCCGTCGCCCATCGTCACGAAATCGCATTCCGCGACCGCGCCGAGGAAGTCGCGCTCGGACGTATGCAGCGCCCCCTTGATGAACTGCACGACACCGAGCCGCATGCCGTGGCCGAGCACGCGCACGGCCATCCCGAACGCGGCCGTGCTCTTGCCCTTGCCGTTGCCGGTGTGGACGATCAGCAGGCCTTTCTCCTGGGTGGCGGCGGCCTGCTTTTTCTCGTGGCCGGCGCGGCGGCGTTCGGCCATCCGCTGATGGGATTCGGAATCGGTCTTCATCGGGAATCGTCCTGTCGAAAGCGAAACAAGGGTTTTCAGAGCGGGCCGGCAAGCGCGACCGTCACGCCGTCCCGGATGGATTTGGGGCCGAGCAGCCGGCCATGCGGCGCGGCGAGCTGCGCGCACGGCTCGGCCACGCCCGCGATGCCGAAGCGGGCCAGCGCGGCGTCCGACGGGCCGCTCGCGGCCAGTTCCGGACGACTCGCGAGTTGCGCCGCGTCGAACGCGACGAGCGGCCAGCCGCGGCGCGCGCACAGCGTGCGCAGCGCACGGGCGCGAGCCTTGTCGACGAGCGTCGCGACGAGCGCCGGTTCGGCGGCCGGATAGCGCGCGAGCGCGGCGCGGATCGCGGCATCGAGTTGCGCGGCCGTGACGCCGGCGCGAAAACCGACACCGAGCGCGACGCGCATCATGCGTGGCCGCCGAGCGCCGCACGCACCGCCGGATCGTCGGCGAGCGCCGCGACGCGGCCGATCACGACGATCGCCGGCGATCCGATGCCGGTTTCGCCGACGCGCGCGACGAGCGTATCGAGCGTCGCGTGGACGTGGCGCTGTTCGGGCCGCGTGGCGTTCTCGATCGCCGCGCACGGCGTGTCGCCGGGCAGGCCGCCGTCGCGCAACGCCGCGGCAATCGCGTCGAGCCGGCGGATACCCATGTAGACCACGATCGTCATGCGTGTGGCCGCGAGCGCGCGCCAGTCGGGCTCGTCGGCCCCCGCGCCGTGGCCCGTGACGAAGATCACGCCCTGCGCGTCGCCGCGGTGCGTGACCGGGATGCCGAGCGCGGCCGGCGCGGCGATGCCCGCGGTGATGCCGCTGACGACTTCCACCGGAAAGCCCGCCGCGCCGAGCGCGATCAGCTCCTCGCCGCCGCGGCCGAACACGAACGGATCGCCGCCCTTGAGCCGTGCGACGCTGCGGCCCGCGCGCAGGTGCGCGAGCATCGCGGCGACGATCGCTTCCTGCGGCGTCGACGCATGGCCGCCACGCTTGCCGACGTGCTCGATCAGCGCATCGGCGCGCGCATGGCGCAGCACGTCGGGGTTCACGAGATCGTCGACGAGCAGCACGTCGGCCGCGCCGATCGCGCGCACGGCCCTGAGCGTCAGCAGATCGGCGTCGCCGGGGCCGGCGCCGACGAGCCAGGCGCGGCTCATCGCGCGCGGCACGGCGCGCACCGTGTCGAAACAGTGGAACAGGAAAGGCGGGCGGCGCATCGGCGGCCGGCGGACAGGCAGTGCATGGCGGATCGGGCGAAACCCGCGCGAACGCGGGGGAATGCGCACCCGGTCCGTCCCCCGCGGATCGGGCGTTCGGCGAGCAGCGCGCTCGCCCCTTGCGTCGGCCGGTATCCGGGCTGGCCGCTTGCCAGACCGCAGCCTTCCCGCCCGGTTGAAGGGCAGTGGCATCGCGGGCGGCCTGGGCGCACGCGCGAGGAAGCGCGTGGCGCGGGCGGCGTACCGTTGCGGGGACAGCACAGGCCGGGCGGATGTCCGCCTCCTGTTTCCCGTTTAACTGCATGCACCGAATGCGCATGCGAGCACCGAACGCGGCGCATACGATAGCACAGGCCTGCAACGCGCAAGCCGCCCGGCGGAGCGGCTGCGCGGGGCGCCGGCGCCGCCCGCGAGGTCAGAACTTGTATGCCGCCGTCAGCGTGAACGTGCGTGGCGCGCCGGGCACGATCTGCGCGAGGCCCGTCGCATTCGCGTAGTAGTCGCGATCGGCCAGGTTGACGGCCGCCAGCGTCACCTCGAGGTCGCGCGTGCGATAGCCGGCCTTGCCGTCCCAGCGAAGGTACGCGGGCAGTTCGAGCAGGTTGTCGCGATCGGCGTAACGCGCGCCCTCGTACACGACCCCGAGTTCGGCGAAAAACCCGCGCAGCGGCGCATGGCTGACGAACAGGCTGCCGTTCGACGCCGACACGCCCGCCGAGCGCTTGCCCGCATACTTCGGCTCGGCGTCGACCACCCGCGCGTGTTGCCAGCCGATGCCGCCGCGGACGAACCAGTCGCCCGTGAGCCGGCCGGCGACGCCCAGTTCCAGGCCACGATTGCGTTCGAGGCCGGTGAGGTCGAAAAAGCCCGGGCGAACCGGGTCGGCGATGCGGCGGTTGTACAGGTCGAGCTGAAACAGCGCGAGCGTCGTGCTCAGCGCGCCATCGCGCCAGTCGCTTTTCACGCCGATCTCGTATTGGCGCGTGTATTGCGGGCCGAGATCGTTGGCGTTGCCGCGCGCGTCGGGCGTGATGCCGATCAGGTCGCCGCCGACCGGCGCGAAGTTCTTGCTGTACGACGCATACAGGCTGTGCGCGCCGACCGGCGACCATACGACGCCGAGCCGCGGGCTCCATGCCGTCGTCGTGCGCCGCGCATGCAGACCGTTCAGCGCGTTGGTCGAATCGACGTCGAAACGTTCCGCGCGCAGGCCGCCGAGCAGCTTCCACGCTCGCCCGAGGTCGACGCGATCCTGCGCGAACAGCGCGTAGTCGCTGACACGGTGACGGTTCATCGCGTACGGGCGCGGCGTCGAGCCGACGAGGGCGAAGCGATCCGGTCCGGTCACCGGAACCGGCGCCGCGTCGGCCTGCCAGAGCGCCGGCGTGCGCTTCTGCCAGCCGTATTCGATGCCGAACAGCAGGTGATGCAGCGCCGGACCGGTCGCGACCTTGCCGCCCAGTTCGACGCCGGTCTGCACGTTGAGCTGCGTCATGTCCTGCAGGTAACGTGCGCGTTGCACGCGCCGGTAGTCGCGCGGCTTCGCGACGTAGCTTTGCGTGACGTAGGTATTGTCGAAGGTGCTGCGCAAATCCAGCACGCCGAGCGTATGGCGCAATTCCCAGTCGCCGTCGAGCGCATGCGTGAAGACCGAGCGCCAGTTCATGGTCTCGTCGCGGATCGTGTCGCGGCCCGCCGCGCCGAAGAAGGTTGCGCGTGGCGCGGACGGCAGCGAGAACGCGAGCGGCTTGCCGGCCGCATCGACGGCGGCGACCGGCGCCGGCATGCCGCGATCGGGCACGCGTCGGTACGTGTCGTATTCGAACTGCAGCAGCCAGCTTCGCCGCGCGTCGTGCCACTTGATCGACGGCGCGACGAACTGACGCGTACCGTCGACGTGGTCGCGGAAGCTGCCGGCGTGTTCGTGTCCCGCATTGAGCCGCATGCTCCACGCGCTGGACAGCATCCGGTTGAGATCGACCGACGCGCCGAGCCGTCCGTAGCTGCCGGTCGTCGCCGACACATGTCCGAAGTTTTCCGGCAACGGCTGCTTGGTGATCCGGTTGATGACGCCGCCGCCGCTGCCGCGCCCGTACAGCGCGGCAGCCGGCCCCTTCAGCACCTCGACGCGTTCGATGTTGCCGAGGCTGCGTACGTATTGCGCATCGTCGCGCATGCCGTCGAGCAGCAAGTCGCCCGCGCTGGAAAAGCCGCGAATGCGGAACGAATCGAAGCGCGTGTCCGACGTATTCGACACACCGGGCACGCCGGCCAGTGCGTCGGCAAGCGTGCGGCCGCCATAGGACAGCGTTTCCTCGACCGAGACGCTGTCGATGGTTTGCGGTACGTCGCGCGGATCGCTCGCGGTGCGGGTCGCCGTGCTCACGCTTTCCGCACGCGGATCATTCGGATGACGGCGGCTGTGCACCTCGACCGCTGGCAGTTCGTCGTCGAACTCGGCCGCCGCGGCAGGGCAGGAAGCAACGCCGGCAATCGAGCACAGCGACAGGGCCAGCACAGGAAAACGCCGCCCGGATATCTGTCGTTTCGACATGGAAATTTGAGGATGACTGAGTGATTGCCTCACATGGCCGTTGCGCGGTGGTTCGTGTTGTTCTCGGGTGAAGTTTATCTCGTGTAGTTGAAAACGACAATCATTCGCGTTCGTCGCCGGCCGCTCGCCTTGACGCTCCCCGCACCGCCGCCTACACTCGCACGCGTTTTGGTGCTCGCGCGCGCCGCTCCGGCGTGCGCAGTTAAACGGGAAACAGGGAGCCTGCCTGCGCCGCAGTCGAGCCAACCTGTGCTGCCCCCGCAACGGTAAGCGAACGCGTCGCGCGCAAGCGCCACGCAGCGCCGCTTCGCCGCATGCCGCGCGCATGCGGACGACCGCCACTGGATGCCGCGCGTATCCGGGAAGGCGAAGCGGCGTGTTCGTCAGCCCGGATACCGGCCTAAACGTTTGGGGTTCAGCGCCGCGGGGAGGCGGCGCATCGTCCACGGCCGCCGCAGGCCCGACGCCCGGTGTTTCCCGCTGTTTGCCCCGATCCGCCCGCCGCGCGAACGCGCCCGGGCCGGCACGGCGAACAGCAGGCGACACGGGCTACGCACGCGGCAGCCGTGTTGGCATTCACGATGTCGACCGTTCGCAAGGAAGCACCATGTCCGATTCGTTGTCCCGCCCGCCGCGCGGCTGTCCGCGCGGATCACGCGGCGAGCTTCCCGCGCACCGCCCGCTGAATTGCCGCGCCGCCGACGACGCGACGATCCCGTCCTGATTCCCTCTTCGACACCGGACCTACCATGACCCTACGCAAGCTGCCCGTCACGATCGTCACGGGCTTTCTCGGCAGCGGCAAGACGACGCTGATGCGCCACATCCTTCAGCACGCCGAAGGCCGCCGCATCGCGGTGATCGTCAACGAATTCGGCGAGCTCGGCATCGACGGCGAAATCCTCAAGGGCTGCGGGATCGGCTGCGACGATGCCGACGGCGCGCAGGGCGAGGCAACGGGCCAGCTGTACGAACTCGCGAACGGCTGCCTGTGCTGCACCGTGCAGGAAGAGTTCTATCCGGTGATGGAAGCGCTCGTCGAGCGCCGCGCGGACATCGATCACGTGCTGATCGAGACGTCGGGCCTCGCGCTGCCGAAGCCGCTCGTGCAGGCGTTCAACTGGCCGACGATCCGCAACAGCTTCACGGTCGACGCGGTCGTGACCGTCGTCGACGGGCCGGCCGCCGCGAGCGGCCAGTTCGCGGAAAACCCGCAGGCCGTCGACGCACAGCGCCGCGCCGATCCGAACCTCGACCACGAATCGCCGCTGCACGAACTGTTCGCCGATCAACTGTCGTCCGCCGATCTCGTGATCGTGAACAAGGCCGACCTCGTCGGCGACGCCGAGTTCGCGCAGATCGAAACCGCGATCCGCGACGAAATCCCGCCGCAGGTCAAGATCGTGCGCGCGACGCGCGGCGAGCTCGACCTCGCGCTGCTGCTCGGCCTCGAATCGGCGTCGGAGGAAACGATCCACCTGCGTCACGACCATCACGGCTCGGCCGACGACGGCGATCACGATCACCATCACGACGATTTCGATTCGGTGGTGGTATCGGGCGACGCCGGCACGCGCGAAGCGACCATCGCCGCGCTGCAACGTGTCGTCGAAGCGCACACGATTTACCGCGCGAAGGGCTTCGCCGCGCTGCCCGGCGCGCCGATGCGGCTCGTGATCCAGGGCGTCGGCCGCCGCTTCGACAGCTATTTCGACCGCCGCTGGCAGGACGGCGAAACCCGCGCGAGCCGCTTCGTGCTGATCGGCGAGGATCTCGACGCGGCCGCGCTGCAACGCGCGTTCGACGCCGCGTGCGCGGCCGAGCCGCAACAGGCGTAACGCACGATGCATCTGCTGCGTACCACGCCGGGCGGCTTCGTCGACGATACGCAGGGCGTCGTCCGGATCGACCAGCAGCCGGCCGACATCGTGATCCTGAGTTCGGCCGACACGACGCTGTCGCTGCTCGCGAGCGTCGTGCCGCACTTGCCCGAAGGGTTCCCGAGCGTGCGGCTCGCGAACGTCACGTTCCTGCGCCAGCCGGCGTCGGTCGATTTCTACGTCGACGACGTGCTGCGGCACGCGAAGACGGTCGTGATCGATCATCTCGGTGGCGAAGCGTACTGGCCGTACGGGATCGAGCAGGCCGTGTCGCTCGCGTCGAAGCGCGGGCAGCAGCTTGCGATGTTCTCGGGCGACCTGCAGGAGGACCCGAACCTCGTCGCGAAGAGCACGGTCAGGCCCGAGCTGTGCCGGCTGTGGTGGCGCTATCTGCGCGAAGGCGGCGTGCACAACGCCGACGCGCTGTTGCGCAGCATCGCGTTTCACACGTTCGGCTTCGGCGACGAACCCGAACCGCCGCGGCCGCTGCCCGCCGCCGCGCTGTATCACCCGGCGCGCGACCGCGCGAGCGTCGACGACTGGCGATCGCGCTGGACGCCCGGCGCGCCGGTCGTCGCGATCCTGTTCTATCGCGCGCACTGGCAGGCCGCCAACACGGCGGTGTTCGACGCGCTGGCCGACGCACTGATCGACCACGGGCTGAATCCGCTGCCGATCGCGGTGACGTCGCTGAAGGACGCGGTGAGCCGCGAGGTCATCACGCAGCTCTGCGACACGCACGGCGTCGCGCTCGTGCTGAATACCACCGCGTTCGCGGCCGGCGCGATCGACAGCCCCGAGCCCGACGTGCTGGCCGGCGACGCGCCGGTGCTGCAGGTGATCCTGTCCGGCGGCAATCGCGACGCGTGGGTGGCCGACAACCAGGGCCTGCACGCACGCGACATCGCGATGCACATCGCGCTGCCCGAAGTCGACGGGCGCATCGTCACGCGCGCGGTGAGCTTCAAGGGGCTCGCGTATCGCTGCCCGCATACCGAGGTCGACGTCGTGCGCTACCAGCCGGATGCGGAACGGATCGCGTTCGTCGCGGCGCTCGCGCGCGGCTGGTGCCGGCTGCGCACGCTCGATAACGCCGACAAGCGCATCGCGCTGATCCTCGCGAACTATCCGCAAAGCGAAGGGCGGATCGGCAACGGCGTCGGGCTCGATACGCCGGCCTCCGCGCTGCGCGTGCTCGCGGCGCTGCGCGACGCGGGCTACACGGTGGCCGACCTGCCGCCCGACGGCGACGCGCTGATCGCGCAACTCACCGAAGGCGTGACCAACGATCCCGCCGTGCGCACGCTGCGTCCCGCGTTTCAGAGTTACGCGCTGGCCGACTACGTCGCGCGTTTCGCGCGGCTGCCGGCCACCGTGCGGGATGCGCTAAACGCACGCTGGGGGCCGCCTGAAGCCGATCCGACGCTGAGGCAGCAGCGCTTCACGATCGCCGGCTGGCGCGCGGGCAACGTGTTCGTCGGCATCCAGCCGTCGCGCTCGCGCGGCGAGAACGACTACGCGAGCTACCACGATGCGGATCTCGTGCCGCCGCATGCGTATCTCGCGTTCTATTTCTGGCTGCGCGATGCGTATCAGGTCGACGCGGTCATCCATCTCGGCAAGCACGGCAATCTCGAATGGCTGCCGGGCAAGAGCGTCGCGCTGTCCGACGCGTGCTGGCCCGACCTGACGCTCGGGCCGCTGCCGCACCTGTATCCGTTCATCGTCAACGATCCGGGCGAGGGCAGCCAGGCGAAGCGCCGTGCGCAGGCGGTGATCGTCGATCACCTGATGCCGCCGCTCACGCGCGCGGAAAACTACGGGCCGCTGCAGGATCTCGAACGGCAGGTCGACGAATACTACGAAGCGCTGATGGTCGATGCGCGGCGCGCGAAGCTGTTGCGCAAGACGATCCTCGCGACGATCGCCGAGCATCGCCTGCACGACGAACTGAGCGTGTCGCCGCCGCGCGATGCGGGCGACGAGGATGCGCTGCTCACGCGGGTCGACGCGTGGCTGTGCGAGTTGAAGGAAGCGCAGATTCGCGACGGGCTGCACGTGTTCGGCGCGTCGCCGGTCGCGCGCCAGCGGCGCGACACGCTGCTCGCGCTCGCACGCTTTCCGGTCGGCGACGGCAAGGGCGAACGCGCCGGGCTGATCGGCGCACTCGCGCGCGATCTCGCGCTCGGCGACGCTTTCGATCCGCTCGCGGCCGACTGGGCCGCGCCGTGGACCGGGCCGCGGCCGGCCGTCCTGCAAACGCTCGACGCGTCGCCGTGGCGGCATGCGGGCGATACGCGCGAGCGGCTCGAACGGCTTGCGCAGCATTGGCTCGACGCCGTGTGCGGAGCCGCGTCCGACGAACCCGGTATCGACATGCCGCCGCCCGGCGCATGGCGGCATACGCTCGCGGTGCTCGAACGCGTGCGCACGATGCTGCTGCCCGCCCTCGACGCGTGCGGCGGCGAGGAAATGCGTCAGCTGCTGCGCGGGCTCGACGGCCGCTTCGTGCCGCCGGGGCCGAGCGGTTCACCGTCGCGTGGCCGTCCCGACGTGCTGCCCACCGGCCGCAACTTCTACTCGGTCGATACGCGCGCGGTGCCGACGCAGGCCGCGTGGTCGCTCGGGTTGAAATCCGCGCAGCAGCTGATCGAGCGTCATCTGCAGGATCACGGCGACTATCCGCGCGCGATCGGGCTGTCGGTGTGGGGGACGGCGACGATGCGCACCGGCGGCGACGACATCGCGCAGGCGTTCGCGCTGATCGGCGTGCGCCCGAAATGGGCGCACGGCAGCCATCGCGTGACCGACTTCGAGATCCTGCCGATCGAGATCTTCGACCGGCCGCGCATCGACGTGACGCTGCGCGTGTCGGGCTTCTTCCGCGACGCGTTCCCGAACCTGATGCACCTGTTCGACGCGGCCGTGCAGGCCGTTGCCGCGCTCGACGAACCCGAAGCGTTGAACCCGATTCGCGCACGCATCGAGCGCGAACGCGGGAAGTGGATCGCGCAGGGCGTGGCGCCCGACGAAGCGCGCCGGCGCGCCGGCTGGCGCGTGTTCGGCGCGCGGCCGGGCAGCTACGGCGCGGGCCTGCAGGACCTGATCGACCAGCGCCGCTGGCAGACCGACGCCGATCTCGCGGACGCCTATCGTCAATGGGGCGGCCATGCGTACGCGCAAAACAGCGCGGGCGACGCCGCGGCCGACGTGTTCGGCGAGCGGCTGGCGACGATCGACGTCGTCGTGCAGAACCAGGACAGCCGCGAGCACGACATCCTCGATTCGAACGACTACTACCAGTTCCAGGGCGGGATGACGGCGGCCGTGCGGCACCTGTCCGGGCAGCAGCCGAGTATCTACCACGGCGACCATGCGAACCCGGTCGCGCCGAAGATGCGCACGCTGCGCGAGGAAATCGCCCGCGTGATCCGCTCGCGCGTCGTCAACCCGAAATGGCTCGACGGCGTGAAGCGTCACGGCTACAAGGGCGCGGCCGAACTCGCGGCGACCGTCGACTACCTGTACGGCTATGACGCGACCGCGCGCGTGCTGTCCGATCACCAGTACGCGCTCGTCGCCGACGCGTACCTGTTCGACGACGCCACCCGCGCGTTCCTCGAACGGCACAACCCGAAGGCGCTGCACGGCATCTGCGAACGCTTCGTCGAAGCGATGCAGCGCGGGCTGTGGCAGCAGCCGGGCCCCTATCGCGAGCGGATCGAAGCGGTCTGGCTCGCCAGCGAACAACGCCAGGAAGGAGGACGGCGATGACCGATCCGACGACGCCCCGCGCCCGCGCGGTTTTTCCGTTTGCGGCGCTCGTCGCGCAGGACGCGTTGCAGCAGGCGCTGCTGCTGGCCGCGATCGACCCGTCGCTCGGCGGCGTGCTCGTCAGCGGCCCGCGTGGCACCGCGAAATCGACGGCCGCGCGCGGCCTCGCCGAGTTGCTGCCGGAAGGGCAGTTCGTCACGCTGCCGCTGTCGGCGAGCGACGAGCAGGTGACGGGCACGCTCGATCTCGCGCATGCGCTGGCCGAAAACGGCGTGCGCTTCCGGCCCGGCCTGCTGGCGCGCGCGCATCTCGGCGTGCTGTACGTCGACGAAGTGAACCTGCTCGCCGACGGGCTCGTCGATACGCTGCTCGACGTCGCCGCGAGCGGCGTGAACATCGTCGAGCGCGATGGCGTGTCGCACGCGCACGATGCGCGTTTCGTGCTGGTCGGCACGATGAATCCCGAGGAGGGCGAGCTGCGCCCGCAGTTGCTCGACCGCTTCGGGCTGATGGTCGAGCTCGAGAACTGCTTCGACGCCGCCCAGCGCGAGCGGATCGTGAAGGCGCGGCTTGCGTTCGATCTCGATCCGGATGCGTTTCGCGCGCGTCATGCGGCGGCCCAGCGGGCGCTCGCGGACCGGATTCATGCGGCGCGCGGGCGGCTGCCGGCGCTGGATTTCGACGATGCGGTCCATACGCGCGTCAGCACGCTGTGCATCGACGCCGCCGTCGACGGGTTGCGGGCCGATCTCGTGATGCTGCGCGCCGCGCGCGCGCTGGCCGCACTGGAACAGGCCGACGCGGTGACGGTGTCGCATGTGGCGCGCGTGGCCGAAGCCGTGCTGCGGCACCGGCGCCATGCGGGGCCGCCGTCGTCGCAGCAGTCGTCGCGCCCATCGTCGCAGCACGATGACGAACGCGACGATCGTTCGCCGCCGAACCCGCGCCAGCGGCCCGACGACCGGCCGGGCGAGACCGGCGACACGAAAGGCGATGCGTCCGCATCGCAGGGCGACTGGGGCTACCTGCCGCCCGAACCGGCCGGGCTGCGCGACGTGAAAAGCGTGGTGCCGCTGCCGCTAAAAAAACGCTGAGCCATCGAGCCGGCGCCGCCGCGAACGCGATTCGCGGTCCTCGATGGCAGTCAGGCGCAGCCGCACGCGTGCCGGGCACGGTGCGCGCCGGCACGGCCGTCGCGTGGCCGGCGACGCTCGCCGCGAAACGCGGCGGCCCGCTGCATCGCGAGCATCTGCGGTTCGGGAAACGCGCGGGCACGCCGCGTGCGCTGCATTGCTTCGTGCTCGACTGTTCGGCGTCGATGTTGTCGCACGAGCGGCTCGCGCTCGCGAAGGGGCTGATCGTCGCGTATTTCGATCAGGCCGCGCGGGCGCGGGTCGAAACCGCGGTGATCTGCTTCGGCGGTCAAGGCGCCGCGCGGCGCTTCGGCCCGGCCGTGCCGCGCTGGTGGAACGCGCGCTGGCTCGAGCCGGTCGACGGCGGCGGCGGCACGCCGCTCGCGGACGGCATCGCGGCCGCCGCACGCTTGCTGGCCAGCGCTGCGCGCCGCGAGCCCGGCAAGCAGCGCTGGCTGTGGGTGCTGTCCGACGGGCGCACGCGCGAGATGCCGGCCAGGCCGGCGGCGGCCGATCACGTCGTGTTCGTCGACTTCGACGACGCGGCCGTGCGGATCGGGCAGGGCGCGCGGCTCGCCGCGGCGTGGGGCGCGCAGTGGGTGACGGCCGACGCGCTTGGCACGGATCGCGCCGGCTGATGGCCGGCACGGCGGTGCGCTATGATCGCCGCTTCTGCTTTTGCCCACTGGAAACCCCCGCCATGCAAGTACTGGTCGATGCCGACGCGTGTCCCGCCGTCATCAAGGACATGCTGTTCCGCGCCGCGCGTCGTGCCGAGATCTGCGTGACGCTGGTCGCGAACCAGTTTCTACGCACGCCGCCGTCGCCGTTCATCAAGGCCGTGCAGGTGCCGGCCGGCTTCGACGTGGCCGACGCGCGCATCGTCGAGCTGGCGGAGCCCGGCGATCTCGTGATCACCGCCGACATCCCGCTGGCCGCCGCCGTGCTCGACAAGGGCGCGCATGCGCTCGACCCGCGCGGTAACTGGTTCAGCCGCGAAAACATCGAGGAGCGCCTGTCGACGCGCGCGATGATGGACCAGTTGCGCAGCGCCGGCATCGACACGGGCGGGCCGGCGCCGTTCAGCGCGCGCGACGGCAAGACGTTCGCGTCGCAGCTCGACCGGTTCCTGGCGCGGCACGGCAAGCCGTAACGGCACACGTCGGCGCCTGGCCAGGATGCAGGTTCGCGCCGACGCTGCTATCGTGGGGCGAGAACCCCAACACAGGAGCGCATGCGTGTCACCCACCCAACTTCTCGTTCCGACCTACACCCAGATGCTGCGCGCGCAGTCCGCGTGGCTCGACAAGGCCGTCGCACACCGGCAGGCCGCCGGCGACGACCCCGACGCGGCGATGACGCTGAGGCTGGCGCCCGACATGTATCCGCTCGCCGCCCAGGTGCGCTTCTCGTGTTTCCAGGCGATGGAGCCGGTTCACCGGCTGCGCGGCGAACCGCTGCCGGCGGCGTTGCTGGCCTTGCGCGAGGCGGGCTGGAATGCGGATGCGCAACCCGGTTCGCCGGCCGATGCGCAGGCGATCATCGCCGGCACGCTCGCCTTTCTCGGCGAACTCGCCCCCGATGCGCTCGATGGCGGCGCAGCGCTGCCGATCGCGCTCGAACTGCCGAACGGGATCGCGTTCGACATGACGGGCGAACAGTACGCGCGCGACTGGGCGCTGCCGCAGTTCTACTTCCACGCGATCGCCGCGTACGCGATCCTGCGCCATCACGGTGTCGAGCTCGGCAAGGCCGATTACGTGCCGCACATGCTCGCGTACGTGCGGCCGGGCACGATTCCGCAAGGTTGAGCCCCCTCGGGCGCCGCGCAGCGACATGACACGGGCACTGTTCATCTGCAGCCGCAACCGGCTGCGCAGCCCGACGGCCGAAGCGGTGTTCGCCGCGTGGCCCGGCATCGACACCGACTCCGCGGGCCTCGCGCCCGATGCGGACGTGCGGCTCTCGGCCGAGCAACTCGATTGGGCGGACATCGTGTTCGTGATGGAGCGTGCGCACAAGGCGCGACTGTCGGCGCAATTCGGCGCGCATCTGAAGCACCGGAAGATCGTCTGCCTCGACATTCCCGATCGCTACGCGTTCATGCAGCCCGAACTCGTCGCGCTGCTCGAACGCAAGGCCGGCCCGTTCCTGCGCGCGTAGTCGCCGCAATCGGAGCCCGAGCCGGCGTCGACCTCAGCGAAGCGGCCCGCTCGCGAACGCCGAAAAACAGTCGAGCCGCAGCAGCTCGATGATCTTGCGCGTCGGCACGCTCGCCCGCAGCGTGTCGAGCCGGTCGATGGTGAACCACTTGCAGCGGGCGATCTCGTTGCTCGCCCGCGGCGTCAGGTGTGCCGGCACGTCGGCCACGAACACGTGATGCAGCTTCGTCAGCCCGCCGAACTGCACCGCGTAGTCGAGCGCGAGCCCCTCCAGCCGCGTCTCCTCCGCGAGTTCCCGCCGCGCGGCCTCGAGCGGCGTCTCGCCGCGCCGGATCGTGCCGCCGGGCAGCGACCAGCGCGCCGCGGTGCGGGCGACCAGCAGCACGCTGCTGCGCTGGCGGCACACGATCGTGGCGCGTTCCTTGATGACGGCGACGGTATCCGGCCCGATGCTCATGTTCGGCAAAACAGGTACTGAATCGTGGAGAAAAAGGCGCGTCGGCCGCGCGAGGGTCGGCGGCCGGCTGCCACGGCATGCACGCCGCCGCGCCGATGTTACCGGCCGTTCGTGACAGTTGCGTGCACCGCGGTCGCGCCACGGGCGACGGCTCACGCGTGCGTATGGATCCCGCTGCGCGCAGGCTTCGCGTGGCGCGAATGACGGCGCTTGTGAACGGCACGCCGGTGATGCGGCGACGGCGCAGTGACGTGCCGGCGTGCGGGCGCGGGCCGAGACACCGGCGCGGCAGCATGCGGCGCCGCGCCCGATACCCCGGTTTGTCCCTCGCCGAAGTGGAAAGTCTGGTTTTGCGCGTGCGCGATGCCCAGCGTCGATGCGAGCAGGAAGGCCGCCAGCCACAACCGTTTCATGAATATTCCGCCTCGTTACTGATGGGGGTGAACGTTGCCCGCCAGCTTAGCGAACGGCGGGGCGCCCCCGCAACCGCCCGCGTTCGGTGTCGTCCCCCCTTGCGCGCGACGACGTTCTCCGCGCGGCAGCCGGGTCCCATCCGGGCTTGACAATATAATTCTTGAGTGTGAATATAAATTCACATACAAGAATTATTCGCCGAACCCGGAGAAGCCCCGCGCCAGTGCCGGGCCGCCGGAACCGGCCGTCCGATCAACCGGAAACCAGGAGCGAGACGCATGGCGGAACACGAGCAGCAGGGCGCGCTGGCGGGATTGCGCATCATCGATCTGTCGCGGGTGCTGGGCGGCCCGTATGCGACCCAGATCCTCGCCGATCACGGCGCGGAGGTGATCAAGATCGAACCGCCGTCCGGCGACGAGACGCGCACGTGGGGCCCGCCGTTCGACGGCGACACCGCGTCGTACTTCCTCGGCGTGAACCGCAACAAGCTCGGCATCGCGCTCGACCTGACGCAGCCGGCGGATCGCGAGCGGCTGCTCGGGCTGCTCGAACACGCGGACGCGGTCGTCGAGAACTTCAAGATCGGCACGATGGAGCGCTGGGGGCTCGGCTTCGACGCGCTGCATGCGCGGTTTCCGCGCCTCGTCTATTGCCGCGTGTCGGGTTTCGGCGCGGACGGCCCGCTCGGCGGGCTGCCGGGCTACGACGCGGCCGTGCAGGCGCTCGCGGGGCTGATGAGCGTCAATGGCGAAGCCGGCGGCGCGCCGCTGCGAGTGGGCGTGCCGATCGTCGATCTCGTCACGGGGCTGAACGCGGCACTCGGCGTGCTGATGGCGCTGCGCGAACGCGACGCCAGCGGCCGCGGCCAGTTCGTCGAGTCGACGCTGTTCGACTGCGCGCTGTCGATCCTGCATCCGCATACGCCGAACTTCTTTCATTCGGGCAAGGCGCCCGTGCGCACCGGCAACGCGCATCCGAACATCACGCCGTACGACAGCTTCCCGACGGCGGGCGTCGACATCTTCCTCGCGGTCGGCAACAACGGACAGTTCGCCGCGCTGTGCGACGTGCTCGGCACGCGCGACTGGCTCGACGATCCGCGTTTCGCGGATAACCGCGCGCGCAGCCAGCATCGCACCGCACTGCGCACGCTGCTCGAAACGGCGCTGGCCGCGCACGACGGCGCCGCGCTCGCCGAACGACTGATGCGCCGCGGCGTGCCGTGCGCGCCCGTGCTCGGGCTCGACGCGGCGCTCGACCATCCGCATGTCGCGCATCGGCAGATGAAGGTCGAGCTGGGCCGGCATCGCGGCATCGCGTCGCCGATCAAGCTCGGCCGCACGCCGGCCACGTACCGGCGGCCGCCGCCCGCACTGAACGAACATGCGGCGCAGGTGTTCGCGGACGGCGACGATCACGACCACCGCCGGCGCTGACCGGCATCGCGGCCGCCGGCCGTGCCGCATCGCGGGGCACGGGCGCGCGCCGCACACCATCATTCGGACATCACGCCGGCCCGCGCATCGGCACGCCCTGCGCACCGGCTGCAGAGGAGACGCATCATGCTCGCATGGATCGGCGCGGTCGCCATCGTCGCGCTGTTCGGCCTGATCATCACGAAGCGGTTGTCGCCGCTCGTCGCGCTGATCGTCGTGCCGGTGGCCGCGTCGCTCGTGGCCGGTTTCGGGCTGCAGACCGGCAAGTTCGTCGTGCACGGCGTACAGAACATCGGCCCGATCGCCGGGATGTTCGTTTTTGCGATTCTATTTTTCGGAATCCTCACCGACGCGGGGATGCTCGACCCGATCATCGCCGGCGTGCTGCGCGTGATCGGCTGCCATCCGCCGCGCATCGTGATGGGCTCGGCGCTGCTCGCGCTGCTGATCCATCTCGACGGCTCGGGCGCCGTCACGTTTCTCGTCACGCTGCCCGCGATGATGCCGCTCTATACGCGGCTCGGAATGGATCGACGCATTCTCGCGTGCGTCGCGTCGATGGCGGCCGGCGTCAACTTCCTGCCGTGGGTCGGGCCGATGCTGCGCGCGTCGGCCGCGCTGCACATTCCCGGCTCGGCGATCTTCACGCCGATGATTCCGGTGCAGATCGTCGGGCTCGCGTTCGTGTTCGGCACCGCGTACGTGCTCGGCGCGCGCGAGGCGAAACGGCTCGGGCTCGACCGCGCCGGCGCGGCTTCGCTCGCGATCGCGCCGCGCGAGCTGACCGACGCCGAACGCGCGTTGCGTCGGCCGGGCCGCTTCGGGATCAACGTCGCGCTGACGCTCGTCGTGCTCGTCACGCTGGTGTCGGGCATCGTCGACCCGATGGTGATGTTCATGCTCGGCACGGTCGCCGCGCTCGTGATCAATTACCCGGACGTGCAGGCGCAGCGCGAACGGATCGACGCGCATGCGAAGGCCGCGCTGATGATGGCGAGCGTGCTGCTCGCGGCCGGCGCGTTCACCGGCATCATGTCCGGCACCGGGATGCTGAAGGCGATGGCCGAGGTCGTCGTCGCGCACGTGCCCGTCGAGCATGCGCGCCACATGCCGTTCGTGCTCGGGCTGCTGTCGATGCCGCTCAGCCTGCTGTTCGATCCCGATTCGTTCTACTTCGGCGTGCTGCCGGTGCTCGCGGAAAGCGGCAAGCTGCTCGGCGTGCCGCCGATCCAGATGGCGCAGGCCGCGCTGCTCGGCCAGATGACCACCGGCTTTCCGGTGAGCCCGCTCACGCCCGCGACGTTCCTGATCGTCGGGCTGACCGGCGTCGAGCTCGCCGAGCACCAGAAATTCACGATTCCGTTCCTGTTCGCCGCCACCGTGCTGATGGTCTTCGCCGCGGTCGCGACGGGCGTGTTTCCATTGTGAGCGGCGCGGCCGTTCACGCTTCCCGGGAGAGCAGTCCATGCAGTTCGACCTGACCGACGACCAGCGCGCGATCGAAAGCGCGATCGAGAAAATCTGCGAGCGCTTCGGCGACGACTACTGGCTCGAACGCGATCGCGCGGGCGGATTTCCGGCCGATTTCCACGCGGCGCTCGCCGAGGCCGGCTGGCTCGGCATCGCAATGGACCCGGCCTACGGCGGCGCCGGGCTCGGGATGACCGAGGCGGCGCTGATGATGCGCACGATCAGCGCGTCGGGCGCCGGCCTGTCCGGCGCGTCGGCCGTTCACATGAACATCTTCGGGCTGAACCCGGTGCAGGTGTTCGGCAACGACGCGCAGAAGACGCGCTTCCTGCCGCCGCTGATCGCCGGGCACGACAAGGCGTGCTTCGCGGTGACCGAACCCGACGCCGGGCTCGACACCACGCACCTGAGCACGCAGGCGCGCCGCGACGGCGATCACTACGTGCTGAGCGGGCGCAAGATCTGGATCTCGACCGCGCAGGTCGCGAACAAGATGCTGATCATCGCGCGCACGACGCCGCTCGACCAGGTCGCGAAGCCGACCGACGGGCTGAGCCTGTTCTATACCGACCTCGACCGTTCGCGCGTCGAAGTGCGCGAGATCGAGAAGATGGGCCGCAAGGCGGTCGATTCGAACATGCTGTTCATCGACAACCTGCGCGTGTCGCGCGACGACCTGATCGGCAACGAAGGCGACGGCTTTCGCTATCTGCTGCACGGGCTGAACCCGGAACGCATCCTGATCGCCGCGGAGGCGATCGGGCTCGGGCAGGCCGCGCTGCGCCGCGCGACGCAGTATGCGTGCGAGCGCGTGGTGTTCGGTCGGCCGATCGGGCAGAACCAGTCGATCCAGCATCCGCTCGCGCAGGCGTGGATGCAGCTCGAGGCCGCGTGGCTGATGGTGATGAAGGCCGCGACGCGCTACGACGCGGGCCAGGCGTGCGGCGCGGAGGCGAACGCGGCGAAATACCTCGGCGCGGAAGCCGCGTTCCAGGCCTGCCAGACGGCAATCGCGACGCACGGCGGGATGGGGTACGCGAAGGAATACCATGTCGAGCGCTACCTGCGCGAGTGTATGATTCCGAGGCTCGCGCCCGTGAGTCCGCAACTGATCCTGTGCTACATCGCGGAGAAGGTGCTCGGGCTGCCGAAGTCGTACTGACCGTAGCGACCCGGCGGCCCGCCCGGCGCGCGGTTTCCCGTTCCGAATCAAGCGCTCGTCATGGACGTCAAACTCGTTGCCCGCACGCTCGACCTGTTCGAGCTGTTCGCCGCCGAACGGCGGCCGCTGCCGCTCACCGAACTCGCGCGCCTGCTCAACGTGCCGGCGTCGAGCTGCCTCGCGATGGCGCGCACGCTCGTGAGCCGCGGCTACCTGTACGAAGTGCGCAAGCGCGGTGGCTACTATCCGACGCGGCGCCTGCAGACGATCGCCGCGGCGATCGACGCGCCCGATCCGGTCGTCGACATCGTGCATCCGCACCTCGTCGCACTGCGCGACGCGAGCCGCGAAACCGCCGTGCTCGGCAAGATCCAGGGCGCGTCGGTCACGTATCTCGACGTCGTCGAATCGGAGCAGGCGATCCGCTATACGCGCCAGCCGGGCGAGCTGCGGCCGCTGCACGCGAACTCGATCGGCAAGGCGATCTTCGCGGAACTCGCGGGCGACGCGCAGCAGGCGCTCGGCGGGCAACTGCCGTTCGAGCGCTTCACCGACGCGACGGTGGCCGACCTGCCGGCGCTCGTCGCGCAGACCGCGCGGTTTCGCGAACTCGGCTGGGCCGAGAACTTCGGCGAGAGCGCGCCCGAACTGTCGGCGATCGCGGTGGCGCTGATGCTCGACGGCGACTGGTACGGGCTGTCGGTCGTCGGGCCGACCGAGCGGATTCGCCAGCATCGCGACACGCATGCGGCGCTGCTCGTCGACGCGAAGGCGCGGCTGCTGGCCGAGCACGCGCGCGGGTAGGGCCGCGGCGTGCGACGGCGCAGGCAGCGGGCCGTCGCCGGCGTTCGGTGCTGACACGCCGGAAACGGCCCGCCGCGCGTCACGCGCGAGCGCGTCGCAGCGTCACGACTTCACCCACACGCCGCCCGCGCTCGGGTTGTCGCCCTGCGTCCACCATTTCGCGCAATACTTCGCGCCCTGGTACGTCACGCACGTGCCGCCCTGGTAGGCGGTCGTCGCCGACCACGCGGGCGTGCCGCCGCCGACCGGCTTCCACACGGCCGCCTGGCCGGGCACGTCGCCCTGCGTCCACCACTGCGCCTGATACGTCGTGCCCTGGTAGGTGACCGTCGCGCCGGCCGTATAGACCTGGCCGGCCGCCCACGGTGCGCCCGGCTGCGGCGTGCCGCCGTCCGAACCGCCGCCGTAGTTCGGGTCCTGCGTGACGCCCGCGCCCCACTTGCCGTCGAGCTTCTTGAAGATCGTCGCGAACGCGTACGGTTGCTGTGCGACGCCCGAGCAGGTCGGCGACGCATACGTGCCGCCGGACGGGCACGCCTGATCGCGGCCGACCGACCAGTTGCCGAAGAAGCCGCAGCCGTTCGCGATTGCCGCGTTCAGCACGGTCTGCGCATTCGCGAGCGTGAACGTTTCGCCTTGCACGTCGTTCACGCCGATCATCGGCGTCACGCCGACCATCTGCCACAGCTGCGCATTGGTCTTCGGCTGCCCGGCCGACTTGAACGCCGTGTCGAGCTGCGAGTAGAGCGCCTGCGCGGCGCTGATCGCGGCGGCGCCCATATCGAGGTTCGCGGGGCCGTAATCCATCGCCATCACGTTGACCGCATCGAACGTGGCCTTGTTCGCGATGGCCGCGTTGACGACGTTCACGCCGTCCTGCGTGAGCCCGGTCGGCATCGTCGGCAGCGTCAGCGTCACGTGCAGCGGCTTGCCCTTCGCCGCGTAGTCGGCCTGCAGCTGCGCGACCGCCTGGAAGTTGCGCGCGACCGCAGCCGTGTCCTGCTGCGACGCGCCCTCGATGTCGAAGTCGATGTGCGTGAGGCCGTACGTGTCGATCACCGTCTGGTACGCGCTCTTCAGCGCGGGGACCGTCGAGCATGCCTGCATCAGCGGCGTGCCGTTCGCGCCGCCGAACGACACGGCGACTTCGCCGCCTTTCGCGCGATAGCTCGCGATCGACGTGGACAGCGCGGTCAGCAGGCCGCCGCTCGCGCCGTTGCCGATCGGCTGGACACCGCCCCACGACGGCACGCAGCCGTTGCCCGCGACCACGAATGCGAGCGTGAACTGCTGGATGCCCTGGCGCACGCCGATCTGGTCGACCAGCGGTGTCGGATAGAGCGTCACGTCGACATAGGGTGCATAGACGCCGGCACCGTGCGACACGCTCGCCATCGCGAGCAGACAACCCGCGGCAAACGCACGCGGAACGAAACGCGGCAACACATTGTTGTTCATTCTGTGTTCTCCAAGTGGAAGAGGGATACGCTGGCCTGCGTATCGCCGCCGGCGGGACAGGCACGTGTCCCGTCGGCGGCGTGCCTATCTTGGAGGATTCGTGTCGAATAGGGAATTTAGGTGTTCTTCTTTTTGTTATTCGATTCCCGATACGTAACGATCTTGCCGATTCGGTCGCGTTGCGAAACGCGGAGCGGGCACTTTTTCCGGCTGACCGGGAGGCAGCGCGTGCATGGACCGGTTCCAGCGAACCGGCGACGCGCCGGTCAGCGGCTCGCATGCATGCGCATTCACGCGAGCGCCGCCGGATTCGGTACGCGCGCCGCGACGTTCAGCGATACCAGCGCGGCGTGTAGACCCATTCGCGTGCGTTGCCGATCGCGAAGCGCCGCGTCGTCGACGAGCCGACGATCACCATCGTGCGCATGTCGACCTGGTCGCTGCGCAGTGCGCCGAGGGTCGTCGTCGCAAGCGTCGCGCCCGGCCGCCCGATGTCGCGGCCGAGCACGACCACCGTATCGGCCGCGCGATGCGCGCGCACGATGTCGAGCGCACGGTCGAGCTGCCACGGCCGCGCGCGCGAAATCGGGTTGTAGAACGCCATCACGAGATCGGCTTGCGCCGCGTGTTGCAGGCGCGTCTCGATCACGTCCCACGGCTTCAGGTTGTCCGACAGCGAGATCGCGCAGAAGTCGTGGCCGAGCGGTGCGCCGGCCTGCGCGGCCGTCGCGAGCGACGCCGAGATGCCGGGCTCCACGCGCAGGTCGACCGCGGCCCATTGCGGGTCGCGCGCTTCGTCGAGCGCTTCGAGCACGGCCGCGGCCATCGCGAACACGCCCGGGTCGCCCGACGACACGACCGCGACGCGCCGGCCCTCGGCCGCCAGTTCGAACGCATGGCGCGCGCGCTGCATTTCCTCGCGATTGTCGGTGCCGTGCACGCGCTGGTCCGCCCGAAACGGGCCGGCCATGTTCACGTAGGTCGTATAGCCGAGAATGTCGGTCGCGTCCGCGAGCGCCGCGCGCGCGGCCGGCGTGAGCCACGCGGCGGCGCCCGGGCCGAGGCCGAGCACCGTCAGGCGGCCGCGTGCGCGGCCGAGCGTGGCCGGGTCGACCGGATGCGATGCGACCGCGCACGCGAGACCGTGCGATTCGCCACGAAGCGTATGTGCGACGCGCAACGCACGACCGAGCAGCGTGGCGGCGTCGGCTGCCGCGTTGCCGTCGCGATCGCTATCGACGAAACGCAGCGGCACGTCGAGCGTGCTCGCCGCGGCTTCCAGCGCGGCGTCGCCGATCGCCGACGCCGGCGCGACGATGGCCGCGAGCGCCAGCCGCGCGAGGCCCTGTGCGTCGAGCATGGCGTCGATGCGCGCAGCAAGCGCTTCGCCTGCATGCACGGCATCCGCGGCAACACCGACCACCACGCTGCGCGGATGAATCACAAGCTCGTCGCGCGCGCCGCGCCACGCATCGGGCGTCACGCGAATCGCGTGCGCGGCCGCGGCATCACGGGGCAGCGCGACGTCGTCGAGCCACGGCGCCGCGCCGTCGATGCGCGTCGACGCGCCCGCGAGCAGGTCGGACACGAAGCGCTTGCCCTGCGCGAGATCGGCGAGCGCATAGCCTTCCGGCGGATTGAGCACGCACGCGCCGAAGCGCAGTTCGCCGCTCGTCGTGATCGCCGGCGCGACACCGACGCATTCGGCGATCTCGCGCGCGATCACGTTGACGCCCGTCAGCCCGCCGAGCAGCGGCACGACGGCCGAGCCGTCCTCCGCGACCGCGAGCACCGGCGGCTCGACGCCCTTGTCGGCAAGCGCGGGCGCGAGGCAGCGGATCACGATGCCGGCCGCGCACAGCGCGACGATCGGCAAGCCGCGTGCATAGAGTTCGCGCAGGTGCGCGCCGAGCTCGTCGAACGGCACGTCGGTGTCGACGCGCGACGCGAGACCGTGCACACGGGCGCCCGGGTAACGCGCCTGGATCCGCCGCGCGGTATCGAGCGCGCCCGCGCCGAGGATCACGATCGCGGGCGGCGTCATCATCCTTGCCATTTTTCCCCCGGCACGACGAGCAGCGAGAAATACGGCGACGCCATCGGATCGACCTCGTCGAGCGGTACGATGCGCTGGTTGGCCATCGTCGCGCGCTCGACGTACCGCGCGCGCTTCGCAAGCCCGAGTTCGTCGAGCACGCGTCGCACCTTGTCGAAATTGCGGCCGAGCTTCATCACGACGGCCGCGTCGGCCCGCGCGAGCCGCTCGCGCAGTTCATGCTCGGGCAGCACGCCCGACAGCACCGACAGGCTCTGGTTGCGATAGACGAGCGGCTGGCCGAGCACGGCCGTGCCGCCGAGCATCGCGCACACGCCGGGGATCACCTCGGTGTCGTAACGCGGCGCGAGGCGGTCGTGCAGGTACATGTACGAGCCGTAGAAGAACGGGTCGCCTTCGCAGATCACCGCGACGTCGCGGCCCGCATCGAGGTGCGCCGCGACGATCTCGGCCGCGGTGTCGTAGAAATCGGCGATCACCGTCTCGTAGCAGAGCGGCGGCGGCAGCGCCTCGGTCGTCACCGGGTAGACCAGCGGCAGTTGCGTCTGCCCGTCGAGCAGGTGCGCTTCGACGATGCCGTACGCGTTGCCTTTCTTGCCCTTCGCGACGAAATACGCGACCACGGGCGCGGCCTGCAGCACGCGCAGCGCCTTGATCGTCATCAGCTCGGGATCGCCGGGGCCGACGCCCACCCCGAACAGCCGTCCGCGCGCGGTCGTCATTCGACCTCCGTTGCAAGCGCATTGACCGCGGCGGCCGCCATCGCGCTGCCGCCGCGCCGGCCGAGCAGCGCGACGTACGGCACGCCGCGGCTGTCGGCGTCGAGCATCGCCTTCGATTCAGCCGCGCCGATGAAGCCGACCGGGAAACCGAGGATCAGCGCGGGGCGCGGCGCGCCGGCGTCGATCATGTCGAGCAGGTGGAACAGCGCGGTCGGCGCATTGCCGATCACGACGACGCTGCCCGCGAGATGCGGGCGCCACAGTTCGAGCGCGGCGGCCGAACGCGTGTTGCCGAGCCGGCGCGCGAGCTCGGGCACCTCCGGCTCACCGAGCGTGCAGATCACGCGGTTGGCCGCGGGCAGCCGCGCGCGCGTGATGCCTTCGGCGACCATCCTCGCGTCGCACAGGATCGGCGCACCGGCCGCGAGCGCCGTGCGGCCGGCCGTGCCGGCGCCGGCCGAGAAGCGCAGGTCGTACACGACGTCGACCATCCCGCACGCGTGGATCACGCGCACCGCGAGTTTCTCGAGATCGGGCGGAACCTGCGACAGGTCGGCCTCGGCGCGGATCGTCGCGAACGACTGGCGGTAGATTTCCTGCCCGTCGCGAATATAGTCAAGCATCGGTGGTGTCCTGGCTGTGCCGCGCGTCCATGAGTCGGACCGCGGCCTGGTCAATCGTCAGATGGCGCGCGAGCGGGGCGCCGAGGCCCGCGGCCGCGTCGCGCCGGTAAAGGTCGTAGTGCGCGGGCGCCACCGCGACGAGCGTATGCGTCGCGGGATGCGGCAGCGCGCAGTGGCGCGCGCAGCCGGTCAGGTGCACGTCGAGCGGCCGGCCGATGCGCGCGGCGAGCGCGAGTGCGTCGTGTTTCGTGTCGGCGTGCGCTTTCGCGCAGCCCGCGCTGCCGGTACAGGCGACGAGCGCCGCCAGCGGCTCGGACGCCGCGCCTACGAGGCCGAGCGACTTGAGTGCTTCGCGCATTGCCACCGCACGTTCGTTCGGCACGCCGTGCATGAACACGCCTTGCCACGGCGTCATCGACAGCGTGCCGTCGCCGTCGGCTTCGGCCAGCGCGGCGAGCCGTTCCAGTTGCGCCGTGTCGAGCCGCCCGAGCGCGAATTGCGCGCCGACGCTGCAGCGGGCCGCGTCGCGCGACGGCTGCGCGCCGAAACGCAACGCCGGGTCGGCATGCGTGCGCCGCCAGCCGGCAAGCGCCGGATCGGCCGCGAGCGGAAAGGGCAGGTAGCGCCGGGCGCGTTCGAACAGCGTGCGTTCGCTGCACGTCGCGAGCAACGCGCGCATCCGCGTGACGTCGGCCGGCGCGAGATCGAGGAACGCGCGCAGCAGCGCGCGCACCAGCGCGACGCCCTGATCGGGCGACACGTCGACCGACGCGGGCCGGTCGCCGGGCGCCACCGGCGGACAGCCGGCCAGCCCCGCCGCGAGACGTACCGCGCCGTCGGCACGGCGCCACGCGGCGAGCCAGATGTCGTGCGGATGATCGAGCGCCGCGACCGCTTCGCCACCATCGAGCTGGATCGAGAATTTCGGCGACAGTTCGCCGCGGCGCGGCTCGTTCGCCAGCATGTCGAGCAGCGGCACGGCGAGCGCGTGGCTATCGACGAGCGCGGTCGGGTCGTGCCCGGCGAGCGGGCTGAGCAGCACGTTGCGGACGTCGTCGCTCGCCGCGAGCGCGGCCGCCTCGGCGGCGGTGTCGTCGGCGTTTGCGCGCGGGCCGAGCCCCGCTTCGAGCAGCGCGTGGGTCAACGCATCGGCCGCGCCGTCGCGAATGCCGCGCAACTGGAGATTCGCACGATTGGTCGCATCGATCGCGCCGGAACCGTACCGGCGCGCGGCGGCGGCGATCGCACGCGCCTGGCGCGCGTCGAGCCGGCCGCCAGGCAGCTTGATCCGGCACAACCCGCCGTCGGCGGCCGCGACCACGCGCACGAGCCCCGGGCAGGCCGACGGGCGCACGACGGGCGACGCAGGAATCGAATCGGGGGCGGAACTCAACGGGATACCGGAACAGTGTGGCGCCGCGGCCAACGCATCGGTACACCCCGCCCGACGCCGACTGGCACGCACGCACTTTCTGGCCGGCAGGTCTCCTGGCTGACAGGTCGGCGCCGACTCCCGGCCTTCCCGGTGAAACCAGTGGCATGAGGAGGGAGATCGGCTCGCTGTCTACAGTTGCGGGGGCAGCCACAGCGGCGCGCGGGGCGCCCTGTGTTCCCTCTTCGGCCCCGAAGGGCACCGGCGAACGAACGGCCGTAGGATACCCGATTTCGGTCGCGATTCGCGACCGGCTGGCGGTTCGCGGCGAGCGAAGCGGGCAACGGCCGCGCGCGCGGGCGGGCAGGTGAAACGCGGGGTGGAACACGGTACCATGCCGTTTTTTGCAACGCGGACGGCTGCACCGGCGCTTTCACGGCCGCGCGGCGACACGATGGAATCGAACGATGGGGAAGGGTGCATGACGGCGTGGCTGACGGTAGTGGGCATCGGCGACGACGGTTACGCGGGGCTCGGACGCCACGCGCGGCGCGCGCTGCTCGATGCGGCGCACGTGGTCGGCGCGAAGCGGCAGCTCGACATGCTGCCCGCGCGACTGCGCGCGACGCGCGAAGCATGGCCGTCGCCGTTCGACCTGTCGGGGCTGCTCGCGCGCCGCGGCGCGCCGGTGTGCGTGCTCGCGAGCGGCGACCCGATGCTGTTCGGCGTCGGCGCGACGCTCGCCCGCCAGCTTTCTCCCGACGAATGGCGCGTGCTGCCCGCGCCGTCGTCGCTGTCGCTCGCCGCGGCGCGCCTCGGCTGGGCGCTGCAGGACGTCGGCGCGGTCTCGCTGGTCGGGCGTCCGCTCGCGACGCTGGCCCGCCACCTGCTGCCGGGCCGGCGCCTGTTCGTGCTGAGCGCCGACGGCCGCACGCCGGCCGCCGTCGCGGCCGAACTCGCCGCGCGCGGCTTCGGGCCGACGCGCATCAGCGTGTTCGAACACCTCGGCGGCCCGCTCGAGCGACGGATCGATGGCCTCGCGCAAGACTGGCACGTCGACGAAACCGCCGCGCTCAATCTCGTCGCACTCGACTGCCAGGCGGGCCCCGACGCACCGCGCCGCGCGCTCACGCCCGGCCTGCCCGACGATGCGTACCGCCACGACGGCCAGCTCACCAAGCGCGACCTGCGCGCGATGACGCTCGGCCGCCTCGCGCCCGCGCCCGGCGAACTGCTGTGGGACGTCGGCGCCGGCAGCGGCTCGATCGGCATCGAATGGATGCGCGCGCATCCATCCTGCCAGGCGATCGCGATCGAAGCGCATGCCGAGCGTCAACGCTTCATCGAACACAACCGCGATACGCTCGGCGTGCCGGGCCTGCAACTCGTCGCGGGCCGTGCGCCTGCAGCGCTTGCGGGGCTCGCCGCGCCCGATGCGATCTTCATCGGCGGCGGCGCGACGGCGCCCGGCGTGCTCGACGCGTGCTGGGCGTCGCTGAAACCCGGCGGGCGGCTGGTCGCGAACGCGGTCACGCTGCAGGGCGAGATGGCGCTCGCCGCCTGGCGCGATGTGCACGGCGGCACGCTTACGCGCGTATCGTTCGCGCATGCCGAACCGCTCGGCCGCTTCGACACGTGGCGGCAGCCGCTGCCGGTCACGCTGTACGACGCGCGCAAGCCCGATGCCGCGGATGCGGCTGCCGTGGCCGGCGCGTCGCATCCGTCGAACCCAATGGACGCGTGATGCGCGACGAAACCCCCGAACAGCCCGCGCCGCTGCGCTTCGGCTACACGACCGGCAGTTGCGCGACCGCGACGTCGCTCGCGGCCGCGCGGCTGCTGCTCACGGGTCACGCGGACGACGCGGTCGAGATCGTGCTGCCGAAGGGTCAGCGCGTGATGATGCGGCTCGAGTTCTGCCGCACGACCGCCGACGGCGCCGAAGCCGGCACGATCAAGGATGCCGGCGACGATCCGGACGTCACGCATGGCGCGCTGATCTTCGCGCGCGTCGCGCTCGCGGCGGCGCCCGGCGTGCGCTTTCATGCCGGGCCGGGCGTCGGCACGGTCACGCGCGCGGGGCTGACGCTGCCGGTCGGCGAACCGGCGATCAATCCGGTGCCGCGCCAGATGATGACCACGCACCTGGAGGCGCTTGCGGCCGAGCACGGCTACGCGGGCGGCTTCGACGTGACGATCGGCGTCGAAGGCGGCGAGGTGCTCGCGCTGAAGACGATGAACCCGCGGCTGGGCATCGTCGGCGGGCTGTCGATCCTCGGCACGACCGGCATCGTGCGGCCGTTCTCGTGTTCGGCCTATATCGCGTCGATTCATCAGGGCATCGACGTCGCGCGCGCGAACGGCATCGCGCACATCGCGGCCTGCACGGGCAACGCGAGCGAGGACGCGATGCGCGCGCACTACCAGCTGCCCGACATGGCGCTGATCGAGATGGGCGATTTCGCGGGCGCGGTGCTCAAGCATCTGCGGCGCGCGCCGGTCGCGCGCCTGTCGATGTGTGGCGGCTTCGGCAAGCTGAGCAAGCTCGCGGCCGGCCATCTCGATCTGCACAGCCGCCATTCGAGCATCGACCTGCCGCTGCTCGCGCAGTGGGCGGCCGAAGCCGGTGCGAGCGACGCGCTGCAGGCCGCGATGCGCGCGGCGAACACGAGCCAGGAAGCGTTGAAACTCGCGCAGGCCGACGCCGTGCCGCTCGGCGATCTGGTCTGCGCGCATGCGTTGCAGGTGGCGCGCGACATCGTGCCGCCGTCGGTCGCGGTCGAGATGTTCGCGATCGACCGGCAGGGCCGCTTTGTCGGGGCGGCGCGATGAGCGCGCGCATCCTGCTGCTCGGCGGCACTGGCGACGCGCTGAAAATCGCGCGCGCGCTCGGCCCGCATCATGTCTACAGTCTCGCCGGCCTCGGCAAGACGCCCGACGATCTGCGCTGCGACGTGCGCGTCGGCGGGTTCGGCGGCGCAGCCGGGCTCACCACGTATCTGCGCGACGCCGGCATCGGCCTCGTGATCGACGCCACGCATCCGTATGCCGCGCAAATCAGCGCGAACGCCGCGGCGGCGACGCGCGACGCGGGCGTGCCGCTGTGGGCGCTGCGCCGCGCGCCGTGGACGCCGCAGCCGGGCGACGACTGGCGGATGGTCGACGACTGGGCCGGCATCGAGGCCGCGCTCGCGCCGTTCCGGCGCCCGCTGTTCACGCTCGGACGCGAACCGCTCGCGCATCTCGATGCGATCCCGCCACACCAGTTCTGGCTCGTCCGCTGCCTCGACGCGCATCCCGGCAACGCCCGTGCGCAGGTCGTCGCCGCGCGCGGGCCGTTCACGCTCGACGGCGAACGCGCGCTGTTCGCGCTGGCGGGCATCGACGTCGTCGTCAGCAAGAACAGCGGCGGCGCGGCCACCGAGGCCAAGCTCGACGTCGCGCGCGAACGCGGGCTGCCGGTCGTGATGCTGCGCCGGCCGCCGCTGCCCGATGCCGACCGCGCGTTCGACTCGGTCCGAGCGCTCATCGACGCGCTCGATCCGGCCGCGCGCGCGTGACGCGACGCAGCGGCCACTCAACGAATTGACGGAGAAATTTCGATGACGGTGTATTTCATCGGCGCGGGCCCCGGCGACCCGGAGCTGATCACGGTGAAGGGCCAGCGCCTCGTGCGCACGTGCCCGGTGATCCTGTACGCGGGCTCGCTCGTGCCGGCTGCCGTGCTCGACGGTCATCGCGCGGAGCAGGTCGTCAACACGGCCGAGCTCGACCTCGACGCGATCGTCGCGCTGCTCGCCGCCGCGCACGCGAACGGGCAGGACGTCGCGCGCGTGCATTCGGGCGACCCGTCGCTGTACGGCGCGATCGGCGAGCAGATCCGCCGCCTGAAAGCGCTCGGGATTCCGTACGAAATCGTGCCGGGCGTGACGGCCACGGCCGCGTGCGCGGCGACGCTCGGCGTCGAGCTGACGCTGCCCGGCATCGCGCAGACGGTGATCCTCACGCGCTTCGCGGGCAAGACGACACTGCCGGAAGGCGAAGCGCTCGGCGGGCTGGCCGCGCACCGCGCGACGCTCGCGATCCATCTCGGCGTGCGCCATCTCGCGCGCATCGTCGACGAAGTGCTGCCGCATTACGGCGCCGATTGCCCGGTGGCGGTGATCTATCGCGCGAGCTGGCCCGACGAGGCGCGCGTGACGGGCACGCTGGCCGACATCGTCGGCAAGGTGCAGGGCACGCAGATCGAGCGCACCGCGCTGATCCTGATCGGGCGCGTGCTCGACGCCGAAGGGTTCGCGGATTCGACGCTGTACGCGAGCGCAGGCTGAACACGCCAGCGCCGTGGAGCCGAGTATCTGGACGGGCCGCGAGGATATTGCCGGTGCGCGAGCGAGCATGACCGGGACGACACCGGGCATGCAGACACCCGCGCCGCTGGTCCGCGATGTCGCTCAGGCTCGCGCCATCTGCCGCACCCGTTTCGGCGCGAACCCGGCCGCGAGCACGAACAGCACGACACAGAGGCACGCCATCGCCATCCATGCGGGTGTCAGGTCGGCGAGATGCTGGCGCACGATGCCGGCCGCGAACGGGAACAAGCCGGCGATCAAGTAACCGATACCCTGCACGAACCCCGTCAGCGACGCGGCATCGGCCGGCGTCGCCGCATGGTCGACCGTGACGATCAGCGACAGCGGAAACAGCGCGCCGATTCCCGCGCCGAGGAGCAGCGCGGCCGGCAATGCGAGCGCTTCCGGTGCGGCCAGCATCACCAGCAACCCGACGAACAGCGACGCGATCGCCGCATGCAGCGCGGGCCGGCGATCGGGCAGACGGTCGATCGTCGCGGAAATCGTCAGCCCCGCGACGACTTCCGCGAGCGTCACGCCGCCGAGCAGGCTGCCGGCCGCGGTCGGCGACCAGCCGAGCCGCATGTAGTACGGCGGCAGCCACGCGAGCACCAGCGTGTATGCGCCGGTCGCGATGCCGAAGAACAGCGCGAGCCGCCATGCGCGCGGCGAACGCGACGGCCGCGCATTCGATACCGACGCCGGCCCGGCGGCAAGCGCGTCGCCATCGCGGCTGGCCAGCGGCCAGGCCAGCGCGGCGAGCGCCGCCGGCAACGCCCAGCCTGCAAGCGCGGCGAGCCAGCCCCAGCGCGCCGCGGCAAATGGTGCGATGACGCTCGCGAGCACCGCACCGCCCATGATCGACGTCGAGTAGACACCCATCGCCCCGCCGATACGGGTTGCGAAATGCGCCTTCACGAAGCCGGGCAACAGCGCCTGCACCATCGCGATCCCGACGCCCGCGCAGCACGCACTCGCGAGCAGCAGCCACGCATGCTGCGCACCGACGCGCGACGCGCAAGCCAGCCCGATCAACGCGACACCGAGCCACACGCCGCCCGCGATCCCGGTGAGGCGCTGCAGGCGCCGCGCGCTCAGTGCGCCGAGCCCCATCAGCAGGATCGGGATCGTCGTCAGCAGGCTGGCCGCGCCGTCGCCGATCCCCGTCGCGCGCTGGATCATGTCGAGCAACGGGCCGACCGCGGCGAGCGCCGGCCGCAGGTTCATCCCGACGAGCACGATCGCGGCGAGCCGCCATCCGGGGGAAGTGAAGCGATTCATTGCAAGGCCCTCTCTATCGGTACGCGGCTGCCAGCGAGGCGCCGCGCGTTTTTCAGGTAAAGTATCTCGACATCAAGATAAACGCCGATTTATCTCGACGTCAAGATAACTGGCAAGCCGAGGAGGGTTAATGGATCGAGCCGAGCATGCGCTCGCGCAATGGCGCGCCGAGCGTCCGGACCTCGACGCAACGTCGATGGTGGTGATGGGGCGGTTGCAGGAAGCCGCGCTCGTGATCGCGCGCGACCGTCTCAATCCGCTGTTCGCGCGCTACGGCATGCAGCCGGGCGAATTCGACGTGCTCGCGACGCTGCGGCGCAGCGGTGCGCCTTTCGCGCTGACGCCGACCGCGCTGTACGACGCGTTGATGATGTCGTCGGGCGGGATGACCGCGCGCATCGATCGGCTGCAGAAGGCGGGTTGGGTCGAGCGCCGGCCGAACCCGGCCGACGGGCGCGGCACGCTCGTCGCGCTGACGGATGCCGGGCGGGCGCTGATCGATGAAGCGGTTGTTGCGCACATCGACAACCAGCGTGCGCTGCTGGCGGCGCTGTCGGAGGCGGAACAGGTGCAGTTGTCGGAACTGCTGGGGAAGTTGCTGGCGGGGCTGAAAGGCGCAGCGGCGGACGCGTGACGCCGGCGCACCACGCGGGCAAAAAAAGCCCGCCGCGTAACGCGGCGGGCCCGAGCCGACGGCAGGCCGCACACGGCGGCCCGCTTGCTCAGCCGCGCGCCGGAATATTGAGCCCGCGCTCCACTGCCGGCCGCGCAACGAACGCGTCGAGCACCCGCTTGACGTTCCGGAATTCGCTGAACCCGACCAGATCGCCCGCCTCATAGAAACCGACCAGATTGCGCACCCACGGGAAGATCGCGATGTCGGCGATCGTGTAGGTATCGCCCATCACCCACTGGCGGTTCGCGAGATGCGCGTCGAGCACGCCGAGCAGGCGCTTCGACTCGTCGACGTAGCGCTGGCGCGGGCGCTTGTCCTCATAATCGCGGCCGGCGAACTTGTGGAAGAAGCCGACCTGGCCGAACATCGGCCCGATGCCGCCCATCTGGAACATCACCCACTGGATCGTCTCGTAGCGGCCCGCGAGATCCTTCGGGATCAGCTGACCCGTCTTGTCCGCGAGATAGATCAGGATCGCGCCCGATTCGAACAGCGGCAGCGGCTGGCCGTCGGGGCCGTTCGGATCGATGATCGCGGGAATCTTGTTGTTCGGGTTCAGCGACAGGAATTCGGGCGAAAACTGGTCGTTCGTGTCGAAGCGCACGAGGTGCGGCTCGTACGGCAGGCCGGTTTCCTCGAGCATGATCGACACCTTGACGCCGTTCGGCGTCGGCAGCGAATAGAGCTGGAGACGGTCGGGATGCTGGGCCGGCCATTTTTTCGTGATCGGGAAGGCGGACAGGTCGGGCATGAAGGTTCGCTCGTCGAAGTGGATGATCCGCGCAGCGTTGCGCTGCCGCGCCCGAACACGTTCCACGGCGCGGCGGCGGGCCGGAGCGCGCCGAAAAACGCCCACTGTAGCCGATCCGCGGAATCGATGCAGGGCTCGACCACGCGCGCCCGGTGCCGCCTCGCCCGGCGCCGTCAGAAGTTGTGCCGCAGCCCGACCATCGCGGCCGTGGTGCCGACGCCCGGTGCGACCGGCTGCCCGTACACGAGCATCTGGTCCATCGTGCCGCGATTGTTCACGTGGCCGACCTGCGCATAGACCATCGTCCGTTTCGACAAGCTGTAGTCGGCCGCGAGCACGACCGCCGTCGAGCGGTTTTCGGAACGGTTGCGATCCTTCAGGTAGTACACGGCGGACGTGACCTGCAACGCGGGCGTGAAGCGATAGCCGACGCCGGCCGACAGCATGTCGAGGTTCACCTTGTCCGCATGCGACGGATTCCTGCCGTTGCCGTACGACGCCGACACCGAGAAATCGCGGATCGTGTATTTCGCGCCGGCGTAGACGAAGCGATTGTTGTCGACGCCGGTCGGCGCGACGCCCGGCGCCGGATTCGTGTCGTGACCGTTGTAGTAGACGGCCGACAGGTTCAGCCCGTCGTTCGCATACCTGAGCACGACCGATTCGCGCGTGCCGCCCTGAAACTGCCCGGCGACGCCGCCCGGCGCGTATTCGAGCGCGATCGACGCACCCGCGAACGTCGGCGACTGGTAGACGAGCGCATTGCTGTCGTACAGCGCGCCGATCGCGCCGTTGGTGCTCGTGCCCGGCCAGCCGGCGGCCGTGTTCAGGCCGAGCCACGCGGTCAGCACGCTGCCGAAGAACTGCGCATTGCGCACGTCGGTGTCGGCCATCGCGTAGATCATCGGCACGATCTGGCGGCCGGCCGTGAACGTGCCGAACGGGCCCGACACGCCGAGCGACGCGACCTGGTTGAAGATCGCGACGGCGCCCGGCGTGTCGCTCAGCTGCAGCTTGCCGGTACTGCTGTCGAACGAACCCTGCAGCTTGAAGTTGATCTTGTAGCCGCCGCCGATGTCCTCGCTGCCCCGGATGCCCCAGAAGCTCGAATAGATGCCGCCGTCCTTCATGCGGAACACCTTGCCGGTGTTCGGCGCGCTCGGGCTGAACGACGCGGCCGACGTGCTCTGGTACAGCAGGCCCGTGTCGATCACGCCGTACAGCGTGACGGAGGATTGCGCGTGCGCGAGCGTCGAACAGCCGGCAAGCGCCGCGAGCGCGGCCAGTTTCGTCTTCATCGAAGTCTCCAGAATCGTCATGGACCGGACGGGATCGAGCCCGGCCGGGTGAAGCGGGGAAGCAGCGGGGCAGGCGGGAACGCGCGACATGCGCGCCGCCGCGAGCCGTGCGGAAAGACTACGCAACGACGGGCGGCCGCTCCCCCCCATGCGCGGGGGGCAGGGTTGCGGAGAATCGAAAGGGGATGGACAGGCGACTGCGCAGCCGCGGGTGACGGGTTCAGGCCGGCATCAGGGCGCGCTTTCGAGCAGCCCGAGCACCAGCGCGCGGCGCACCGCATGCTTGCGCGAGCTGGCGTCCAGCTTGCCGAACAGGTTCTTCAGGTGCCATTTCACGGTTTCCTCGCCGACGGCGAGCGCGACCGCGATCTCCTTGTTCGACAGGTTGCGCGCGAGCAGCTCGAGGATCGCGCGCTCCTTCGGCGTCAGCACGACGCTCGGCACCGCGCGCGGGCTCGCCGCGCCGCGCGGGGCCGGCGGCACGATGCGCGGCTGCGGCAGCGCGTGCCGCGCGGGGCCGTCGCCGGCGGCCGCCTCGTCGCCGGCGCGGCGCGCCCAGTCGGCGACGGCCGGATGCGCGTCGGCGAGCGTGCGCGTGAGCCCGAACATGTCCGCGAGGTTCATCGCCTCGTCGAGCAGCGCACGGCCGCCGCGCCCCGACTGTTCGAGCGCGAACGCGCTGAGCGCCATGATCTCGATGCGCTCGCGGCCCATGCTCATTTCGCGGGCCAGCACGGCGGCTTCGTCGAGCGCCGCACAGGCGTCGTCCCAGCGGCGCGCGGCGAGCGCCGCGTACGCATGCGCGCTCGCCTGCAGCAGCACGACGGGGCGCCGCCACAGCGGCCCGTGCGCCGGAAATTCAACCGCGGCGATCGTGTCGATCCGCTCGACCAGCGCATGGCAGGTTGCCTCGCGGTAACGCGCCGCGTGAATGCGCACCTGCTCGGCAAGGCTCGCGACCGACAGGCGCGGCAGCCGGCGGGCAACGCCCATCGCGTCGAGCGCCTCCAGCAAATCGATCGCGCGATGCTCGACGCCGCGCAGCAACGCGATGCGCGCGGCCGTGCGATAGCCGAGCAGCACGGTGTCGGGCGTGCCCGCGTGTTCGAGCACGTCGAGCCGGTTCGCGAGCAACGCGGCGGCCTGGTCGACGCGATCGGCCTCGTACGCGAGCGCCGCGCACATCGCCGCGAGCATGCAGGTCAGCGGATGGCGCCGCCCGAGATCGGCTTCCGCGCGCGCCAGCGCCGGCGACAGCACGTCGTCCGCGAGCCGGATCTGGCCTTCGCGCAGGTAGCTCAGGCCGGTGATCAGCTCGCCCCAGCGCGCGACGTAGCCGAACCCGGCCGCCGTCTCGCCGCGTGGCGCCGCCTGCTGGAACCGGCGCGCCTGCGCCGGTTCGCCGACGATGATCGCGCGCGCCGACAGCCGGTTCGCGTGCATTTGCGCGAGCCACGTCGCCGCCGGCGGCGTGAAGTCGGCCCACGGCTCGAACAGCGCGACGAAGCGGTCGATCTCGTCGGCGTAATACGCGGCCGCACTGAGGATCAGCGCGCATTCGTAGCGCATCGCGGCCGGCGTGCCGTCGTCGGCCAGGATGCCCGCGATCTGACGTTGCGCCTCGACATGGCGCTCGCCGAGCGCCAGCGCCCACGCGACCGCGATCCGCAGCGTCGGGCGCTTGTCGAGCTCCGTATCGGGCAGCAGCGCGAGCCAGTCGAGCACGTCGTTGATGCGGCCCTGCTTGATCGCATCCTCGAGGCAGCGCTGCGCGAGCGCGTACGCGGTCTCGAACTGGCCGGCCACGTACGCGTGGCGCGCGGCTTCCTCGGTCATCCCGTGCGCGTCGAGCCAGGCGGCCGCGCGGGCGTGCAGCGTGCTGCGCTCGGCGTCGGGACGCGCAGCCAGCCGATCGCGCAGCGTGTCGCGCACGAGCGGGTGCAGCCGGCACCAGTCCGAATCGTCCGACGCGGTGAACAGCGGCGTGTCGCGGGCGAGCCGCGCGAGGCGCTCGGGCGCGTGCACGTCGTCGAGCAACGCCGCGCACAGCGACGGATGCAGCCGATCGGCGACGCTCGTGCGCGTCAGGAACGCGGTGTCGTCGGCCGACAGGTTCGCGAGCAACAGCTCGACGAGCCGGTCGCGCGTGCCGTCCACCCGTTGGGCGAGCGCGTCGACCGCCTGGCGCGGATCGGCCGAGCGCGCCATCGCGGCCATCGCGAGCTGCAGCCCGAGCGGCCAGCCGTCGACGCGCTCGAACAGCCGCGCGCACGCGTCGGCATCCACCCGTTGCGCGAAGCGCGCGCCGACCAGCGCGATCGTCTCGTCGAGCGTGAAACGCAGCCAGTCGGCGCCCGCCAGCGTGCATTGGCCGCCCGCGAGCAGGTCGCCGGCCGCGTGACCGAGCCCGCGTCGCGCGGCGACGACGACATGCAGGTTCTGCGGCGCGTTGTGCAGCACGTAGGTGAGCGCGTCGAGGCCGGCGGGCGGCAGCCGCTCCGCGTCGTCGACGATCAGCAGCGCCTCCATCGACAGTTGCGCGACCTCGGCCAGCCACGCGGTCAGGCCGTCGAGCGCACGCGCCGCGCCGGCCGGGATCAGCCGCCCGAAACCGGGCCGCGCGCAGCCGGTCCGCACCGCCTGCACGAGCCCCTGCAGCAGCCGCGGCGCGTCGTCGCGCTCGTCGGCCGACAGCCACACGACCGCGCGGCCGAGCGCGACGGTTTCGCGGCGCCATTGCGCGAGCAGCGAGGTCTTGCCGTAACCGGCCGGCGCCTGCACCAGCGTGACCGGGCGGCCGTCGAACGCCGGCGCGGCGAGGCTCAGCCGTGCGCGCGCGAGCAACTGCGCCGGCACGCGCGGCGCGGTCGTCTTCAGGACCAGTTCGGTGGGGGGCGCGTCGGCGCGATCGGGTGGGTGGGCCATCGGGGCAGCAGTGGAGTCCGGCGGGGCCGTGCGGGCCAGCGTCCGGGGTGGGCGTGCGGCAAGGATCGGTCGAACCGCGTTCGTGCGTCAATCCCCCCCGCGACGAGTGGGGCCGCCCCGGCGCGGCGTCGATAGCATGGGTTCCGATGCATGACGAACGCCACGAGGAGGGCACCCATGAAGATCGTATCGACCGGCGCGACGCGTAGCGCGCCGACCGCCGGCTGAGCGGAGCGACACGATGTACCGCCATCTGCTCGTGACGGTCGACGACGCGCCCGGCGGCATCGACGCGATCGGCGACGCGCTCGAACTGGCGCGCGCGGTCGGCGCGCGGGTCACGTTCGTGCTGCCCGCCGCCACGCCGGACTCGCGTTTATCCGGAGCGCGGCTGCCCGGACACGGTGCGAAAGTGGAAGCCGCCGCGCGGGCGCAGGGCCTGTCCCATGGGATCGCGGGGGCCGGCCATCCGGGGGCCGGCCATCCGGGGGCCGGCGACGCGTCGCCGGGCGTGCTGGCCGGCAAACTCGGCTGCGACCTGATCGGCGTCGCGGCGCTGCCGCCCGACGCCGATGCGGTGGCCCGCGCGCAGCGACGGCAGTTGCTCGCGACGAGCGGCGTGCCGGTGCTCGTCTGCCCGTCGCGGCGGGCGCCCGCCGCGGCGCGCGTGATCGCGCGCTGCCTCGATGCGCATCGCATGGCCGGGGGGCTGCTGCACGCGCTGGCGGCGCTTGGCGACGCGACGAACGAGCCGCATCGGCAAGCGGCCGACGCACGGCGCGCGCTGGCTGCGCTCGCCGCGCTGCAGAACGCCCGGTTCGGCACGGCCACCGAAGCGCGGCTCTTCGCGGCATTGCGCGTTCGTGCGGAGTGCGTCGCGGCCGAACTGGACGAACTCGACCGTCAGCGCCAGCGCGACACGCACGCCCTCGGCGCGCTCGCGCGGCTCGCCGAAGACGGGCTGCCGTCGGCCGCGTTCGACGCCGCGCTGGCCCGCTATGCGCACGGCGCGTTCGAGCAGATGGGGCGAATCGAAGGCGTGATTTTCCCGGCCGCGCGGCGCTACCTCGGCGACGCCGACTGGACCGGACTGGACGAACCCCCGGCGGACAACGCACCCGCGACGCCGCCGGACACGAACGAACCCGCCGATGCGCGACGCGCATCGGACTGACGATTGACGGAGAACAAGATGGCACATGCAGTGCGATTCCACGAAACCGGCGGCCCCGACGTGCTGCGCTGGGAGGCGGTCGACGTCGGCGATCCGGGCGCCGGCCAGGTACGCCTGCGGCACGAGGCGGTCGGCCTGAACTTCGCCGACACGTATTTCCGCAGCGGCCTGTATCCGGTGCCGCTGCCGGCCGGCATCGGCGTCGAGGCGGCCGGCGTGGTCGAGGCCGTCGGCCCCGGCGTGACGAACGTCGCCGTCGGCGACCGTGTGACCTACACGGGCTTCCTGAACACGCTGGGCGCGTACAGCACCGAACGGTTGATCCCCGCCGCGCCGCTCGTCCGGCTGCCGGCCGGCATCGCGTGCGAAACGGCTGCCGCGATGACGATGCGCGGCCTCACGTCGGCCTACCTGCTGCGCCGCATCCATGCGTTCGCGCCGGGCGACACGATCCTGCTGCATGCGGCCGCCGGCGGCGTCGGGCTGATCGTGTCGCAGTGGGCGAAGCTGCTCGGGCTCAACGTGATCGGCACCGTCTCCAGCGAACACAAGGCCGCGATCGCCCGCGCGCACGGCTGCGACCACACGATCGACTACAGCCGCGAGGACGTCGCGAAGCGCGTGCGCGAACTGACGGACGGCGCCGGTGTCGACGTCGTGTTCGACAGCGTCGGCAAGGACACCTTCGAAGGCTCGCTCGATTCGCTGAAGCGGCGCGGGCTGATGGTGTGCGTCGGCACCGCGTCGGGCCCGATCCCGCCGTTCGATCCGCAGCGTCTCGCGATGAAGGGCTCGCTGTACCTGACGCGCCCGGCGCTGGCCGACTACATCGCCGATCCGGCCGAGAAGAACGACCTGGCCGGCGAACTGTTCGCGCACGTCGCGGCCGGTCGCATCAGGATCGAGATCAACCAGCGCTATGCGCTGCAGGACGCCGCGCACGCGCACCGCGATCTCGAATCGCGCAAGACGACCGGCTCGTCGGTGTTCATCGTCTGAGGAGGCGCGCATGCGAGTCGAACCCCTGACCTGCGCGATCGGTGCGGAACTGCTGGACGTGAGCCTCGCCGACGCCGTGCACGACGACGGCCTGTTCGCCGAGATCCGCGCGCAGTTGCTGCGGCATCGCGTGCTGTTCCTGCGCGACCAGGACATCACGCGCGCCGAGCACGTCGCGTTCGCGCGGCGCTTCGGCGAGCTCGAGGATCATCCGGTCGCCGGCAGCGATCCCGAGCACCCCGGGCTCGTGCGGATCTACAAGTCGCCCGACCAGCCGAACGACCGCTACGAGAATGCGTGGCACAGCGATGCGAGCTGGCGCGTGGCGCCGCCGTTCGGCTGCGTGCTGCGCTGTATCGAGGGTCCGCCGGTTGGCGGCGACACGATGTGGGCGAACATGGTGCTCGCGTACGAGCGCCTGCCGGACCACGTGAAGCAGCAGATCGCCGACTTGCGCGCGCGTCACAGCATCGAGGCGAGCTTCGGCGCGGCGATGCCGGTCGACAAGCGCCTCGCGCTGAAGGCGCAGTATCCGGACGCCGAGCATCCGGTCGTGCGCACGCATCCGGAAACCGGCGAGAAGGTGCTGTACGTGAATGCGTTCGCCACGCATTTCACGAACTTCCACACGCCGGCGCGCGTGCGCTACGGGCAGGACGCGAACCCCGGCGCCGGCCAGTTGCTGCAGTACCTGATCAGCCAGGCTTATATCCCCGAATACCAGGTGCGCTGGCGCTGGAAGAAGAACAGCGTCGCGATCTGGGACAACCGCAGCACGCAGCATTACGCGGTGATGGACTACCCGCCGTGCGTGCGCCGGATGGAGCGCGCGGGCATCGTCGGCGACGTGCCGTTCTGAGCGCCACCGCGCGCCGACCGATTCGCCACCCGAGACACGACGCGCCGGGCTCGCCGCCCGGCGTGGCGGGGTACGCACGCCGGTACGGCCTCGTACGCCCGAACCACAACGATTCCCACTGGAGGACGACATGCAATTTCTCGACGATTCGCTGCACCCGGAAAACCAGGACAAGGTGGTCATCACGGTCGCGCCGTACGGCCCCGAATGGATGCCCGCCGATTTTCCGGAAGACATTCCGGTGACGATGGACGAGCACGTGCAGAAGGCCGTCGACTGCTACAACGCAGGCGCGACCGTGCTGCACCTGCACGTGCGCGAACTCGACGGCAAGGGCAGCAAGCGGCTGTCGAAATTCAACGAACTGCTCGGCCGGCTGCGCGAAGCGGTGCCGGACATGATCCTGCAGGTCGGCGGCTCGATCTCGTTCGCGCCGGAAGGCGACGGCGCCGAAGCGAAATGGCTGTCCGACGACACGCGCCACATGCTCGCCGAGCTGACGCCGAAGCCCGACCAGGTGACGGTCGCGATCAACACCGTGCAGATGAACATCACCGAGTTGATGAGCCGCAAGGACATCGCCGGCACGTCGCTGAACGAGGCCGCGCTGTGGGACGCCTATCGCGAGATGACGGTGCCCGCCGGCCCCGGCTGGGTCGACGAACACCTGCGCCGCCTGCAGGCGGCCGGCATCCAGCCGCATTTCCAGCTGACCGGCATGCATGCGCTCGAAACGCTCGAACGGATCATCCGGCGCGGCGTCTATCGCGGCCCGCTGAACGTCACGTGGGTCGGCATCGGCGGCGGCTTCGACGGCCCGAATCCGTACAACTTCATGGAATTCGTGCGGCGCTGCCCGGACGGCGCCTGCATCACGCTCGAATCGCTGATGAAGAACGTACTGCCGATCAACACGGTCGCGATGGCGCTCGGCCTGCATCCGCGCTGCGGCATCGAGGACACGATCATCGACCAGAAGGGCAAGCGGATGACGTCGGTGCAGCAGGTCGAGCAGTGCGTGCGGATCGCCCGCGAACTCGGCCGCGAGATCGCGACCGGCAAGGAGGCGAAGGCGATCTACCGGATCGGCGTGCAGTACGACGGCGTCGACCAAACGCTCGCGCAGCTCGGGATGGCGCCGAACCGCCGGCCGGGCCAGGTGAGCGTGCCGCTGCGCGCGGCCTGACGCGCAGCGTCCCGGGCGGCCGCGAGCGCCGCCCGCCGATCGAGGTGGCGCGGCACCCATCCTCGCGCGACGCGCGAGGGCAAGCTCCGGGACACGGAGCGGGGCCGCGCAAGCCGCGCCGGCGCATTGCCGCCCCGGTGCCGGAGGAGACACGCATGTTGATTCATCACATCGAGCCGTCGCTGCAGGACCGGACGGCCACCGAGCGGCGCGCGCCTGCGTATGCGTGGCTCGTGTTCGGGCTGACCGTCGGGCTGCTGCTGTCGGACTACATGTCGCGGCAGGTGCTCAACGCGGTGTTTCCGCTGCTCAAGCACGCATGGGCGCTGTCGGACACGCAACTCGGTTCGCTGTCCGGCGTCGTCGCGCTGCTGGTCGGGCTGCTGACGTTTCCGCTGTCGGTGCTCGCCGACCGTTTCGGGCGCGTGCGCAGCATCGTGCTGATGGCCGCGTTGTGGAGCGTCGCGACGCTCGGCTGCGCGCTGTCGACCAGCTACGCGGAAATGCTGGTCGCGCGCGGCCTCGTCGGGCTCGGCGAAGCCGCGTACGGCAGCGTCGGCGTCGCGCTGATCCTCAGCATCTTTCCGGCCCGGCTGCGCGCGACGCTCACCGGCGCATTCATGGCCGGCGGCGCATTCGGTTCGGTGTTCGGGATGGCGCTCGGCGGGCTGGTCGGCGCGCATCTCGGCTGGCGCTGGTCGTTCGGCGTGATGGCCGCGCTCGGCATCGTGCTGCTCGTCGCGTACCGCTGCGTCGTGACCGAGCGGCGGCTCGCCGCGTACCGCGTCGAACCGTGCCGGCGCGAGGCCGACGCGCCGCGCGATCTGCGCGGCAGCGTGCGGGCGCTGATGTCGGGACTGTTCGCGTCGCGCTCGGTGATCTGCGCGTATCTCGGCAGCGGGCTGCACCTGTTCGTGCCGGGCGCGCTGTTCGCGTGGCTGCCGAGCTACCTGAACCGCTACTACGCGATGGCGCCCGACCGCGCGGCCGTGCTTGCGGCCGGCTTCGTGCTGCTCGCGGGCGTCGGGATGGTCGGCTGCGGCATCGTCACCGACCGCGTCGGCCGGGCCGACGGCTCGCGCAAATGGCTGACCGCGATCGCGTATTGCGTGCTCACCGGCGTGTGTCTGGCGGTCGCGTTCCGGTTGCCGCCCGGGCCGCCGCAGCTCGCGCTGATCTGCGCGGGCATGCTGGTCGGCGCGGGCGCGTCCGGCGCATCGGGCGCGATGGTCGCGAACCTCACGCCGGCCGCGATCCACGCGTCGGCGTTCGCGACGCTCACGCTCGCGAACAACCTGCTTGGCATGGCGCCGGGTCCACTGCTGACGGGGTGGGCGGCCGATCGCGCCGGGCTCGTCGGCGCACTGCAATGGATTCCGGCCGTGCCGCTCGCGGCGGCCGTGCTGTTCGCGATCGGACGCGCGAGCTATGCGGCCGATCTCGCGCGCGTCGAACGCGAACGGCGCGCGACACGACTGTCCTGAACCTTCTTCCTGACCGCTTCCTGGAGGCTGCATGACCCTGGCGACCGCTCCCACCATCCTGATCGTGCCCGGCTTGCGCGATCACGTCGAAGACCACTGGCAGACGCATCTCGAACGACGTCTGCCGAACGCACGCTCCGTCGCGCCGCTCGACACCGACAAGCTGAGCCGCGCCGCGCGTGTCGCGGCACTCGATGCGGTGCTGGCCGCGATCGACGGGCCGGTGATGCTGGTCGCACACAGCGCGGGCGTGATGATCGTCGTGCACTGGGCGCGGCAGGCCACTCGCGCGATTCACGGGGCGCTGCTCGCGGCGCCGGCCGATCTCGATACGCCGATGCCCGCAGGCTATCCGACGCCCGGCGCGCTCGCCGCGCACGGCTGGACCCCGGTGCCGGCCGGGCCGCTGCCGTTTCCGAGCATCGTCGCCGCGAGCCGCAACGATCCGCTCGCGCGCTTCGAACGCGTCGAGACGCTGGCGGCCGGGTGGGGCAGCCGGCTCGTCGATCTCGGCGAGGTCGGGCACCTGAACCCGGCATCCGGCTACGGCGAGTGGCACGATGCGGAGCGGTGGATCGGGGAAGTGGCGACGCTTGGCGCGGCCTGACGGAAGATCCATCCGCCGTGCGCCGGCCCGACCGGGGCGGCGCGCGCCTGCCGGGGGCCGCCCTGGGCGCCAGGCGACCCGACGCGATACCGTTTCGCCACGCGCTGAGGTACGACGTCTTAACACGCCGCACCACGCGACCCCGTGGTCCCCGGCAAGCCGGTCGCCACACAATTCCTTAACAAACGGAAGGTTTTTGTCAGGGAAAGTCCCGCCCCGCAATCCGTGGTTTTTTGTTGACCGACATCGTATAACGCCGTCATGATTTCCTGACAAGAAAGGTCCCATCCACCGACCGAAGTGAGGAGACATGAACACCACCCCGATCGCTCGCCGTGTCCGCCGGATCACACTCGCCCTGGGCTTCACGCTGTCGGCCGCCGCGGCCGTGGCGGCCCCCGTATCGCTGAACATCGTCGACGTGGCCGGCAACCTGCAGCTCACGCAGAAGGCCATCGAGGCGTTCAAGGAGAAGAACCCGACCCTCGTGTCGAACGTCACGTTCACGAATGCGCCCGCGCCGCAGTTGCCGGGCAAGATCAAGGCGATGCAGGCGGCGGGGCGCTCCGACATCGACCTCGTGCTGACGGGCACCGACGCGCTGGCCGCCGGCATCGAGCAGAACCTGTGGCAAAAGCTCCTGCCCGACAACGCGGGGGCGCTCCCCGGCGTGCTCGACAAGTACGCGCCGGGCCCGCGCAAGATGCAGGATCTCGCGCAGGGCTATGGCCTCGAAGTCACCTACATGCCGGCCGGCCCGCTGCTCGAATACAACCCGGCGAAGGTCAGCGACCCGCCGAAGACGCCCGACCAGTTGCTCGCGTGGTGCAAGGCGCACCCGAACAAGCTGATCTATGCGCGCCCGGCGAATTCGGGCCCCGGCCGCACGTTCCTGATGGGGCTGCCGTACGTGCTCGGCGACAAGAATCCGCAAGACCCGATCAACGGCTGGGACAAGACCTGGGCGTTCCTGAAACAGTTGAACGATTGTGTGCCGTATTACCCGGGCGGCACGTCGGCGGTGATGAAGGAGCTCGGCGAAGGCACGCGCGACATGACCGTGACCGTCACCGGCTGGGACCTCAACCCGCGCGCGCTCGGCATCGTGCCGGCCGAATTCAAGATCCAGGCGTTCGACAACATGACGTGGGTAAACGACGCGCACTACATGGTGATCCCGAAGGGGGTGCCGAAGGAAAAACTGGACGTGCTGTTCAAGCTGATGAACTTCCTGCTCGAACCGGCGCAGCAGGCGATGACCTACGACGACGGCTACTTCTATCCGGGCCCGGCGGTGAAGGGCGTGACGCTCGAAATGGCGCCCGCCCACAGCCAGGAAGTGATCAGGAAATTCGGCCGCCCCGAATACGCGAAGTTGCTCGCCGACCGTCCGCACGTGCAGCCGCTCAACGCGCAGGCGATGGTCGCCGCGTTCCAGAAATGGGATCGCGAGATCGGGTCGCAAAAATCGAAATGACGCCTGAACCGGCGGGCGCCGCGGCGCCCGCGTCGATGGAGTTCGCGCAATGAAGCACAGTTTCGAACGGTTGCGGCTCGACGGTGTATGCCGCAGTTTCACCAATACGGAAGGCGCGCAGGTCGCCGCGCTGAACGGGCTCGACCTCGAGATCCGGCGCGGCGAGTTCATCGCGCTGCTCGGCCCGTCGGGCTGCGGCAAATCGACCGCGCTGAACTGCATCGCCGGGCTGCAGCCGCTCACGCGCGGCGGCATCTGGCTCGACGACGTGCGCATCGACGTGCTGCCGCCCGAGCGGCGTGGTTTCGGGATGGTGTTCCAGAACTACGCGTTGTTTCCGCACATGTCGGTGCTCGACAACGTCGGCTTCGGCCTCAAGATGCGCGGCGTGCCGAAGCAGGAAACGCGGCGGCGCGCGCAGCAGGCGCTCGAGCTGGTGCAACTCGTCGGCCACGAGGGCAAGCTGCCCGGGCAATTGTCGGGCGGGCAGCAGCAGCGTGTCGCGATCGCGCGTGCGATCGTGATCGAGCCGCCGCTCGTGCTGATGGACGAGCCGTTGTCGAACCTCGACACGAAACTGCGCATCGAGATGCGCGCGGAGATCCGCCGCATCCACACGCAGCTCGAACGCGCGACGATCTACGTGACGCACGACCAGGACGAGGCGCTGTCGATGGCCGACCGCATCGTCGTGATGAAGGAGGGCGTCGTGCAGCAGGTCGCGTCGCCGAAGGACGTCTACACGCGCCCGCACAACCTGCATGTCGCGCGCTTCATGGGCTATCGCAACGTGCTGCCGTTTACGCTCGCAGGAATGGCTGGCGATTACGTGAACGTCACGTCGGGCGGCGTGCGCCTCACCGGTGTGCCGATGGCCGGCTTCGACGCGAAGGAGGTCGTGGTCGCGCTGCGTCCGGACGACATCGAGCGCGCGGAAGCCGGTGCCGACAACACGTTCGACGCGACCGTCGAGACGGTCGAATACGGCGGCCGCGACTCGCTGATCCGCGCGATCACGCCGTTCGGTGCGGTCTGGGCCCGTATGGCCGGCGAGTTCACGGAAGGTGAACCGCTGCGGCTGCGCGTCGCGCCGGCGCGCACGCTGGTCTATGCGGGAGACGTCCGATGACCGGGTTGCGCCAACCGGCATGCGCGGCGACGTCGCGCCCGGAGGCCGCATGAGCACGCTCGCGACCGGCGGCGCGCCGCGCGACGCGAAAGCCTGGCTCGTCACGCCGGCGCTCGCGTTCATCGCCGCGCTGTTCATCTATCCGTTCGCGTACGGCCTCGTGCTGTCGTTCCAGCCGACGAACGCGACGAACGGCGGCGGCGCGCTCGCGAACTACGTGCAGTTCTTCACCGACACCGCGATGTGGCCGACCGTGCTCGTCACGCTGAAGCTCGCGGTGCCGGCGACGCTGCTCAACGTCGGCATCGCGGTGCCCGTCGCGTTCGCGCTGCGCCGCAATTCGCCGTACCAGAAATTCGTCACGACGCTGCTCGTGATTCCCGTCACGCTCGGCACGGTGCTCGTCGCGGACGGGATGCTCACGTATTTCGGGCCGAACGGCTGGTTCCCGCAGGCGCTGCAGGGGCTGCACCTGTACACCGACGAAGTGCGCCTCACGCACAACTACTGGGGCGTGCTGCTGTCGCTGATCGTGTCGGGTTTTCCGTTCGCGTTCCTGCTGATGCTGTCGTACATCAGCGGCATCGACCCGACGCTCGCGCGCGCGGCCGCGACGCTCGGCGCGAACCCGTGGCAGCAGTTCCGGCAGATCTACCTGCCGCTGCTCGTGCCGGGGCTCACGATGGCCGCGTGCCTGTCGTTCGTGCAGGCGTTCTCGGTGTTTCCGTCGGCCGTGCTGCTCGGCGCGCCCGCCGGGCCGACCCGCGTGATCTCGATCGCGGCCGCCGAAGCCGCGTTCGAAAGCTACGACTATTCGCTCGCGTCGGCGATCGCGATCGTGATGGGTTTCGTGCAGTTGCTGGTGGTCGCGTCGATGCTCGGCGCGCGCCGCTTCTTCTATACGGGCGCGGTGACGGGAGGCAAGGGCTGATGGCGACCGACAATCATGCCGCTCGCACGTGGCCGCCGAAACACGATGCGCCGGACGCGCGGCCCGTCGACACCGGAAAACCGCAGCGGATGAGCAACCACCTTGCCGGCCGCGCATGGAAGGCGCTCGTCTGGGGGCTGATGGCGTTCTTCCTGCTGAACGTGATGCTGCTGATCGCGACCGTCGCGGTGAACTCGGTCGCGACGCGCTGGTTCGGCACGCCGTTGCCGCAGGGCTTCACGCTGCGCTGGTATGCGAAGGCGTGGGAAGACTTCCAGCTCGCGAGCGTGCTGTGGGTGACCGTCGAGGTCGTCGGCGCGGTCGTGCTGCTGTCGATCGCGCTCGGCGTGCCGGCCGCGTATGCGCTTGCGCGCGTGCAGTTCCGCGGCAAGCGCTTCGCGCTGCTGGTGTTCCTGCTGCCGCTGATGGTGCCGCCCGTCACGTACGGGATTCCGATGGCGACCGTGATGTACAAGATCGGACTCGCGGGCACGCTGCCGGGCGTGATCCTCGCGAACCTCGTGCCGGCGCTGCCGTTCGTGATCCTCGTGATGACGCCGTTCATCGAGCAGATCGATCCGAACCTCGAAGCCGCCGCGCGCATCTTCGGCGCGAACACGTGGCGCTATTTCCGCTACGTGCTGCTGCCGCTGCTGGTGCCCGGCATGCTCGCGGCCGGGCTGCTCGTGCTGGTGCGCACGATCGGGATGTTCGAGCTGACGTTCTTCACCGCGGGCCCGAGCACGCAGACGCTCGTCGTCGCGCTGTATTACGCGGTGTTCTCGACCGGCGTGCGCGCGCCGCAGTCGATCGACGCGATGGCGATGATCTACATGGCCATCACGCTCGTATGGGTCGTGATCGCGCTGCAGTTCGTCAGTCCGACGCAACTCGTGAGCCGCGTGAAGCAGGAGCGGCAGTAGGCGAGGGCGTCGCACGATCGCGCCGGGCCGCCGGGCAGCGTGCAATTGGTTACAAATGGATACCGCGCACGACCCGGGGACGTTGCAGACTACGCGGCGTTCACCCGATCGACGGATATCCATGAAGTTTCATACGCTGCTGACACTCGCCGGCGCCTCGACGCTGCTGGCCGCCTGTAACCTGCTTCACGACGGCCCCGGATCGAGCGACGTCGACGCCGCCGTGCGCCGCGCGCTCGAAGCGGAAAACCACGGCGGCCTGAACGCGCTGTTCGGCCAGCCGCTGCCCGTATCGGCCGACGTCGTGTCGGCGAAACCCGACGGCGACTGCAAGAAGCTCGGCGATCGCACGTATTCGTGCGACGTCGTGGTCACGTGGCGCAACGCCGATTACTCGCCGTCGCGCGCGAACCTGACCTTCGTGAAGGCGGCCGACGGTTCGTGGCAGACGTCGGGCGTCGACGCGGCGCTCGTGACGGGTACCGCGAAGTCGCTGATCGACCATATCGGCAAGGCGTGGCCCGGCAACGCGGCGAGCGGTGCGTCGGCGTCGGAGTGACGTGACGCAGCGGGCCGGTAACGCGCCGGCGGCAAGCCGCTTTCTCGTCCTCGAGCAGCCCGCCTCGGCCTTGCCGGCCGCCCCGGCCGCATGTCCTGAAAAAAGGGCGCAATCTTCGGTTCCATCTCGTTTGAACGCATCCTCGGTATGCGGGCAGGGTTATAGGGAAAACCCTTATCTCAAGGTATAATTACGGGCTGAGAGAAAGGTCCACATCATGCCTGAACGTTTCCAAACCCTTGAAAAATTTGTGTTTTCCCTCGTCGTGATGTCCGCCGTCGTGTGCTCGGCCTTCCTTGCGTACGAGCGTCACCCCGAGATCAAGATCGCGCTGCACGAAGGCGAAGCGCTGATGCGCGAGAGCGCGAAGTACTCGGTCATCTGCTCGCCGTCCAAGGTCGATCCTTGCGTCGAGATGTCCGCTTACTGAGCGTGCTTTCCGCTTTTCGGACCTGCGCGACATCACTGCCGGTCTGAATACCCTGAAGTCGTCTCGTCACGTATTCGGAAACCCGCAGCAAGACAGCGCGAATGCACGAACCCGTTACGTGCCGAGTCGCTGGCGTGAGCAGCCCCGCATCCTGTCGGCCCCGCTTCGAGCAATCGAGCGGGGCCGTTCCGTTCGTACGTGTCACACGACGTGCCGCGGCTCGCCGTCGACGAACGCGGCGACGTTGTCGACCAGCTGATCGGCCAGCGCCTGCATCGCCTCGTCGCTCGCCCACGCGACGTGCGGCGTCAGGATGAACGCCGGATGCGACAGGATCGCGTGAAACGGATGCGCGGCCGGCAGCGGCTCCTGCGTGACCACGTCGAACCCCGCGCCCGCGATCTGCCCCGACTGCAATGCGTCGACGAGCGCGCTTTCGTCCACGAGCCCGCCGCGCGCGGTATTGATCAGCAGCGGCCGGCGCGCCATCCGCGCGAATGCGTGCGCGTCGATCAGGTGCCGTGTCGCGGGCGTGAGCGGGCAGTGTAGCGTGATCACGTCGCTGTCGCGCAGCAGCGTGTCGAGCGGTACATGACCGTCACCCGCTGCGTCGCCGTGCGCCGCGAACAGCACCCGCATGTCGAGCGCACGCGCGATGGCGGCCACCGCGCGCCCGAGTACGCCGTCGCCGACGATCCCGAGCGTCGACCCGGCCAGGTCGCGAATCGGATGATCGAAGAAGCAGAACTGTCCGCTGTCGAGCCAGCGCCCGGCGCGCACCGCGTCGCGGTAAGCGACGAGGCTGCGGCGCAGCGCGAAGATCAGCGCGAACGTGTGCTCGGGCACCGTGCGCACCGCATAGCCGCGAATATGGCTCACGACGATCCCGCGCGACGCACACGTATCGAGATCGACGATGTCGGTGCCGGTCGCCGCGATCGCGATCATCCGCAACTGCCGCGCGCCGGCGAGGGCCGCCGCGTCGAGCCGTACCTTGTTGGTCACGACGATGTCCGCGTCGCGGATGCGCGCCGCGACTTCGTGCGCGGCCGTCCGGTCGAACGTCTGCCATGCGTGCGGAAACGGAAACGGCTTCAGCACCGTCTGCGGCGACAGCGTCGCGCGGTCGAGGAACACGATCTTCGCGGGAAAGGAAACGGAAAACATGGCGGGTCTCGCTGGCAGGCGCCGGTGGCGCGGAACGGCATCGATTGTGCCGGCGGCGCGCGCGCCGTCGTTTGACCGTTGCGCGAGCGCGCTTTCCCGCCAGGAAAGGCGGACGCCTCGCACATGGCCGCCGCCGTGCTCGCGCCAACGCGCACCTTTCCGTTTCGGAAAGGCGGGTTGACCATCGATCGATTTTCGCCGGGCGCGAACGCGGTCATGATCGCCGTCATCGACAACACGATTTCATCGGAGACAGTCATGACACGCCCCCTGGACGGCATCCGCGTGCTGGAGCTTGGCCAACTGATCGCCGGGCCGTTCGCGGGCCGGATGCTCGCCGAATTCGGCGCGGACGTCATCAAGGTCGAGCCGCCCGGCGTCGGCGATCCGCTGCGCAAATGGCGGCTGCTGCACGACGGCACGTCGGTCTGGTGGGCCGCGCAGTCGCGCAACAAAACCTCGCTCACGCTCGACCTGCGCACGCCCGAAGGGCAGGACGTCGTGCGCCGCCTCGTCGCCGACACCGACGTGCTGATCGAAAACTTCCGGCCCGGCACGCTCGAAGGCTGGGGGCTCGGCTGGGACGCGCTGTCCGCGATCAACCCGGGGCTCGTGATGCTGCGCGTGTCGGGCTTCGGGCAGACGGGCCCGTATCGCGACCGCCCCGGCTTCGGCGTGATCGCCGAGGCGATGGGCGGGCTGCGCCACCTGACCGGCGAGCCGGGCCGCACGCCGGTGCGCGTCGGCATCTCGCTCGGCGATTCGCTGTCGGCACTGCACGGCGTGATCGGCGTGCTGCTCGCGTTGCGCCATCGCGAGCAGCAGGGCGGCAAGGGGCAGGTCGTCGACGTCGCGCTGTACGAATCGGTGTTCAACCTGATGGAAAGCCTGCTGCCCGAATATGCGGCGTTCGGCGCGGTGCGCGAGCCGGCCGGCAGCAGCCTGCCGGGCATCGCGCCGACCAACGCGTACCGTTGCCGCGATGGCAAGTACGCGCTGATCGCCGGCAACGGCGACAGCATCTTCCGGCGCCTGATGGAACTGATCGGCCGCCCCGATCTCGGCCACGATCCGGCGCTCGCGCACAACGACGGACGCGTCGCGCAGGTGGCGCGCATCGATGCGGCGATCGGCGAGTGGAGCGCCCGCCACGACCTCGACGACGTGCTCGCCGCGCTGAACGACGCGCGCATTCCGTCCGGACGCATCTACGACGTGGCCGACATCGCGGCCGATCCGCACTACCGCGCGCGCGACATGATCGTCGACGCCGCGCTGCCCGACGGCACGCCGGTGCTGGTGCCGGGCATCGTGCCGAAACTCGACGCGACGCCCGGACGCATCGAGCGGCCGGCGCCCGCGCTCGGCGCGGATACCGACGCGGTACTCGAATCGCTCGGCATCGACGCGGCGACGCGCGACGACTGGCGCACGCGCGGCGTGATCTGAAACGGCCACCGGAACGAAGACATGAACCTGCATCCGCACCGACTCCATCTCCACGAAGTCGCGACCCGCGACGGTTTCCAGAACGAAGCGGCATTCGTCGACACCGACGACAAGATCGCGCTCGTCGACGCGCTGAGCGCATGCGGCTACGCGAAGATCGAGGTCACGTCGTTCACGTCGCCGAAGGCGATTCCCGCGCTGCGCGACGCGGAAGCCGTGATGCATGGCATCGCGCGCGCACCGGGCGTCGTCTATACGGTGCTCGTGCCGAACGTGCGCGGCGCCGAGCGCGCGCTGTCGTGCGGTGTCGACGAGGTGAACCTCGTGATGTCGATGAGCGAGAGCCACAACCGCGCGAACCTGCGGATGACGCGCGAGCAGTCGTTCGCGCAATTGCGCGACGTGATCGACGCCGTGCGCGGCACGGGTGTCGCGATCAACGTGTCGCTGTCGACCGCGATGGGCTGCCCGATGGAAGGCGACGTGCCGGCCGAAACGGTGCTCGCGTGGATGCAGCGCTTCGCGGAGCTCGGCGTGCACGGCTTCACGCTGTGCGACACGACCGGCATGGCGTTCCCGTCGCAGGTGCGCGATTTGTCCCGCCGCGCACGCGAGCGCTTCGGCGCGCTGCAGCTCACGCTGCACTTCCACAACACGCGCGGGATGGCGCTCGCGAACACGCTGGCGGCGCTCGACGCCGGCATCGACCGCTTCGACGCGTCGCTCGGCGGGCTCGGCGGCTGCCCGTACGCGCCGGGTGCGACCGGCAACGCGTGCACCGAGGAACTGGTGCACATGCTCGAGCTCGACGGCTACGATACGGGCATCGACCTCGCGGCTGTGCTCGCCGCGTCGGCACGGCTGCCCGCGCTGATCGGGCACGACGTGCCGAGCCAGATCCTGAAGGCCGGCCGCCGCTCGGACCTTCATCCGCCGCCGTGCGCCGGCGCCGGCGCCGGCGACATGCCCGCGCAACGCGCTTTCTCGTGAATCGTGAACCACCACAGGAACAGGAGCGAATTCCATGGCGCTGATTGACCACCTCGATCATCTCGTGCTGACCTGCGTCGATCCGGAACGGACCCGGCATTTCTACACCGAGGTGCTGCAGATGCAGCTCGAAACCTTCGGCGCGGGCCGGCTCGCGTTCCGGTTCGGCAACCAGAAGATCAACCTGCACGTGCGCGGCGCGGAGTTCGAGCCGAAAGCGCATGTGCCGGTGCCCGGCGCGCTCGATCTGTGCTTCATCGCGTCGGTGCCGCTCGACGACGTGATCGCGCACCTGCGGCGCGTCGACTGGCCGATCGTCGAAGGGCCCGTCGAACGCACGGGCGCGACGCAGAAGATCCGTTCGATCTACGTGCGCGATCCCGACCTGAACCTGATCGAAATCTCCGAGCCGATCTGACCTGCCGGATGCGGTTGCGCGCATGCCGCCATATTCGTTCGCCGAAAGCGGACAGGCACGCGCCGCGCCCGCCGATTCCGGATAGCCGCGCGCGGCCGCGCTGCGGATAATGGCGCAACGGCGTCGGCCTGGCCGCCGCCTTCGCCGCGCGCTCGGGACGACCGTGCCGCGCGCATCCGCAACCCGATCCAGGCACTTCCCGAATGACGATCCTCTATCGCGGCATGGACCGCGCGGCGCTCGACGCCGCGTACCTGAACACGAAGGCCGTTCCCGATTTCCCCGCATTGCTCGCGTCATGCCAGGCGCGCAGTGCGGCGCTGTACGCAGCGACGCCCGGCCGCCGCGACCTGCGTTACGGCGCGCAACCCACGCAGCGTTTCGACTGGCTGCCGTGCGGGCAGCCCGACGCGCCGCTGTTCGTGTTCATCCACGGCGGCTACTGGCAGCACTGCACGAAAGAGGATTTCGCGTATGCGGCGAGCGGGCCGCTCGCGCGCGGCTACGACGTCGTGCTCGCCGAATACACGCTCGCGCCGGTCGCGACGATGACCGATATCGTCGGCGAGATCGGCGCGCTGCTCGACCATCTCGCGGCCGACCGCGACGGCCTCGCCATCGCGGGGCGGCCGATCCATCTGAGCGGCCATTCGGCGGGCGGCCATCTGACGGCGATGCATCGCGCGCACCCGGCCGTGGCGTCGGCGCTTGCGATCAGCCCGCTCGTCGATCTCGAACCGATCGCACTGTGCTGCCTGAACGACAAGCTGCAACTCACCGCGCACGAAGTCGACGCATACAGTCCGCTGCATCACATCGGGCCCGGCGCCCCGACCGTCGTGGCGGTCGGCGAGGCCGAACTGCCCGAACTCGTCCGGCAGGCAGACGAATACGCGACGGCGTGCGAAGCCGCCGGCGAGCGGATCGCCCGCACGTGGCTGCCCGGCATGCAGCACTTCGCGGTGCTCGACGATCTCGCGACACCCGACGGCGCGATGCTCGCCGCATTGCACGCCATCGCGCCGCGTTAGCCGCGCCGTATCGCATGCGCACGGCCGGGCGTATGATCGGCGTCAGGCCGGCGCGATGACGGCGTCCCCCGCACGGCCTTCCAGGATTCCACGACATGGTGAACCCGCTTCATTTCGATCTGCAGTCGCTGCGCGTGTTCGCGCTCGTCGCCGAGCACGGCAGCCTGACGAAGGCGGCCGAACACGGCCAGCTCACGCTGTCCGCGGTCAGCAAGCGCATCGCCGAACTCGAAAGCGTGACCGGCAGCGCGCTGTTCGTCCGGCATGCGCGCGGCGTCGAGCTGACGCCCGCGGGCCGGGCACTGCTCGATCATGCGGCGAAGGTGATCGAGCAGGTCAACCGGATGGCGCACGAGATGAGCGACTACGTCGCCGGCGTGCGCGGCCATATCCACGTCTGGACCAACACGTCCGCGATCGTCCAGTTCCTGCCCGCCGATCTCGCCGCGTTCCTCACCGACAACCCCGGCATCAAGGTCAGCCTCGAGGAGCGGCTGAGCCACGAGATCGTCGACGCGCTCGCGTCGGGCAAGGCCGATCTCGGCGTATTCGCGGACAACGTGCCGGCGCCCGGCATCGAACGGCGGCTCTACCGGCGCGACGAGCTCGTGCTGCTCGTGCCGCGCACGCACCGGTTCGCCGCGCGCGACGGCATCCGCTTCGCGGATACGCTCGACGAGGACTACGTGGGCTTGAGCGACGGCAGCTCGCTGCTCGCGCGCATGACCGACGCCGCGTTCGCGGCCGAGCGCTCGCTGAAGCTGCGGATCCAGGTATCGAATTTCGACGGTGTGAGCCGGATGATCGAGGCGGGGCTCGGCATCGGCGTGTTGCCGCGCGATGCGGTGACCGGCGAACGCGCGGCGCGGCTCGGTGTCGTGAAGCTCGACGACGCGTGGGCGACGCGCACGCTGTGGGTCGGCGTGAAAGCCGGCACCGTGCTGACGACCGACGTCGCGAAGCTGTTCGATTTCATGTCGGCGCGGTGAATGCATGAAACGGCGACGCACGGGGGCACGCCTTCGAGCGCCCCCGTGCCGGTCGCCGCGTCAAACCGGATTGATGTCGTCCTGGCTGCGCCGCGTGGTCAGCGGTCCGAGCACGCGCAGCGTGACGGCGACGATGCCAAGCGCGACCGAGATCACGCCGAACATCGCGCCCGCGCCGTAGTGGCCGAGCACCGGCAGCAGCACGAACGGCAGCGCGCCGCTGACGATGCGCGACAGCGCATAGGTACTGCCGATCGCCGTCGAGCGCACGCGCGCCGGGAAGATCTCGGCCTGGTACACGTGATACGCGTTGCTGAACACGTTCGACGCGCACGTCGTCAGGAATCCGAAGCCAACGATCAGCACGGTATTGCCCGAATACGCGAAGCACAGCCCGAACACCGCGATCGACAGGATCGACACGATCACGAGCGTGCGGCGCTCGATCCAGTTGAGCAGCGGAATCGACAGCAGCGAACCGATCGGGTAACCGATGAACGACAGCGCGATGAACAGCGTGCTGTCCGTCACGTCGAAACCGCGGCTTTTCACGACCGTGCCGGCCAGCGTACCGAATCCGTAATAGCCGAAGCCCTGGAGCAGGTGAAAGATCGCCAGCATCACGTAGCGCGCGCCGTACGGTTGGCGGCGCAGCAGCGCGATGCGCTCGCCGAGCCCGAGCGGCCGCTGCGGCTCGACCGGTGCCGCGAAGTGTTCGGGCACGCGCACGCCGGCGCTATCCGCGAAACGCCGCAGCGCCGCGTGCGCGTCGGCCGTGCGGCCTTGCGCGAGCAGCCAGCGCGGGCTTTCCGGCAGCCGGTGCTGAACGAACAGCACGTACACGGCGCCGAGGCTGCCGATCGCGAGGATGATGCGCCACCCGGCGACGCCCGCCACCTGCAGCGGGTTCAGCCACAGCGCGAGAAAGCCGACGAGCGGCACCGCGACATACGAAGTCGTGTAGGCCCACGCCGCGAGCCGCCCGCGCTTGTCCTTCGGCAGGATTTCGGACAGGAAGCTGTCGGCGACCGGATAGATCGCGCCGACGCCGATGCCCGTCAGGAACCGGCACGCGACGAGCATGTCGGCGTTCACCGAAAACGCACCGACCAGCGAGAACGCGCTGTACCACCCGAGCGTGAGCAGGAACGCCTTGCGCCGGCCGATACGGTCGGCCAGGCTGCCGAGGCACATCGCGCCGACGAACATGCCGATGAACGCGGACGCCAGCAATAGCTTGAAATCGGCGCTTTGCCGGCTCAGCCCGTATTCGTGCTGCAACGCGGAGCCGATCGTACTGACGAGAAAGATCTCGTACATGTCGAAGAACAGCCCGATGCCGATCACCCAGACGACGAACCGGTGCAGCGCACCGACCGGCAGATCGTCCATGAAATCGCCGAGCGTGACGCGGCGGCCGGGAAGGGCCGCTGCATCGGCGCCGGCGCCTGCTGAAGCGGCCGGCGGCCGCGCGGATTCAGGTCCGCCGGCATGGCCGTCGAGGTCGAGGGATTGGCTGTTCATCGTGTCTCCTGATTATCGATATGCCGGGGCGCGGGGCCCGGCCGTTCGCGACCGGCGTCACGCGCCGGCCGCGCGACGCGACGGCACGCATCGCCGGACTCGTGCAAGCGCCGGTCATGCCGGCTGCGCCGATCGTCCGACACATGGTGGGCAAATCGGCGGCACGTGATAATTGCGGATGTTTCAAGCGTCCTTTCCTGAGCAGAAAGGGTCGGGCGGCCGCGGCAGACCGTGTTCGCCCGGCAGGCCGTTGCAGCCTGCGTGGCGGGCGGGGGCGTATCGAAAACGATGGGCCCCCCGGGCCATCCTGCGGGCCGGGAAAACCATGACGTCGGTTGCGTGGCCGCCGCAGCAAGCGAACGGCACGATGCCGGCGATCGCTTCGGCACCCGATGTGGCGAAAAACATACACATAGGATTCCGGATCATTCATGCATCGATCACGCGTGCGGCGCGTCGCAGCAGGCGCTCAACGCGTTCGAAAGGCCGTAACCGACTCGTCCGGTCGTGCTTGACACCGCCGGAACCGTTTCGTAGCATCCGCCTGCTTTATCCCTGAACCCTCATCGAATCGGTGATCCAAGTGCCCGCAATCATTCGTCCCTTCGCCTGATACGCCGACGACTGCCATCCCGGCCGCGTCGTCCTGCCCGGTTCCGCTCGCGCCATCGCGCCGGAACGGTGATCGCAGGGCCGCGGCCGGACTCGCACTGACACCGCAACGCACTCCTGTCCGTTCGTTCACGTCGTCGGCTTTTTCCCTGTTTCCGGAGAAAGACCATGACGCTGGATTTTCGCGCCTACGCGCAATCGCTCGACCTTGCACGCTACCCGCGCACGCCGCACCTTGAAGGTTCGCGCCTGCAGGATGGCGACGAAGGTCACGACCACGTTCCCTATCGCGCCCTCGCGGGCGCGCACCTCGTCGTCGAGGAAAAGCTCGACGGTGCGAACACGGGCATCAGCTTCAGCCCGGCAGGCGAACTGCTGTTGCAGTCGCGCGGCCACTATCTGGCCGGCGGCGGCCGCGAGCGGCAGTTCGGCTTCGTGAAGACGTGGGCGGCGGCCCATGCCGGCTGGCTGCTCGAGCGCCTCGGCGATCGCTACGTGATGTACGGCGAGACGATGAGCAAGAAGCACGCGGTGTTCTACGACGCGTTGCCGCATCATTTTTTCGAATTCGACGTGTTCGACCGCGCGACCGGCCGCTTCCTGTCGACGCCTGCGCGGCGCGCGCTGCTCGCCGACGGCCCCGTACTGTCGGTGCCCGTGCTGTACGAGGGCGTGGCGCCGGCGCGGCTCGCGGACCTCAAGGCGCTGCTCGGCCCGTCGCTCGCAAAAACGCCGGACTGGCGTCGCGCGTTCGAGCACACCGTGCGACGGCAGGGGCTCGACCTCGCGCGCGCGTGGCAGCAGTGCGACAAGTCGGAGCAGTCCGAAGGGCTCTACGTGAAGATCGAGACCGACGACACGACGACCGCGCGCCTGAAGTGGGTGCGCCACGATTTCGTGCAGGCGATTCTCGATTCCGCGCGCCATCACTCGGAGCAGCCGTTCATCCCGAACCTGCTCGCGCCGGGTGTCGACCTGTATGCACCGCGTCCGACGGTGACGTGGGGGCCGAGCCCGGCTGCGCATCCGAACCAATGAATGCGAAGCGGCCGCCTGCCGCTTCGACAGGAGTCTCGATCATGAAGTACGAACATCTGCAGGCGCTCGTGCCTGCGCCCGGCCGGCAGCCGGACTATCGCGCATGCCTCGCGGCGTTCCCCGCGCTGGAACACGCGAAAACCACCCCGCAGGAGCCCGCGCATCACGGCGAAGGCGACGTGTGGACGCATACGATGATGGTGATCGATACATTGCTCGCGCTGCCCGGTTATCGGACGGCGTCGCGCGCCGATCAGGAAATCGTGTTCCTGGCCGCGCTGCTGCACGACATCGCCAAGTCGAGCACGACGGCCGTCGATCCCGTCACCGGTGCGATCGGTCATCCCGGCCACTCGCGCAAAGGGGCGATCGACGCGCGTATCGCGCTGTGGGATGCCGGCGTGCCGTTCGCGGTGCGCGAGGCCATCTGCCGGATGATCGCCGTGCACCAGGTGCCGTTCTTCGCGATGAGCGGCTCGCGCCGCGGCACGCCCGAGTTCATCGCGCGCGAGCTGTCGTGGCAGGTCAGCCTGCCGCTGTTGTGCCTGCTCGCCGAAGCCGACATTCGCGGGCGCATCTGCAACGACACGCAGCGTGTGCTCGACAATATCGAGCTGTGGCGCGAACTGGCGCGGGAGGACGGCTGTTACGGCCAGCCGCGTGCATTCGCCGACGCGCATACCGCACTCAGCTACTTCCGCGGCGCGGACGTGCATCCCGACTATCCGCTGTTTCGCACGCCGGGCTCGCCGGTCGTCGTGATGGCGGGCCTGCCGGCATCGGGCAAGAACACGTGGGTCGCGCGGCATCATCCGGATCTGCCGGTCGTGTCGTTCGACGATGCGCGCGATGCGTTGGGACTGCGTCACGGTCGCAACGAGGGCGCGGTCGCGCACCATGCGGTCGATGCAGCGAAGGCGTTGTTGCGCGACCGGCGGCCGTTCGTGTGGAATGCGACGAACCTGTCGCCGCTGATGCGCAAGAAGACGCTCGACCTGCTGTATGCATACGGCGCCGACGTGACGCTCGTGTACCTCGAACGGCCGCGCGCCGAACTGTTGCGCCGCAATGCGCGGCGCGACACGTCGCTGACGAACCGGGCGCTCGAGGCGATGCTGCTGCGCTGGGATCTGCCGCTGCCGACCGAAGCGCATGCGGTACGCTACGAAGTCTGACGGGCGATGTCGTCGTGCACGCCGGTACGCCGCCTGTCATCGCGGCGTACCGGCGGCGCACCTCATTTCAGTTCCGGATTCTGCTGCGTCGCGCACGCGCGCAGCGCGGCCACGCGCTCGCTGTCGCCGAGCTTCTCGAACAGATCGGCCATCTCCATCTGCGCGACCGGATCGCCTTCACGCGCCGCGCGCCAGCGCAACGACGCGATCATCCCCCTCACGCGTTCGCCGGGCGTTTCGCCGTCGTAGCCCGACATCGCCTGCATCACGTCCGCGAGCTTGTTGTATCCGGCCGGTACATGATGCGCGAGCAGCCACGCGACCGCCGGCTGCGCGCCTTCCCAATCCTCGTCCTCTAGCGAACTGTTGACGAGTCGCGCCGCCGCGCGCCACGCGCCGAGCGACGCGGCTTTCGCGTACGCTTTGTCGGCATCGCGACCGCGCGACGACGGCGCCGCGTCGAACGCCGCCTGCGCAGCGGCCGACGGCGGCGGCACCGCGAGCTTCGTGCAGCGGAACGCGCCGTCATCGGGCGCGTTGCCGGGCAGACGGGCCCAGCGCAGTTGGTCCTTCAGCGCGCGATCGAGCGTCGGCCGCACGTCGCTTTCCTTCATCGACGCGAATACCCAGGAAGTGCGCACCTGGCGGGCGGCGTCCCAGTCGTCGTCGGCCACGGCGTGTTGCGCGAATGCCAGGCAAGCGGCCGCGCAGCCGATCCGGAGCAGTTGTCGTGCAGGGGATGTCATCGTGGATTCCCCTCAGCTCGCGATGACGATGAAGGCCGTCAACGCAATCGGGAACAGTGCGAGGCCAAGCAGGCCCAGCGCGCCGTCCGCCGCCATCGTGATCGGCGACAGGGCGAGCTTGGCGCCCTTGCCGAGTACCGATGGCCGCTCGATGACCTTGACGTCATACTCGTGATTGAACGCCTGCGGGAGTGACGACGGCGTGACGTCGTTCGGCTGGTAGCGCTTGCCGCTGATCGTACCGCTCTCCGTCAACTGGTGGCGCTGGTCCTTGAAACCGTCCGCGAGCGCACGCTCGCGAAGCTCGGAGCCGGGAGGCGCATCCTCGCGCGCAAGCCGCAGCACGTAACGCCCGGAGATCGTATCGCCGTGCGTCTCGAAATCGTCGAAGTCGGTATACAACTTGGGACGGTAGGGTGCCGTGAGGTTGACGGCGAGGGCCGGCGGCACATCGAAAATGTAGTGATACTGCTTGCCGATCACGACGAGCTTTTTCCCGTCCGCGCTGATCAGGAACGCCGAGAGCGTTTCCCGGTATTCAGGGTCCTTCATCAGGCGATGGGTGACGGGCCCCAGGTCGGCGCTGGAACAGCCGGCCAGCATGCCGGACGCCGCCACGGCGGGCAGCGCGAGAAATGTTCTTCTTTTCATGGATGGTGTAATGGTGTTGTTCATTATTCGGCCAAACCGCATGAATGTCGGGTGAAGCGTTCGACGAACGCTGCACGGTGACGGCCTTGGACGCGGTTTCGCCGTCCGCTATTCTAGGGATGAAACCGGCAATGCGATACGTGCGGCCGGCATTTCGGCTGCCACCAGGAGACCAGCACCATGCATCAACCGACCGACCGCCGGGCAACCCTGTTGCGCACGCTCGGCATCCGCGCGCCGATCGTGCAGGCGCCGATGGCCGGCGTCAGCACGCCGGCGCTGGCCGCCGCCGTCTCGAACGCGGGCGGGCTCGGCTCGCTCGGCGTCGGCGCAACCGATTCCGACGGCGCACGCAAGATGATCCGCGACACGCGCGCGCTCACCGGCCGGCCGTTCAACATCAACGTGTTCTGCCACCGTCCGGCGCAAGCCGACGCGGCCGTCGAGCGCGCGTGGCTCGACTGGCTCGCCCCCGCGTTCCGCGCGTATGGCGCGACGCCGCCTGCATCGCTGTCGGAGATCTACACGAGCTTCGTCGCGGACCACGCGATGCAGGCGATGCTCGTCGAGGAAAAGCCGGCGGTCGTCAGCTTCCATTTCGGGTTGCCGTCCGCTGACGTGATCGCCGCGCTCAAGCGCGCGGGCATCACGCTGTTCGCCACGGCGACGAATCTCGACGAAGCCCGCCAAGTTGCCGCCGCCGGCATCGACGCGATCGTCGCGCAGGGCATCGAAGCCGGCGGGCATCGCGGCGTGTTCGATTCGACCGCGCACGACGATCGCCTCGGCACGTTCGCGCTGACGCGCCTGATCGTGCGCGAATGCGCGCTGCCGGTGATCGCCGCCGGCGGCATCATGGACGGCGCGGGCATTGCCGCCGCGCTCGCGCTCGGCGCGCAGGCCGCGCAGCTCGGCACCGCGTTCGTCGCGTGCCCGGAGACGTCGATCGACGACGGCTACCGCCGCGCGATCCTCGGCGAGGCGGCGCACCGCACCACGTTCACGCGCGCGATCTCGGGCCGCGTCGCGCGCGGCATCGCGAACCGGCTGACCGCGCTCGGCGACGACCCGCGCGCGCCGGCCACGCCCGCGTATCCGATCGCCTACGATGCGGGCAAGGCGCTGCATGCGGCCGCGAAAGCGCAGGGCGAATTCGGTTACGGCGCGCAATGGGCGGGGCAGGCGGCGCCGCTGGTCCGCGCGCTGCCGGCGGCCGAGCTGTTCGCGGCGCTCGAACGCGAAACGCGGGCGGCAATCGAGCGGATGCAGCACGTGCTGGACTGACCGCCTGCCGCGGATGTGCAATGTTCTGTATCCGCGCCGCGCGCGGATACAGTGCGATACAACGCCCGCGCGCGGCTTCGCTATAAAGCAGGCATGACCTCTTTCGGAGCCCGTTATGTCTGCCACCTGGTTCAAAGGGTCCTGCCATTGCGGGGCCGTCAAGTTCGAAGTCACGGCGGCCATTGCGCCGGCCGTCCGCTGCAACTGCAGCCTGTGCCGCCGGCGCGGCGCGCTGATGAGCCCGATGTTCGCCGCCGCCAACCTGACGATCGTCGAAGGCGAGGGCGCGCTGACCTGCTATCAGTTCAACACGCACACGGCCCGTCACTATTTCTGCAGCCGGTGCGGCGTCTATCCGTTCCACCAGACCCGCAAGGACCCGGCATGCTGGCGCGTCAATCTCGGCTGCCTCGACGGCGTCGATCCCTATGCGCTCGACGCGACGATCGCCGATGGGGCGAGCCTCTCGGTCGTGGAGGACGCATGAAACGCTGGCTGATGATCCTGCTGTTTGCCGCAGGCGGGCTCGCGACCGAAATCGCGCATCCGGTGCAGTGCACGTTGCTGTCGGTCAGCCGTCAGCCAACCCGCAAGCGCCGCGAGCCGGGCTGATCGAGCGCGGCGCGCGTCAGCCGATCGAGACCGATTATCATGCTTCCGATAAGATCGCATGCGATATATAATGCGGTTGTCTGCGACCGTTCGCGTCGCTGGAGGAAGTCCATGAAACCGACCGAAACCCCGTCGCCCGCCGCGCCGAAGCTGTCCGAGTTCCTGTGCTTTGCGATCTACTCGGCGAACCTTGCGTTCGGCAAGGCGTACAAGCCGATCCTCGACGAGCTCGGCCTCACGTATACGCAGTACATCACGATCATTGCGCTGTGGGAGCAGGACAACCAGACCGTCGGCCAGCTCGGCGAGAAGCTGTTCCTCGAATCCAACACGCTGACGCCGATCCTGAAAAAGCTCGAGGCAATGGGCTACCTGGAGCGGCACCGTGATCCGTCCGACGAACGCCAGGTGCTCGTCAGCCTGACGAAAAGCGGCCGCCGCGTGCGCGAGAAGGGGCTCGACATGAACCTCGTCGAAGCCACCGGGCTGAAGCCGGACGAATTCGCGAAGGTGCAGAAGGCGATCGTCACGTTGCGCGGCAACCTGATCCGGTCGACCGAAGCATAAGAACGCTCAGGCCTGGCCAACGGCCGGCGCGGGAATCGCGCCGGCTGCGTTGTCACGTGTGCGCGTCGCCCAGCACCAGCAGGTGCATCTCGCGACGGACGACGAAACCGAGCGCGAGATAGCGCTCGATCGCCACCTGGTTCGTCGTGAGGACGTGCAGGAACGGCGTCTCCGCACGCGCGCCGATCGTCGCGATCAATGACCGGACCAACCGCGCGGCCAGCCCTTGCCGCCGAAACGCGGCGTCCACGCAGACGGCGCTGATCTCGGTATACCCATCGACCTGCATCCGCTGGCCGGCCATCGCGGCCAGCCGGCCTTCGCTGCGCACGCCGATGTAGTGGCCAAGCTCGAACGTGCGCGGGCCGAACGGGCCCGGCTGCGCGGCGGCGGTCAGCGCGAGCATGTCCGGCACGTCGGCTGCGCCGAGCGGAACGGGTTCCGCTTCGTGCGCCGCGTCCAAGGTTCCTTGCCAGGTCATTTGAAGCAACGTCGCGCGCCGGATCGCCGACAGGCTCGCCGGCGCCTCGATCTCGTCCGGCGTGACGAGCGCCGCCGGCCCGTGTGTGGCGATCAGCTCGCACAGCGCGTCGAACGACGCCGGGCTCGTGTCGTCGATCGCGGCAAACGGCGCGATGGCCGTCGGGAACCGCCGCGCGCGACCCTCGCCAAGCGCAAAGCGGCGCTGCCTGCCCGTGAGCGCATGCCAGACGACCCGGTCGAGCACGTGCGCATCGGCTGTCGCGTTTCCGGTCATGGCGTCCGGCATCGGCGGCTCCTTGGTGGAAGATGGGGAGCCGCACAGAATAATCCCGGACAGGGCGAACGGGTAGCGCTGGCGATACGGTCCGGGACAATACCAATAAAAAAGCGCACGCGATTACATCGCATGCGCTTTATATGGCGGAAGTCGGCGAGCGAATTCGCCGTACCGCGCTCAATGGCCGAAATAGATCGAGCGCTCGGCGGTGCGCACCGTGTTGCGGCTGCCGGACTGCGTGGCGCCGCCGGCATCGCTGCCGTAACCGGCTGCCTGCGTGTCGGCCGCGACGGCACCGTGGTCGCGAATCCGGTTCAGCGCCGCCTGGATATTGTCCGGATAGTTCGGATCGTTGGGACGATTCGGCTGGTAGCCGGCTTGCTGCAGCGCGGCCAGTTCCGCACGCACCTGCGCACGCGTGACGGTGCTTTCACTTGCAAAAGCCGGCGCGGCGACGGCGGCCGACACGGCAACGAGAACGGTGGCAATCAGTTGGGTCTTCATCATTTACCTCGACAGGATTCGGGAATTCGGGAGTTGTGCACCACACGCCGACTATCGGCGTCGTTCGCGCGTTCGTTCAATGACCGAAGTAGATCGAGCGTTCGGCGATTCGCGTCGCCGGCCGGCTGCCCGACTGCGTAACAGCGGCGGCATCGCTGCCGTAGCCGGATGCCGACGTATCGGCCGCCACCGCGGGACTCGCGTGAATGCGCGTCAATGCGGCCTGCAGATCGTCCGGGTAGTGCGGATCGTTCGCGCGGCCCGGCCGATAACCGGCTTGTGCCAACTGGACGAGCTCGGCGCGTACCTGGGCGCGGGACACGACGGCTTCGTCGGCGAACGCCGGTGCGGCGGCGGAAGCGGAAACGGCAACGAGAAGGGCAGCGATCAGGCGGGTTTTCATCATGCACCTCGACAAAATGGAATCAGCGATAAAGGGAATCAGGTTCACGTACCGTGCGGGCGCTCAGTGACCGAAGTACACCGAGCGCTCGGCCACGCTGGCGACGTGCCGGCGGCCGGATTGCGTCGCGGTGTCGCCGTTGCCGCCGTAGCCGGCCGCCGGTGCGTTGGCCGCGACGGCATCGTCGGCGCGGATCTGCGTCAGCGCGGCTTGCAGATCGTTCGGGTAAGTCGCGTCGGTCGCGCGGTTCAGCGGATAGCCGACGTGTTGAAGCTGCGCGAGTTCGGCGCGTACCTGCGCACGCGTCACGGTGGCTTCATTGGCAAACGCCGGAGCGGCAACGGCAGACGAAACAGCAACGAGAAGGGCAGCGATCAGTTGGACTTTCATTTTTTTCACCTCGATGGAGAAGGAATCGGGAATTCGGGAGGGCGGCGCTCGGCCGCCCGGTGCAACGCTCAGGCGATCCGGATGTCGACGTCGATGTTGCCGCGCGTCGCCTTCGAATACGGGCAGGTCTGATGCGCAGCGTCGACGATGCGTTGCGCGACGTCGCGCTCGAGCCCCGGCACGCTGACGTTCAGCCGGGCCTGCAGGAAGTACGCGTTACCCGCCGTGCCGAGATCCACTTCGGCGTCGACCGCGAGATCGGCCGGCAGCGTCACCTTCGCGGCGCGCGCCGCAAGCTGCATCGCGCCGATGAAGCAGGCCGACCAGCCGGCCGCGAACAGTTGCTCCGGGTTGGTGCCGGTGCCGGCGCTGCCCGGCGACGACAACTGGATGTCGAGGCGGCCGTCGGAACTGCGCGCGGCGCCGTCGCGGCCCCCGGAAGTCGTATGCGTCTTGCCCGTGTACAGCACTTTGTCGATCTTGCTCATCATTTGCTCCGTCGGTTGGTTTGTCTCAGATGCGATTCGATCGCATGCGACGCAGTTTCCGCGTGACGGCCACCCACGTCAAGCGTATTCGATTAAATCGCATGCGATATTTTGTATTTCAATGTATCCGGATCGTGTAGTGCCTTGCGGGACAAGGCTTTCCGGCGATTCGGCATCGATGGCCGGGCATCGACGAACGGCGCCCGATTCCGGAAAGGCAGCGGGAGAGCAGGGTAGCCCGCCGATCGACGTTTCCAGAAAGCGAACAGGCTCCTTGTCATTATTTCGCTTTCTACAACGCACCGTCTCTTCTAACCTTGCCGGACCCGATCGCGAGCGGCCCACCCACGGCCAGCGCTCGCACGGACAACGAGCACATTCGAAACGGAGACATTACGTGTCGCGCGCCAGCCCTCTTGCAACGGCCACGGATTCCCGGCCGACCGGAACCCTCGCGAACCTGCGGTCCATCTTCAGCGGATCGGTAGGCAACCTCATCGAGTATTACGACTGGTACGTCTATTCGGCGTTTTCGCTGTACTTCGCGAAGGCGTTCTTTCCGAACGGCAACCTGACCGTGCAATTGCTGAACACGGCGGCCATCTTTGCCGTCGGTTTCATCATGCGTCCGATCGGCGGGTGGCTCGTCGGCATGTACGCGGATCGCAAGGGGCGCAAGGCCGCGCTGCTCGTGTCGGTGCTGGCCATGTGTATCGGCTCGCTGATCATCGGGCTGACACCCGGCTACGACACCATCGGCATCGCCGCGCCCGTGCTGCTGGTCATGGCGCGGCTGCTGCAAGGGCTGAGCCTCGGCGGCGAGTACGCCAGTTCGGCGACCTATCTGAGCGAGATGGCCGCCCCATCCAGCCGCGGTTTCTATTCGAGCTTCCTGTTCGCGACGCTGTCGCTCGGCCAGTTGCTCGCGATGGGCGTCCTCGTGGTGCTGCAGCAGTTTTTCCTGACCACCGCGCAGCTCGAAAGCTGGGGATGGCGCATCCCGTTCCTGCTCGGATCGCTGCTCGCCTGCAGCGCGATCTTCCTGCGCAGCAACATGAAGGAAACGGCCTCGTTCGAGCAGCATCGCCAGAGCAAGCGTCGCCACGCGTCGCTCGCCGACCTGTTTCGCCACAAGCGCGAATGCCTGATCGTCGCCGGCCTGACGCTCGGCGGCACGGTGGCCTTCTATGCGTACACGACGTACATGCAGAAGTTCCTCGTCAACAGCGCGGGGATGAGCAAGGCCGACGCGTCGATGGTCTCCGTGCTCAGCCTGCTTGCGTTCGTCGCGATGCAGCCGATCTTCGGCAGCCTGTCCGATCGCATCGGCCGTCGTCCGCTGCTGATCGCGTTCGGCATCCTCGGCACGCTGTGCACGGTGCCGATTTTCCAGGCGCTGCGCGGGGTCCAGACGACCGGCAGCGCGCTGGCGCTGATCATCGGCGCGCTGCTGATCGTCAGCCTGTATTCGTCGGTCAGCGCGGTGGCCAAGGCCGAGCTGTTCCCGGTCGGCGTGCGTGCGCTGGGCGTGGGGCTGCCTTACGCGATCACCGTCTCGCTGTTCGGCGGCACGGCCGAGTATGTCGCGCTATGGATGAAGAGCATCGGACACGAAGCGTGGTTCTTCTACTACGTGTCGGGATGCGTGCTCGTGTCGTTGCTCTGCTACCTGTGGATGCCCGACCCGAAGCGCGTCTCGCGCATCGACGAAGCCTGACGGCCACGCGCCCGTTCCCGGCCGCCCGCGCGTGACGCGCGGCGGCCAATCGCGCATCAGCGGAAATCCGCATACTGCCGCACCAGCGACAGCATCGACGGTATCAACCCGCGCACGTCGCCGCGACGCCACTGGAACGCATACTGAAGCGGCGTCAGCGGCGGCTCGCTCGTCAGTTCGACGAGATCGCCGCCCAGGCGCGCACGCGCCCAGTCGACCGGCAGGAAGCCGATGCCGACGCCTTCACTCAACATCCCGGCCACCGCGCTCCAGTTGTTGCACGCGATCCGGCGCGCATGATTGATCCCGCATGCCAGCAGCCAGTCGTCGAGAATGCGCGTCACGCCCGAACCGGACGGCAGCAGTACCAGCGCATGACGGGCGATCAGCGCCGGCGTCAGATCGCGTTCGCTGCCGACCAGCGTCTCGGCCGCCATCCACGCGAACCGCGCTTCCGCCACCGGCTGCGACATCACGCTGCCGCGCGACGAACGGCCGGCGATCACCGCGAAATCCAGCTCGCCGGCGTCGACTTTCTCCTCCAGCGCCGCGCCCACGTCGACATACGGCTCGAGCGCCAGCTTCGGATGCAGCTTCTGGACCGCCGCGACGAAGCGCGGCAGCCACGTGAGCGCCGACAACTCGCCGACGCCGAAGCGCAGCCGGCCGCTCAACCCTTCGTCCCGCGCGACGGATTCCTGCAACGCGGCGACGGACTCGAGCACCCGCACCACGGCGGGCAGCAACGCCTCGCCGTCGTCGGTCAGCACGGCGCGATGGCCGCTGCGGTCGAACAGCGTGCGCTCGACCACCTGTTCGAGTTCGTTGATGCGCTTGGACAACGACGACACCGACAGATGGAGCCGTTGCGCGGCGGTCGAGAAGTTGGCGCAGGTCGCCGCCCAGTAAAACGCGTCGAGTTGCTTGAGAGTCGGAGTCGCCATGGTCTTTCGCTTTTATCGAACAAATTCCTTGGAAGATTATCGCTTTTTAAGCGCCTCGCGCGACCCTAAAATTCCCGCATCGATTCGACAACAGGCCGCAGAAATGACCCCGTCCGCCTCATCCCGTCCCGCAGCCAGCCGTCCGCTGGCAGATACGCGACCGCCGCGCGTGCTGCGCAACATGCTGAGCCTCCACGATTTCGAGGCGGCGGCGCGGCGCGTGCTGCCGCGCCCGATCTTCGGCTATGTCAGCGGCGCGGCGGAGGACAACCGCACGCGCGACGACAACCGCGCCGTGTTCGACGAGTACGGATTCGCGACGCGTGTGCTGCGCAACGTTTCGCAACGGCAACAGACGGTCGAGCTGTTCGGACGGCGCTATGCGTCGCCGTTCGGCATCGCGCCGATGGGTATCCATGCGCTGTCGACCTATCGCGGCGACGTCGTCTTGGCGCGGGCCGCGCAGCGCGCGGGCATCGCGTCGATCATGAGCGGCTCGTCGCTGATCCCGCTGGAAGAGGTGGCGGCCGCCGCGCCGGGTACCTGGTTCCAGGCGTACCTGCCCGGCGATCCCGATCGTATTGCCGCGTTGCTCGAACGCGTCGCGCGCGCCGGCTACCGGACGCTGGTGATCACGGTCGACATTCCCGTGTCCGCCAATCGCGAGAACAACGTGCGGACCGGCTTCACCACGCCGCTGCGCCCCGGGCCGCGCCTGTTCTGGGACGGCATCACGCGGCCGCGCTGGCTCGCGGGCACCTTCGCCCGGACGCTGCTCGCGCACGGCATGCCGCATTTCGAAAACTCGTTTGCGACACGCGGCGCGCCGATCCTGTCGTCGACCGTGCTGCGGGATTTCTCCGCGCGCGACCATCTCGACTGGGGCCACCTGAAACGGATCCGGCAGGAATGGAAGGGCGAACTGGTGATCAAGGGCATTCTCAGCGTGGACGATGCCGTGATCGCGCGCGACATCGGCGCCGACGGCATCATCCTGTCGAACCACGGCGGCCGCCAGCTGGACGGCGCGGTGTCGCCGATGCGGATCCTGCCCGACGTGGTGCGGGCGCTCGGAGCGGATTATCCGGTGATGATCGACAGCGGGTTTCGTCGCGGGTCGGATGTGCTGAAAGCGGTTGCGATGGGCGCGCGCATGGTGTTCGTCGGGCGGCCGTTCAATTACGCGGCGGCCGTGGCCGGGGAAGCCGGTGTGCTGCATGCGATCGGTCTGCTGCGCGACGAAGTGGACCGGAACATGGCGATGCTGGGCGTCGGGCAATGCAGCGCGTTGACGCCCGACGTGCTGATTCGGAAAAGTGGATCGTCGGCGGCGTAGGTGGCCAGGTCGCAGCCGGACGGGTTCGGCGGACGCTTCGACCGGTTCGCGGCAGGGCAGGTGAATCGAAGGTCTGCGGCTGTTGCCGCGTAAGCCGATGGCGGATGGCCGGTACCCGTCAGCGGACGGCTGCCTGTTGCGTCTGCTGCCCGGCAAAGCGGCGCTCGACGTTGTGTTCGCGCGAGCGCGTCGACGCGCTACGCGCGAATATCGACGCGTGGTGGGAACGCATCGACGGAACCGGTTTTCCGGTGGTTTAACGCGCCGATCCTTTTATCGAGGAACACGTAGTTGGAGCATATGATGGTGCTATCAGGATAACTTTTCTTATCACAATAGCTCGATTCAGTTTCCAAACTGGCCGATTCGAAAACGCGCCGCTGCCGGTCACGAAAACCGCCGATGGCAGCGTCACCACCGGCGAAGGAGGCCGCGTCGTGGCCGACAGGCGCCGCTATCGCGCCGGTTCGCTCTCGCGCCAGCGCACCATCAGCGTATTCGACAGCAACGTTTCGTCGCGCAGCTTGCGCGCGACGTCGACGCCCCCGACCGGCAACCCGTGCGGATCGAGCAGCCCGAGCTGCACGAGCACGCTCGCCTGGTCCCAGTAGATGTGCTCGTTGTAGAGCTTCGGCCCGCGGAATTCGACGACGACGACCATCGGAATCTCCACGCGCTTGCCGGTCGGCGCGACGCCGGGCAGCAGCCAGTCGATCTCCCGGTCGTGCGTAAACGTCAGGATGAACTCGTCCACCATGCGATCGACGCCGACCACGCGCGAGATCGGCGCCATCGCCATGTCGGCCGGGTTGCCGTGGATGAAGTGATGCGTGTAGAAGCGCTTCAGTTCCGTGTACCCGGTGCCGCCCGTCATGGTCGGCACGTGATTCACGTACGGTTCGGGCACCATGGTCCGCATCGTCTCCTCGGGATCGCGCGCGGCGAATTCCAGATGGAAGTGATGATCGGCGAGCGCGCCCAGATCGTAGTCGGGGCCGAGCACCTTGCGAAACACCGCAAGACTGCGTGTGTGCGCGGACATCGCGGCCGCCTTGACGAAGGTCGGCCCGCTACGGCTGAAGGCATGGCCGGCACCGTCGTACGCGTAAAGCTTCAGGTTCGGCTTGCCGTCCAGCGCCGCGCGGATCGCCGTCACGGTCGCGGGCGGATTGAGCGGATCGTCGGCGCCGAAATGCAGTGCGAGCGGGCACGTGATGCGCTCGGCCAGTTCGAGCGACTGCTCGATGCCGACACCGTAATAGCCGACCGCGCAATCGACGTCGCCCTGCGCCGCGGCGAGCCACGCGAGCTTGCCGCCGAGACAGAAGCCGAGCACGCCGACCTTGCCGGTCGATTCGGGCAGCGTGCGCGCATGGGCGATGGTCGCACGGATATCGTCGACGGCGCGGGCCACGTCGAGGCGCGTGTAATAGTCGAAAGCCTTGGCATGGTCGGCGTCCCCGTAACCAAGTTCGATGTTCGGACCGAACGGGTGGAACAGGTCCGGCGCGATGACGACGTAGCCCTCGGCCGCATAGAGATCCGCCACTTTGCGCATCTCGGCGTTCACGCCGAAGATTTCCTGCAGCAAGACGATGACCGGGCCGTGGCCCGCTTCCGGCAGCGCGAGATAGGCGTCGAACGCCGTGTCGCCCCGTTCGATTCTGATGTGCTTCTTCATGGTTGAAGTCCCGATGGAAGAGGGGGAAGGAATGCGAGCCGAACGGTTCGCTACTGCGCTGCGCGCCGTTCGAACCATTCGCGCGGCGAGCGGCCCTGATCCGGCCCGAGGATCGAAAAACCGCCGTCGACCGGTACGTCGATCCCGGTGATCCACGCGGCATCGTCCGAACAGAGAAACGCGACGACTCGCCCGATCTCGTCGCCGCGACCGACGCGGCCGAGCGCATGCAGCGGCCGGCCGACGCGGTCCGCGACGTCGACCGACCCACCCGCGAGCCGCTCCAGCGACGGCGACCACGTCCAGGCGGGCGACACGCTGACCGCCCGCAGGCCATGCGGCGCCAGCTCCACGGCGAGATTGCGTGTCAGTTGCAGCAGCGCGGCCTTCGACGCCGGATACAGCGCGCGGCCGGCCGCGCCGAACTTGCCGCCGACGCTGCCGAGGTTGACGATCACGCCACCGCGCCGCAGATGCGGCGCGGCCTTCTGCGCGAGGATCGCCGCCGACACGAGATTGACGTCGAGCAGGCGCGACCATTGTTCGCGCGTCGACGCGAGGCCTGCATCGTCGTAGCTGCACGCATTGTTCACGACGATGTCGAGACCGCCGAACGCGGCGAGGGCAGTCGCGATCGTGCTGTCGAGTCGCGCGTCGTCGGTGACGTCGGTGTGTGCGAAGCGCGCCGATGTGCCGATCGAGGCGGCCAGCGCGTGGCCGGCCGCGTCATCGAGCCCCGCGATCAGCACGCCGGCGCCTTCGTTCGCGAGGGCGCGCGCGATGTCGGCGCCGAGCCCCTGCGTCGCGCCGGTGACGATCGCGACCTTGCCCGCGAGGCGTGCGCGCGTGCCAGCCGGGCTCGTCTGCGAGGACGCTTCGGAAGCGTGCGAGACGTTCATGTGCCCTCCGTGTGCGACGCGTGGCCGAACAGCTCCGCCACGCTGGAAATACCCGCGATCAAGCGCATCGACTCGAGCGATGCATCGTGCTGCCGACGATCCGCGCACGCGCAGGCGTCGGCCGCGACGGTCACGCGATAGCCGAGATCGGCGGCATGGCGCACGGTCATTTCTACGGTCGAGTGCGTGGCGACGCCGGCAACGATCAGGTGACGCACGTCGTGCGCCGCGAGGATCCGTTCCAGCGGCGTACCGATGAAGCCGCTCGTGCACTGGTGATGGATGACATGGTCGAGCGCGCGCGCCGGATCGGGTTCGAGCGTCGGGTAAAACTGCGCGCCCCAGCTGCCGTCGCGTAGCGCGCCGAGCTCGGCCGTGCGCACGAAAATCGGTGCATTGCGCGGCAAGTCCGCGTAATCCTCGCGGAAGGCGATGCGGACATGCGCGATCGGCAAGCCGAGCCCGCGCGCGCCGGCCAGCAGCGCGCGGGCCGCGTCGAGCACCGCCGCGCGGTCGGGCCGGTCCGCGTCGAAGCCGACGCGAATCTTGCCGCGCGGATCGAGCACGTCGTTCTGGTAATGCAGCGCGATCACGGCGGTGCGCGCAAGCGGTATCGGCGGCGATGCGGCGTTCACACGAATACCTCCAGGTTCGCGAGCGCATCGGTCGAGTTGATGAGATCGACGCGCTTCAGATAGATCTTCCAGTCCGGGCCGCGCGTATCGAGCTTGTGCGTGACGAGCCCGGCGAGCGTGCGCTGCCCGATGCGCCATTCGTTGACGATCAGCGTCGAGTGGACCACCAGCCGGCCGGCCGCATCGCGGCCGTCGACGATCACGTTGCCGACGATGCGCGCGGTGCGCGTCGACGGCTGCTGCGACCAGTTGCGCCGGTTCGTCACGCGGGCCGCGCGCACTTCGCGCAGCGTCGCATCCTCCCAGAAGAGCGAGATATGGTCGCGCGGGCTGGTCTGGCCCGGCTCGTGCGGCAGCCAGTACATGCCGTCGGGTGTCCACAGGTCGAGCCATGCGTCGAATGCGCGCGTATCGAGCAGCCGCGCCTCGCGAAACAGAAACTGTGCCGCCTGCGCGTGCAGCGCCGCGTCGGCGGCGAGGGCAGGGGCGTCGACCGCGACGGTCGACAGGTCGAAAGCCGGATCGTGCAGCATCAGGCGTCTCCTGCGCGCGTGCGCGCGGGTGGGGCGGCCTCGTCGACCATGAAGCGTTTCCACGCGGCGAACTGGTTGCGCATCGGCAATTCGCTGGTGCCGTTGATCGACACGAAGCCGTCGTCCGTCGCGCGATCCGTGCCCGCGTAGCGATGCATGCTCACCCACTCGCCGCCGCGGGTCTGATTGCCTTCCTGGCAGCGTGCGTAGACTTCGACGTCGTCCGGCATCACGTTCGACGACGGCGAATTGATCACGTTCGCGTAGGTCAATGCGCGATCGAACACCGCGTCGGGTGCACCTTTCAGGCGAAACAGCTGGATTTCAACCAGTGTCCGGTCCACCGCGATCGGACGAATCACGCGGAACTGCTGAAACACCGTATGCGGGGAACCGCTGCCGTAGATCACGGTGTTGTGGCGATTCATCCCGAGAATCCGGCGTGCGCGTTCGTCGCCATAAGCCTGCGCGAGCACCGCGAAATGCGCGTTCGACACCGAATCGCGTTCGGCCGCCGCCGGATCGAAAATCCCTTCCATGTAGCCGTGGCCGTATGCGTAGGCGCGCAGTTCCAGTTTTTCCCAGAATTCGTACGGCTCGCCGTTGCCGTCCATGATGAGCAGCTCGAACGGCATCGCGCCCATTTCCTCGGCCTGCGCGCGGGCCGACATCACCGACGATTCATGCGTGACCGGCGCATGCATCGTGTCGTGCAGGTTCTCGTAGAACACTTTCCAGTTCGAGCGCTGCAGGACGCGGAACACGCCCCCCGTGACCTCGACCTCGCCGACCGGGGAACGGTCGCACAGATTGTCGATCGACGACACGACGCCATTCAGGAAGGTCCGCAGATCCGGGCCGTCGTCGCTCTGGCTCGCGAACACGAAGCCGCGATAGCTGTCCACGCGCGCGACGCGGCGCATCGAGAAATCCGGATGCTTCGGGTCGAAGCAGGTGTTCTGCAGGCCGTTGCGCAGCGGCGCCGACAGGTGCGTGCCGTCGTGCCTGAAGGTCCAGGCATGATACGGACACCGGAAGAATTTCCCGACCGAGCCGTCGCCGTCGGGTACGACTTTCGCGCCCTTGTGCGGACACCGGTTGTAGATCACGTGGATCGTGCCGTCGGATGCACGCACCATCACCACGTCCTGGTCGCCGATACGCGTCGTGTGATAGTCGCCGGCCGTCTTGACCTGGCTCTCGTGGCCGACGTAGATCCACGCACGACCGTAGATCCGTTCCATTTCCAGCGCGAAGATCGCGGGATCGGTATAGAGGCGCTTGTGCACGCTGTCGGGGCGCACCAGCCCGGCCAGCGTCTCGTTGGTAACGCTCATGGGGTTTCCTCGATGGGAAGGGTCAAAGATCCAGCACGAGATGCGCGCCGTGCGCGCGCGACACGCATGGACAGAACGCGCCGCTCGCGTGGTCGTCGTCGCTCAGGCAGATGTCGCGGTGATCGGGATCGCCGTCGAGCAAGCGCACCGCGCACACGCCGCAATCGCCGCGCCGGCAGTCGTAGAGCGGATCGAGGCCGGCTTCGATCATCGCGTCGAGAATCGACGTGCCGGGCGGCACGTTCAGCACGTGCCCCGAGCCGGCGAGACGCACTTCGACCGTGGCGTTTTCCGCCGTCGCGACCGGCGCGGCAAAGCGTTCGCAGTGCAGCGCGTCGTCGCGCCAGCCAAGATGCCGCGCGGCCGCGAGCGTCGCCTCGATGAGCCCGGCGGGCCCGCACACGTACAGATGCGTGCCGCGCTCGGGCGCGCCGATCGCGTCGGCCAGCGGCAGGCCGCGCGACGGTTCGCCGTCGTCGAACCAGCATGTCGCACCCGGTAGCGCGGCAACCTCGTCGCGATAGGCCATCGACACGGCATCGCGCGCGGCGTAGTGCAGCGTGAACGGCCGCCCGCTGCTCGCCAGTTCGCGCGCCATCGCGAGAATCGGCGTGATGCCGATGCCGCCGGCCACGAGCAAGTGCCGGCGTGCGTGCGCGACGAGCGGAAAATCGTTCCGGGGCGGATCGATGTCGAATTCGTCGCCGGGCGCACAGGCGTGCATCCACTGCGAACCGCCGCTGCCGGCCGCTGCGTGCAGCACCGCGATTTCGTAACGGTCGATCGAATCGGCGCGCCCGCCGGCGTTCACGAGCGAATATGCACGCCGTTGCGAACGAGGGGAGAGGGGCACGTGCACGCCGATATGCGCGCCGGCCGTGAACCCGGGCAGCGGGCCGCCGTCGGCGGCGACGAGATGCAATCGGCGGATTGCGGGCGTCAGCGCATCGATGCGCTCGACGCGAATTCTGAGCGGGGACATCCAGCGGCTCCGTTGAATTCAGAGGAGGCCACTGTATGCGGGCGAATGTGCCGCGAATATCCGGCGAGCGCAGCGCCTGTCCGGCGCGCGCAGAATTTCCGCTCAGCCAGCGGACTGGCGCGCGCGCCGCAACGTATCCGACGGCGATTCCCGAAACGTTTCGCGGTACAGGGCGGCGAAGCGGCCCAGATTCGCGAAGCCGCAACGGAGCGCCACGTCGGCCACGCGGTCACTTTCGCGGCCTTGCAGCAATCGGTCGCGTGCGCGTTCGAGACGCCGTTCGCGGACCAGCTGCATCGGGCTGCCGCGCGAGAAACGCTGGAACCCGTCGAGCAGCGTACGCACCGGCACGTCGGCCGCCAGCGCGATATCGGCCAGCGTGATCGGCTCGCACGCGTGCTCGTCGATATAGGCTTCCGCGCGCTTGACCGTGCGCGGCACGAGCGCCGTTCCGCCGGGCCGCGTCTGGCAGTGATGCGGCTGCCCGGCGAGCAGGAGCGAGATCACGAGCCGCTCGAATTCGAGTGCGATACGGCGGTCGCGCTGCGCGAGCGCGACCGTCTCCGGCGACGACGCCATGACGCGCAACTGCATCAGCCACGGCAAGAGTTCGGAGCGGGAGAGATCGAGCACCGGCTCGATCTGCAGATGGTCGTAGCCGGTGTGAGCCAGGATCGCGCGCTTGTCGACGCGCACGAAGAACTGCTCGCAGTCGCGGGAGAACGTGCCGCCGAAATGGCTGGCCGGGCTGACGATGACGCCCTGCGCCGGCCCGATGATCACGCGCCGGCCGCCGACGCTCACGTCCGCATAGCCGCCGAGGCTGAGGATCGCGAGATAGTAATCCTCGATTTCCCCGGCATCGACGCCCATCGCGACGTCGTAACCGATCGTGCCGAACCCGACGCTGTCGATCCGCACGTAGTCCATGTACGCGGAATAGCCGCCACGCGAGCTGCCAGGGATGAGTCGATGCGGCTGCAGCACCGCGGCGATCCGTTCACGCGTGTCGTCGATATCGACCGATTCGAAATAGCGGTATCGACGGAGCAGGGTCGGCTCAATCGGCAAGGAAGCATTGGGCATGGCGAATCTTCTTTGCGTATGCGGGGAAACCCGGGGCGCGACATCGAACGATCGCCGTTGTTTTCCGGGGCACGTTCACTGTACACGTTTGCGACAAGGTCAATAAAACGGCCAATATCGGCCTCCGGATACTTGCGGGAATCGGACAGGCAGTCGTGTGAGGTTGCGTTTATTGGCTGGATATCGGCCGGATGGTGAGCGTCGGCGGACGTCATATTCGCTCGGGTCGCCACACGCGCCGGACGATGCCGGCGGAAATCCTCACGTTCGCGTGGGAATGGATGGCGACTTCATCCTGCGTCCGTGTGGCGTCGCCTGATCACGACGAAACCGAGCGCATGAAGACGATGCCGGGCGCTTGGTCGCGAGTTGGGATCGGCCCGAGGTCGGTCGCGTGATTGGATGCGACGAGTAGCGACGCTGGATAGCTTGCGACGGGTCGAAAAGCGGACATTTCAATCTAGCTACTACAACATAAACTGTCGATAATTATGATTATGTCAAATACAAAAAATCGACGGCACGAGGGGCTGCTGGCCAAGCGTCCTCGCGTTCAAACCTTGCACCTCTGCACTTGACCTTGACTGAGGCCGGCTGCCGGTCCAGCTCATGCTTCGTCGTCCCGGCGCGGGCCGCGCACCGGGACCGGTTGCCGCCTGGCGGCTTCCTCCCTGTCAGAACCGGTACGTCGCCCCGACCTGGAAGAAACGACCAAGGTTCGTGTAGAGCGACTGGTCATAGCCAGTGATGTCGGGCACGGCTTGCCACTCGACGTCGAACGGCGGCTTCTTGTCGAAGAGGTTCGTGATGCCGCCGTAAATCGTCCAATGCTTGAAGCCGCGATAGTTGAACATGAGGTTGAACTGGCTGTACGACGCCACCGATCCCGTACCGCCGTCGCCGAATTCCGCGGCCACGGCGTTCGTATACGGCCCCGTGTATTGCCAGGTCAGCGTGGTGGTCAGTTGCCGGTAGTCCCAGCTCACGCTCGTATTGCCCTTCCAGCGCGGGTTGCTCGCGCCGAACGGCTGCAGCAGCGCAAGGTTGTTGCCGGCGAAGTCCTGCGGTGCGGTTCCGGGGCTGTGTAGCTTGAAGTGCCACACATAAGTCCAGTCGCCTGCGAGCGTGAACGTGCCGTACTTGGTGCGCAGCGCTTTGCGGAAATTGAGATCGAAGCCATCAGTGTCGAGCGCACCGAGGTTCACGAAATGCTGAACGAGGTAACGCACCGACCCGTCGGCGTTGCGCACGACGCGGGAGGGATCGTTGGCGACGAGCACCGCGTTCGGATCGTCGGTGCCGATGACGCCGTCGATGCGGACCTTGTAGAACGCCGCGCCGATATCGGTCATCGCATCGGGCGAAAGCTGGAAGCCGATATTGTAGTTCTTCGTGTGCTCGGGCTGAAGATTCGGATTACCCGCGACTTGCTCCGTCGTGAAGTGCTTCGTCGGCACACCGCTCGGATCATTCGGATCGACGAGGTTCTGGTGAGAGAGATAGACGGCCTGCGAGTTTTCGACGAGGGTCGGCGCGCGGAAGCCGCGACTGTACGATGCATACGTCGTCAGCATTTGCACCGGCTGGAAACGCAGCGCAAAACTCGGCGAAAACGCCCCACCGAAGTCGCTGTAGTGATCGTAGCGGCCCGCCTGCGTGAACGTCAGGTTGCGCAGGATCGGAATGTCGACCTGGTAGAACGCGGCGGCGACGTTGCGCGAACCCTCCACCGTCTGCACGTTCGCGGGTGCGGATACGCCCTGCGACGCGAGCGTCTGCGGGTTGATCGTCGACGATTCGTGACGGAACTCGGTGCCCAGGCCCAGACCGACCGGGCCCCCGGGCAGCGTGAAGAGATTCGACGTCGAGGCCTTCGCTGTCACGCTGTCGACCTTCGAGATGGCCTGCTGATCGTCGTCCGTGAAAACGCCGTTCAGGCCGTTTGGCGTGGCGGCCGGGTTCGAGAAGTTGTAGGTGCCGTTCGCGAGCATGTTCTCGAGGCCCGCGACGTTGATCCGGTTGCGATACGTCGTATCGACGGTGCTCTGCGAGTGGCCGTAATCGGCCGACCAGTCCCACGCGCCGAATCTGCCCGTGTCGAACGAACCTTTGACGCCCGTGTTCGCCATCCAGAACGTCGATACCGTGTCCGCCCCCACGACGTTGCCCGGGAAGGTCAGGTTGATCGCCGTCGGCACGCCGAACGGGTTATAGGGGTTGCTCACCGGTACGGTGCGCGGCAGCGGCGAAACGGACCCGGTCGAAGGGTTGTAGACGTTCGTCGTGCTCGAGATCGAGGCCGGTCCCTGCAACTGGACGGTTTCATCGCGGCTCACCCAGAAGCCCGCATAGGCCTGCGTGTTGTCGTCGATCTTGAAGGTGGCGCGCACCTTCGCGTTCAGGCGCGTCGTGGATGGAACGAGCGATGTCGACGCGGCCGGGTTGTACGTGCAATTGGTCGCGCTCGTCTTGCTGCCCGGCGGGCACGGCGAAAGCGGCACCCTGGAGCCGTCCGCCAACGACCAGTACGATTGCTGGTTCGGCCCGAGCGGCGCTGCCAGCCCGCCGGGATATTGCGTGAAGTCTTGCGCCGACGTCATGTCGCGATCGCCGAGCGTCGAGCCCGAATCGCGGTAATAGCTGGCGGCCGCGGTGACGTTGAAGCGATCCGAATTCAGGTCGCCGAAGCCGGCCAGTACACTGAAGTTGCCCTGCCCGTCGCCCGGATGCTGCGCCTTGCCGAGTTGGCCGTCGATCTGCAGGCCCTGAAAGTTCTTCTTCGTAATGATGTTGACGACGCCCGCGATCGCGTCCGAGCCGTAGACGGACACCGCGCCGGTCTTGACGATCTCGACGCGCTCCACCATGTTCAACGGGATCGCGTTGACATCGAAGAACGTGTCGGTGAAGTTCACCGACTGCGCATAGTTCGCGACGCGCTGGCCATCGACGAGCACGAGCGTGTATTTCTCGCTGAGCCCGCGCAACGCCATACCGGCGCCGCCGGGGGCCGAACTGTTCATCGTCGTCTGGCCCCAGCTGCTTGCGGAATTGGCAGAGGTCGAACGCAGGAAATCGGCAACCGTCGTGTATCCGCTTTGCTGGATTTCCTTCGCGGTGATGACCTGCACTTCGGTGTGACCGACCTTGTCGGATGTACGGATCAGCGAGCCCGTCACTTCGAACTTGTCGAGCTTTTTCACGGCCTGCCCGCCCGCGGCGGTGCCCGACGCCGGAGCGGGTGCGGCGGCGGTCGTGCTGCCGGCTTGCTCGGCGGCGACGTTCCCGTCGACAGGCGTTGTCTGCGCGTAAGCGGAGGTACCCAAAGCCGCCGTCAACGCGACTTCAGCCCATACGATGCTGCGTATTGCCGATCCCAAAGCCGTTGGTTTCATAACACCCCTCTGTCGTCGCAAGGCCTCACCTTTTTGTATGCGCGGAGATTCGCCGGCCTTTAAATAGCGTTGCCCCGCGTTCCTGATTCGTCATCTGGCGATCACAACCATTCCGTCCGCCCGTTTATTTATTTCAAATTTATTTATTCAACTTCTGAGTGAAATGAATTTGAAATAAATAAACGGCGTTCCTATGGAATTAGGATGCCTAATTACATGAATCGATCTTTTCGTGCATCGAACGGCCTCATACAAGATGTCCCTGGAACATTCGCATCATGGCGCTTTGTCAATTAGCGCGTACGCGTTGCCAGGAAAGGCAGTCGCTCGTTGAAGGGCTGCTTTACGTCTTCACTTTGAAGGTCTTAATGCACGGAATCTTCATTACCGTTCACTACCAAAGTTTTACGTTGGACGCGAACATAGCAGGACAGAATCGATGCGTCAAAAAATATTTGATGCAGCATAACTTTGTTTAGGTGCAATGGACGCACCCGGTTGGTGCCGAATAAAAATCGATATGGTTCATACGCCGCTACCGTTGTTCTGTCTTCCTTGTGCGGCTGCCTTTTTCATCCGCTCGCGCATGCGCCGCAATGGAGCACGCGGCCGGTACTCGCCAGCCCGAATTTTTTTGTTTACCAGAGAGGAGACACGAATCCTTGGCATAGAAACAGTCCGAACACGTGATCGATGAATCCCGTCGTGTCGGCATAGTGTTCCGCGATCAACAGATCGGACTCCTGATAGCTCATCCCTTCGAGCACGTACTTGGCGTCGCGCAGCCGTCATCCCGTGATCGCACTGCCAACGCCCCGTCGCGACCATCAATCGATCTCCAGATTTTCAGCCGTTTCCACGCGCTGCACGTCGCGCTTCGTCACCGCCGCATGCCGCCCGCGCCGGCCTACGGATACCACCACCCGAAACGCCACCGGCGCGAACACGAGCCCGAACATCGTCGCGGCGAGCACGCCCCCGAACGCACCCGTGCCGATCGACCGCCGGCTTTCCGCACCCGCGCCGGTCGCCAGCACGAGCGGCACGACGCCCAGCAGGAACGCCATCGACGTCATCATGATCGGCCGGAATCGCGCGGCGGCCGCGTCGACCACCGCCTGCCGCAACGGCACGCCGCTCCCGGCCAGATCGCGCGCGTACTGCACGATCAGGATCGCATTCTTCGCAGCCAGCCCGACCACCGTGATCATCCCGACCTTGAAATACACGTCGTTCGGCATCCCGCGCGCGAGCGCCGCCGCGATCGCGCCGATCATGCCGAGCGGCACGATCGTCAGCACGGACAGCGGGACCCTCCAGCTTTCGTACAGCGCGGCAAGCGCCATGAAAACCGCGAGCACGGACAGCCCGACGAGCAGCGGTGTTTGCCGCGCGGCAACCTGCTCCTCGCGCGCCGCATCGACCCAGTCGAAGCCGATCCCGACTGGCAGTGCGCCGGCGAGCCGCTCCATCTCCGCCATCGCCGCGCCCGAACTCGTGCCGGTCGCCGCGCGGCCGCTGATGTCGAGCGACGGATAGCCGTTGTAGCGATTCAGCATCACCGGGCCGACCGTCCAGTGCGGCGCGGCGATGGCCGACAACGGAACCATGTCGCCGGTGCGGTTCGGCACCGTCAGCGCCATCAGTTGCGCATCGGTCGCGCGCGCGACCGGGTCGGCCTCGATGACCACCCGCCGCATCCGGCCCGATGCAGGAAAATCGTTGATGTAGTTCGAGCCGAACGTGCCGCCCAGAAGGCCCGCGATTCGCTCGAACGGCACGCCGAGCGCATACGCCTTCGCACGATCGACATCGAGTTCGATCCGCGGCGCGTCCGGCAGGTCTTCGAAATGCACGGCGGCGAGCAAGGGATCCGCTTTCGCTCGTCCGGACAACTGCTCGCGAGCCGCCTTCAACGCATCGAGCCCGACGCCGCCGCGATCCTCGAGCCGGAACGTGAATCCGTCGGAATGCCCGATGCCGCGCACCGACGGCGGCAGCGACGCCTCGACGTCGCCGTCGAGGATCGTTCCGAAACGCCCGTTGAGCCGGTCGCGCAACGCCATCGCGTCGACGTCGCGCCGCGCCCAGTCCTTCAGCTCCACGAACGCCATCCCGACGTTCTGCCCGCTGCCCGCGAAACTCCAGCCGATCACGCTCGTCACGTTCGCGATCGCCGGCTCCGCGCGCAGGATCGCCTCGACACGCTCGACGACCGCGAGCGTGCGCGCCTGCGTGGCGCCCGCCGGCAGCTGAATCATCACCTGCAGTTGCCCCTGGTCCTCGGTCGGCAGGAAGCCGCCCGGCATCATCCAGTACAGCAGCCCGCATGCGATCACGAGCGCCGCGTAGACCGCCACGATCATGCCGGTGCGGCGCACGGCGAACACGGCGAGACGGCGATAACCGGATTCGACGCGCGCGAAGAACGCACCGAAGCAGTCGGCCAGATGCGTGCCGATGCCACGTCGCCGCGCGTGGCCGATTCCGCCGTCGTGTCGCGCGACCGGCTTCAGCAGGTTCGCGCACAGCGCGGGCGTGAGCGACAGCGCCATGAACGACGACACCAGCATCGATGCGATCATCGCCACCGCGAACTGCCGGTAGATGCCGCCGACGGCGCCCGGAAAAAACGCCATCGGCACGAATACGGCGGTCAGCACCGCGGTCACCCCGACGATCGCACCGCCGATCCGCTTCATTGCGCGGCGCGTGGCGTCGCGCGGCGACACGCCCTCCTCCATCACCCGGTGCACGCTCTCGACGACGACGATCGCATCGTCGACAAGGATGCCGATCGCCAGCACGAGACCGAACATCGTGAACACGTTGATCGACAGTCCGAACGCCCACATCGCGACGAACGCACCCATCAGCGTGACGGGAATCACGACGGTCGGCACCAGCGTGTAACGCAGATCGCGCAGGAACAGCCACATCACGCAAAACACCAGCACGACCGCCTCGACGAGCGTCAGCACGACCTCCCGGATCGCGATCGTCACGAAATGGGCGCCATCGAACGGAATCTCCATCGCCACGCCCGGCGGCAATACCCTCGACAGTTCGGCAAGCCGCGCACGGATCGCGTTCGAGGTTTCGAGCGCGTTGCCGCGCGGGCCGAGCTGGATGCCGACGGTGGCCGCCGGCCGGCCGTTCAGCCGTGAATAGAACGAGTAGTCGTCGCGGCCGATTTCGACACGGGCGACGTCGGCGACGCGCACCACCGAACCGTCCTGCTTCGACTTCAGCACGATCTGGCCGAACTCCTCCGGCGACGTCAGCTGTCCCTTGACGACGATCGTCGCGGTGAGCTGCTGGCCGCGCTCGAACGGCGCATCGCCGATCGCACCGGCCGTCACCGTTGCGTTCTGCACGCCGATCGCCGCGATCACGTCATCGGCGCCGAGATCGTATTCACGCAATTTGTTCGGATCGAGCCAGACCCGCAGCGCCTCGCCGGCGTCCCACAGCTCGGCCGCGCCGACGCCCGGCGCACGCTTCAGTTCGCGCAGCACGTAGCGGTTCAGGTAATCGCCGAGTTGCGCGGAATCGCGCGTGCCGTCGGTCGACGTCAGCGTGACGAGCATCAGGAACGTGTTCGCTGCCTTGAATACGCCGATCCCCTGCTGGACGACCTGCTGCGGCAACCGCGGCTCGACCTGCTTCAGCCGGTTGTTCACGTCGACGAGCGCGATGTCCGGATCGGTGCCGGGCGAAAACGTGACGTCGATCTCGAGATTGCCGTGACCGTCGCTGCTCGTCGCGTAATACAGAAGCCCGTCGGCGCCGTCGAGGCTTTCCTCGATGATGCTGCCGACGTCGCCGTCGACCGTCTCGGTCGACGCGCCCGGATACGCGGCCGTGATCACGACCCGCGGCGGCGCAAGCCGCGGATATTGCGCGATCGGAAGCTGCGGAATGGCGAGCATGCCTGCGACGACGATTGCGAGCGCAACGATCCACGCAAAGACGGGACGATCGATGAAGAACGATGGCATCGGCATGTGTCAGCGAACCGCCGGCGTTTCGGCGCGGGACCGCGAAACGGCATCACCGTCGGCGCCGCCGCACGGCGTGTGGGCGGCCTGGGCGTACTTCGCCCGGTTCACGTCAATCATCGGTTCTCTCTTGTGTGCCGCGCACCGGAGCCAGCATCGACGACGCGAGCAGCGCGCGTGTATACGGATGGGACGGCGCATGCAGCACGTCGAGCGTATCGCCCTCCTCGACCACCCGCCCCGCCTTCATCACCACGACCCGGTGGGCCATTGCACGCATCACCGCGAGATCGTGCGTGATGAACAGGTAGCTCAGCTTGTACTTCTTTTGCAGATTCGTCAGCAGATTCAGCACCTGCTTCTGGATCGACACGTCGAGCGCGCTCGTCGGCTCGTCCAGTACCAGCAGCTCCGGCTCCACCGCCAGCGCGCGCGCGATCGCGATGCGCTGGCGCTGGCCGCCGGAAAATTCGTGCGGATAGCGAAGCATCGCTTCGGCCGGCAGGCCGACCTCCTGCAGCAGCGCGGCGACCCGCGCGCGCCGCGCGGCGCCGGCTACCTGCGGCCGGTGCACGGCGAGCCCCTCGCCGACGATCTGCTCGACCGTCATGCGCGGCGACAGCGAGCCGAACGGATCCTGGAACACGACCTGCATCCTGCCGTACAGCGCGCGCCTGCCGCCCGTCGTCCGCAGCGCGTCCAGCGGCATGCCGTCGATTTCGATCGAGCCCGCGGCCGGCCGCTGCAGGCCGAGCACCGTCGCCGCGAGCGTCGATTTCCCCGAGCCCGATTCGCCGACGATTCCCAGCGTTTCGCCGCGCCTCAGGTTCAACTTCACATCGTGCACGGCGCGGAACGTCGTCTTGCCGAGCACCGCGCTCCAGCCCTTCGCCGCGACGCGGTAATCGACGGCGAGGTCCTGCACGTCGAGAATCGTCTGCGCGCCGGCCGCGACCGGCTCGACGTCCCGCTGCGGGGCGCTGTCGAGCAGCCGGCGCGTATAGGCGTGCCGCGGCGCGGAGAACAGCGCGTCGGTCGTGTTCGTCTCCACGAGCACGCCCTGCTCCATCACGGCCACGCGCTGCGCAAAACGCCGCACGAGATTCAGGTCGTGCGTGATCAGCAGCACGGCCATCCCGCGCGCGGCGGCCTCCTGCTCCTGCAGATCGATCAGCAGATCGACGATCTGCTGGCGCACCGTCACGTCGAGCGCCGTCGTCGGCTCGTCGGCCAGCAATAGCCGCGGCCGGCATGCCAGCGCCATCGCGATCATCGCGCGCTGCCGCTGCCCACCCGACAACTGATGCGGAAAGCTGTCAATGCGCCGTTCCGGCTCCGGAATCCCGGTGCGCCGCAGCAACGCGATCCCCCGCTCCCGCGCATCGCCCGGCCGCAGCCCCTCGTGCAGCCGCAGGCTCTCGGCGATCTGCTTGCCGATCGTATACAGCGGATTCAGCGCCGTCATCGGTTCCTGGAACACCATCGCGATGTCGGCGCCGCGAATCCCGCGCATCTGCCGTTCGGTCTTCGCGAGCAGGTCCTTACCGTCGAACAGCATCCGTCCCGACAGCGTCGCCTGCTGCGCGAGGCGCAGGATCGACAGCGCCGTCACGCTCTTGCCCGACCCCGATTCGCCGACGAGCGCCACCCGCTCGCCGCGGCCGACCGACAGGTTCAGGTCCTGCACGGCCGCCTTCGTACCGAAGCGCGCCGAAAACCCGTCGATCTGAAGCAACGCATTCGCCATCATCGCTCCCCGCCGAATGCCGAGCCGCGCGAGCGCGTGTCGAGTGCGTTGCGCAGCGCGTCGCCCATGAAGGTCAGCAGCAGCAGCGTGATGACGAGCGCCGCGAACGCGGAGATCGAGATCCACCACGCGTCGAGGTAGTTCTTGCCTTCCTGCAGCAGTTCGCCGAGGCTCGGCGTCGGCGGCTGCACGCCGAGGCCAAGGAAGTCGAGGCTCGTCAGCGACAAGATCGCCGCGCTCATCCGGAACGGCAGGAACGTGATCACCGGCGTCAGGCTGTTCGGCAGCACGTGCCGCCACATGATCTGCCAGTTCGACAGCCCCATCGTGCGTGCGGCCTTCACGTAGTCGAGCGCGCGGTTGCGCAGGAACTCCGCGCGCACGTAATCAGACAGCACGAGCCAGCCGAACATCGACAGCAAGATGAACAGCAACCACAGCGAAGGCGTGAAGATCGATGCGAAGATGATCAACAGGTACAGGTCCGGCAACGCACTCCATATCTCGATCAGGCGCTGCCCGATCAGGTCGGTGCGGCCGCCGTAGAAGCCCTGCAGCGCGCCGGTCAGCACGCCTACCAGCACCCCTGACACGGTCAGCGCGAACGCCATCAGCACCGACAGCCGGAACCCGTACAGCAGTCGCGCGAACACGTCCCGCCCGAACTGGTCGGTGCCGAGCCAGTTGCTCGCCGACGGCGGCGCGGGATACGGCCGCGATGCGAAATAGTCGATCGTGTCGTAGCGGTAGCGATTCGGCGGATAGATCGCGAAATTGCCGCTTGCCTCGATCTTCGCGCGAATGTACGGGTCGAGATAGTTGGTCTTCGCCGGAAAGTCGCCGCCGAACTCGGTCTCCGGATAGTCCTTCACAATCGGAAAGTAATAGTGCCCGTCGTAGCGCACGAGCAGCGGCCGATCGTTGGACAGACCGTCGGCACACAGGCTGAGCACGAACAGCGTCGCGAAGATCGCGAGGCTTGCATAGCCGAGCGGCTGCGCACGAAAGCGCTGCCACGTGCGCCGCCACGGCGACGGCGACGGCGCGCACGCTGGATCAGTGGTCCAGGCGGCTGAACTGGATACGGGGGTCGACGAGGACATAGCAGATATCCGCGATAAGCTTGGTCAGCAGACCGATCAGGGTGAACAGGAACAGCGAGCCGAGCACGACCGGATAGTCGCGGCGGATCACCGAGTCGTACGACAGTTGCCCCATCCCGTCGAGCGAGAACAGCGTCTCGATCAGCAGGTTGCCGTTCAGGAATGCCCCGACGAACGCGGCCGGCAACCCGGTGAGCAGCGGGATCGCCGCATTGCGCAGCACGTGCTTCCACAGCACGTCGCGCTCCGGCGCCCCTTTCGCGCGCGCGGTCAGCACGTATTGCCGGCCGATTTCGTCGAGGAACGTGTTCTTCGTCAGGATCGTGACGATCGCGAAATTGCCGATCACCGACGCGGTGACCGGCATCACCATGTGCCACAGATAGTCGAGCGTCTGGCCGATCAGCGTCAGGTCGTCGAAGTTGTCCGACGTGAGCCCGCGCATTGGGAATACCTGCCAGAACGTGCCGCCGCCGAACAGCATCAGCAGCAGCACGCCGAGCACGAAGCCCGGCACGGCGTAGCCGGTCAGCACCAGCACGCTCGTCACGGTGTCGAACCGCGAACCGTTGCGCACCGCCTTCGCGATGCCGAGCGGCACCGACACGAGATACGTGAGGATCACCGTCCAAAGCCCGAGCGTGATCGACACCGGCAGCTTCGAGCGGATTACCGCCCACACGCTGCGGTGCGCGAAGTAGGACTGGCCGAGGTCGAACGTCGCATAGCTTTTCAGCATCAGCACGTAGCGTTCGAGCGGCGGCTTGTCGAAGCCGAACTGCTTGCGGATCTGCTCGATCTGCTGCGGGTCGACACCCTGGCTGCCGTGGTAGCCGCCCCCGCCTCCGCTCGCCTCCCCGCCGCGTGTGCTGCCGTGGCGCAATTGCGCGAGCACCTGCTCGACCGGGCCGCCCGGCACGAACTGCGTGACGGCGAACGTGATCGTCACGACGCCGATCAGCGTCGGGACCATCAACAGCAGGCGCCTGAGTATGTATGCCAGCATGGTTGTTCTCCGTCAGGCCGCCGGAGCGGGTTGGACCGCCGGCCGCTTCCCGTACCAGTAGTCGACGATCCAGTCCTCGTACTGATAGGAAGCCGGCACGACCGCCGGATGGCCGAGCGTCGTCTTGTACGCGATCCGCGCGTTCGGCATGTAGTACTGCGGGACCAGTACGTACAGGTTGATCAGCACGCGATCAAGGGCGTGCGTGGCCGTCTCGAGATCGTCGAGCGTATTCGCCGCGAGCGCCGCGCGGATCAGCGCATCGACGGCCTTCGACTTCACGCCCGGATAGTTCTCCGAGCCGGGCTGCGACGCGGCCTCGCTGCCGAAACGGCGTGTCAGCTCCGCGCCGGGGATCGTCACCGGCGGGTAGATATACGTCGTCATGTCGTACTCGAAATTGTCGAGCCGCTTCTGGTAGAGCGCACTGTCGATCTCGTGCAGGTACGCATGGATGCCGAGCGTCGCGAGCGCTTGCGTGTACGGCAGGATCAGGCGATCCATGCCGGGCTGGTCGTCGATGATCTCGATCGTCATCGGCGTGCCGTTCGCGTCGCGCAGCGCGCCGTCGCGATAGTGCCAGCCGGCCTGCGCGAGCAAGTCGCGCGCTTGCCTGAGGTTCGCGCGCAGCGAGCCCGGCGGCAGCGTCGACGGCTGCTTGACCATCGGCCCGAACACCTCCGGCGGCAGCGTCGAGCGGTACGGTTCGAGCAGCGCGAGTTCTTTCGCGCTCGGCATGCCGGACGCGGCGAACGGGCTCGCGTCCCAGAAGCTGTTGGTGCGGCGGTACTGTCCGTAGAACATCATCCGGCTCATCCAGTCGAAGTCGAACGCCAGCGCGAGCGCATGCCGCACGCGCACGTCCTGGAACATCGGTTTGCGCAGGTTCATCAGGAAGCCCTGCATCTGCGCGGGGCCGTCCGGGAATTCCCCCTTCTTCAGCATGCCGTTGCTGAAATTCTTGCCGACGTACTTGCGCGCCCACTGCGTCGAGCTGTACTCCATCCGCGCGTCGACATCGCCGGCCTTGAACGCCTCGAGCGCCGTGTACTGGTCGAGGTACAGCTTGAACGACACGCGCGTGAAACGGAACATCCCGCGCCGCGACGGCAGATTCGCTGCCCAGTAGTGCGGGTTGCGCACGTACGCGATCTGCTTGTCGTTCCTGCGCTGCTCGATCAGGTACGCGCCGCTCGCGATCGGCGGCTCGTTCGCGATCTGGTCGAACGCCGGCCGCGTACCGTCCGCGCGCTGCCCCCACTTCGGCGAGAACACCGGCAGGTCGCCTGCGATCAGCGCGGCGTCGCGCTCCGCGTGCTTGAATTCGAAGCGGATCGTGTGGCTGTCGACGACCACTGCGCGCTTGATGATCGAGAACTGCGCGTTGTAGAGCGGCGATACCTGCGGGCTCGTCAGCGTATCGAACGAATACTTGACGTCAGCCGCGGTGATTGCGTCGCCGTTCGAAAAGCGCGCGGCCGGATTGATGTGGAACGTGGCCGAGAGCCCGTCGGGCGCCACCTCGACGTCGTCGGCGATCAGCGCGTATTCGGACGCGAGTTCATCCCAGCTGCGCTGCATCAGCGTGTCGAACATCAGGTTCTTGATGTCCGGCGCGGGCGAGCCGCGGGTCAGAAACGGGTTCAGCGAGTCGTAGCTCTGTGCTTCGTCGTAGTTTTCGAAGTTGAGCGTGCCGTCATTCGGCGCGTCGGGATCGGCATAATCGAAATGCGTAAAATTGGCCAGGTACTTGGGCTGGTCGTATTGCGCGATCGCCGACACCGCGAGCGCCGCACGTGGCATGGCGCTACCCGACACGAGCAGCACGGCGCACGCGAACAGCGCCGCGCGCGGCACGCCTGCCCATCGCCATTTCAACAGTTTCATGGTCGGTCTGTCCGAAAGCGTGCGGGCGCGATGCCTGCCCGCGGTAGATTCCTGTGCAGGATGCCGGGTGCCACCTGGATCCCACTGGTTGTTCGTGCTGGAAACGATCCTGCAAACTGCATCGCCGCATGTCCCGGTTGAGGGCCGCCGTGGCGCCAGGCGAAAAAGGGCCGCTCCAAAAAATGGGGAGGTGGACGTGGAGCGGCCGGTCTAAAACCTGTCAGCGCATCGCAATCGCCATCAGAACTTGTAGGTCGCGCCCACCTGCGCGAATCGACCGACATACGTGTACAGCGACGTGTCGTAGCCCGTTTGGTAGCTCGCGTTCATATAAACCGGGTCGAACGGCGGCGCACGATTGAAGATGTTGTCGATGCCCGCGTAGATCGTCCAGTGCTTGAAGCCGGTGTAGCTGACCATCAGGTTGAACTGACTGTACGAAGCCACGCTGTCCTGCATGTTCGGATATTGGCCCGGCGACAGGATGGCCTGGCTGTACGGCCCCGTGAACATCCACGTCAACGTCGCGTTCCATTGGTTGTGGTAGTTCCAGTTCAGACTCGTGTTGCCCTTCCAGCGCGGGAAACTGCCGCCGAACGGCTCGTTCAGCGACCCGTTGTTGCCCGCGAAGTCGGTCGACTCTCCGCCCACCGGCATCTTGAAGTGCCACACGTAGGCCCAGTCACCCGACAGCGTGAAAGTGCCGATCTTGGTCGACACCGATTGGCGGAAGGTGGTCTCGAAGCCATCCGTATCGAGCGACGAGAGGTTCATATATGGCAGCAGCACATATGCGATCGTGCCGTTCGGGTTACGGATCACCTTCGACGGATCATTCTGGTCGATCACCGTCTGGATGTCTTCCGTGCCAATCACGTTGTCGATGTGGATCTTGTACCAGTCGAAGCCGAAATCGGTATTGCGGGTGGGCGACAGCTGGAAGCCGATGTTGTAGTTCTTGGTCCGCTCCGGCTGCAGCTTGCTGTTACCGGTCTGCACTTCCTCAACGAGGTTGTATGCGTTCGGGTTGTTAGGATCGTTCGAATCGACCGCGCCCTGCGCGCCGTAGGTCCTCGACGAGGTATTTTCGATCAGCGTCGGTGCGCGGAAGCCACGGTTGTACGAACCGTACATCGTCAGCTCGCGGATCGGCTGGAAGCGCAACGCGAAGCGCGGCGAAAACGCTCCGCCGAAGTCACTGTAGTGGTCGTAGCGCCCCGACTGGCTGAACGTCAAGTTCTTCAGGATAGGAATGTCGATCTGGTAGTAGACCGCCGCGACGTTGCGCTCGCCGTTGACCGATTGCAGCGACGGCTGGATGAGCGTGCCGTTCGCGTAGTCCGCGCCCGTACCGATGTACTGGCTCTGGTGCGTGAATTGCGTACCGAGACCCAGGCCGACGTTGCCCGTGGGCAACGTAAACAGGTTCGGCGTAGACAGCGTCGCGTCGACAGCGTCGAGCTTCGTGATGGCCTGTGTCGACGTGCTTCCGTACAACCCGTTCAACCCGTTCGGGGTCGACGATGGATCGGCGAAGTTGAACACGCCGTTCTGGACAATATTTTCCAGTGCGGCCGCGTTGATCAGGTTCGAATAGTTGTTCGAAACCGTGTTCTGCGAATGCGTGTAGGACGCTGTCCAATCCCAATCACCCACGCGTGGCGTGCTGAACGAGCCTTTCACACCCGTCGCGGCACGCCAGAAGTTGGAGCTCGTATGCACGGCCTGCGTGGCCGGGAATGCGTAGACCAGCTTGGCCGGCACGCCAAACGGGTTATACGGGTTGCTGCCCGGCACCAGGTTCGAAATCGGGGTGAGACCGCCCGTCGCCGGATCATAGGTCTGCGTGCTGTTGCCGAGGCGGCCGACGAAGTTGTTCGTGACCGTCGTATTGTTGCTTTCCCAGAGATCGGCGAACGCCTGCATCGCGTCGGTGATCTTGAAGTCGGCATGCACCTTCGCGCTCAGGCGTTCAGTCCACGGCGACAGCGACGATGCGTACGCGGTGTTGTTTGCGCAGACCGTGCCGGGACCGTTGACCTGCGCAACCGAGGTGCCCGGCACGGCCTGGCCTCCGTTCGGACACGGGCTCAGCGGCACCTTCGCGCCGGTGGCCGGATTGCGCCAGTACGATACGCTCTGGTTCGACAGGCCGCCCGGGAAATTGGAGAAGTTCTGGTTCTGCGTCGTGTCGCGATCGGCGATCGAGATGCCGTTCGACTTGTAGTAGCTAAGCGCGGCGGTCACGTTGAAACGGTCGGCGTTCAGGTCGCCGAAGCCGCCCAGGATGCTGAACTTCGTCGTGCCCTGGCCGCCTTCGCCGTTCGTCGCACCACCGTAGCTGCCCCCCAATTCGAGACCCTGAAAATTTTTCTTCGTGATGATGTTCACCACGCCCGCGATTGCGTCGGAACCATACTGAGACACCGCGCCTGTCTTGACAATTTCGATACGGTCGATGATGTTGAGCGGCAGCGTGTTCAGGTCGAAGAACTGATCGCTGCCATTCACTGCGAACGCATACGGCGACACCCGCATGCCGTCGATCAGCACCAGCGTGTATTTCTCGCTAAGACCGCGCAGCGCGATACCTGCGCCGCCCGGTGCGAAGCTGTTCGTCGAACCTTCGCTCCAGCTACTTGCCGAGTTCGCCGAGGTGCTGCGCAGGTAGTCAGCGACGCTGGTCTGACCGCTGTTCTCGATGTCCTTGCTCGTGACGGTCTGAACCTGGTTGAAGCCCACCTTGTCGGCCTGCCGGATCAGCGAACCCGTCACTTCGAACCGCTTGATCTGCGTGACCTTGCCCTGTCCGTTGGCGCCGGGCGCGGCAGGCGTCGCCTCGGCTGCCGCACCGGATGCCGAGGCACCCGTGGCAGCGACAGCGCGCGCCGCACCGTCCGCCTGTGCAACGGTCATGGGGGCGCCGTTCGCGACCGCATCCGCAATCGATGTGGCGCCCGGCGCCGGCTGGCTCTGGGCGAACGCCGGCGGCACCAGCGCGGCCGTCAGCGCCAGTTCCGCCCAGACCATCCTCTTGATGGCCAACGCCAAAACTCTCTGCTTCATCTTCTTCCCTCTCGCTCGTAGTAAGACCCCGTCTGCTGCGCGCCGGTACCTTGTGAATTCCTTGCGTGTCCTGGGTTCCCGTGTAACGGAACCCGCGATAGCCACTCTTCCGACTGCCATGACTCGAACGGATCGGCCTCGGGTCACCCGTGCCACTCGGCATCACCGTCTTTCCATATTTAATTCGTCATACTTACTACATGTAATGAACGCACTTTCTGCTGCTTCCGATTCGATGGATGACGAGTCCAGCCCTGCGGCAACGAAACTGTTCGCGCGACGTACTACGTGCTGCCGTCCATCGGCCGGGTAATTCTCTGGCATCGCGGCGTGCGGCATCTGCCGCCTCCGCTAGAACAGCCTCGGCGTGCCGACCCAGACGATCACCGCCTCTTCATCGGCCGTGTTGTGCCATGCATGCGGCGTCGTCGATTCGTAGTGCGCGGTATCGCCCTCGTTCAGCGTGAACGTGCAATCCTCGAGCGTCAGTGCGACCTGCCCGCGCATCACATAGACGAACTCCTCGCCCGCGTGTGTCGTTATCTCGGACGGCGACTGCCCCGTCGGCATCCTGACGAGAATCGCGTCGAGCTTGCGACCATCCACCAGGTTCGTCAGCCTGGCGAACAGGCTGGCCGAGTTCGCGAACTGGAAATACTGCATCGCGTTCCTGCGGCACACCGAACGCGCTTCCGTCGGCGTGTCGATGAAGTACTGCATCGTCACGCCCAGCGCTTGCGCGATCCGGACCAGTGACGTGATCGACGGCGTCGCGCGCCCACGCTCTACCTGAGACAGGAACGGCTTCGAAATGCCCGCGATCCCGGCCGTCTCGTCAAGCGTGAGCTTCAGGCGCTGGCGCAGCGCCCGGATCTTGTTGCCTAGCGATACCGCGACCAGAACCGACTCATCAGGGGGCACAGTCATGGAAGTGCGGAGCCTCGCAGTCGAAACCGGTTTGATGTCGGCGATCCTTGGCCGATGCGATGACGCGACCGGCACGACGTGATACCCGGCCGCGCACTGCCGCTGCGTGCAGCCGGCGCGCGGTGCGGCTCGGTGCCGCCGCCCCATGGCCGGACGACCTTTGCATATTTCATTCGGTTTACTAATTAACAAAATTGCCCCTCTTTCTCTTCATGCCTGACCGTCAAGCACTTGTATTTCCGCCGCGTCACGCTGCTTGTCGATCGCGTGCGCGTCACACGCCGTCGCGCTCTTGCGTTGCGCTACCGCGACGCGACGACCATCCAGAGCTTCGCCAGATCCCCCGATCCGTCGGCGCCTTTCACCGTCCGCAGCACCTGGACCGCATGCGCCTTCTGGCCCGCCACGTAGTACGCCTCGCCGAGCCGCAGCCGCGCCACATCGGGATGCTCGAGCCCGCCCTTCGCGATCACCTGCTCCATCATCGACAGTCCCTGCGCCGCGTGGCCCGCGAACACCAGATTCATGCCGGCGTCGATCGGCGCCACCGGATCGGCAGCGTCCGCGCCCGACTGCGCGCGCTTGTCGGCCAGCGCCCGCAGTCGTTTCTCTCGGTCCGCCTGCGCATCCTTGCCCAGCACGCCGGACGCGAACCCCTGGTCGATTACCTGCCTGCCTTCGGCCGGCGTGCCCGCCACCAGCGCGAGCTGCGTCATCTCCATAAAGGCGTCGGCCGTCGTCAGCGCGCCCGTCGCCCTGCGCAACCGGTAGATGTCGAGGTCGAGCGACGACAGGTAACCGGGGCTGCCGCGAATCGCCGAGACCATTTCCTCCCAGTACGCGGGGCTCGGGTGATAAGCCACCAGCATGGCGAGCGCGCTGCGATAGGCGCGGGCATCCTTGCTCTTTTGCGCGCAGGTCGCCAGCATCTGCAACTGCCCTTCGTCCGGTGCGTGGCCGGCCTTCACCTGTGCGTCCGCGCTTGCCTTCAACTGGCTCACGACCTGGCCGCAATCGTTCGACAGGTAATACGACTGCGTAAGCAGCGTGCGCATTTCCGGGTCCGTGCCGCCCGCCTTCAGGTAGCGCTGCGCGATGCGGATCGCCTGCGGATAGTTCTTCTGCTGGAAGTAGATTCCCGCGAGCGCCGCCGTCGTCCGCTGCTCGTCCTCGCCCGACAGGCGCCCCGAGTTCAGGACGGTTTCGTAGGCCTGCGCGGCCACGCCGGTATCGCCGGCCGCCATCGCCGCCGCGCCGCGCGTCGCCTCCACCATGTAGGTTTCATACGGCGTGCGATTGGGCACGGCGGCCGCCTGCGCGATCTTGCCGAGCGCGTCGCGATACTTGTGGGCGCGATACAGGTCCTGCGCCGCCGCCAGCGGCTTCGCCACATCGGGCCGCAACGCGTCGGCCGCCCACGCCGGTCGGCCGAGCGCGCAGGCCGCACCGAGCGCCGTCAGCGCCACCATCCGTTTCCATCGTCGCTGGTTCATCGGTTGGCCTGCCTCGTCATTGCATGAACTGCTCGTTGCCGACCAGGCCGATCTTCGTCGCGCCCACGCGCTGCGCGGACGCCAGGACGGCGGCCACGTCCTTGTACGGCGCCAGCTTGTTCGGCCGCAGATGGATCTCCGCCTGCACGGGCTCGTGCGCGACTTCCGTCAGCTTCGCCTCGAGTGCCGCGCGATCCGGCACCGGAGCGCCGTCCCACGTCGTCGTGCCGTCGAAGTCGATGTCGATCTGCACGACTTCCGGCGGTGCGGCGGGTGGCGGCGGGTTCCCCACCGGCAGGTCCATCTTCACCGAATGCATCTGGATCGGGATCGTGATGATCAGCATGATCAGCAGCACCAGCATCACGTCGATCAGCGGCGTGGTGTTGATGTCGACCATCACGTCCGGCTCGCTGCTGCTCCCGCCCGAAGGCACGTTCATTCCCATCATCTGCTCCTGTCGATCTGAGTTAGCGCTTTAGCGCTTACTCAGATCCCTGCTCCACCATCAATCAGAACCGGCGCGTGTGCCGCCCCCATGCGCCGCTAACCACCACGCGCCGGCGGTTCCGTGATGAACGACACCTTCGCGATACCCGCCCGCTCGCACATCGTGATGACCCGGCCGATGAACTCGTAGCGCGTGTTCTGGTCGCCCCGCACGTGCACGCTCGGCTGTGGCTGCTGCTGCGACACACCTTTCAGCTTCGCGAGCAACGTCGATGCGTCCACCAATTGCTCACCCCAGAAGAAATCGCCGTCGCGGTTCACCGCGATCTCGACGCTCTTTGGCGTGGTCTGCAGCGGCTGCACGACCTCCTTCGGCAACTGCAGCTGGATCGTGTGCGTGACGACCGGAATCGTGATCAGGAAGATGATCAGCAACACCAGCATCACGTCGACGAGCGGCGTCGTGTTGATGTTCGCGATCACCTCGTCGCTTTCGTCCTGTCCGACGTTCATGCCCATCGCGCGCCTCCGTCAGCCGGTCAGTTCACGAGCGACGCGGCGGGCGACGGCACGCGAGCGGGACGCTTGCTGCCAGCCAGCAGCACGGTATGCAGCTGGGCGCCGAAGTTGCGGACCCGCTCCATCACCGACTTGTTGCGCCGGACCAGGAAGTTGTAGCCGAGTACGGCCGGCACCGCGACCGCCAGGCCGATCGCCGTCATGATGAGCGCCTCGCCCACCGGGCCCGCGACCTTGTCGATCGACGCCTGGCCCGCGATCCCGATCGCCGTCAGCGCGTGATAGATCCCCCAGACCGTGCCGAACAGCCCGACGAACGGCGCGGTCGAGCCGACCGTCGCGAGGAACGCGAGCCCGTCCTGCATGCGGTTCGACACGTTCGTGATCGAGCGCTCGACGGACACGTCGATCCACGTGTTGCGGTCCACGGCTTCGAGCAGCGCCTCGTCGTGATGCTCGCCCGCCTCGATCGCCGTTTCTGCGATGAAGCGGAACGGCGACGCCTCGTCGAGCAGCTTCGCGCCCTCGGCCAGCGACGGCGCGCTCCAGAGCTGCGCGTCGGCGAGTTTCGCACGGCGGTTCGCGCGCAACTGTTCGACGAACTTCGTGATCATGATGTACCAGCTGCCCATCGACATGATCACGAGCAGGATCAGCACGAAGCGCGCGACGAAGTCGCCGTTCTTCCAGAGCGCGCCGAGCCCATACGGATTCTCGACCGCTTCGGTCGTGGCCGGCGCCGGCGGTGGGGCCGGCTCGGCGGCAGCGGGCGCCTGCGTCGGCGCCGCGGCCGGCGTCGACGCGTCGGATGTCGCCGCGGTTCCGCTTGCTTGCGCGTAAGTGAGTTGCGGTGCAACGAGCCCGTCGATTGCGGCGACGGACATCAACAGGCTTGCCGCCAGCGCGGCCAGAGAACGCTTCGTCATACCCCACTCCAATTCTTTCGTTGAACTTACGATTTAGGTTCAAGCCGGTTTTCACCGGTCCGGCTCCCGCCGGACCGCCCACTGCATCAATTCAGGTTGAACGAGAACGGCACCTGCACCCGTACCGCCTGGCCTTGCGCCACGCATTTGAACCGCTTCACGGTGTTGTAGGCCGCACGATCGAGCACGGGGTCGGCCGACTGGGCCACGCGTTCGTTCGTGATGTTTCCTTCCGCATCCACGACGAACTCGATCGTCACGTCACCCGTGATGTTGTTTTCCTGCGCTTCCTTCGGGTACTGCATCGACGCGCGCATCGAGTCCGAATTCGGGCAGACGACACCCACTTCGTGACTGACCGGCTTGGCCGGCGCGGGCGGGGCGACGACCGGCGCCTGTACGGCCGGCGCGGACGGCACCGGTGCCGACTGGTGCGTGATGGTCGCCTGCTGCGGCGGTGCCTGCACCGGCACTTCGGGCGGCGGCACGAACGGCGGCGGCGGCGGCGCGAACTTCGGCGGCGGAAGCTTGACGACCGGCATCGGCGGGGGCGGCGGCGGCTTCACCGGCTCGATGATGCGGGTTTCGATCGGATGCTGGATCACCTGCACGACTTTGGTCGCGAGGCCATTGAGCAATGCGTAGATCAGCACTGCATGCAACAGGAGGACGACTGCGATGCCGCCGAAACGGCGCACCGGATTCTGCTGCTTCTTGCCGAATTCCCGCGGACGGCCCAGCGTGGCCAGTCCGCTGTTCGAAGCAACCAGATGCTCTTCGACTTTCATGCCCACTATCCTTCCCCCAAGCGAATCGCCCAGTTTCGCGATGATGGCCGGCTCCGGAACCGGGTCGGTTCCGTCTCCGTCTCACCCCGAAATTTCATTTTTAATTCAATTGGCAATCCGAATTGAAAACATCGACTTCGGATACCGATTTATTCAATTTCAAGGAATCGTTTCAACCGCAACGGGATAGCCGCCCTATCCGGCGTCCATCCGCACCAGCGTGGTCAGGCAATTGCCAGTCGCGTCGACACAGGCACATTTCTCGTATGACGATTGGATCTTCGTTACACGCTGATGTCAGCCAGGCCGTTCGTCTTGGGTGCAGAAGATAGCAAGGAAAAAATCCGGGCGTCAAACTTTATTTGATACTTGAATACAAAGTTTGGAGGCCTCACTCGAATAACGAGTTAGTAAACTTCGCCAATCATTTCCCATTAATTTAGTAATTTTTTTGTATGGTTATCGCACTAATTCAGTGCCTATCCAAAATAATCACCAATTTAGTGCCAGCACACCGAATCGGTGCACTCCGGAATGAGCAACGCCGGATGCGCTTCATTGTCCGATGCATGAATTGAAGCCGATTGACCGTTTTCATGCAGGCGGGTCCTGTTCAGGAGATATCCGTACGGTCGATCTTCGTTACTTTTAATAGGATTGCAAATCAATATATGGAAACATTCGCCAACCACTCAATCCTCACGATGATCTGCATAACGAACGTATCTTCCGGCGACGGATAAAGCTGGGGGCACGGGAGCCCGCCTCTCTTCACGCACGGGCATCGCCGCCTCACCGAGCCCGGTGGGAAAATGCCCGCGCATGCTTCATCGACACACGACCCGCATCGCTCAGGACAACATCATTCCCTGCATCCGGTGCGAAAAATGCGCGCGCTCGGCCGTCTCCATCAGCATCAGGAATTCGTCCTGCATCATGTGAATCAGCGCTTCATGATCGCCGGCCTCGAAATAGACTTCCGGCTGCTGCGCGAGGCGCTCCTCGAGAAACGTCTTCATCCCGTACGCCATACAGACCGGCGGCAGCGCGCCCATGTCGCAATCCTTGAACAATTCGCGCAACTCGACCTCCCGGGCGAGCACGAGATGGCGCCCCGTCTTCACCCAGAGATCCGACAGGCGCACGGCGTGCGTCGTCGGCAATACAGCCGCGACGTAGCCTTCGGCGTCCTCGAGAAGCACGGTTTTCGCGAGGCGATCGCCGGGAATATGCGCGGCGGCGGCCGTCTCCATGCTCGTATGACTATAGGGGTGGTACACGACTTCGTACCGCGATGACTTCTGGCGCAGGCAATCCTGCAGGGTGGCTGAGACCGGCATGGCGCACCTCGTCTGGGCGAATCGGACGAAAAGGGCGAACGGCGTTCGCTCCCGGTTCGTTCAGCATAGGTCGCATTCCGGGCCAATGGAAATGCCCTCGTGCAGCGCCCGCCCACATGGCCCGGCTCGCTTTCAAGGCCTTCGTCCGCCCTCGCCGGCATGCGGAATCCGGCCCCGGAATACGCTTGGCCGACCCTCATTTCTGCAGGCAGATTTCAGGCAGTGCGAAGGAAAAATGCGGTCGTGCCCGCCAATTTGCCCAGGTTGAGAAACTTGACCGTTAGTTGCGTTTTAAGAAGGACATCGGGATACCGCCCGGGATGCGTCGTTCAAAAAACGAACCCGCGAATGCCCGTCGTCACAACCGGCAAACCCACGCCGCCCACGGCTTTCCCGCTGCCCTATACTGATCCCGCCGCTCACCCTCCCGCGGCAGAAACCGACTCCTGGAGCGATCATGCATTACCAGTTGATCTACGAACTCGTCGACGATTACCTGTCGCGGCGCGAACCGTTCCGCGCCCAGCATCTCGCGCTCGCGCAAGCGGCGACCGAGCGCGGCGAACTGGTGCTCGCCGGTGCGCTGGCGGACCCGGCCGACCAGGCCGTGCTCGTGTTCGAAGGCGATTCGCCGGAAGCGGCCGAATCGTTCGCGCGCGCCGATCCGTACGTGCAGAACGGCCTCGTGAAATCGTGGCGCGTGCGGCCGTGGCGCGTCGTGATCGGCAAGCACGCGCCGCGTCCGGCCTGAAGCCGGACTACAGCCACCCCGCCCGCTTGAAACGCCACCACAGCGCGAGGTCGGCGATGGCCATCACCGCGATGCAGCCGTAGAACCCGTATTTCAGGTGCAGCTCGGGCATGTTCGCGAAGTTCATCCCGTAGATGCCGGCGATCATCGTCGGTATCGCGAACAGCGCGGCGAACGAGCCAAGCCGCTTGGTCACCTCGTTCTCCGCGAGCGAAATCATCCCGAGGTTGACCTGGATCGCCGTGACGACCATCTCGCGACGCCCTTCGATCGTCTTCACGATCCGCTGCAGATGGTCGTACACGTCGCGGAAGTAAGCCGCCATCCCGCTGCAGACCTGCGGCACGCGCCCGCCGGTGAGCTTCGCGAGCGGCTCCATCAGCGGCGCCGTGTGCTGGTACAGCAGCACGAGCCGGCGCTTCAGCGAATAGAGATCCTCGATGATCGCGCGCGACGACGCCGGCGTCGCCTTCGCGAAGATGCGGTCCTCGAGTTCCTCGAGTTCCGCTCCGAGCGTTTCGAGGATCGGGAAATACCGGTCGACGACCTGGTCCATCAACGCGTAGAACACGAACGCCGAACCCTCCCGCAACAAGTGCGGCTCGCGCTCGCAACGCTTGCGCACGTCGCGGAAATCGTGCTCGGTATGGTTGCGGATCGACAGCACGTAATTCGGGCCGACGAACACATTCAATTCACCGACCTTGAATTCGTCGTCCTCGTCGAGTTCGACCGTGTGAAGCACCGCGAACAGCGAATCGCCGTATTCCTCGATCTTCGGCCGCTGATGGCCCTTGCGGGCATCCTCGAGCGCCAGCTCGTGCAAGCCGAACTCCTCGCCCATCAGGTCGATTTCCTCGGGCGTCGGGTCCTTCAGCGCGACCCACACGAAGCATTCGGGCTTCGACACGTAATCGCTGATGGCGTCGATGTCGATATCGGCCAGCTTGCGGCCGTCCTGGTAAGCAGCACAGTTGATCAGCATGGTATTCGTGACGTTGCGGTTTGCGCATCAGTTTACCGGTTTGCTGCACGAACGGCCCGGCTTGCGCGGCACGCCGATATTGGTCATGATCGGGCTGCGTGCGCCGCAGCATGCGCGTCGACGCGCTTCCACAGGCCCGCCGGGCCTGCGTTGCGCGATGCACAACGGCCGTGCGGCCCAATCGTCAAGGAGACAGACCTATGTGGTATTTCTCGTGGATACTCGGCATCGGCGTGGCGCTCGGCTTCGGCATCATCAACGCGATGTGGCTGGAAGCGGAAGTATTCTCGCGCGGCGACAAGCGCAGCGATACGTCGGGCCAGCGGTCGGGGAGCCGGTATTCGTGACGCATCTGGTGTTCTTCTGCGGTCACGCCGGCACCGGCAAGACCACGCTCGCGAAGCGGCTCATCGGGCCGCTGATGCGCGCGACCGGCGAGGCGTTCTGCCTGCTCGACAAGGACACGCTGTACGGCCGCTACAGCGCGGCCGCGATGGGCGCGCTCACGGACGATCCGAACGATCGCGACAGCCCGCTCTATCTGAAACATCTTCGCGATCCCGAATACCAGGGGCTGCTCGACACGGCGCGCGAAAATCTCTCGCTGGGCATCGGCGCGCTCGTCGTCGGCCCGCTGTCGCGTGAAGTGCGCGACCGGCGCATCCTCGATCGCGCGTGGCTCGGCATCGCGCCGGACGTCACGCTGACGGTCGTGTGGGTCCACACGTCGGAAGACGTCGCGCACCAGCGGATCGTCGCGCGCGCCAATCCGAACGATGCGTACAAGCTCGCGCACTGGGACGAATACCGGCAGCGCCGCTTCGTGCCGACCGGCCACGAATGCGACGGCATCGTGATGTTCGACAACACCGCGCCGTCGGACGCGGACGTCGACGCACTGCTGTACCGCATCGTGCCGCCGCCGCAACCGGCGACGATCGTCCCGCCGCTGCCGGCCTGATCGCGCCGCCCGGCACCCTTTCCCTTCCCGCAAAAAACAACGCCGGAAGCGCTGCTGCGCTCCCGGCGTCGTACGGCCCTCGTGCCAGAGGCTGGCGGAATGGTCTGGCAACCGCGGTCAGGCAACCGCGTGCACGCGCTCCATCGTGCCGCCGTCGTACAGCTTGCCGAAGCGGTTCGACAGGAACGCCTTCAGCGACACCTTCTCTTGCGGGATGAAACCGCTCTGCGGCAGCTTCTTTTCGCGGAACAGATCCAGCACCGCGCACATCGCGCCGGCCGTCGTGATCTGGATCGCGCTCATGTGCATCCCGCACACGTCCTTCGCGAAGATCTTGCGGGTGAACACGTCCTGCACCAGCTGGCCGTCCTTCACGCCCGTCACCGTGACGAACACGAGCACGACGTCCTGCTTGGTCGACGGCACCGCGCGGCGCATGATCGACTTCAGCGTGTCGCGATCGGTCGACAGGCGCAGGTCTTCCAGCAGGAACTGAACGAGCTCGCGGTGACCCGGGTAGCGCACCGACTTGTAGTCGAGCGTCTCGACCTTGCCCGACAGCGTTTCGCACAGCGTGCCGAGGCCGCCCGACGTGTTGAACGCTTCGTATTCGGTGCCGTCGAGCGAGAAGTGCTCGAGGCCTTCGAGCGGCTGCACCCACTGCTTGCGGCCGTCGCGGATCGCTTCGCACGGCTGGCAGTACTCGTTGATCAGGCCGTCGACGCTCCACGTCAGGTTGTACTTGAGCGCATTGGTCGGATACTCGGGCAGCGCGCCGACGCGCATCTTCACGTCGCGCACTTCGCTGAAGCCGTTCACGAGCTCGTGCGCGGCGATGCCGATGAAGCCCGGCGCGAGGCCGCACTGCGGCATGAACGCGCGGTCGGAGCCGTCGGCCAGTTCGCGGATCGCGTGGGTCGCACGCACGTCTTCGGTCAGGTCGAAGTAGTGAACGCCGGCAGCCTTCGCGGCGGCGGCCACGTTGACCGCGAGGTAGTAAGGCAGCGCGTTGACGAGCGCATCGAAGCCCTTCACTGCTTCGCGAATCGCATTCGCGTCGGCCGAATCGACCCGTTGCGTCGCAATGCCTTCGCGCGACAGCTTCGCGAGCGCATCCGCATCGCGGTCGAACGCGACGACTTCGTAGTCGCCCGTTTCGCGCAGCATGTGAGCAATGGTGTGGCCGATCAGACCTGCGCCGACGATGGCGATTTTCATGCGCTTATCTCCTGATGATGGGTTTGATGTTGGTGTACGGCGTCGAGCCATGAACACAGTTTAGGGACGCTCAAAATCAGTTCCAAGACGAAGAATGATGCGAAACGACCGATAGTTTCGACGTTATGACGACATATCTGGTCGAAACGACCAAATCATCTAAAAATCGTGTAGCGACGCGATCGCAAACCGGCCGTTGGCGGTTGCATATTGCAAGGACGAAGACGCGGACACACCGCGTGACATCGGGCGCACGAACGGCCCGTGCGTCCGATGCGGCACGTCGGTCGAAGCGGAATACGAACGGAGATTCGGGAGAGACGCGCGCGATGCGCGAAGGGTCGACCACGGTCGCCCGTGCCGATCATGAAGTACAGCAAAGGCCAATACGCATGCGAGCGGACAGGTACCCGACGTCAAGCCGCGCATCCGTGACGCAACGCGCCCCGCGCGATGCAGGGACTTGCACCGTCATGCGCGGCGACGCGCGCAACAGGTCAGCCGCCGATCGTCCCGCGATCGATCTTGCGCGACAGGATGATCGACGTCGTCGTGCGCTCGACGCCTTCGAGCGTGCCGATCTGGTCAAGCAGGTCGTTGAGCCGCTCCGGCGAGTCGGCGCGCAGCCACGCAACGTAGTCGTACTCGCCGCTCACCGCGCACAGCAACTGGACTTCCGGCATCCGGTCGAGCTTGCGCAAGACGTCCTTGCCGAACTTCGGCGTGAGGATGATGCCGACGTACGCATAGATGCTCGCGTCGAGCACGTCCTGCCCGAGTCGCACGCTGTATCCGGCGATCACGTTGGTGCGTTCGAGCCGCGCGATGCGTGCGACGACCGTCGTGCGCGCCACGTCGAGCTGGCGTGCGAGATCGGCGACGCTGGCGCGCGCATCGGCTTGCAGCAGCGCGACGAGTTGCCGGTCGAGATCGTCGAGTTGGTCGAGGCGGGGTGGACGCATGACGCTGGGCCGGCACGCGATGCGCCGGCGGAGTGGAAAGTGACGCGATGATAGCGCCGAACGCCGGCGCACCCAACCGGCATCGCCCGGCGGCGAACCTTTCAATTTCGATTCGTATCGGATGTAAGCAAGTGTCGCATTCCCTGCCGCGCCGCATGCAACGTGCTACTAATAGCGGGCGACGCGAGCGGCGCGCTGGCGGCAATGGCCGCCGCGCCCGCTCGCCAGACACCACCCCGGAGAGCCCACCATGAAGAAAATCTCGCTCACCCTCGCTACGCTCGTCGTTGCAGCCAGCGCATTCGCGCAAACCCCGGCGCAGCCGCAAGCGAGCGCCCAGACGACGGCCACGACGGCCGCCACGCCCGCCGCGGCGTCGGCCCCGAGTGCCGAGCAGCGCGCGGCACGCCACGAAGCGCGCATCGAGCAGCGCATCAAGTACCTGCACGATCAATTGAAGATCACGTCGGCGCAGGAGCCGCAATGGAAGACGTTCGCCGACACGATGCGCGACAACGGCGCAACGATGGGCCGCCTCTACAGCGAACGGATGGCCAAGCACGACGTGTCCGCGCTCGACGACATGAAACAGTACGCGGAACTGTCGCAGGCGAACGCCGACGGCGCGAAGAAGCTCGCCGACGCGTTCGCGCCGCTCTACGAGAGCTTCCCTGCCGAGCAGAAGGCGCTGGCCGACACGACGTTCCGCAGCTGGCTGCACCACGGCGGCGAGCACCGCGGCAAGGGCAAGACGAAGGGCAAGGAAGGCAAGGCCGCCGCCGCGCCGGCCGCGAGCGCACCCGCGCAGCCCTGACGCCCTCCCCACCGGCGCCGTGCCGGCCCGCCCGGGCCGAACGGCGCCGCGTCGCGATCGGCGACCGGCGCGCCACACGGCGCGCCGAATTCGGGATAAGCTCCCGGCTTTCCCGCTTTCCCGCCCTTCCCCGCCATGCTCGAACTCAAGCAACTCGATCTGCGTACCGATCCGCAGGCCCGTCGCGTCGTCAAGGACGAAACCGTCGCCGTGTCGTTCGCGGACGCCGACGGCGAACTGATGAGCCTCGAAGGCCCGAACCGCTATGTCGCGGGCGACGCGTTGATCACCGGCTCGACCGGCGACCGCTGGGTCGTATCGCGCGCGCGCTTCGACGCCAAATACCTGCCCGCCGATCCGGCGCTCGCGCACGGCACGCCGGGCGCCTATCGCAACCGGCCGGCCGTCGTGCTCGCGCGGCGGATGGACGAACCGTTTACGATCGCCCGTTCGGAAAACGGCGACACGCTGCGCGGCGTCGCCGGCGACTGGGTCATGCAATACGCGCCCGGCGACTACGGCGTCGTGCAGGCGCAGCGCTTCGCGCAGGTCTACCGCGACGCGTAATGCACTGCGCCGGCACGAGGCCGGCGCGGTCGCTCACGCAAAGTCTTCGTCGAGTTCGAGTTCCGCGTCGCGCTCGACGGCCTCGCCGGCCGCGTGCCGCTCCTCGAGCGAACCCAGCATCGCTTCCGTATACGCATGCAGCACCGCATGGCTGCGCGCGCGCTGCATCGGCTTGAGCGCCAGGTAGCGCGCGAGCGCGGCCGGCACGATCCGGATGTCGAGCGTCATCCGCTTCGGCATCGCGCCGAACCGCATCGCCAGCCACTGCACGGACAGGAATCGCCCGCGCGCGTCGCTGTTTTCGACAAAGCGCGTCTGCTCCGGAAAGAGATCGCAGATCACGCGCGCGAGCGCGTCGAATTCCGCGCTCTGGCATTCGATCAGATAGTCGTCCATCGCGTCTTCCCCCGTCATGCCGCCGCGCGCGACGGCCGGCACGCCTTCACCAGCACGATCACCAGGATCGCGGCCAGCGCGAAATACGCGGCCTCGACCCACGCGGCCGGCAGCACGCGCACCTGGTACAGCAGCGTCGGCGTCGCCGCGAGCGCATGCAGCACGATCGCGAGCGGCAACACGGCCAGTCGGCCGGCACGCACGCCGCGCCACACCAGCACCGACAACGCCAGTTGCACCGCGAACGCCGCGCAGCGTTCGAGCAGCAACAGCAGGATCGACTGGGCCGACAGCGTCGCGAGCATCATGTGCAGCCGCACCACGGTGTCGACCGGCAGGTCCGACAACTGCGTCTCGAGCTGGCCGCGGCTCGCGAGCCACGCGAGATACGACCACTGGCCCCACACGAGCACGCCGACGAACCACGCTTCGGCACCGCCATGGCCGATTCCGTAGCCGATCCCGCGGCCATCGCCGGCCGATGCGCCATAGCGGCGGTTCAGGACGCGCATCCCGAGATAGCGGCCGACTTCCTCGAATACGGCGGTCGCGAGCGCGCTGTACGCGACGAACGCGAGCGGCTGCGTCAGCCAGCCGTCCTCGGGCGTGTGACTCAGCACGAGCCCGTGGAACGCGCGCTCGAGAATCATCGCGAACAGCGTGAAGACGGCGACGCCGACGATCGTGTCGCGGCGGTTGAGCGCAAGCGGCTTGCGCAGGATGCGGTAGAGGACGAGCGGCAGCAGCGCGATGATCAGCGTGGCGGCGATCAGCGCCGCCAGCGTGACGGGAGCGACAGTCATGGAGTTCCTTGGTTCGAAGCAGCGCGCCTGAAGCGCCGCGTGCCCCGAATGATACTCAGCTTGCGGTCGACGCGCGTGCAATCAGCTCGCCGGGCAGCATCGCGACGCGCACGTCGCCCGCCGCGCCGTCGATCCGCTCGTGCACGAATTCGACGGCCTTGTAGCCGATTTCGTAGGTCGGCTGACGGATCGTCGTGATGCCGATCAGTTCGGCCCATTCCGGGTCGTCGATCGACAGCAGCGCCGCCTTCTGTTGCCACGCGGCGCCGAAGCGCGCGCGCAGGTGGCGCGCGATCGCCAGCGCGACCGGCGCATTCGCGGCGAACAGCGCCGCGCGCACGCCGCGCCGGGCCGCGTCGTCGATGCGGACATCGACGTCGGCGAGCGCCGCCGCGGCCGCGTCGGGTTCGTTCAGGTCGAGCACGACCGTCGGCGGCACCGCCAGCCCGCGCGCGGCCAGCGCCGCGCGGAACGCGGCCTCGCGCACGCGCCGCGAGCTGACCTGCTCGAACGGTTGCACGACGAAGTGGATCGCGTCGAAACCGCGCTCGACCAGGTGCGCGAGCGCCGTCTCGATCGCGTCGGTGTTGTCGAGACCGATCAGGTCGGCCTCGAAGCCCTCGACTGTGCGGTCGACGAGCACGGCCGGAATGCCCGCGCCGCGCAGCGGCCGCAGCACGTCTTCCTCGGCGCCGAGCGCGTTGACGATCAGCCCTTCGACGCGGTAAGTCGTGAGCAACTGCAGGAAGCGGCGCTCCATCTCGACTTCGTTCGCCGCGTGACAGATGAGCGGCATGTAGCCGAGCGCATGGCACGCGGCCTCGACGCCCTGCAGCACTTCGACGGTGTAAGGATTGGTCAGGTCGGCCGCGAGCATGCCGAGCAGCCGGTTGCGGCCGCGCTTGAGCCCGCGCGCCATCTGGTTCGGCCGGTAGTTGAGCCGCGCGATGGCCGCCTCGATCCGCTGGCGCAGATCGACGGACAGCACATGCGTCTCGCCGTTCAGGTAGCGCGAAACGCTGGTCTTGCCCGTGCCGGCCTCGCGCGCGACGTCGCTGATCGTCGCCGGACGCGTCGTGGAAGGTTGCGAATCGGTCACTGTCGTGCCTCGCGACGTACGATCCGCGCCGCTTCGTGAGCAGACGGACCTTTGTTGTTGGAAACGTAAGCCAACCGGCGGCCTTCCCTGTCCCGGCGCGTCGGCGCCTGCGCTGGCCCGGTGCTGCGCGGTCGATCAGCGCCCGCCCATCGCGTGCTACAGCAGTCGGCCGCACCGGACCTGGCGCGGATGCCCGCCGCGCGACGCCGCCGGCCGCGTGGCCGGTCGTCGATGCGACGAGAGCGGGCGATCATAACGCAGCCAGCCCTCCGGCACCAAGATCATCGACTCTAACGGCGCCGGCCCGTTGCCGGACGCGGTTCAGGCGTGCGCCAGCGCATCCGGATTGACGAGATTCGTGCGCAGCGTGCCGGCCAGCGCGCCGACCAGGTTTTCCGCGGCGCAGCGCGCCATCGCATGGCGCGTCTCGTGCGTCGCCGAGCCGATATGCGGCAGCGCGACGACGTTCTTCATCTGCAGCAACGGCGAATCGGCCGGCAGCGGCTCCTTCTCGAACACGTCGAGCCCCGCGGCGCGGATCGTCCCCGCGCGCAGCGCGTCGACCAGCGCGGCTTCGTCGACGACGGGCCCGCGCGACGCGTTGATCAGGATCGCGCTGCGCTTCATCTTCGCGAATTCGGGTGCGCCGATCAGGTGGCGCGTATCGGGCGACAGCGGCACCTGCAGGCACACGAAATCCGACTGCGCGAGCAGCGCGTCGAGCGTCACGCGCCGTGCGCCGTACTGCGTCTCCGCCTCGGCATGCGCGGACCGGTTCGCGTACAGCACCTGCATCCGGAAGCCGAGCGCCGCGCGGCGCGCGACCGCGCCGCCGATCCGCCCGAGCCCGACGATGCCGAGCGTCTTGCCCTGCACGTCGGTGCCGTACAGGTCCGGGCCGATGCTGCGGTGCCAGTGGCCGGCCTTCACCCACTCGGCCAGCTCGACCACGCGCCGGGCGGAGGCGAGGATCAGCGAGAACACCGTATCGGCCGTGGATTCGGTCAGCACGTCCGGCGTATGCGCGAGCACGATGCCGCGACGTGTGAAATCGGCGACGTCGAAGTTGTCGTAGCCGACCGAGATGGTCGACCACGCCTTCAGCCGCGGCGCGCGATCGAGCATCTGCGGCGTGACCTTCAGGCTCGCGCCGATCGCGCCGTCCGCGTCGCCGAGCGCGGCGGCGAGCGCGTCGGCGCCGTCGGCCTGCACGACGTCCGCATGCTCGCGCAGGTACGCGAGAACGTCATCGGGCAGCGGCTTGTACGCGACGATACGGGGCTTCATCGTTTCATTTTCCTTGCAGCGGCGCGGCGAGCGGATGCGCATCGCGCGCCTGGGGTTTGACGGACAGCGTGAGGATCACCGCGGCGACGAGCGCGGCGCTCATGAATGCGTACGACGCGACGGGCGACCCGGTCGCACCGTTCAGGTAGCCGACGAAGTACGAGCCGACGAACGAGCCGAGCGCACCCATGCTGTTGATCAGCGCCATCGCGCCGCCGGCGACGTTCTTCGGCAGCAGTTCCGGCACGATCGCGAAGAACGGGCCGTACGGCGCATACATCGCGGCGCCCGCGACGACCAGCAGCGCATACGAGATCCAGAAATGCGACGAGCCGAGCGCGTACGACGCGGCGAACGCGGCCGCGCCGACCAGCAGGAACGGCCACACGAAACCGCGGCGCGAGCCGACCTTGTCGGACGCCCACGACGCGGCGAGCATCGCGATCGTCGCCGCGAGGTACGGCAGCGCGGACAGCCAGCCGGTCGCGACCATCCCGAGGTCGGAACCGTTCTTCACGATCGACGGCAGCCACAGCACGAAGCCGTACACGCCGATGCTCCAGCAGAAATATTGCGCGCACAGCTTGATCACGGCCGGCGAACGGAACGCCTCGCCATAGTTGCGCACCGGCTTGATCGCCGCCTGCTCGGCCGCGAGCGCGGCGTCGAGGTCGCGCTTTTCCTGCGCGCTGAGCCACGGCGAATCGGCCGGCTTGTCCTGCACGAGGCACCACCAGCACACGGCCCAGATGACGGCCGGCACGCCTTCGGCGATGAACATGTGACGCCAGCCGAACTCGTGCACGAGATAACCCGACACGATCGACATCCACAGCACGGTGACCGGGTTACCGAGGATCAGGAACGTGTTCGCCCGCGAGCGCTCGTTCTTCGTGAACCAGTTGCTGATGTAGATCAGCATCGCCGGCATCACGGCCGCCTCGACGACGCCGAGCACGAAGCGGATCGCCATCAGCGACGGGATGTTGCTGACCACGCCGGTCAGGGCCGCGCACGCGCCCCACAGCACGAGGCTGACGAACACGAGCTTCTTCACGCTGCGGCGTTCCGCGTAGATCGCGCCGGGAATCTGGAAGAAGAAGTAGCCGAGGAAGAACAGCGCGCCGATCAGCGACGACAGGCCCTTGCTGATCCCGAGATCCTGGTTGATGCCGGCCGCCGCCGCGAACCCGTAGTTCGCGCGGTCGAGGTAAGCGAGGCTGTACGTGATGAAGACGATCGGCATGATCGTCCACCACCGGCGCGCTGCGAGATTGGCTGCCATGAGAGTGTCTCCGTATATGGACCGGAGTGGGCGCACTGGCGCCGGCCCGGCCTCGAACAAAATGACTGTGCGTCGCGCACGAAATGGATCCGCGGATTGTGCCGTGTCCGGCCTCTCATTGCGCGGTGACGGTTTCCTCTAAGCGATCGGCGCGATTGCTGACGTTTTCGAGCCGGTCGAGCGCGTCGCGCGTCGGCAGTCCTTCCGAATCGCCGATCACCTGGATCGCGAGCGCGCCGATCCGGTTGCCCCGTGCGACCGCCTGCTCGATGCCGCGCCCTTCGAGCAGCGCGCTGACCACGCCGACCGCGAAGCCGTCGCCGGCGCCGACCGTATCGACGACCCGCTCGACGCGCTCGCCGGCGACCGTGCCCTCGCGGCCGTCGGCCGTGCGGAAATACGCGCCCTGCTCGCCGAGCTTGATCACGACGCCGCGCGCGCCCTGCGCGAGATAGAAGCCCGCGATGTCGGCCGGCGTGTCGTGGCCGGTGAGTTGCCGCCCTTCGGCGAGGCCCGGCAGCACCCAGTCGGCGAGCGTCGCGAGCGCGTTCAGCGTCTTCGCCATCACGTCGGCGGACGGCCACAGCGTCGGGCGCAGGTTCGGGTCGAACGAAATCGTCTTGCCGGCCGCCCGCATCTCGCGCGCGAGCTGGAACGCGAGTTCGCACGAGGTCGCGGAGATCGCCGGCGCGACGCCCGTCAGATGCAGGTGGCGCGCGCCGAGCACGTAGTCGGCCACGTAGTCGTCGCACGACAGGTGGCTCGCCGCCGAGCCCTTGCGGAAGTATTCGACGGTCGGGTCGCTGCCGTCGTCGTTGCGCGACTTCAGCTGGAAACCGGTCGGGTAACGCGGGTCGACGGTCACGCACGACGCGTCGATGCCCTCGCGCGCCAGCGTGTCGAGCACGTAGCGGCCGAACGAATCGCGGCCGACCCGGCTCATCCAGCCGACCCGGAAGCCGAGCCGCGACAGGCCGATCGCGACATTCAGGTCGGCGCCGGCGATCCGCTTCGCGAATTGCCCGGCGTGCGCGAGGTGGCCCGGCTCCGTCGCGACGAACATCGCCATCGCTTCGCCGTAGGTCACGACATCGAGTGCTGCTTTCATGACTGAACTCCTCAGGATCCTGCTGCCGTCACGCGGTCGCGAGCCACGCGACGCGCCGGCAGGCATCGCCGGCCAGGTCGGCCGCGTCGAACGGAAACTCGATGCCGCGCGGCGCATGCTGCGGCAGCGCCGCGAGCACGCCGGTCACGAGCGGATCGTTCGGCGCCGGCGCGGCGGCGAAACGACGCGCGCCCTCGCCTTCGATGGCCTTGCAATGAATGTATTCCACATGCGGCGCGAGCACCTGCGCGCAGTCGAGCGGCGCTTCGCCGCGCCACTGCCAGTTGCCGATGTCGAACGTCATGCCGAGCGCGTCGGGCATGCCGGCGTCGGCCAGCGCGTCGAACAGCCCGCGGAACTGCGCGAACGCGCCGCCGACCTCGAGCTGGCCGTTCTCGACCACCACGCGGGCCCGCGCGCCGCGCGACAGCGCGACGATTTCGGCCGCGTGCGCGTCGCCGGCGAAGCCGCCGAGCTGGAATTTGACGAAGCGCGCGCCGAGCGCGTCGGCTTGCGCGAGCGCGTCGCGCAATGCGTCTGCGTCGAGCGCACCGGTGTCCGTATACAGCGCGTCCGGTGTCGAATAGACCGACCACAGCCCGTGGCCGCTGATCAGCGCGCCGAGCGCGGCCAGCGCGCCGGGCGCCGTGTCGTCGTCCGACGCGAACAGTTCACGCCGCACCTCGAAACCGGTCGCACCGGATGCCGCCACGGTCGCGATGAATGCACTGTGGCTCTCCTGGCGCACCCGGTCCATCCCGAATGCGCTCGCCACGATCACGATGTCTGCCATTTTGCCCTTTTTAAACCGGAATGGAACCGGTTCCATTTGCTTGAGACGGATGGTGCGCTTCGCGTCAGGCCCACGCCATAGAGGAAATCCCTAAGACCGCGCACCGCGCGAATCCGCGCCGCACGGCGCGCAACGCCCGTTCCCGGCGCGGCGTCGGCCGTCTACGCGAGATCCTGCGCGAGACTCATTTCGAGGAATTGCGCGGCGACCCGCGACGGGGCGCCGCCATGCGGCACGAGAATGGAGAAATGCCGCGTGAGCGGCGCGGGCGCGAGCGAGCGCAGCACGAGCGCCGCATCCTGGTGACGCAGCGACATCGCGGACACGAAGCCGACGCCCATCCCCGCGCGCACGGCCTCCTTCACGGCCTCGACCCCGGCGATCTCGAACGCGACGCGCATCGGCGCGCCGCCATGCGCGAACGCGCGCTCGACGAGTTGCCGCACCGCGGAGCCCGCCTCGCGCAGCACGAGCGGATGCGCGGCCAGCGCGTCGAGCGTCACGCCCGCGTCGTAGCCGGACGCCGCGAGCGGATGGCCGGCCGGCACGATCGCGACGATCTCGTCCTCGTGCCACGCGTGCACGGCGGTGCCCGGCGGCAGCGCCTCGCCGGGCGGCCCTTCGATCAGCGCGATGTCGAGCGACGGCAGCGCCGCGACCACGTCGGCCGTATTGCCGCTCATCGTCTGGATCGACACGCGCGGCGCGCGCGGCTGGAACGCCGCGATCAGGTACGGCAGCAGATAGCTCGCGGGCGTCGTGCTCGCGCCGATCCGCAGCGTGCCGGCTTCCAGTCCGCGCACCGCATCGCGAAACGCACGCGCCTGCGCGAACGTGTCGCGCTGCGCCTTCGCGTACTGCGCGAGTTGCTCGCCGACCGGCGTCAGGCGGATGCCGCGGCCGTCGCGCTGGTACAGCGGCTCGCCGAATTCGTCCTGCAGCAGCCGCAACTGGCCCGACACGGCCGGCTGCGACAGGTGCAGCGCCACGGCGGCGTGGCTGATGTTCAGATGCTCGGCGACGGCGGCGAACGTTATCAGTTGATCCGGGGTCATGGGGATAAATTATCGGCTTTCCGGATAGTTTACGTCACAAATCACAATTTTTCATATCGATATAACAAAATTAGGATTGCAGCATCGCAACACGCTCCATCACGGTGCTTCCATGTCCACTGCTCCGACTCCCCATCTCAGCCATGCCGCGCCGTCGATGCGCGGCCAGTTGAACGGCGTGCTGTTCGTCGCGCTGTTCGCCGCCGCCATCACGAGCCTGTCCCAGCTTCCCGCGATCGCGGGACTCGGCCTGTCGCCGCTCATCGTCGGCATCGTCGCCGGTGCGCTGTACGGCAACGGCCTGCGCGACGGCATGCCGGCCAGCTGGGCGGCCGGCGTCAATTTCTCCGCACGCAAGCTGCTGCGCATCGCGGTCGCGTTCTTCGGCTTGCGCGTGAGCCTGCAGGAAATCGCGCAGGTCGGGCTGCCGGGCCTCACGGTCTCGGTGCTGGTCGTCGTCAGCACGCTCGTGATCGGCACCTGGGCCGGCATGAAGCTGATGAAGCTCGACCGCGACGCCGCGCTGCTGACCGCCGCCGGCAGCGCGATCTGCGGCGCGGCCGCCGTGCTCGCGTTCGAGTCGACGCTGCAGTCGAAGCCGCACCAGAGCGCGATGGCCGTAGGCAGCGTCGTGCTGTTCGGCACGCTGTCGATGTTCCTGTATCCGCTCGCCTATCACGCCGGGCTGCTGAACCTCGATCCGGCCGGCCTCGGCCTGTTCTTCGGCGGCACGATCCACGAAGTCGCGCAGGTGGTCGGCGCGGCGAGCGACATCAGCCCGGAGGTCGCGCACGTCGCGACGATCGTGAAGATGACGCGCGTGATGCTGCTGGTCCCGGTGCTGCTCGCGCTCGGCTGGTGGCTCGCCCGCTCGGCCCGCGCGGGTCACGACGCGGCCGGCGGCGCGCAAGGCAAGCGCAAGGTGGCGGTGCCGTGGTTCGCGCTCGGCTTCCTCGGCTTCGTGATCGTCAATTCGCTGAACGTGCTGCCCACGGACGTCACGCATACGCTGAACGTGCTCGACACCTTCGCGCTCACGATGGCCATGACCGCGCTCGGCATCGAGACCCGCGTCGCGCAGATCCGCGCGGCCGGCCCGCGGGCGCTGATGACCGGCCTGATCCTGTACGTGTGGCTGATCGCCGGCGGCTACGGGATCACCTGGGCCGTGCAGCACTGGCTTGGCTGAGCCGCATGTCCGTGACGGTTCGCGCGCCGCGCCCGCCGGGGAGGTCCCGCGGGCGCGGCGCAGTGCTATGCTTCGCGTCGTTTTCCATCGCCCCCTTTCAGCCGTGCTCTCGTTCCTGCTGAAGCTGCGCACTCGCGCCCAAACGCTGTTCCGCCTGTCGGACGCCCATACGATGCTGATCTGGTCGGCCATCGTCGGCGTCGGCGGCGCCTTTGCCACGATGGCGTTCCGCGAAGGCATCGACCTGATGCAGCGCCTGATCTCGGGGCACAGCGGCAGCTTCGTGCAGATGGCGAAGAGCCTGCCGTGGTACGTGCGGTTCTGGATGCCGGCCGCGGGCGGTTTCCTCGCCGGCTGCGTGCTACTGCTTGCGACGCGCGGCGACAAGCAGGCCGCCAAGACCGACTACATGGAATCGGTCGCGCTCGGCAACGGCGTCGTGCCGGTGCGGCAGAGCCTGTGGCGCAGCGTGTCGTCGCTGCTGACGATCGGCAGCGGCGGCTCGATCGGCCGCGAAGGCCCGATGGTGCAGCTCGCGGCGCTCGCCGCGTCGCTCGTCGGCCGCTTCGCGCACTTCGACCCGCCGCGCCTGCGCCTGCTGGTCGCGTGCGGCGCGGCGGCCGGTATCACGTCCGCGTACAACGCGCCGATCGCCGGCGCCTTTTTCGTGTCGGAGATCGTGCTCGGCACGATCGCGATGGAAAGCTTCGGGCCGATGGTGGTCGCGTCGGTCGTCGCGAACATCGTGATGCGCGAATTCGCCGGCTACCGGCCACCGTACGAAATGCCGGTGTTTCCGGCCGTGACCGGCCCCGAGGTGCTGCTGTTCGTCGTGCTCGGCGCGCTGTGCGGGGTGCTCGCGCCGCAGTTCCTGCACCTGCTCGACGCGTCGAAGACGCAGTTCAAGCGGCTGCCGGTGCCGTTGCCCGTGCGGCTCGCGCTCGGCGGCCTCGTCGTCGGGGTGATCTCGGTGTGGATTCCGGACGTGTGGGGCAACGGCTACAGCGTCGTGAACCACATCCTCCATGCGCCGTGGACCTGGCAAGCGCTCGTCGCGGTCCTCGTGTTCAAGGTGATCGCGACCGCCGCGACCGCCGGCTCCGGCGCGATCGGCGGCGTGTTCACGCCGACGCTGTTCGTCGGCGCCGTGTTCGGCTCGCTATTCGGGCTCGCGATGGACGCGCTGTGGCCCGGCCATACGTCCGCGTATTTCGCGTACGCGATCGTCGGGATGGGCGCGTTCATGGCGGGCGCCACGCAGGCGCCGCTGATGGCGATCCTGATGATCTTCGAGATGACGCTGAGCTATCAGGTCGTGCTGCCGCTGCTGGTGTCGTGCGTGTTCGCGTATTTCGTCGCGCGCGCGACCGGCACGACGTCGATGTACGAAATCACGCAGCACCACTACCAGGACGCGCAGGAGCGACAGCGGCTGCGCACCACGCAGATGCGCGAGCTGATCCAGCCCGCGCAGACGGTCGTGCCGCTCACCGCGAGCGTCGCCGACATGACCCGCGTGTTTCTCGAATATCCGGTGAAGTACCTGTACGTGACCGACGACGCCGGGCGCTTCCGCGGCGCGGTCGCGCTGAAGGACATCACGTCGGACCTGCTCGACAAGCGCGACACGACCGACAAGACGGCCGCGCACTACGCGCACACGCCGTTTCCGCTGCTCACGCCGGACATGCCGCTCGCGACCGCGCTCGAACGCTTCATGGCGTTCCAGGGCGAACGCCTGCCGGTGATCGAAAGCGAAGCCGAGCCGACGCTCGCGGGCGTCGTCTACAAGACGTCGCTGCTCGACGCGTACCGGCGGATGACCGGCGAACGCTGACGCGCGCCGCCAAACCGCCCGCCCCGCCCGCGCCGGTCAGTCCGGCGCACGCCCCAGCACGACCCGTGCGAAGAACCCCGCGAGCACCGATTCGGCCACGTCGGCCGACACGTGCTGCGGATCGGCCGTGTAATACGACTGCACGCCGTCGCACAGGCACATCAACCCGAACGCGAGCGTGTCGGCCGGCAACAGCAGCGGCGTACCCGCGCGCTCGGCGAAGCGCTGGATGAATTCGGCCATCTGCACGCGCTTGCCGTGCAGGAACTGGTTGAAGCGCACGCGGAACTTCGCGTCGCGCGCCGCCTGCAGCTTCGCCTCGCCCCACAGCAGCGAGTACTCGTCGTCGCGAAACAGCGTCCGGTAATACGCGAGCGCCATCGATTCCATCTGCTCGCGCGTGCCGCCGCCTTCGAAAATCACCTCGAAGTCGGCCCGCACCGCCGCGTGATCGCGCTCCAGCAGCTCCAGCAACAAATCGGACTTGCTGCGGAAGTTCGAGTAGAACGCGCCACGCGTATAGCCGGCCGCCGCGGCAATGTCCTCGACGCTCGCGGCCACATAGCCTTTCTTCATAAAGATGCGATGCGCGGCTTTCAGCAGACGTTCGCGCGTCTGGTCCCTGCTCTGCTCACGAGTTAAGCGCTGTGGTTTCATGGCGCGCAGTCTAGCATCCTTTCCCTTTCGGATTCATTTTTGCATTCAGATACAGGTATGTATTAGAATCCGCCACAGTTTCTCAAAATGTTGTCCGTCTGTCCGCGTGCGCCGATGCCGGCGCCGTTCTGGGGCAAGCGCCCGCCGCGCTTGCCGGCCTCGTTCCGCTCCACCTCACCTGGGGGTTTCGTGAATCGCTCCGGTTCCCGCGCCGCGCTGCTGATCGGCGCCGCGCTCGTCCTTGCCGCCTGTCATCCAAAAGAATCCGCGCCGCCCGCCCCGCGCCCCGTCGTCGCGCTGCCCGCGCGGGCCGACACCGCCGCGGCCGCGCGCACGTTGCCCGGCGACATCCAGCCGCGCTACGCGACTCCGCTGTCGTTCCGCATCGCCGGCAAGATCATCGAGCGCCGGGTGCGGCTCGGCGATACGGTGAAAGTCGGCCAGGTCGTCGCGCTGCTCGATCCGTCCGACGTCGAGAAGAACGCCGCGAGTGCGCAGGCGCAACTCGATGCCGCGACGCACAGCCTCGCGTTCGCGAAGCAGCAGCTCGACCGCGATCGCGCGCAGGCCCGCGAAAACCTGATCGCGACCGCGCAGCTCGAACAGACGCAGAACAGCTACACGTCGGCGCTCGCGCAGCGCGACCAGGCGCAGCAGCAGCTCGCGCTCGCGAAGAACCAGCTCCGCTACGCGACGCTCGTCGCCGACCATGCGGGCACCATCACCGCCGAACAGGCCGATACCGGCCAGAACGTGTCGGCGGGCCAGCCGGTCTACCAGCTCGCGTGGTCGGGCGACGTCGATGTGGTCAGCGACGTGCCCGAAGCCGCGCTCGCGTCGCTCGCACCCGGCCACACGGCCAGCGTCACGCTGCCGTCGCTGCCGGGCCGCCAGTTCGCCGCGAAGGTGCGCGAAATCGCGCCGGCCGCCGATCCGCAAAGCCGCACCTACCGCGTGAAGCTCACGCTCGCCGCGACCGATCCGGCGATCCGGCTCGGGATGACCGCGGACGTCGCGTTCGACGGCGCACCGGTCGCCAGCGACGCGCAGCCGATCACGCTGCCCGCGACCGCGCTGTTCCACGACGGCGCGCAACCGGCCGTGTGGGTCGTACGCACGAAGGACGACACGCTCGAGTTGCGCCGCGTCGACGTCGCGCGCTTCAACGAGCGCACCGTTACCGTGTCGCATGGGCTGCAGCCGGGCGAGCGCGTCGTGCTGCAGGGCGTGCATACGGTCAGCGCGGGCGAGAAGGTGCGCGCGATCGCGCCGCTGCATCCGGAGGACTTCGCATCGTGAGCGTCTCCCACGAAGAAGGCCGCTTCAACCTGTCCGCATGGGCGCTGCGCCACCAGGCGCTGGTCGTCTACCTGATCGCGCTCGCGACGCTCGCGGGCATCCTCGCCTATACGCGGCTCGCGCAATCCGAAGACCCGCCGTTCACGTTCCGCGTGATGGTGATCCGGACCTTCTGGCCCGGCGCGAGCGCGCGGCAGGTGCAGGAACAGGTGACCGACCGGATCGGCCGCAAGCTGCAGGAAACGCCGGCCATCGACTTCCTGCGCAGCTATTCGCGTCCCGGCGAATCGCTGATTTTCTTCACGATGAAGGACTCGGCGCCCGTGAAGGACGTGCCCGACACCTGGTACCAGATCCGCAAGAAGGTGGGCGACATCGGCTACACGCTGCCGCCCGGCGTGCAGGGCCCGTTCTTCAACGACGAATTCGGCGACGTCTACACCAACATCTGGACGCTCGAGGGCGACGGCTTCACGCCCGCGCAACTGCACGACTACGCGGACCAGTTGCGCACCGTGCTGCTGCGCGTGCCGGGCGTCGGCAAGGTCGACTATTTCGGCGACCCCGACCAGCGGATCTTCATCGAGGTCAACAACGCGCAGCTCACGCGCCTCGGCATCTCGCCGCAGCAGCTCGGGCAGGCGATCAACGCGCAGAACGACATCTCGTCGACCGGCGTGCTGACGACCGCCGACGATCGCGTGTTCGTGCGGCCGAGCGGCCAGTTCGACAACGTCGCCGCGATCGCCGACACGCTGATCCGCATCAACGGCCGCACGTTCCGGCTCGGCGATCTCGCGACCGTGAAACGCGGCTACGACGATCCGCAGGTTACACAGATGCGAACCAACGGCCATGCCGTGCTCGGCATCGGCGTGACGATGCAGCCGGGCGGCGACGTGATCCGGCTCGGCAAGGCGCTCGACGCCGAATCGAAGGACTTGCAGGCTCAACTGCCGGCCGGCCTGAAGCTGACGCTGGTGTCGAGCATGCCGCACGCGGTCGCGCATTCGGTCGACGACTTCCTCGAAGCCGTCGCCGAAGCGGTCGCGATCGTGCTGGTGGTGAGCCTCGTGTCGCTCGGGCTGCGTACCGGGATGGTCGTCGTGATCTCGATTCCGGTCGTGCTCGCGGTCACCGCGCTGTTCATGTACCTGTTCGACATCGGGTTGCACAAGGTGTCGCTCGGCACGCTCGTGCTGGCGCTCGGACTGCTCGTCGACGACGCGATCATCGCGGTCGAGATGATGGCCGTGAAGCTCGAACAGGGCTACAGCCGCGCGCGCGCCGCCGCGTTCGCGTACACCAGCACCGCGTTCCCGATGCTGACGGGCACGCTCGTCACGGTGTCGGGCTTCCTGCCGATCGCGCTCGCGAAATCGAGCACCGGCGAATACACGCGCTCGATCTTCGAGGTGTCGGCGATCGCGCTGATCGCATCGTGGTTCGCGGCCGTCGTGCTGATCCCGCTGCTGGGCTATCACATGCTGCCCGAGCGCAAGCGCCACGCGCACGAGGCGCACCTGCCCGACGATCACGAGCACGACATCTACGACACCCGCTTCTACCGGCGGCTGCGCGGCTGGATCGACTGGTGCATCGAGCGGCGCTTCGTCGTGCTGCTGATCACGGGCGCGCTGTTCGTCGCCGCGCTGATGGGCTTCTCGCTGGTGCCGCAGCAGTTCTTCCCGAGCTCCGACCGGCCCGAGCTGCTGGTCGACCTGCGGCTGCCCGAAGGTGCGTCGTTCGCGGCGACGCTGCGCGAGACGGAGCGCCTGGAAAAAGTGATCGACAAGCGTCCCGAGATCGACCATGCGGTGAACTTCGTCGGCAGCGGCGCGCCGCGCTTCTACCTGCCGCTCGACCAGCAGTTGCAACTGCCGAACTTCGCGCAGTTCGTGATCACCGCGAAATCGGTCGAGGATCGCGAGAAGCTCGCGACCTGGCTCGAAACCACGCTGCGCGACACGTTCCCGGCCGTGCGCTGGCGCCTGTCGCGGCTCGAGAACGGCCCGCCGGTCGGCTATCCGGTGCAGTTCCGCGTGAGCGGCGACAGCATCGCGACGGTCCGCTCGATCGCCGAGAAGGTCGCGGCGACGATGCGCGGCGATGCGCGCACGGTCAACGTGCAGTTCGACTGGGACGAACCGGCCGAACGCTCGGTGCGCTTCGCGCTCGACCAGAAGAAGGCGCGCGAGCTGAACGTCACGTCGCAGGACGTGTCGAGCTTCCTCGCGATGACGCTGTCCGGCACGACGGTCACGCAGTATCGCGAGCGCGACAAGCTGATCGCCGTCGACCTGCGCGCGCCGCGGGCCGACCGCGTCGATCCGGCGAAACTCGCGGGCCTCGCGCTGCCGACGCCGAACGGCCCCGTGCCGCTCGGCTCGCTCGGCCGCTTCACGCCGACGCTCGAATACGGCGTCGTGTGGGAGCGCGACCGCCAGCCGACCATCACCGTGCAGTCGGACGTGCGCGCCGGCGCGCAGGGCATCGACGTCACGCATGCGGTCGACGCGAAGCTGAATGCGCTGCGCGCGCAGTTGCCGGTCGGCTATCAGATCAACATCGGCGGCTCGGTCGAGGAAAGCGCGAAGGCGCAGAAGTCGATCAACGCGCAGATGCCGCTGATGGCGATCGCCGTGTTCACGCTGCTGATGATCCAGCTGCAGAGCTTCTCGCGCGTGCTGATGGTCGTGCTGACCGCGCCGCTCGGGCTGATCGGCGTGGTCGCGACGCTGCTGCTGTTCGGCCAGCCGTTCGGCTTCGTCGCGATGCTCGGCGTGATCGCGATGTTCGGGATCATCATGCGCAACTCGGTGATCCTGGTCGACCAGATCGAGCAGGACATCGCGGTCGGCCACGGTCGCGTCGACGCGATCATCGGCGCGACCGTGCGGCGCTTCCGGCCGATCACGCTCACGGCCGCGGCCGCGGTGCTCGCGCTGATCCCGCTGCTGCGCTCGAACTTCTTCGGGCCGATGGCGACCGCGCTGATGGGCGGCATCACGAGCGCGACCGTGCTGACACTGTTCTACCTGCCTGCGCTGTACGCGACGTGGTTCCGCGTGAAGCGCGACGAACGCGACCCGCAGGACGGCCCGCCGCCAGGTGGCACGCCTGCCGCGCCGTCGGGAGCCTGACCATGGATCGATCGATGACCCTGAAAACGAAAGCCGCACGCGCGCTCGCGGTGGCGAGCATCGCCGCCCCGCTCGCGGGCTGCGCATGGTTCGCGCCGAGCGGCGAGCCGCCCGCGATGCCGGCGCCCGCGCACTACGGCGCCGCGCCGCAAGTCCAGCAGACCGTGTCCGCGCACGGCGTCGCGCAGCAGTTCGAGGTCGGCGCGCAGCCGGTGCCGGACTGGTGGAGGCAGTACCGTTCCGACGCGCTGAACGCGCTCGTCGACGAAGGGCTGCGCAACAGCCCGACGCTGAGCGCGGCGTCGCATTCGCTGGATGCCGCGCGCGAACAGTTGCGTGGGCAGATCGGCAGCTCGATGCTGCCGTCGATCGACGCGGGCGGCCAGGCCACGCGCCAGCGCGCGCTCGGCGTGCCGATTCCCGCGCTCGGCGCGCCGACGCTGCTGTACGACACGTTCGTCGGGCAATTGCAGGCGAGCTATACGGTCGACCTGTTCGGCGTGTCGCGCTTCGCGAACCGCGCGCTCGCGAAACGCGTCGACGTCAGCGCGTTCCAGCTCGAATCCGCGCGGCGCGCGCTGGCCGCGAACATCGTCACCGCGTCGATCACCGTGTCGGTGCTCAATGCGCAGATCGACACGACCGAGCGGCTCGTCGCGCTCGCGAACGACCAGGCGCACGACGCCGAGCGCCGCCACGCGCTCGGTTCGGCCTCGCGCGGCGACGCGCTGAACGCCCGGCAAAGCGCCGACACGTTCGCGGCGAGCCTGCCCGCGCTGCGCCAGCAGCGCGACTCGGCCCGCCATGCGCTCGCGGTGCTGGTCGGCCGCACGCCCGACCGGCCGCCGGCCGATCTCGCGCTCACCGATCTGCACCTGCCCGAGCAGGTGCCCGTCGTCGTGCCGTCGGACCTGCTGCGAAGCCGCCCGGACATCCAGGCCGCCGACGCGGGGCTGAAGGCCGCCGCCGCCGAAGTGGGCCTCGCGACCGCGCAGATGTTTCCGCAACTGTCGCTGTCGGCGGCGATGGGCAAAGGCGGCTTCAGCTGGCCGGCGATGCTGTCGGGCGCCGGCGCGATCTGGAACGTTGGCGCGTCGCTGAGCCAGCCGATCTTTCACGGCGGCGCGCTGCTCGCCCAGCGCCGCGCGGCGAAGGCGACCTACGAGGCCGCGGTCGACCAGTACAAGCAGGCGGTGCTCGGCGCGTTCCAGAACGTCGCCGATTCGCTCGCGGCGCTCGAGCACGACGCGGAGGCGCTCGATGCGTCGTCGCGCGCCGCGCTGTCCGCGCGGGGCGCGTACGACGACGCGGCGGCTCGCGTGCGGCTCGGCGCGCTGCCGCCGTCGGCCGCGCGCGCGAGCGAGTTGCAGTACCGCAATGCGCGGCTCGACGAGATTCGGGCGACCGGCGCCCGGTTCGCGGATACCGCGCGGCTGTACCAGGCGATGGGCACGCCGCCGGCCGACACCGGCGACAAGTCCGCTGAAACCGGCCACGCGGCCGGCGACGGCACGGCCGGCACGCAGGCACGCGCCGCCACGCCCGCGGCCGCCCCTTCGGCGCAATAACCGGCCCCTTCGATCGGACGCGCGTACGGATTCCCGACACGCGCGTCCGATCGCCGATCTTCCGCTTGACCCTCACGTAGCGTAACGTTCGAGACTCCAGTGTGCGCACCGAACGGAGGAACGAATGCGGCTGAAAGTGGGAGAACTGGCGAAACGCAGCGGGCTGACCGTCCGCACGCTTCATCACTATCACGCAATCGGCCTGCTGACGCCTTCGGCGCGCGCCGACAACGGCTACCGGCTGTACGACCGCGACGACATCGCCCGGCTCCACCAGATCCAGGCACTGCGTCGCTTCGGACTGTCGCTCGCCGAAATCGGCGACTACCTGAACCGGCCCGGCACCCCGCTCGTCGATGTCGTCGCGAAACAGATCGCGTCGCTCGACCGCCAGCTCGCGCAAACCGCGCAGCTGCGCGAACGGCTCGTGAGCCTGCATGCGCAGCTCACGGCGGGCACCGAGCCGGAACTGGCCGATTGGCTCACCACACTGGAGTTGATGACCGTGTACGACAAATATTTTTCCGAGGAAGAACTCGCGCGCCTGCCGATGTACCAGAAGAGCCAGGCGGGCGACGCGGAATGGATCGCGCTCGTTGCCGACGTGCGTGCGCTGCACGATGCGGGCGTGCCCGCCGAGGACGAGCGCGTCCGTGCGCTCGCCGCGCGCTGGATGGCGCTGCTGGTGCGCGACACGAACAACGATCCACGCTTGCTCGCGAAGCTGAACCTGATGCACGAGCACGAACCGTCGATGCAGTCGAAGATCGGCATTTCGACCGCGTTGCGCGACTATGTGCTGCGCGCTTCGTCGGAAACGAAGATGCGGCTCTTCGAGAAATACCTCACGCCGGACGAGATCCGCTTCATGCGCGCGCACTACGCCGAACGCTCGATGGAATGGCCGCAACTGATGGCCGACGTGCGCGACGCGATCGATGCGGGCACGCGGCCCGATTCGCCGCACGGCCGCGCGCTCGCGCAGCGCTGGCTCGAGCTGTTCTGCAGCTACGCGGGCCAGGATCCGGCCACGCATGCGAAATTCCGCCACGCGCTGATGAACGAGCCGGCGCTGACGAAGGATTCGTGGACCGACGACACGCTGCTCGGTTTCGTGCGCGAAGCGATGGCGCAGCTGGCGCCGGCGCGCTGATCGCATGATTCGCGCGGGCGGCACATGGATTCCCGTGTGCCGCCCGTTTCACCATTGGCAGCCGGTATCGCGAACCGCGTCCAGCGCGAGCATCGGCAACGCGAGCAGGCCTGCACCCGCGTACGCATGCCGGCAATCGGCACGACGCGCGCTCGATATCCCGTCGGCCAGCTGTGCATCGACGGTGCGACGACGCGGCGCCGCGCCGCCCGACGATGCGCCCAACGCGCCGACCGCCGCCTGCGCCGGACTGCGCGCCGCGCGTTGCCGTGCACCGATCGCGTCCAGATCGCGACGCCAGTCGAGATCGGCGCTTGCAGCGGTGGCCGGAGGGCCATCGCGTGCGGCCGCGCTTGAGCCGGCGCGGGTTTCGCTTGGCCTGCGCGACGTACCCGGCGCATCCGGAGACGAACGCGCCGCCCTACGCGCATCCGCCACCGCCGCGGAACGTTTCGCCGATTGTCCGGTGCCGCGCCTGCCCGGGCTCGGGCCGGCCCGCCCGACCTCGCGTGCGATCACCGCGGGCGCCGGTCGCGCGGGAATCCACTCGACACGCAGCGCGATCCGCGGCTTCTCGCCGGTGTTCGGGCCGGCCGGCCGCGGCGCCCATTGCAGCACGAACCATCCGGCCACGTGGATCGATACGGACACCGCGACGGCCAGCGCAACCACGCGCGACCGACGGCGCCCGCCCGCATCGACGCGCCGCGTGCGCGCTGCGTCAGTCGGGCTCGCCGCCGCCGTCATCGCTGAACGCGAGCAGGTCGCCCGGCTGGCAGTCGAGATAACGGCAGATCGCCTCGAGCGTCGCGAAGCGGATGCCCTTGACCTTCCCCTGCTTGAGCAGCGACAGATTCTGTTCGGTGATGCCGACGGCTGCCGCCAGATCCTTCGAGCGGACCTTGCGCGTCGCGAGCATCACGTCGAGCTTGACTACGATCGTCATCGCGCGCCTCAGACGAATTGCCGATGCTCGGCGTCGAGCTCGCTCGCCTGCCGGAGAATGTGCGCGATGACCGCAATGCACGCGGCGGTGAACAACGCGACCACGTACGGCAGGGTGAAACCGACGCTGACCACCCGATGGCCGACCGGTTCGCGCAGCGTCGCCCACACGCTCAGCAGCGGCTCGCACAGCAGGCTCAGCACCACCCACAGGCCGATCGCCCGCCCCGTCTTGCCGAGGTGGCCAGCCGCCTGTGCGGAGAAATAGTCGCGCCGCGCATAGGTGCGGAACAGCGCGCGCAGATGCCGCAGGCCGTTTGCAAGCGCGACGAGCGGCACGCTCGACAGCACGATGCCGACCGCCTTCTGCCACCACGGGAACGCGGCGACATCCACATGCAGGTTGGAGAGCACCGAATCCGTGAGGCCGAAGACGAAGCCGGGCCCCGAGGCCGCGCTCAGCGACGGAAACAGCCAGCACGCGGCGTTGAGCACCAGCATGCAGAAGATGAATCCCAGCGTGACGGTGGCCATCCGCTGGCTGATACGGGCGATGCGATCGGAATGCATGACGTCTCCTCGACGACGAATGAACGAGCGTCGATTGTACGTCGATAATTATCGTAAAACGATAATTAATTGTTGTTCCGTTGTGATTTTTTATCGCGAAGCGTGTTTGACTCGTACCGCCCCGCCCGTATCGCGCGCAACGGACCGAGCGCCGGCCCGGTCGTAGCGCACCGTCCAGTCGGGGTGGGGCAAGGCCGCGTGCCGCTGCCCGCCGCGCGCGACCTGCCCGTTCAGCGCTCGCGCGTGCCGAGGCCGAGCGCCTTCATCCGCCGGTACAGCGTCCGTTCGCTCAATCCGAGCTGCTCGGCCAGCGCCTTGCGCGTGCCGGCGAACGTGCGCGCAATACGGACCAGCTCCGCATCCGACACGCCGCGCGCGTCCGCCGCCTGCGCCTGCGGCGCCGCCGCTGCCGCGACGAGCTCGGCCGGCAGATGCTCGACGCGGATCGTCCCGTCATCGGCGAACAGGCACGCACGTTCCAGCACGTTGCGCAGCTCGCGGATGTTGCCGGGCCATGCATATGCGTCGAGGCACGCACGGGCGCGCTCGGTCAGCACGAACGGCCGCGCATGTGCGTCGCCCGCGTTGCCGCGCGCGTTCGCGATCCGCCGCAGGATCGATTCGGCCAGCAGCGCGACGTCGCCCCGTCGTTCGCGCAGTGCCGGCAGCGGAATCGGAAACGCGTTGATCCGGTAATAGAGGTCCTGCCGGAACCGGCCGTCGTCGATCATCTCGCGCAGCGGCTTGTGCGTGGCCGCGACGAGCCGGAAATCGGCGCGCAGCGCCTCGACCCCGCCGACGCGCCGGAACGTGCCCGATTCGATCAGCCGCAGCAGCTTCACCTGCATCGGCAACGGCACGTCGCCGATCTCGTCGAGAAACAGCGTGCCGCCCTGCGCGGTTTCGACGAGGCCCGGCTTGCGCTGGTTCGCGCCCGTGAACGCGCCCTTCTCGTAGCCGAACAGCTCGCTCTCGAACAGCGTCTCGGCGATCCCGGAGCAATCGACGACGACGAACGGCCCCATCGCGCGATCGCTCGCCTCGTGCAGCGCGCGTGCGAACAGCTCCTTGCCGGTGCCCGATTCGCCGAGCAGCAGCACCGGCAGCGTCGACGGCGCGACGCGCTGCAGCGCGCCGAGCGCCGCGTTGAACGCGTCCGCGCCGCCGACGAGCCCTTCCGCGCTCGGCTGCGCGGACGCGCTGCGCACCGTCGTCAGCCGCTCCACGTACGCGATCACGTCGCCGTCCGCGTCGAAGATCGGCCGCAGCTCGACGTCGACGTGTTCGGGGCCGCGCGGCGTGTGATGGATGTGCAGCACGCGGTTCAGCCCGCGCGACTCGAGCGCCTGCTTCATCGGGCAATGCTCGCCGGCCTGGTCGCACGGCACGTCATAGTGATGCGACACCTGGAAGCAATGCCGGCCGACGTGCTCGACGCCGGCTACACCGAACTGGCGCCGGTACGCATCGTTCGCCGCGAGGATGCGGTAGTCGGGATCGACCACGATCATCGGCTGCGGGTCCTGCTCGAGATACGCGACGAGCGCGCGGACGTCCGGCATCGCGTCGCGGCGCGGTGCGGGAACGATCGGAATGGTGTCGTGCGGAGGCATGCGGAAGCTCGCTCGGCGAAGGGATGCCCGGACGGACTGCCAGGCTGACTGCCAATTCTGCCACGACACTGCCAGTTATGGCAGTCCTGGTCTGCCACCAGATGCCGCCGTTTCGTCCACCGGGCCGCCACCGCGCCGAAAAACCGAGCCGAATCAAGTCCCTGCCACATCGGCCGGCGCCGCGCGGCCGGCTGGCACGCTTCTTGAGGTAAAGATCGCGATTGCAGATGCAGAACCCGATCGAGGACACCCCGTGAGCAACGCCCCCGCCCTGTCGGTCGAAGGCTTTTTCGACCCGGCCACCCACACCGTCAGCTATCTCCTGCTCGATACGGCGAGCCGCGCGTGCGCGCTGATCGACAGCGTGCTCGACTACGATCCGAAATCCGGCCGCACGCGCACCGCCAGCGCCGACCGGCTGATCGCGCGCGTCGCCGAACTCGGCGCGACCGTGCACTGGCTGCTGGAGACGCACGTGCACGCCGACCACCTGTCGGCCGCGCCGTACCTGAAAGCACAGGTCGGCGGCCAGATCGCGATCGGTTCGCACGTGCGCCGCGTGCAGCACGTGTTCGGCACGCTGTTCAACGCGGGGCCGGGCTTCGCGCAAGACGGTCGCCAGTTCGACCGGCTCGTCGACGACGGCGACACGCTCGCGCTCGGCGCCCTGACGATCCGCGCGCTGCACACGCCGGGCCACACGCCCGCCTGCATGACCTACTGCGTCGACGACGCGACGCAGCGCGCGGCGTTCGTCGGCGACACGCTGTTCATGCCCGACTACGGCACCGCGCGCTGCGACTTCCCCGGCGGCGACGCGCGCACGCTGTACCGCTCGATCGCACGCGTGCTCGCGCTGCCGCCCGACACGCGCCTGTATCTGTGCCACGACTACCAGCCGGGCGGGCGCGACGTGCAGTTCGTGACGACCGTCGCCGAGCAGCGCCGCGCGAACGTGCACGTGAAGGACGGCGTGAGCGAGGACGATTTCGTCGCGATGCGCACCGCGCGCGACGCGACGCTCGACATGCCCGTGCTGATGCTGCCGTCGGTGCAGGTCAACATGCGCGCCGGCCACCTGCCCGAGCCCGAGAACAACGGCGTGCGCTACCTGAAGATTCCGCTCGACGCGATCTGAGCGCCCGCACCCCACCGAGAACTCCGACATGACCAACATCCGCAAGCTGACCGACGCGCTGTCGGTCTCGCCGCAGATCGCGGCGGCCGACCTGCCCGCGCTTCACGCGGCGGGCATCCGCGCGATCATCTGCAACCGGCCCGACGGCGAAGGCGCCGACCAGCCGACCGTCACAGAGATCCGCGCGGCCGCCGCGCCGCTCGGCATCGACGTGCATTACCTGCCGGTCGATACCGGCAAGGTGACCGACGACCAGGCCGCGCAATTCGGCGCGCTGGTCGCGTCGCTCGACGGGCCCGTGCTCGCGTACTGCCGCAGCGGCACGCGCTCGGCCACGCTGTGGGCGCTGTCGCAGGCGGGGCTGCGCCCGCTGGACGACCTCGTCGCCACCGCCGGCGCGGCCGGCTACGACCTGAGCGCCCTTGCATCGCGTATCGCGCAGGACAGCCGCCAGAGCACGCCCGCCGTGGACGCACGGCACGACATCGTGATCGTCGGCGCGGGTGCCGCCGGCATCGCGGTCGCGTCGAGCCTGCTCGCGCGCGACGCGTCGCTCGACATCGCGGTGATCGATCCCGCCGACGTCCACTATTACCAGCCCGGCTGGACGATGGTCGGCGCGGGCGTGTTCCAGCCCGGGACCACCGCGCGGCCGATGACCGACGTGCTGCCGCGCGGCGTGCAGCGCATCCGCGCCGCGGTCGCGGGCTTCGAGCCCGACGCGCACGCGGTCGTGCTCGACGGCTGCCGGCGCATCGGCTATCGCAAGCTCGTCGTGTGCCCGGGGCTCAAGCTCGACTGGCACGCGATCGACGGCCTCGCCGACACGCTCGGCCGCAACGGCGTCACGTCGAACTACCGCTACGATCTCGCGCCGTACACGTGGGAACTCGTGCGCGCGTTCCGCGGCGGCAATGCGCTCTTCACGCAGCCGCCGATGCCGATCAAGTGCGCGGGCGCGCCGCAAAAGGCGATGTACCTGTCGTGCGATCACTGGCGGCGCACGGGGCGCCTCGACGCCGCGAACGTCGAATTCCTGAATGCGGGTGGCGCGCTGTTCGGCGTCGCCGACTACGTACCCGCGCTGATGGAGTACGTGAAAAGCTACGACATCGCGCTGTCGTTCGGCCACAACCTCGTCGCGATCGACGGGCCCGCGCGCCGCGCGACGTTCTCGCGCGCACTGCCGGACGGCGGCAAGGAAACCGTCGAGCGGTCGTTCGACATGATCCACGTGGTGCCGCCGCAGAAGGCGCCCGACTTCGTGCGCGCGAGCCCGCTCGCCGACGCGGCCGGCTGGATCGACGTCGATCCGGCGACGCTGCGGCACAAGCAGTTTGCCGACATCTATGCGCTCGGCGACGTCACCAACACGACCAATGCGAAAACCGCCGCGGCCGCCCGCAAGCAGGCGCCCGTCGTCGCGCACAATCTGCTCGCGTCGCTCGGCCGCGCGCACGGCGACGCCGCCTACGACGGCTACGGCTCGTGCCCGCTCACCGTCGAGCGCGGCAAGATCGTGCTCGCCGAATTCCTGTACGGCGGCAAGGTCGCGCCGACCTTCCCCGCCTGGCTGATCGACGGCAAGCGCCCGTCGCGGCTCGCGTGGCTGCTCAAGGAGCGCGTGCTGCCGCCGCTCTACTGGAAGGCGATGCTCAAGGGCCGCGAATGGCTCGCGAAGCCCGCGATCGCAGGTTGACCGGAGCGCGATGACGTCATGCTGATTTCCCTCGTACTCGGCGGCTTCGTGGGCGCCGTGCTCGGCCTGACCGGCGCCGGCGGCGGCATTCTCGCGGTGCCCGCGCTCGTCGTCGGGATGAGCTGGCCGATGCAGCAGGCCACGCCCGTCGCGCTCGTCGCGGTGGCCGGCAGCGCCGCGCTCGGTGCGCTCGAAGGCTTTCGCCGCGGGCTCGTGCGCTACCGCGCGGCGTTGCTGATGGCGGTGGCCGGCGTGCCGCTGACCACCCTCGGCGTGCGGCTCGCGCACGTGCTGCCGCAGCGCCTGCTGCTCACGCTGTTCGCGCTGACGATGCTGGTCGTCGCCGGCCGCCTGCTGCGACAGGCGCTGCGGCGGGTCGCGGCGGATGCCGACGCGTCACCGCTGTGCGTCGGCCGCATCAACCCCGACACCGGCCGGCTCGTGTGGTCGTGGCCCGTGGGCATCGCGCTGGCATCGACCGGCGCGGTCACCGGCCTGATGACGGGATTGCTCGGCGTCGGCGGCGGCTTCGTGATCGTGCCGATGCTGCGCAAGTTCACGAACGTGTCGATGCACGGGGTGGTCGCGACGTCGCTGATGGTGATCGCGCTGGTCGGCACGGGCGGCATGCTCGCGACGCTCGTGTCCGGCACGCGCGCGCCGCTCGACGTGACGCTGTGGTTCACCGTCGCGACCGCGCTCGGCATGGCCGCCGGCCGCGGCGCGTCGCGCCACCTCGCCGCGCGGCACGTGCAGGCCGGTTTCGCGGCCGTGCTCGTGTGCGTCGCGCTCGGGCTGCTGGCCAAGGCTGCGTTCGGCGGATAAACCCAGGCGACGTCACGCGCCGCCAAAACGAAACGCCCGGGCCGACTCGTCGTCGGCACCGGGCGTTTTTCATAACGGCCGCAATCGGCGCGTCAGGCCGCGAACCCCGCCATCCGCTTGCGTTCCTGACGCAGCATCACGAAGTTCGCGATCACGACGCCGGCCGTCACCGCGATGATGAACAGCGTCGCGAGCGCGTTCATCTCCGGGTTCAGCCCGAGGCGCACGCGCGAGAACACGACGAGCGGCAACGTCGTCGAGCCGGGGCCCGACAGGAACGCCGACAGCACGAGGTCGTCGATCGACAGCGTGAACGACAGCAGCCAGCCGGCGATCAGCGCCTGCGAGATCAGCGGCAGCGTGATCGTGAAGAACACCTTCAGCGGCGTCGCGCCGAGATCGAGCGCGGCCTCTTCCAGCGACGGGTTCAGCTCGCGCACGCGCGACTGCACGATGATCGCGACGTACGAGATGCACAGCATCACGTGGCCGAGCCAGATCGTGAACACGCCGCGCTCGGCCGGCCAGCCGATCCACTTCGCGAGCTCGATGAACAGCAGCAGCAGCGAGATCCCCTGGATCACCTCGGGAATCACGAGCGGCGCGTTGATCATCCCGCTGAACAGCGCGAAGCCGCGAAAGCGCCCCATCCGCGCGAGCACGAAGCCGGCCCACGTGCCGATGAACACCGACGCGAACGCGGTCAGCACGCCGATCTTCAGCGACAGCCACGCGGCCGTCAGCAGCTCGTCGTCCTCGGCGAGCGCCGCGTACCAGCGGAACGAGAAGCCCGACCACACGGTGACGAGCTTCGACTCGTTGAACGAATAGACGATCAGGCTGATGATCGGGACGTACAGGAACGCAAAGCCGACGAACAGCGCCGCGAACTGCAGGTAGCGATTCGGCTTCATCGACGCCCCCCCTGTTCCTTCGCCTGGAAGTGCTGGAACATCGCCATCGGCACGAGCAGCAGCAACACCATCGCACAGGTCACGGCCGACGCCATCGGCCAGTCCGCGTTGTTGAAGAACTCGTTCCACATCACGCGGCCGATCATCAGCGTATTCGCGCCGCCAAGCAGCTCCGGAATCACGTACTCGCCGACCGCCGGGATGAACACCAGCAGGCAGCCCGCGATGATCCCGTTCTTCGACAGCGGCAGCGTGATCTGCACGAACGCCTTCCACGGTTTCGCGCCGAGGTCGTACGCGGCTTCGAGCAGGCGCAGGTCCATCTTCACGAGGTGCGCGTAGAGCGGCATCACGAGGAACGGCAGGTACGAATACACCATCCCGATGTATACGGCGTAGTTGGTGCGGTACAGCTCGATCGGCGTATGCGTGAGCCCGATCCACATCAGGAAGTTGTTCAGCAGGCCGTTGTTCTTCAGGATGCCGATCCACGCATACACGCGGATCAGGAACGACGTCCAGAACGGCAGCATCACGCCCATCATCAGCAGGTTGCGGGTGGCCGGGTTCGAGCGCGCGATGTAGTACGCCATCGGATAGCCGAGCAGCAGGCACAGCAGCGTCGTGATCGCGGCGACCCACACCGAGTTCACGTAGGTCGCGAAATACAGGCTGTCCGTGAACAGGAACGCGTAGTGCGACAGGTTCAGCGCGATGTGCACGACGCCGTCCGCGTACGACGCAAGCTCCGTATACGGCGGGATGCCGAGCTGCAGCTCCGCGAAGCTGATCTTCACGACCAGCACGAACGGCACGAGGAAGAACAGCACGAGCCACGTGAACGGCCCGGCGACGACCGCCGTCGCGCCCGTCAGGTTGAAGCGCCGCACCGGCCACTCGAGCAGGGACTTGAACGCGTTCATGACGTCAGCACCACGCCGGCGGTCGCGCTCCAGCGCACGTAGATCTCGTCGCCGAGCGCCGGCGTGTCGAGTTCCGAAATCGCGAGGCTCGACACGTTCGCGATCACCGTCTTGCCGCCATCGAGCTTCACGTGATACAGCGAATAGCCGCCCATGTACGCGACGTTGCTGATCCGGCCGCGCGCCCAGTTGAACGCGCCTTCGGGCGGCTTGCGCGTGAGCGCGATCCGCTCGGGGCGCACCGACACCGTGACCGGCATCCCGAGCGGGCCGGAGATGCCATGGCTCACGTACAGCCGGCTCGGCAGTTCCGGCGATTCGATGTACACGTGATCGGGTTCGTCCTCGACCGTCACGCCGTCGAACAGGTTCGTCGAGCCGATGAATTCGGCCGAGAAGCGGCTGTTCGGGTATTCGTACACTTCGTTCGGCGAGCCGATCTGGACGATCTGGCCTTCGCTCATCACCGCGAGGCGGTTCGCCATCGTCATCGCCTCTTCCTGATCGTGCGTGACCATGATGCAGGTGACGCCGACCTTGTTCAGGATGTTGACGAGCTCGATCTGCGTGCGCTGGCGGATCTGCTTGTCGAGCGCGGACATCGGCTCGTCGAGCAGCAGCAGCTTCGGGCGCTTGACCAGCGAACGCGCGAGCGCGACGCGCTGCTGCTGGCCGCCGGAGAGTTGATGCGGCTTGCGCTTCGCATACTTGCCCATCTGCACGAGTTCGAGCGCGGACGCGACGCGCGCCTTCAGCTCGGCCTTCGGCGTGCCTTCCTGCTTCAGCCCGAACGCGACGTTCGACTCGACCGACATGTGCGGGAACAGCGCATACGACTGGAACATCATGTTCACGGGCCGCTTGTACGGCGGCATCTGCGCGAGGTCCTCGCCGTCGATCAGGATCTTGCCCGACGTGACCGTCTCGAGGCCCGCGAGCATCCGCAGCAACGTCGACTTGCCGCAGCCCGAGCTGCCGAGCAGCGCGAACAGCTCGCCCTGGCGCACGGTCAGGTTGACGCTGCGCACGGCTTCGGTGTCGCCGAATTTCTTGACGACGTCGACGATCTGGACAAAGTTCTCGGCGCGCGCATCGGCGCCGGAGGAGGAAACGGAGAACGGCGCGCCCGCGACCGGCGCGCCCGACTGGCTATTCATGATGTGCTGCTTCTCTCCTGCGTTAGACGAACAAAGCCCCCGGGGGCACCAGGGGCTTCATGACTGCTGATTCACTTCGGCTCGCGTCAGCGGCCCGACTTCAGCTCGGTCCACAGACGCGTCTGCAGACGCTGGATTTCAGGCGGCAGCGGCTTGAGCAGGAACAGCGTCTTCACGACGTCGGCCGGCGGGTAGACGGCCGGGTCGTTCGCGACGTCGGGCCGCACGTACTTGCGTGCCTCGGCATTGGCGCTCGGGTAGTACACCGCGTTGGTGATCGCCGCGTGCACCTTCGGATCCTCGATGTAGTTGATCCACTGCAGCGCGGCTTCCTTGTTCTTCGCATCCTTCGGGATCGCCATCACGTCGAACCACACCGGCGCGCCGCCCTTAGGAATGTAGTACTCGACCTTGTACGGCTTCTTCGCCTCGATCGCGCGATGCTTCGCGATCACGACGTCGCCCGACCAGCCGAACGCGAAGCAGATGTCGCCGCCGACCAGGTCGTTGATGTAGCCCGACGAGTTGAATTGCGTGATGTACGGACGGATCTTCTTCAGCACGTCCATCGCGGCCTTGTAGTCGGCCGGGTTCGTGCTCATCGGATCCTTGCCGATGTAGTGCAGCGTCGCCGCGAACATCTGGTCGGGCGCGTCGAGCACCGACACGCCGCAGGTCTTCAGCTTCGCGAGGTTTTCCGGCTTGAACAGGATGTCCCAGTTGTCGAGCGGCACCTTGCCGAGCGCCTGCTGCGCCTTCGTCAGGTTGTATGCGAGGCCGGTCGTACCGTACGCCCAGGGCACCGAGTACTTGTTGCCCGGGTCCGCGCCGGCGACGAGCGCCATCAGTTGCGGATCGAGGTACTTGAGGTTCGGCAGCTTCGACTTGTCGAGCGGCGCGAAGATGCCGGCGGCGATCTGCTTGCCCGCGTAGTTGCTGGTCGGCACGACGATGTCGTAGCCCGAGCTGCCGGTCAGCAGCTTCGCCTGCAGCGTGTCGTCGCTGTCGTAGTTGTCGTAGCGGACCTTGACGCCCGTCTGCTTCTCGAAGTTCGGGATCGTGTCCTTCGCAATGTAGTCCGACCAGTTATAGACATTGAGCTGCGTATCCTTCGCCGCTGCCGCCGATGCACCCACGCACAGCGCGAGCGCTGCGAACCGGCCCACTACCTTTGCTTTCATCCCGTTCTCCCTCCGGCCGGACGCACTGCCCGGCTGCCGTCTGCCTCGTCATGGCGGCGCATTCGGGCGCGCCGCCCCTCGAAAACCCCGAAAACTACCATCATTCGCGCCCCGTCACAAAAAAATCATGCCGGTGTCGCGCAAACGGAACAGATTACCGCCGCCGGCCCGTCGGGCCGCCCGCGCGGCGGGGCGTTCCGGGGGAATTCTATCGGGTAATCGACGGCTGTCCACCCGGAAAAACGGACAGCGGCGAACCCGCGTTCGCATGCCCGGCGTGCCCGCCCGGCGCCCGCAGGCAACGCCCGGCCGTACTGTCCCGCTGCCGCGCCGGGACAGCATGCCGGCGCGAGCGTCCGGCCGGGCCGCCGCGATGCATTAAAATGGCGGCTGACGATTCAACTGCGCGAACCCTCCCGATGGCCTCCAATCTTCACGACCTCCCCGACAGCCCCTGCATCGGCGTGTGCTCGACGCTCTTCGACGAAGTCTGCAAGGGCTGCGGCCGCACGGCCGCCGAAGTGTCGAACTGGGTGTTCCTGAGCGACGACGAAAAGCGCGCGGTGTGGGAACGCATCACGCGCGAAGGCACCGCGATGCGCTTCCAGTACGACAAGCTGTAAAGCGTCCCGCGTCGGCGCAGGCCGACGCGATGCGAACGATCGGGCAGCGCCGTCCGCTCACACGCCGCTCGCTCGCCCCCCGGCCGACTTCATCCGGCCAGCCTCCCTGCCCGCCTTCGCTGTTACACCGCCGCGCACCGACGCGACACCTTCCCTCTCTCCCCGCTCTTCCCGCTGCCGACGTACGCGACGTCCGCAATGACGTCACGCGTCCGCCGTCCCGAGCCGCCAATGCCGACCGCTCGGTGCGAACCGTTGGGCACTTCGTTCGTCAACATCGTCGGCGCACGTCGATTCCATATCGCTTCATCGTCGCCGAAGTTTAAAAATATCTAATCTGACATTCTTAACAATTAAAACACCGGTTTTCCGCACGAAAATCGAATTCCCCTCCCGACCAAAACTGGAAATCTCATAAAAAATATCCTCGAAAATTTGTACAAGTCCGATTTCTTTTCGGAAATCGAGTTGATAAATTTCCTCCGCTCATCGGAAATAACCGCGAGCAAGTTTCATTTCATTAATCCAGACAAACCCGGATCGCCGAATCCATTTTCGGCATTCCGGATTGCCACCAGGAACACGTCCAGATGAAATTCGTTAAGATGACGAACCAGGCCTCGCGCCTCGTGATTGCAGGCCTGCTCGCATGGGGCACCACCGCGGCTTTCGCCGACACGTTCGACGTCAAGGTCACCGGCACGGTCAAGCCCGGCGCGTGCACGCCGACGCTGGCCGGCGGCGGCACGTTCGATTACGGGCTGATCGGCTCGGCCCAACTCAGCCCGACCGCGCCCACGCTGCTCGCGATCCTGTCGGATTCGATCACGATCACCTGCGACGCCGCCGCGCGCGTCGCATTGACGGCGCAGGATAATCGCGCCGGCACCGGCGCCCTTTCCGGCAATATCAATTTCTTCGGCATGTCGAAATCGGATAATGTTCAATTCGGCCTCGGCACGGCCAGCGGCAAGAATATCGGCGGCTTTGCATTCCGTTTCCGGAAGAATTCGTTCCAGGCCGACGGCGCGGCCGTCGATTCGATTTATTCGAGCACCAAGGGCACCACCTGGACGGCTTCCGACGGCGTGGTCGACAACACCGGCGGCTACGAATCGTGGGCCAAGAAAGGCCAGACCGTGCCGGTCGCGGCGAAGGTGTTCTCCGGCACGCTCGACGTGCAGGCCGCGATCGACAAGACGTCGAATCTCGACCTCAGCCAGGAAATCAATCTCGACGGCCTCGCCACCGTGTCCCTCGTGTACCTGTAATGCCGGTACGCGTCGTGCCATTGATTGACTCGATCGCCTGACAGGCGTCGACCGCGCCGCCGCTTCACGAAGCGGCGGCGCGACACACGCTTGCGCCAACAGCCAGCCGGTTCCATGACCCTCCCAGCCCTCCATTTCCCGCGGTTTTTCCCGCTCGCCCTGCTCGCCGGTTGCCTGCTCGGCCCGGCCGCCGTTCACGCGATGGGCGTCGTGCCCGAAACGTCGGTCGTGATCGTCGACGAAGCCGACGGCGAAGGCACGATCTCGGTCAAGAACACCGACGATCACCCGACGCTGCTGCATACGACGATCGAACCGATTCCCGAAGACGACGCCGTGCTCGTGGTCGTGACCCCGCCGATCGCGCGAGTCGAAGGCGGTGCGGTGCAGCTCGTCCGGTTCGTCCTCGCCAGCGACGCACCGCTCGCCACACAGCGCCTCGCCCGCGCGTCGTTCTCGGGCATTCCGCCGCAGCGTCCGGGCCGCAACGAGATCCGGACGATCATCCGCCAGAACCTGCCCGTGCTGATCCAGCCGCGCGATCTCGCGCGCAACGACGCACCGTGGACGTTGTTGAAGTGGTCGGTCGAAGGCGGCGAACTGGTCGTGCGCAACGACAGTCGCTACGTGGTACGCCTCGAACAGAAAGTGCAGCTGCTTCCGACCCGGCAGATCGTGTCGCTGCCGGCGCCGTACGTGCTGGCCGGGCAAACCCGCCGGATCGCGCTCGCCGAGCGTCCCGCAACGCTCGAACAGGTACGAATCTTCCCGGCCACCGTCTATGGCTACTCGGTCGATCACTACGACGCGGCGCTCGCGCCCCGTGCGGCCGATGCGGCCTCGCACCGGTAGACCGCACGGCATCGTTTTCGGACCGTCCATGTCGCGCACCGCTCATCGCCGAAACGCACTGCTCGCGCTCGGGCTGTACGTCGGCGCGGGCAGCGCGCCGTGCGCCGCGCCGGCCGGCCCCGCACACCCGTCGACCGACGCGCTCGAATTCGACGCAGGCGCGTTGCGCGAGCACGGTATCGACGCCACGACCAGCCGCTATTTCGCGCACGCACCGCGCTTCATGCCGGGTCTCTCGGCCGTCCGGCTGACGGTCAACGGCCGGCGCGCCGGCCGTGCCGATGCGCGTTTCGACACCGACGGCAACCTGTGCGTCACGCCCGAGCTGTTGCGTGCGGCCGGCCTCATCGCGCCCGACACGTTCCGCGACGCGACCGCCTGCCACGATTACCGGCGCGCGTATCCGCAGGCGATCGTCACGTTGCGCCCGGCCGACGGCGCGATCGATTTCGTCGTACCGGCCGACGCCCTCGATACGCGCCCGCGCACGCCGGATACGTTCGCACGCGGCGGTCTCGCCGGCCTGGTCAACTACGACGTGCTTGCGATGACGACACGCAATCAGGCCGGCACGTCGCAGTACTGGCAGGCCTCGACCGAGGCCGGATTCAACGCATCGGACTGGATCGTGCGCAGCAGCCAGATCGTCACATCGGTGGACGGCCGCGTGGGCGTCGAGCATCAGGCGGCTTACGCGCAGCGCACCTTCGCCGCGCGCGGCACGACGCTGCAGGCCGGGCAGATCGTTCCGCAATCGACGCTGTTCACGGTGGGCCGGATGTTCGGCGTGCAGACGTTTCCCGACGAAGCGCTGGCCGCCGCGCCCGGCGCCGCTGCCCGGGTGACCGGGATCGCTCGGACGCAGGCACGCGTGGAGGTGCGCCAGCTCGGCGTGCTGATCCACGCGTCGCAGGTGCCGCCCGGACCGTTTTCGCTGGGCGACCTGCCGCTCGTCAGCGGCGCCGCGGATCTCGACGTGACGGTGGTCGAGGCAACCGGCGGCGTTCAGCACTTCGTCGTGCCGGGCGCGTCGCTGCCCGGCGCCGGGCTCGCGGCGGCGCAAGGGCTGGCGATCGCCGTCGGCCGCCTGCAGAACGACGGATACGCGCAAGCGCCGTGGCTCGCGACCGCCACGCGCGGCTGGCAGATCCGGCAGCGTGCGCGGCTGAGCGCCGGCATCCTCGCGTCGTCGCCGTTGCAGTCGGGCGCCGCGCGCGTCGAATTCGCGCCGCTTGCCGGGCTCGGTGCGGCCGTCGGCATCGACGTCAGCCGCACCGCCGCCCGACGCGGCACCCAGGCCCGCATCGCATTGGCGAACACGCTCGACACGGCGCTGCGCGCCAGTCTGTCGTTCGTGCGACGCACGCCCGGATACCGGGAGCTGACCGACGCCGTCCGGTCGCTGGACGCCTTCACGCCACCCTCGCATACCCAGTTCGCGACCACACTCGGCTGGCACGATCGCGCACTCGGCGCGCTGTCGTTCGACTACACGCGCGTCGGGCTGTTCGACGGCCCCGCGCTGCAGCGCGTGTCCGGCACGTGGACGCGTCCGTTCGGACGCGCATCGGTCGCGCTGAACGTGAACCGCACGCTCGGCAGCCGCGGCGCGGGCGGCACCCAGGTCTACGTGAACATGAGCGTGCCGATCGGCCGTCGCAACGTCGGCACCTATGCGAACCTCGACGGCCATGCGGTGCGTTCCGGCGCACGCTACGCCGACACGTTCGGCCGTACCGGCCACTACAGCGTCGCGGCCGACTACGACACCGCGAGCCGGTCGCCGTCGATCCGCGCGAGCGTCAGCGCGACGCCGAACCATGCGCGCGCCACCGTCAACGTGGGCGTGTTCGGCGCCGGCCGCTCGATGCTCAGCGTCAACCTGCGCGGCGCGCTCGCGTGGATCGATGGCGCCGGCATGCTGTCGCCGTATGCGATTCGCGACACGTTCGCGCTCGCGCGCGTCGGCGAACAGCCGGGCATCGAACTCGCGACGCCGTCCGGCCCGGTCTGGACCGATCGGCGCGGCCGGGCCGTCATCGCGTCGCTGCCCGCATACGCGCAAACCTTCATCCGGATCAGGACGAAAGACCTGCCGCGCAATATCGATCTGAAGAACGGCATGCAGACCGTCGAAGCAGGTCGCGGCTCGGTGAGCCGTGTCGAATTCGCCGTCGAGACGACGCGGCGCGTGTTGCTGACCGTGACGCAAGCGAACGGCGCGGCGTTGCCGGTGCTGTCGACCGTCATCGACGACGACGACCGGTTCGTGACCGTATCCGCGAGCGCGGGCAAGCTGCTGCTCGCGGGCGCGCAGTTGAGCATGCCGCTGCGCGTCGTGCTGCCGAACGGCCAGCACTGTCGGCTGACGATCGCACTGCCGGACCAGCCGCCCGTCACGACGCGCTACTACGAGCGGGCCGACGCGCGCTGCGAGCCGGAGCCGGAGCCCGATACCGCCCGCGACGCCCGCACATAAAAAAAGCGGCATGCCGACCGCCATGCCGCCAACCCCAACTCTGTTCTTGTTCCGTCGCGTCTAGAACTTCATCCCGACGCCCACGCCGACGATCAGCGGATCGATGTGCAGCGTGCCGATGCCCTTGTCGCCCAGCGTCGCATCGGTGCTCATCCAGATCTTCTTCACGTCGACGTTCATGAACACCTTCTTCGTCAGCTGCACGTCCACGCCGAACTGCAGCGCGGGGCCGAAGCTGCTCTTGTTGATCGACACGCCCTCACCGCCGACGTTGAGCCCGTTGTTGTAGAAATACGTGTAGTTCAACCCGGCGCCGACGTACGGGCGCACCTTGCCCGCATGGTTGAAGTGATACTGCAGCAGCAGTGTCGGCGGCAGCACGCCCACGCCGCCGAGATTGCCGAGACTCGACGTCAACTGATGCCGCGACGTGCCGAGGATCAGCTCGACGCCGAGGTAGTCGCGGATCATGTACGTGAAGTCGAGCTCGGGCACGATCGCGTTGTTCACGCCCGTGTTGATCGCGCCGAGCGTATCGCTCGCGCGCTCGTTCGGCTGGATGCTGATCGCGCGAAGCCGAACCAGTACGTCACCCTGATGGATGCCGTCGCCCGGCGACGCCGCGTGCGACAGCGACGGCATCGCGATGGTGGCCGCGACGGCGGCAGCGGTGACACAAGTTCGAATCGTTTTATGCATGGTACGGACCCCCAAAGAATGGTTTCCATTCTCCCTGTAGGGTCTTTTCGTCATCTTGATATTGGTCAAGCCAGCGTAAACGTGGGACGGTTTGCCGCAGGCTCGGTCGCACTGCCAGTCAGCAGCAGGTCGAGCAGATCGCGCACACTGCGGATCGCGCGGCCGAACGGCAACGCCTCCCGGCCGCGGAAGAACAGCCCGTTCGCGACATCGCCGCGCAGCGCGGCCGCGAGCCGCGTATCGATGCAGAAGTGGCCGAATTTCTCGATGCCGTCGCGCAAGCCGCATACGCTCAGGCATTCGAGCGCGGTCGGGCAGCGCTGCTTCAGCGCGCCGAGCTTGGTGCGAATGCGTGTCTCGTTGCGCAGGTAACGATCGAGCCACGGCGTCTTCACCGCGCGTGCCGGCAGCCCCGTCACGCTGACGAATTCGACGATGTCGTCGGGCGTCGCATCGGCGAGCACGCGCTTGAAATGCGGATGCGCATCGCCTTCCTCGGTCACCGCGAACGGCGTCCCGACCTGCACGCCGTCCGCGCCCGCCGCGAACGCCGCGCGCACCGTATCGTGACTGTTGATCCCGCCGGCCACGATCAGCGGGATCGTGTCGCGGGCGATGCCGAGCGACGCCATCACCTGCGCGGTCTCGTCGAGCACGCGCGCGAAATCGAAACGAGCGTCGTGCATGTCGTCGATCTGCGTAACGCCGAGGTGGCCGCCCGCGTGCGCCGGATGCTCGATCACGATCGCGTCGGGCAGGCGCCCCTTCTTCATCCACTTCTTCAGCACCAGCGCGATCCCGCGGCTGTCCGACAGGATCGGGATCAGCGCGATGTCGTGCCCGTGCGTGAGGTCGGGCAAGTCGAGCGGCAGACCCGCGCCCATCACGATCGCGTCGGCGCCCTCGTCGCACGCGACCCGCACGTAGTCCGCATGCGCGCTCACCGCCTTCATCACGTTGACCGCGATCATCCCGCGCCCTTCGCTGTACGTTTTCGCGAGACGAATCTCGCGCGCGAGCGCGTCGAGGTTCGCCGTTTCGAGCGTCGCGCGATCGGGTTGCGCGCGGCAACGCTCGAGCAAATCCGCGTGATGGTGGCGCAGGTCGATGCTCGCGATCGTGCCGACCGCGCCTTCGCGCGCGACGCTGCCCGCCAGCCGGTGCGCGGAGATGCCGACGCCCATGCCGCCCTGCACGACGGGCAGCAAGGTGCGGCCGCGAATCGTCAGCGGCGGAAAGGAAGTGCGTACGGTCATCTGAAACCTCGTCGGAACATCGGAACCGCGATGATCGACGATCCACCGCCGCGCACCTTGACGGCCGTCAATAAAAAAACGGCACGCGAACGTGCCGTCTCCGGTTCGGGCCGCGCGCGGCGCTCAGGCCGGCTTGGCCGGCTTCAACTGCATCGACTTGTATTCGAGATACTCTTCGAGCCCGTACACGCCGTTCTCGCGGCCGTGCCCGGACTGCTTGAAGCCGCCGAACGGCGCGGCGCCGTTCCACGTGCCGCCGTTGATGTCGACCTGCCCGGTGCGGATGCGGCGCGCAACGCGCATCGCGCGTTCGTCGCTGCCGGCCCACACCGCGCCGCCGAGCCCGTACGGCGAATCGTTCGCGATCCGCACGGCTTCGTCTTCATCGCGATACGTGATGATCGACAGCACCGGCCCGAAGATCTCTTCCTGCGCGATCGTCGATTTCGGATCGACGCGGCCGAACACGGTCGGCTTCACGAAGAAGCCCTTCGCGAGCCCTTCCGGCAACCCGGTGCCGCCCGTCACGAGTTCCGCGCCTTCGTCGATCCCGCGCTGGATGTACGCCTGCACGCGCTGCTGCTGCACGGCCGACGCCAGCGCGCCGAGGCGCGTCGCCTCCTGCCGCGGGTCGCCCGCGACGTACGTTTCGGCCACGGCCTTCGCGATCTCGCGCGCTTCGTCGTAGCGGGCTTCCGGCACCAGCATCCGCGTATGCGCGGAGCAGGTCTGGCCGGCGTTCAGGTAGCACGCGTTGACGGTGCCCTTCACCGCCGTCGCGAAATCGGCGTCGTCGAGGATCACCGATGCCGACTTGCCGCCGAGCTCCAGCGCGACGCGCTTGACGCCCGCGGCCGCCAGTTCGGCCACGCGCTTGCCCGCGCGCGTCGAGCCGGTGAACGACACCATGTCGACGTCCGGGTCGGTCGCCAACACCTCGCCGACGACCGGGCCATACCCGCACACGAGGTTGAACACGCCGGCCGGCAGCCCGGCCTCGTGGATCGCTTCGGCGAGCATGAACGCGTTGAGCGGCGCGACTTCGGACGACTTCAGCACCACCGTGCAGCCGGCCGCGAGCGCCGGCGCGACCTTCAGCGTGATCTGGTTGAGCGGGTAGTTCCACGGCGTGATCGCCGCGACGACGCCGACCGGCTCGCGCACCACCAGCGAATTGCCGACCCGGGCCTCGAATTCGAACGATTCGGCGAGCTTCGCGTACGCCTTCCAGTTGTAGATCGGGCCGCCGACCTGGATCGCGCGCGACAGCTTGATCGGCATGCCGACTTCGCCGGTGATCGACTGCGCGAGTTCCTCGCTGCGCGCCTGCAGATGCTCGACGATCTTGCGCAGATAACCCGCGCGCGTCGCGGCCGGCGTGGCCGCCCACGCGTCGAAGGCCGCGCGCGCCGCGCGGATCGCCTCCTGTGCGTCGGACGCGACGCCCTCGGGAATCCGGCCGATCACGGCTTCGGTGCCCGAGTCGATCACGTCGATCGTGCCGGTGCCGGCCGGTTTGCGCCATGCGCCGTCGATGTAGAACTGGTCGTAGATTTTCATCGTGTTCCGCCTCCAGGGAAGCCGCCATTCTAGCGAGCGTTTCGGTGACGGGTGTGACGAATGACAGCGATTCGAAAGGACCGTCGCCCCGTCGCGCCGGTGCTCCGCCGCCCGCCGCACACGGCCGGCGCGGCATCCGTCGGGTCGCCGCCACGTCAGCATCCGCCCGGGTGCGCGGCCGGGCCCGCATCGTGCTATGTTTTTGATATCGGCATCGGCCCATTGCGGCCGGCGCCGCCCGGAATCGACGCACTTCGTGAGCGCTGCCATGTCCGACGCATCCCATACCCTCGGCTCGCAAGACCGCCTGGAGCTGCTTTGCTGGCTCACCTGCGGCAACCTCGGCGCGTTTTACCTCAACGAATCATGGCCGGACGCCGCGTTCCAGGTGCAGGCCGCGCACCGCTGGCTCGACCGCCATCACCGCCAGGCCGACTGGCTGTCGGTCGCCAGGCTCGCAGCGCTCGCGCAGGACATCGCGAAGCGGCATGCGGGGTTCGTCGACGCGTCGTGGGCGCGCGACGCGGTCGAGGAAATCGTCGATACCGACGATCTCGACTATCGGGCCAAACTCGTGCAATGGGTGTACGAAGACTGCTGCAAGGCGCTCGCGGACAAGCGGCTGGCCGATTGAGCCGCGCGGACCGTGCCCGCGCCCGGGCCGCGGCATCGCCTGACGGGATACGCGCTGTTCGCCGTGACGAACGTCACGGCCGGAATGACTGCCGGGGCACGGCGCATGTGCGCCGCCCCGGCGCCGGCACGCGCAACGCGTGCCGATGCGTTTACAGCAGCGACTTGGCCTGCGTGAGCACCTTGTCGCAGATCTGCTTGGTCACCTGCTGCTTCAGGCCGCCGCCGCTCAGGTCGAGCTTGCTGCCGTTGCCTGCGTCGAGAATCCCGCTCGCACCGCTCGTATAGCCACTGTCGGACGACGCGGACGCGTTGCCGCCGAGCTTGCCGATCAGCGCGTCCTTCACCGACGCCGCGCCGCCGCCGGTCGCGCCGCCGAGATAGTTGTTCTGGATGCAGAACTGCAGCAGGCCCGCGACGTTGCCCGTGCTGCCCGGCATCAGCGACGCACCGCCGCCGCCCGTCAGCGCGCCGCCGAGGCCGCCGAGGTTGCCGAGCGCCCCGCCCGCGCTGCCGCCGGAATCACCGCCCCCGCCGACCTGTTTCAGGACGTCGCCCAGTTGCGCGTGGGCGACCGAAAACGGCGCGAGCAATCCGATCAGCGCGCCGGCAACGGTCGCGCGGTAAAGACGTGCATTCATGTAAAGCCTCCCGGTTGTGATTGCGTGAGTACCGCGAATCGCATCCAAGGATACTCAATCGACCGTGGCATGACAGCCTTCGACGCCGCGTGAAACGTCAGGCATCGTGATATCGCGGCGATTTGACAATGCTTGACGGGCGATTCCGTGTCGCAGGCCCGCGCGAAGCGTCATAGAATCGTCGTCGGCCGCCTGACCGCTGCGATCCGACATCCACCTCGAACATGAATGACCCTCGCGTGGCGCTTGCCCATCGATTTTTGCTGATCGCCGGCGCATCGGCCGCACTCATGGCCGGCGCCGGTGCCACCGATGTCGCCGCTGCGGCGCCCGTAGCCACGACGGCTTCGGCCTGCACGTCGCCTTCGTTCGACCGTTATCCGGCACCGGCCGCCGCCCGTGCGCCGCGCAAGCCGGCTGCCACGCCTCGGCTCACCAGCAAGGAAGCGCGCCTGTACCGCACCGTCATTCGCGACGAATTCGCGCAACCGGCCAATTTTGCCGGTCACTACCGCGTCGCGATCTGGGGTTGCGGAACGGATTGCCGAAATTTCGCGATCGTCGACAAGGACACGGGCGCGACGTACACGATGCCCGGCGTGAAATCCATCTCGGGCGTGATGGGCAATGACGACGAACGTGTCGACTTCCGTGCCGGCAGCACGCTGCTGATCGTCGCCGGCTGCTTCAACGATGCGTGCGACGACGGCTACGCGAAAGCGGCCCGGTTCTTCTACGAATGGACCGGCTCGCGGCTGCGTCCGGTCGGCCGGTGTCCGCTGGCCATCGAGCCGGTTCAATAAGCGGCCCGGGCCAGCCATGACGACCATTCACCTCAGTTTCGACGACGGCCCCGGCCCCTCGACGCCTGCGCTGCTCGACGTGCTGCACGACGCATCGTGCACGGCGACCTTCTTCGTGCTCGGCAAGCATCTCGCGGGCGCGCTCGACGTCGCAACGAGAATCGCGCGCGACGGCCACCGGCTCGGTAACCATACGTATTCGCACGCGAAACCGGGCGCGCTCGCCGACGCCGCGCTGATCGACGAGATCGACACGACCGACGCGCTGATTCGCGACGTGTACCGTCGCGCCGGCCTTGCCGCGCCGGACACGATCCCGCTGCGCCTTCCATACGGGTTGATGCCGCAGGACGGTCGCGCGGCCGTGCTCGCGCGCGCGCAACGCGAACACACGGGCTGGACCGCGATACTGGACGACTGGCAACGGCCGGCGCCGTCGCCGCACGCGCTGTTCGACGCGATGTGCGCGCATGCCGATGCCTGCGCGGCGCAGCATCGCGACGTGCTGTTCTGCCTGCACGACGGATCGCGGCACGGCGACGCGCGGCCCCACACGGTCGAAGCGGTGCGGCTGTTCCTGAACCGGCAGCGCGCTGCCGCCACGCCCCGTTAGCCCGCGGGCACCGCCCCATCCAGCAACTGCCGCCAGCCGCCGAGAAATCCGATGCCGGGCCCGGGCATCCACAACCCGCGCTGCGCGGCTTCGAGGTGGATCAGCGTCTGGTCCGCGCAGAACAGCGTCGTCAGCGCGTCGTGGTGGTCGCGCAGCCAAGCCGGCGCCGCATCCGGACGCGTCGCCGCATAAGCGTCGAGACTGGCCACCCATCGCCCGCGGTCGAACACGAAGCCATCGTCCCGGTCCGCATCGCGCGACAGCGCGAACGACGCAAAGGCCGCCTCGAGCCATGGCGCGCCCTGGCCCACGTCGTCGAAATCCAGCACGCCGTTCACCGCGTTGCCGACGTACAGCAGGTTGCCCGCGTGATAATCGCCGTGCAGCCAATGCGCCGGCCCCGACAGCCACGCCGCCGCCGCATCGAGATGCGCGCCGATCCGGCGGATCACCGTGTCGTAGGCATCGTTCAAATCGCCCGGCAGCGACGGCATCGCGCGCGCCGCGACGCGCGCATGCCGCGCGGACAGCCACGCCAGCGGCGCCGCTTCGCTCGCGGGTATCGCGGGTATCGCGGCCAGTGCCGTATGCAAATGCGCGAGCGTGCGCATCGCATCGGTCGCCCCCGCGTGCGGGTCGGCCGGCAGGCCGGGACGGCCGTCGATATGCTCGAACAGATGCAGCCAGCGTCCGTCGGGCAGCCGCACGCCGGTTCGCGCGTCGACGGTCGGCCGCAGCCGCGGCAGCGCGGGCAGCCGCGGCGCCGTCGTGCGTGCCGCGCCGAGACGGCCGAGGATCGACGCCTCGCGCTGCATCTGCCCGAGCGGCTTGCCGGCCCACGACACGCGCAGCACCGCGCGCCCCGCATCGCCCTCGACGAGATACGTTTTGTTAGTATGGCCCGACGCCAGCGCCTGCAGGCGCGCCGGCCCGATGTTCCAGTACCGGTGAAGCCACGGTTCCAGCGTTTTCACGTCACTCCTACTCGTTGCATTGACCATGTCAGAGCGTCCTTCGGCCCGCATGCGGGACATCAACATCGAATGGCTGACGCGCGCCGCCGAATTCGGCCACCTGTTCCAGACCCGCTGGCTCGGCGAGCGCTTCTTCCATCTGCCCGGCGACATGCTCGCGCTGCAGGAACTGATCTGGCGCGAGCGCCCCGACTGCATCGTCCAGACCGGCATCGCGGCGGGCGGCGGCGTGGTGTTCACCGCGTCGATGCTGGAACTCGCGGGCAATCACGGCCGCGTCGTCGCAATCGAGCCGCGCCTGCGCGACGAGGTCCGCCAGCGCCTGCAATCGCACCGCCTCGCCGATCGCATGGTGCTGATCGAAGGCGAATCGTGCGCGCCCGACACGCTTGCATCGGTACGTACGCAAATCGACGACGGCGCGCGCGTGATGGCGATCCTCGATCTCACGCATACGCACGCGCACGTGCTGCGCGAACTCGAATGCTATGCGCCATTCGTGACGCGCGGCAGCTACGCGATCGTGATGGACACCATCATGGAGTATCTGCCCGAGTCGATGTTCGACGGCAAGCCGTACGGCCGCGGCAACAACCCGGCCACGGCCACACGCGAATTCCTCGCCCGCGACGATCGCTTCGAAGTCGACCACGACATCGAGGACCGCGTGCTCATGACGCTGTCGCCAGGCGGGTTCCTGAAGCGAGTGCGCTGATCAGGCGCGCGGCTTGCGCGGAGCCGTCGCGCGCCGCATAGCTGTCGCGGATCCGCGCCGCGTGTTCGCGCAACGGTCCGGCGCGTAACAGGCGTTCGAGCGCATCGGTAATGTCCGCGACACCCGCCTGCTGCAGATCGAGCACGCAGCCCGCACCGGCCCGCTCGACGAAGTGCGCCGAATGAAACTGGTCGTTGCAGAACGGCGACAGCAGCATCGGCACGCCGCACGCGAGCGACTCCATCACCGAATTCGCGCCGCCGTGGCTGACGAACGCGTGCGTGCGCCGCAGCAGCGCCAGTTGCGGCGCGTAACGTACCGCGATCACGCGTGCGTCAGCGGCCGGCAGCAGATCCGAATCGACCAGTTCACCCACCGACAGCACCAGTTGCGCGGACGTCGCGCGCGTCGCGTCGATCACCTTCGCGAACAGGTCGGGATGGTAGTAAAGCTGGCTGCCGAGCGACATGTAGACGAGCGGGCGATCGTCATCGAGGCGCGCCCACGGGAACGCCGTCTCGTCGCCGCGCGGGCCCGACGGCATCGCAGGGCCGACCAGTTCGACACCCGCGGGCGGCGCACCGACCAGCGCGTCGGTCGCGAACGCGAGCGTCAGGTGCGGCGACAGCACGTCGCAGCCGCGAAAGCGTGCGTCGAGGCCGTAGCGCGCGAACAGGCGCGTGCGTTCCGGTGCGAGCCATCGCACCGTGCGCAGCAGCTCCGAATCGAGATCGTCCGGCAGCACCGGATTCAGCGAATTCGACATCGACACCCACGGCAGCCCTTCCAGCTCCGCGGCAATCGCCGCCGCATAGAGCAGCGGATCGATCACGACCACGTCGGGCTGCCATTCGCGCAGCACCGCGCGGATGCCGTCCACCTGCGCGGGCGCGAGGTCGATCAGCAGCGTGCGGATCCAGTGCCGCAGCCAGTCGGCGTCGCGAATGTTCGCGGCGAAGCTTGCGCCGCGCGACAGGTCGTGGCGCTCGGGCATCTCGCGCGGCCCGACGAACGCGAAACCGCCGGCGCCGTCGAGCTGTTCGCTGATGTCGGCCGGCGCATAGAACGCGACGTCGCAACCGGCGGCGCGCAGATGCTGGGCCGGGCCGATGCACGGATTGACGTGGCCCTTCTCGGGCACCACGCAGAACAGGATGCGTTTCATGAACGGCTCAGGTGGGGCGATGCACGGCATCGGGATGAAGGCGATCGAGATGATCGAGGATCAGGATCAACGTCGTCCACAGCACGCGTTCGGTATCCGTCTGCAAAGCGGGAGCGGCCACGCCGAGCGTGTCGGCCAGCGCATGCGTGCGGTCGCGATCGAGCAGCGTCGCGAGATCCATCGCCGGCGCGAGCCGCCCGCGCTTGGGACCGTGCACGAGACGGTCCGGCAGGTTCAGGCGCGCCCCGAGATCGCGCAGGCACTGCTTGTTCGGATCGGGCGCGATGCTCGTCAGATGCGCGACGACGGCGGCATCGACGAACGGCGGATGCAGATCCACCGACGCGGCGTCGAACAATACGTGACACAGCGGCAGATAGTTGGCCGACCGGTCGCGGCGCAATACCTGATCCGCACCGTCGCCGGTTATCGCGACCTCGACGCCGTCCGCTGCCATCGCCTCGGCCAGCAGCAGCTTCGCGACCGGATGCAGGTTGAACATCGGCTCCTCGACCGCATGGGTCGTTCTCGGCAGCGCCGCGATGAAATCGGCCTCGGTCGCGCGCACGATCTTCACGTTCGCCTGCATCTGCGTGGCGAGTTCGAGCGCCGCGTCGCGTTCGCAGTAATCGGGCATGTCGGTCACGAGAATGTAGGCCATCACGTGCCGCAATGCGCCGAGCTCGCGCAGCAACGCGAGCAGCAGCGCCGAATCGAGCCCGCCGCTCAGCGCCAGCGCGACACGCTTGCCGCTGTCGAGCGCGCGCTGCAGCGACGCGCGCAGCGCGGTGCCCAGATCGGCGGGCTGCGGCCGCCCGGGCGCCGGCTGCACCGTCAGCCCCTGCGGCGACCGGATCAGTGCATGGCCGGGCGGCACCGCGAGCACGTCGCGCAGCACGGTGCGGCCGACGAGGCGCTCGCCGCTCAGGTAGCCCGCGATGGCGGCCGCGTCCGGCGCGCCGGCCGGTTGCCCCGACGCCCGCAATACGGCGCGGATATCCGACGCCGACACGCCGCTGCGCGGATGGTAGTGCAGACGATCGAAACCGAACGGGTCGCGCGTGCCGACGATCATGGATAACGAGCCTTCAAGGTGTCCACTTCAATGCGTTTGAGGATGCGATGCGGCGCCACCGGCGCGCTGCCGCCCTGACAATGCAGGCACGCTTCGAGCGGCGTCTCGCGTTGCAGATAGGCGAGCATCGCGTCGAGCATGCCCGCATCGTCGCGCAGCGGCAGGCCATCGGCCTGAAAATCCTTCTCGCCCTGGTACAGCGTATGGAAATGCGCGGGGCGCGTGCACGTGTAGAACATGCCGTCGCGGATCATATGGCAGCGCTCGCGAATCCAGCAATCGTGGTAAAGGCGTCGGGCTTCGTCGCGATCCGTGCCCGGCTGGGCGCGGTTCATCGTCGTGAACACGTCCTGCACCTTCCAGTTCAGGCGCACGTCGAAGCGCGCGGCCTGGCGCTCGACATGCGCGACCAGGTCGGCGGAAAGCGCGGGCTTCGGATAGCGCGAGATCGTCAGCGCATCCACCGCTTGCCAGAATGCGTCGGGCATCTCGCCGAGTTTCAGGCCGTTGGTCGTGACCGAGATCACGGGCGCGATGCCGGTGCCGCGCACGCGTTCGACGAGTTCGACGAGCGCCGGATGCAGCAACGGCTCGCCGCCGACCAGCTTGAACATGCGCGGGCGCAACACCTTCGCAACCTTGCGCAGATCGGCTTCGATCGATGCGGGGCTCGCGTACCACTCGGGCAACAGCGGCGACAGCGAGCAGCATTCCCCGCAGGTCAGGTTGCAGTGATCGACGATATGCGCTTCCAGCGAGCGCGTCTGCACGCGCCCGTCCTCGACGCGGTAATCGCGATCCAGCGGCGGCGGAAACACGTGTTGCCGCTCGCCGGAGCGCGGCGGATTCGGGATCTGGTTCGGATTCGCACTCACATCAGCTTCCTGCTTCCACGCAACGGGGAAAGAAATCGATCAGATGGCCACGCGCGTCCACCATCGCGGACGCCATCGTCACCGCGCCGTTCAGGTGCGACGCGAAACGCGACGGATCGTCGAGCCAGCCTTGCACGATCCACAGCTTGAGCGCGTGCTGCACGCACGCGGCATCGACCGCCCACGCGATGTGCGCCGGGTTCACCGGCCGCACCCGCTGGTAAGCACGCACGAATGCTTGCGCGAGGTGCGGCGCTTCCAGCGGCAAATGATTCAGGCAGCGCACCAGCTCGTATTCGCGCGGCGCGCCGATCGACGCTTCCCAGTCGACGATCAGCGGCGGCAGCGTGCCCGTGAACAGATAGTTGAACTGGTTGTAATCGTTGTGGATCGGGTGCTGAGGATCGTCGGCCGGAAACGCTTCGATACTGCCCGGATAGTAGCGGTCGAGCATGCGCAGCGCGAGATCGGCGTAGCGGCGCAGGTCCGTCGCGTCGGCGGCGTTCGCATCGGCTCGATCGAGTGCATCCAGCAGGTTCCGGCGTACCGCATCCGCGTCGATCGACGTCAGCCGCGCACGGAGCGTATCGAGCGACGGCAGATGCAGTCGTTCGAGGCTCACGTGCAACGCGGCCAGACTCGCGCCGAGCGCATCCCATTCGGCTGGCGAGAACTTATCATAGGTCTTGAATTGCCCGGCTTCCCAGCGCGTCAGCATCGCGTGCGCATGTTGCCCTGACCACAGCGATGCGCCGGACGTCGTGCGCTCGAGCGTCTGCACATGAAAACGGGGGTCGTCATGCGTTTCCAGATGCGCGAGCACGGCGGTTTCCTTGACTGCGCGCGCATGGTGTTCGAGCGCATAGAGTTTCACTGCCACGCCCGCGCCGCCGCTGGTCGGCAGATGCCACACCCGTTCGCTCACTTGCGTCGGCGGCCCGCCGCGACCGAGGTCGTACGCGCCGCGAATCTCGTCGAAGGTGACGGCGAGCGAATCCATTCAGATGTGCTCGGCCGGCCCGTGCCGATACGGATGACCGGTCAGGAACGTGTTGTGTCCGACGTAGCGCAGCTTGTACATCGCCGGCCGGAACAACACCGACGGATCGTTGTTCGCGATGCCGAGCAGCGGGTACAGGTCGTGTCGCACGAAAAACGCGTTATTGCCCATGTCGTCGCAGCAGACGAGTTCATAGCCTTTATCGCGGCCGAGATGCACGAGCGATTCGAGGCTCGCGCCGTAATAGGTCGAGCCGTCCCATTCGTGGTCCGGATTGAAGCACATGACCCACCGCTCGGGCGGCGTGTAGTACGGGTTGTATTCGATCACGACGATGCGCGGCTCAAACGCTTGCAGCCCACGCCACACCCAGTAATCGTTGCCGTCGATGTCGATCGACAGCAGGTCGAAGTCGGCCGGTACGTTCGCGTCGGTGAGCAGTCGGTCGACCGTGTCGGGCTGGACGCGATCGTGATGCAGGCGGACGCGTTCCACGCCCGCGTAGTGGGCGGTGAGCTTGCCGAACCGGTATGCGCTGCCTTCCACGAGTACGCCGGCCCAATCGTGTTCACGCAGCAACCGCGCCGTGTTGCTGTTGCGCAGGCCGTCGCTCGCGCCGATATCGACACAGAAACGGTTGGTCGGCGCGATCCGCTCCATCAGGCGCGCCAGGATGCCCTCCTCGGTGCCCTGCGCGTACAGGCTGGGCGCAAGGCCGGACAGATCGAGCGGGCGAGGATGGTCCTGCATCGAGGGCGGCTCCGGGGTGAAATGGGGAATGATGGGGCGTTGGGTGGGTAATTTACCTGAAGTCGATTACGCGGAGGAAACTCGGATGCGCGATGCGGTCGCGTTTTACCGCAGTGGATATGAAAAAGCCCGCATCGACATTACTGTCGATGCGGGCTTGTGGCGGTTCCGGCGATTCGCTCCGTCCGGTATGCCTACCGTGCACCCACGACCGGAGAAAACCTCAGGACACTTACTCCTGCCCCTGACTCGTCAGGAACTCCTCGTAATTCCCGCCGAAGTCGAACAGCGTGCCATCCGTCTTCACTTCGATGATCCGGTTCGCCAGCCCGCTTACGAACTCACGGTCGTGCGACACGAAAATCAGCGTGCCTTCGAACTGCTCGAGCGCGATCTGCAGCGACTCGATCGATTCCATGTCCATGTGGTTGGTCGGCTCGTCCATCAGCAGCACGTTGTGGCGGCCGAGCATCAGCTTGCCCCAGATCATGCGGCCCTTCTCGCCGCCCGACAGCACCTTCACCGACTTCTTGATGTCGTCCGACGAGAACAGCAGGCGGCCCAGCGTGCCGCGCACCATCGTTTCGTCGTCGCCGTCCTTGCGGTACTGGTCGATCCAGTCCATCAGCGTGATGTCGTTCGGGAACTCCTCGTACGTGTCCTGCGGCATGTAGCCGACGTTCGCGTTCTCCGACCACTTCACCGTGCCGTGATCGAGCGGCAGCGCGCCGAGCAGCGAGCGCAGCAGCGTCGTCTTGCCCGCGCCGTTCTCGCCGATGATCGCGATGCGCTCGCCCGGCTGCACCGACAGGTTGAAGTTCTGGAAGATCGTGCGCTCGTACTTCTTCGTGATCTCTTCGGCGACCACCGCGACGTTGTGCAGCTTCTTCTCGAACTCGAAGCGGATGAACGGGTTCTGGCGCGACGACGGCTTGAATTCCTCGATCTTGATCTTGTCGATCTGCTTCGCGCGGCTGGTGGCCTGGCGCGCCTTCGACTTGTTCGCCGAGAAGCGGCGCACGAAGTCCTGCAGTTCGGCCACGCGCTCCTTCGCACGCGCGTTCGCCGCAGCCTGACGCTCGCGCGCCTGGGCCGACGCGAGCATGTAGTCGTCGTAGTTGCCCGGCCAGACCTTCAGCGTGCCGAAATCCATGTCGGCCATGTGCGTGCACACCGAGTTCAGGAAGTGACGATCGTGCGAGATGATGATCATCGTCGAGTTGTACTCGTTGAGCGTGTGCTCGAGCCAACGGATCGAGTTGATGTCGAGGTTGTTGGTCGGTTCGTCGAGCAGCAGCACGTCCGGCTTCGAGAACAGCGCCTGCGCGAGCAGCACGCGCAGCTTCCAGCCCGGCGCGACGTCGGCCATCGTGCCGTTGTGGAACTTCTCCTCGATGCCGATGCCGAGCAGCAGCGCGCCCGCGCGCGCTTCGGCGTCGTAGCCGCCGTATTCGGCGAACTTGCCCTCGAGCTCGGCCGCGTGCATGTAGTCGTCGTCGGTGGCTTCCGGGTTCGCGTAGATCGCGTCACGCTCGGTCATCGCGGCCCACATCTCGGTGTGGCCCATCATCACGACGTCGAGCACGCGCACGTCTTCGTACGCAAACTGGTCCTGGCGCAGCTTGCCCAGGCGGACGTTCGGCTCCAGCGCGACGTTGCCGGCGCTCGGCTCGAGGTCGCCGCCGAGGATCTTCATGAAGGTCGACTTGCCACAGCCGTTCGCGCCGATCAGACCGTAGCGGTTGCCCTCGCCGAATTTGACCGAGATATTCTCGAACAAGGGCTTCGGCCCGAATTGCATCGTGATGTTGGCAGTAGAAAGCACGGCAGGTCCCGTTAAGAGAGAAATCGACGGAAAACCGTGTATTTTAGCAGGTGTCGGAGAAACTGCCGACCGCACCGTCCCGGCGGCGTATTCCCGGCCTCAGGCCCGGCGCCGGCGGCCCGTCAATACGACGGCACGCGCTGCACCGCCGTCTCACCGGAATCCCGCATGCTCGCCAGCCAGCTTCGCGAACAACTCGTCGGCGCATGGCGCCTCGTGTCCTACGAAATCCGCCCACGCGACGGCAGCACCGTCACCTATCCGCTCGGCCGCGACGCGCGCGGCTGGATCCTGTACACGCCCGACGGCTACATGTCCGCGCAGCTGATGGCGGCCGGCCGCCCGCCCTACGCGGACGGCGACCTGCAGGGCGGCAGCGTCGAGGAGCGCGCGGCCGCGGCGCGCGGCTACATCGCGTATTCAGGCCCCTTTAATGTCGACGACGACGGCATGTTGACCCATGAAATGGACGTCAGCCTGTATCCGAACTGGATCGGTAACGTCCAGCAGCGCGTCGTCAGCCTGGACGGCAACCGGCTGCAGCTCAGCACGGCCGGACCGGTTCGGATCGACGGGCGGGAGGTCGAGCCGGTGATCGTCTGGGCACGCGCCGGCCGCTGAGCGCGCCTGGGGCGCAGCACGGCCGTCGCGCGGCCGGCCGCGGCCGGCCGCGGCCATGATACCGATGCCGCACCATCGCGCATGCCGCTCCCGCGGCTGCGCGTCACTTGCCGGCCTTCTTGGCCGCTTGCTGCGCCGCCTTCGCCTTCATCTGCCCGAACAGTTCGGAGCACGGCACGTCGCGGTTGTTGCTCGGCGCGATCAGCGGGATCAGCGCCGCGAACGGGTTGATCAGCCCGAGGCCGACCATCGCGCCGGCGCGCAGGGCAAGCGCGCCCGCATCGACGCCGACCTTCGGGTTCTTGAACGTGCCCTTCGCATACAACGGCGAGCGCAGCGAGAAGATCCGGAAGCCCTTCGTGTGCGGATGGATCTTCAGGTCGAGCGATTCGTCGCGCAGGTTGATCGGGCCGTCGACGTTGATGAGCGCATCGTCGGTATCGAGCGCGAACACCTTCGGTTCGAGCATGCCGTCGGTCGCCGCGAAATCGATCGCCGCGCAGTTGATGTTGACGTCGCGGTTGCCGAACAGCTTCTCGTAGACCACGTTCGCAACGTTCAACCCCGCGGCCTCCATCAGCAAGCGGCTGATCCGGCCGTTGGTGATGAGCGCCTTCACTTCGCCGGTCGACGTCGCCGCGAGCGCGGCCGGCGAATTGCCCGTTGCCGACAGCGACGCGTCGCCGTTGATTTCGCCGAGCGCCGTCTGCATCACCTTCTGCGTCGGGAACAGCTGCTTGAGCTTCAGATGCCGCGCGGCCAGCGTGAAGCGGCCCTTGAGCGGCGTGCGGCTGCCGTCGAGATGCGCGTTGGTCGCGAGCGTGCCGCCCGCGACGCCGAACTGCAGCGGCTCGAGCGACAGCACGCCGTCCTGCAGCAGGATGTGCGTGTACAGGTTGGTGATCGGCAACTGCGGGCTCTTGATCAGCTTGCGGCCGGTGAACTTCACGTCCGCGTCGATCGCGCTCCAGCGTTCGGTACGGAACGTCGCCACCGGCAGCACGCGGTCGGGCGGCTGACGCGTCGTGTCGCCGCGCTTGGCCTTGCTCGCGGCCGTATCGGCGCCGATCACCGGTGCGAGATCGGAGAACTGCAGCAGGTTCGACACGAGTTCGCCCGACAGCTTCGGACGCGGTTCGCGCTGCGCCCAGGTGAGCGTGCCGCCGAGATCGCTGCCGCCGACGCGACCGTTGAAGTTCTCGTAGCGGAAGGTGCTCGCATGCGGCTTGAAGTTGCCGATCAAGCGCCCTTCGGTCGCGTACGGCGGCGTATCGGGCAGCGTGATGCCGGTGAGCTGGTAAAGGTGCGACATCGACGTGCCCTGCAGCCACAGCCGCAAGTCGAGCGCGGCGAGATGCATCGGGTCGGTCAGCGTGCCGACGATCGCGAGCCGCGTATCGCCGGCCTTCACGTCGGCCTGCAGCGGGAACGGCCGCGACGTATCCTGGATCGCGAGCACGCCGCCGACCTTGCCGGTACCGTTGATCGGCACGTTCTTGTAGCGGCCGTCGACCTTCAGCCCGAATGCATAGGTCGGACCGGACGGTTTCGCGGGCGCCGCGGCCCCGCTCGCGCCGGACGCGGCAGTCGCCGTCGATGCGGAACGCGCGGACGCGGCGGACGCACCCGACGCAGCCGACGCACCCGATGAACCCGCCGAACCGGCAGCAGCCGAAGCAGCCGACGCCCCCGACGACGCAGCCGCGCTCGGAGCCGACGCGCTCGACGCGGCCTGCGCATCGGCCTTCGCACCCAGTTGCGCGGCGCCGTGCTTGCCGACGCGCTGCGCCGACGCCGCACGCGACGTCTGCTCCTGCTCCTTCAGCACGTCGCCGAGCGGGATCGGCTGGCCGAGCGTATCGATCGCGATGGTCAGGTCGGCCTTCGTGATCGCGTCGCGATACGTGACGGTGCCCTTCGCGAACCCGAAGCTGTCGAGCCGCACCTTCCACCGCGAAGGCTGCGACGATTGCTTGAACTGGAAGGTCCACGTATTGGTGCCGTCCGCGCGCCGCTCGAGATCGACGGCAGGATTCACGACGTCGATCGACGGGATGACGATTTCATGTGCCAGCAGCGGCAGGATCGCGAGATCGAAGTGTGCGGCATCGAGCGTGACGAACTTGGGCGCCTTCGCCCAGTCGGGATTGCCGATCTCGAGCTGGGTGGCCGAGAAGCTCGGCCAGGGCACCCATGCGCGCCAGCCGGTCTCGCCATCGGGGCGACGCCAGCCGACCTTGAGGTCGCCGTTGATCGCGAACGGGCGGCCGAGTGCGGCACTCACCTGTTCGTTGACCCACGGTTTCGCCCGGTTCCAGTCGAACGTGAAGAGAAAGACGCCGGCCGCCGCGATGAGCACCGCGACGATACCGACGATCCATGCAGCCGATTTGCCGATGGCTCGGGTTAGCGTCATGGCGGTTCCGTTGTTGTTCTGAAGCGTTGCCGCACGATGCCGGGCCGCTTGCGTGGACGAACGGCGCACGACAACTGCGGCTTTTCAATCGGTATTATGACGCACGACGTGGCGGCCTTTCGGCGCCATTAACGCTTTTTTTCATTTGTGACATGACCTCCCCCACCGGCCTCATCGATGCGCGGCACATCACGCGGTGCGACGCCAGCAGCGGCAAGACCTTGCTGGCCCCGACCGATTTCAGTCTCGCCGCGGGATCGCGAATTGCTATCACGGGACCGTCCGGGTCGGGCAAGAGCGTGCTGCTGCGCGCGCTCGCGCTGCTCGATCCGCTCGATGGCGGCCAGCTCCTGTGGCGTGGCCGCCGGATCCGGCGCGGTGCGATTCCGCGCTACCGGCGCAGCGTCGCCTATGTCCGCCAGCGCCCCGCGCAGATGGACGGCACCGTCGAGTCGCAATTGCGCTATCCGTATTCGCTCGCGATCTATCGCGACGTCGCGTTCGATCGCGCGCGCGCCGAAGCGCTCGCCGCGCAGGCCGGTCGCGGCGCCGACTTTCTCGACAAACGCGCGAGCGACCTGTCCGGCGGCGAAGCGCAGATTACCGCGCTGCTGCGCGTGCTGCAGCTCGATCCCGACGTGCTGCTGCTCGACGAGCCGACCTCCGCGCTCGACCCCGAGTCGGCACGCGCGATCGAAGCGCTCGTCGGCGCGTGGTTCGACGCGGCGCCCGATGCACGGGCCTACATGTGGATCTCGCACGATCCCGCGCAGGCCGCGCGGATCGGCACGATGCAGCTCGTGATGCAGGCCGGCGTGCTGCACGCGGCCAACCCGACGGAGGCTGCGCAATGAGCCCGGCACTGCAGGACCTGAGCCTCGTCGACGTCGGCATCGCGGCCGCGCTCGTCGCGGTCAACGGCGCGATCTCGGCGGCGCTGTCGCTCGGCCTCGGCCGCAAGCTCGCGCTCGCGGCCGTGCGCACCGTCGTGCAGTTGCTCGCGATCGGCTACGTGCTCGGCTGGGTGTTCGGCCATCCGCACTGGTACGTCGTGCTGCCGCTCACCGCGCTGATGACGCTGATCGCCGGTTTCGCCGGTGCGGGGCGCGGCAAGCGCACGTACCGCGGCCAGCGCCTCGACAGCATCGCATCGATCTGGTTCAGCAGCTGGTTCGTCGCGGCGGTCGGGCTGTTCGTCGTGATCCGCATCCATCCGTGGTTCGCGCCGCAATACGCGATCCCGATCCTCGGGATGATTCTCGGCAATACGCTGACGGGCGTATCGCTCGGCGTCGAGCGAATGATGGAAGAGCTCACCGCGCGCCGCGATCGCGTCGAAACCGCGCTCGCGCTCGGTGCGACGCGCTGGGAAGCCGCGCAGGACGCCGCGCGCCAGGCCGTGCGCGCGGGCATGCTGCCGACGCTGAACCAGATGGCGGTGGTCGGCGTCGTGAGCCTGCCGGGGATGATGACGGGCCAGGTGCTGGCCGGCCAGTCGCCGCTGCAGGCCGTGCGCTACCAGATCGTGATCATGTTCCTGATCGCCGCGGCGTCCGCGCTCGGCACGGTCGGCGCGGTGCTGATGACCTATCGCCGGCTGTTCTCGGCCGATCACCGCTTTCTCGCATCGCGACTCGAAGAGCGCACGCATTGACGCGTCGCTGCAGCGCGCGAGGCGCGGCCAGCGCGGTCAATGCGCGCTGCGTCGCTTGCCGATCGCCTGCCGGAGTGCGGCCGAGATATCCGCATCGGGCGCGAGCCCGTCGACCGAAGCAATCAGTCGCACCGCGCGCGACGTCGTCACATACGCCTGCGCGCCGACATAGCCGCCGCTGCCGGCCGAGCGCGTGGTCACGACGAGCGCCTGCGGCGCGCGGGCGCCGAGGTCGGCCGTGTACGCATCGACGATCGTGCCGTCGCGCGCATGCAGCGTGCCCGTCACGTAATCGTCGGTATCGAAGCCCGGGGCGGCATGCGCGGTCGAATACACGCGCACCGCGTAGCTGCCGGTCGAGCACGGTTCGAGTGCGCCGCTCGATATCACCGCCACCTGCTGCCGCGACGGCAGCTCGACCTTCTTCACGAAACCGCATTCGTCGGCCGCGTGAGCGTGCGCGGCAACGAACGCAATGGCAGACAGCAGCGCGTGCATTCGAAGTTTCATCGGGAAATAGTGACCGGAAGGAGAGGATGCGGGCGAGCATAACGTGACATCGACATGACGTCACGCCTCGCCATTGCACGATCGCGGCACCGTTCCGCGAAGCAGGCGGCCAAACGCATGGCGACGACGGCACGGCACGACCCGCTCGCGTGCGGCCCTGCTCGCTCCGCCATCGAACCGGTTGCGCGCGCACCGACAGAAATGCCGGCCCGCGCGTGCCCGCTCAATGCTTGATCGACACCGTCACCTTGGTACCGTCGCTCATCGTCACGGACTTCGACCCGCCGTTGGTCGAGATCGACACCCACTTCACCTGGCTCACCGACACGACGTCGGGGCACTGCAGCGACTTGCCGCCGGCCGTCACGCTGCGCGTGCCCTTCGGCGCGGCCGCCTGGAAGCTCAACTGCACGTTGGCGACGCCCTTCGCATCGACCGACGGTGCGAGCCGCACCTGGGTCTGCCGCACCATCGCGCCGTTCGCGTCGCGCGGCAGGTTGTCGGCGTTCGGGCAGCCGTCCGGCATCGCGACCGCTCCGCTCGGCGGCACCGACTTCCAGTTGAAGTCGTCCGTCTCGCCCGAGCGGATCTTGCGGGTCTCCTGCGTATTGCCGAAGGTCTTCGAGTCGACCTTGACGGTGTATTCGAGCTGTCCCGTACCGCCGCCCTTCAGGCTGCCCTTGACCGGCGGCGCCGCGAACACGCTCGCGCTGACGCACGCCGCCGCGAACACGACCGACCACGATGCGGCGACTGACAAGCTGCGTTGGCTCATGCTGACCTCCTTGTAATGCGGCGGCACGCGCGTGCCGCGCGGTTTTCGATGCATGATGCGTTGCCAGTCTACCGCCAAGCGCGCTGCAATGCGCCGCAAACGCATCGGGTGTTACCCCGCTTGCGTTCGCGGCGCCGCAACCTTACGCGCGCTGCCGCTCAGAAGCCGCTCAGCACGAGCTTGCCGATCGCGCGTCCGGCCTCGAGCATCCGGTGCGCGCGCCGCACGTTCTCGGCATTGATCGTGCCGAGCTGTTCGCCGAGCGTCGTACGCAGCGTGCCGCCATCGACGAGCCGCGCGACTTCGCCGAGGATCCGGTGCTGCTCGATCATGTCCGGCGTCTCGAACATCGCCCGCGTGAACATGAATTCCCAGTGAAACGCGGCGCTCTTCGCCTTCAGCAATTCGACCGGCACGGGCTTCCCGTTCTCGACGATCGTGCAGATGCCGCCCTGCGGCCGAATGACTTCCGCCGCGGCCGGGAAATGATGGTCGGTATCGTTGAAGATCAGCACGTAGTCGACGCTCGGATGGCCGGCCTCGCGCAACTGCGCCGGCAGGTCGCCGAAATGGTCGACCACCGCATCGGCACCGAGCGAGCGCACCCAGTCGGCCGACGCCGGCCGCGACGCAGTCGCGATCACGTGCAGCTTGCCGAGCGTCTTCGCGAGCTGGATCGCGATCGAGCCCACGCCGCCCGCGCCGCCGATGATCAGCACCGACTTGCCGGCGTCCGCGCCCTGCGGCGACACGCGCAACCGGTCGAACAGCGCTTCCCACGCGGTGAGCGCGGTGAGCGGCAGCGCGGCCGCCGCCGCGAAATCGAGCGTGCGCGGCTTCAGCGCGGCGATCCGTTCGTCGACCGCGTGGAATTCGCTGTTCGCGCCGGGCCGCGTGATGCTGCCCGCGTAGAACACTTCGTCGCCGGGCCGGAACAGCGTGACGTCGGCGCCGACCGCGACGACCGTGCCGGCCGCGTCCCAGCCGAGCACGCGCGGCGTCTCCTCGACCTGCGGCTTCGGCGCCCGCACCTTGGTGTCGACCGGGTTCACGGAAATCGCCTCGACCTTCACGAGCAGATCGCGCGGGCCCGGCACGGGTTGTGGCAGTTCGACGTCGAGCAACGCTTGCGGGTCGTCGATCGGCAGATAACGGGTGAGTCCAACGGCTTTCATCTCGATACTCCTTTCAGGGAATCCGGCAGGCTGCGGCGCAACCTCCATGCGTGCCATCGTAGGCAACCCGATCCTTCGAGAAAACCGCTATATTTCCTGAAACATTTTCAGGAACTTCAGAATAATGACGTCCGATCCGATTCCGGCGCCCGACAAGCCGCTCGACCTGCTCGATGTCGCGCTGTTCGTCCGCGCGGCGCTGCTGTCGAACGTCAGCGCGGCCGGGCGCGAATTCGGCGTGTCGGCCGCCGTTGCCAGCGCACGCATCGCGCAGCTCGAACGCCAGCTCGGCGCCCGGCTGCTGCACCGCACCACGCGCCGCATCAGCCTCACGCAGGACGGCGAAGTCTTCATGGCGCGCGCCGACGCGCTGCTGGCGGCCGCCGACGCCGCACGCGCGTCGGTGGGCCGCGGCCGCAGCGAGCCGTACGGGCGCTTGAAGGTGTCGATGTCGTCGTCGTTCGGCCGCCAGCACGTCGCGCCGGTGATTCCGGCGTTCCTGCGCCGCTACCCGTCCGTGTCGCTCGATCTGCGGCTGTCCGACGAGATCGTCGACCTGGTCGACGACGGCTACGACGTCGCGATCCGCCTCGGCGCGCTGAAGGATTCGACGCTCGTCGCGCGCAAGCTCGCCACGAACCGCCGCGTGCTGTGCTGCTCGCCCGCCTATCTCGCCGAACGCGGCACGCCGCGCCATCCGGCCGACCTGACGCAGCACGAGTGCGTGATCCTCGGCGACCAGCGCGACTGGTCGTTCGCGACGCCGCAGGGGCCGCTCACGGTGCGGGTCGGCGGCCGGCTGGTGGCGAGCAACGGCGAGGCGATCCGTGAAGCGCTCGTCGACGGCTTCGGGATCGCGATCAAGTCGACCTGGGACGTCGGCCCGCTGCTCGCGAGCGGCGCGCTCGTCAGCGTGCTCGACGACTATCCGTTCGCGGAAGACGTCGCGATCTGGGCCGTCTATCCGAGCCGCGCGCACGTGCCGCTGAAAACGCTCGCGTTCATCGCGTTCCTGGCCGAGCATTTCGGCGATCCGCCGTACTGGGATCGCGCGAACGGGTGACCCCGCTGCCGCGCACGGTTTCGTGCCGGCCCCGGCCGCCATGCGCGGCCAACCGGCTACAATGGCGCGTTCGCGACGCAATGGCCCGCCGCCGCACCGGGCCCGCGCTCGCAGGCGGCCGCCCGTGGGCCGCGCACGTCATTCATTCGTCTCCCAACCACTCGTCATGACCCACAATCTCGTCATCCAGAGTCTTGCGCCGCTGTCGGACGCCCATCACAAACCGCTGCTCGCGCTGTCGCGCGGCACCCGCATCGTGCAGACCGACGATCACGCGCTGCGCATCGAAAACGCGAGCCCGGCGCAGCGCCTCGACATCGACGCGTACTGCGGCACGCATGCGCTCGACTTCGGCTTCGTCGAGGCCGGCCGCACGCTCGGCGATTTCGGGCTCGCCGTGATGGACATGGATTCGACGCTGATCACGATCGAATGCATCGACGAAATCGCCGATTTCTGCGGGCTGAAAACGCAGGTCGCGGAGATCACCGAAGCGTCGATGCGCGGCGAGATCCGCGACTTCAACGAAAGCCTCACGCGCCGCGTCGCGCTGCTGGCCGGGCTCGACGCGCACGCGCTCGAGCGCGTGTACGAAGAACGGCTGCAACTGTCACCGGGCGCCGAGACGATGCTGGCCGGCGTGAAGGCCGCCGGCATGAAGACGCTGCTCGTGTCGGGCGGCTTCACGTTCTTCACCGAGCGGCTGAAGGCCCGCCTCGGTCTCGACTACGCACATGCGAACACGCTCGAGATCGTCGACGGCAAGCTCACCGGCAAGGTGCTCGGCGAGATCGTCAACGCCGACGTGAAAGCCCGCCTGCTGCGCGAGACGTGCGCGTCGCTCGGCCTCGAACCGCACCGCGCGATCGCGATGGGCGACGGCTCGAACGACCTGAAGATGATGGCCGAAGCCGGGCTGTCGGTCGCATTCCACGCGAAGCCCGTCGTGCGCGATGCGGCGACGGTCGCGTTCGACCATGTCGGCCTCGACGGGCTGCTGCGACTGTTCTGATTTCGCGGCATCGTCAATGAAAAACGCCGGCGCGACAGAGCATCGCGCCGGCGTTTCGTTTTTGTGCCGGACGTGGCCGCCCTGCGATCAACCCAGTGCGGCCTGCATCGCACGCTCGATGTCCGCGCGCAGATCGCCTTCGTCTTCCAGACCGACGTAGAAACGCACCAGCGTGCCGCGATGCGGCCAGTCCGGACGCATCGACGCGACGTCGTAAGGCATCGCGAGGCTGCACGCGCCGCCCCAGCTCCAGCCGATCGCGAACAGCTCGAGCGACTCGACGAAACGGTCGACCTGCTCCGCGCTGTAGCGTTCGTCGAACACCACCGAGAACAGCCCGCCCGCGCCCGTGAAATCGCGCATGAACGACGCGTGCCCCGGGCAGTCGGCGATCTGCGGATGCAGCACCGTCGCAATCTCCGGCCGCGCCTTCAGCCATTGCGCGAGCGCGAGCGCGCTCTTGCTGTGCGCGTCGAAGCGCACCTGCATGCTCGGCAGGCTGCGCAGCACGAGCGAGCAATCGTCGACCGACACGCCGATCCCGCAGCGCATCCGTGCGAGCTTCAGCTTCGCATGCAGCTCCGCGTTCGCGGTGATCGTCGCCCCCATCAGCACGTCGCTGCCGCCCGACTGGTACTTGGTCAGCGCCTGCACCGAAATGTCCACGCCGTGCTCGAACGGCTTGAACGCGAGGCCCGCCGAAAAGGTGTTGTCGATCGCGGTGACGATGCCGCGCGCCTGGGCGGCCGCCGTGATCGCCTGCACGTCGGGCACTTCCATCGTCACCGAGCCGGGCGCCTCGATCCAGATCAGCCGCGTGTTCGGCTGGATCAGCTCGGCAATGCCGGCGCCGATCAGCGGATCGTAGAAGCGCGCGGTGATGCCGAAGTCCTTCGCGAGCCAGTTGCCGAAATCGGCGTTCGGGCCGTACACGTTATGCGGAATCAGCACGTCGTCGCCCGCTTTCACGATCCCGAAGTAGACGTTCATGATCGCCGCGAGGCCCGACGGCTGCAGCAGCGCGTGCGTGCCGCCCTCGATCTCGGCGAGCCGCTGCGCGAGCGCGAGCGACGTCGGCGTCGCGTGCAGCCCGTAGCGCCACTGGTTATCGTTGTGCCAGACCAGCGCGCGCATCGTCGCGAGATCGGGGAACACGACCGTCGACGCGCGCGCAACCGGCGGCACGAACGAACGGAAGCCTTCCGGAATGACGTCGTCGGGTTGAACGATGCGGGTTTGCAGCGCGCGCTTGGGAGTGGATGCAGTCATGACGGGGAGCCGGGCACGAGGCCGTTCGGTTGCGGAATATGTCGTTAGAGTAGCCAAAATCGGCGCGCTTGGCCCGGTACAATGCGCGCCGCGCACACCGAGCCAGCGCGTGCTCAGTCGTCGGTACGCAGGTTGACGACGCCGCCTACCGTCTCGATTTCGTGCATGCGACCGTCGCGCACCTGCAGCGCCGCGCGCTTGCCCGGCGCCAGGCGCAGCACGACCGGCTGCGGGTCCGATTCGTCCGAGTTCATCCGGTCGGCCTTCAGGTCGCCCGTCGCGTCGAAGCGGCCGATCCACACGCCGGTGATGTTGGTGCCGTCGTTCGATTCCTCGATCTCCAGCGTATCGCCGTCGCGGTCGCCCGCGAGCAGCACGACCTCGCCCGTGTCGGCGAACTGATATTCGCCGTGCACGCCTTCCTCGTCCGTCTTCGGGCCGAGATGCACGACGATCGGCCGGTCGCCGAGCGTGCCTTCGTAGCGCGGCAGGCGGGCGAACTCGGGATTCGGTTTCAGCGGCCGCGCCGGCGCCGGTTCATCCTGCTGCACGCCCGGCGCGACTGCCTGCGCGGCGACGCTCCCCGGCATCGCGATACCTGCGACCAGCGCGCCGGCGACGAGCGCCCGTTGCCATTCCGAATATCGACCCACGTTGTGTTGCTCCTTGCTTCAGATTCGCCCGACATCGCGGACGGCACCGGGTCGAGACCCGGTTCCTGCGTGACCGCGCAAGCCTGCGCGGCGAATGCGCCGGCCTGCGCGTGTCGCGTCAGCCCTGCATCAGGCGTTCCACCGCATCGCGACGCGGAATCGGCGCGACCGCGCCGTAACCGGTCGTCGACAGCGCCGCCGCCGCGTTCGCATAACGCGCGGCCGCGAACGGATCGTCGCCCGCGACGATCCGCGCGACGAATGCGCCGCCGAAGCAGTCGCCCGCACCAGTCGCGTCGACGGCCTCGACCGCGAAGCCCGGCACGACGCGCCGCTCGTTCGGCGTCGCGACATACGCGCCTTCCTTGCCGAGTTTCAGCGCGACGACCTGCGGCCCGTGTTCGAGCATCGCGTCGACGATCGCGTCGCGATCGTTCGCGCCCGTGAGCGCCGTGACGTCGTCCCAACTCGGCAGGCAGATGTCGGTCTGGCGCAGCGCCTCGCGCATCACCGCGCGAGCGCGCGGCAGCGGCCACAGCTTCAGGCGCAGGTTCGTGTCGAAGCTGACCTTCGCGCCGTGGCGACGCGCATGGTCGATCGCCGCGAACGCCGCATCGCACGCGGCCGTGCTGATCGCAAGACTGATCCCCGACAGGTGCACGGCCTTCGCGGCCGCCAGCGCGTCGAGCGGCAAGTCGCCTGTCGCATAGCGGCTCGCAGCCGATCCCGCGCGCAGATAGTCGAACTGGTGGCCGTCGGCGCCGTGCGTGACGAAATACACGCCGGTCGGTGCCGCGCGGTCGATTCGCACGTACGTCGTGTCGACCTGCTCCGACGCCCACATGTCGGCGAGCAGGCGGCCGAACGGATCGTCGCCGATCGCCGACACGAAGCCCGTCGATGCACCCTGGCGCGCCGCCGCGATGCAGAAGTTCGACGTGTCGCCGCCGAAGCCCTGCAGGAATTCAGGGCGTCCCGGCTGCGACTGGTTGAATTCGATCATCGCCTCGCCGAGCGCGAGGATCTCCGGAAATACCGCGGCCATCGCTTACACCTCGCCCCACAGATCGTGGCCGTCGGCGCCCGTGATCTTCACGGACACGAAATCGCCGACCTTGTAGCGCTTCGATGCCTTCGCCGCCGGCTCGACGTAGACGACACCGTCGATCTCCGGCGCATCGGCTGCCGTACGGCCGATGCCGCCTTCCTCGCCGACTTCGTCGATCAGCACCTTGAGCGTCTTGCCGACCTTGCGCTGCATGCGGTTCGCCGACACTTCCTCGGCGACTTCCATGAAGCGTGCACGGCGTTCCTCGCGAACCTCGTCCGGCAGCGCGCCGTCCAGGTCGTTCGCGGTCGCGCCTTCGACCGGCGAATACGCGAAACAGCCGACGCGATCGAGTTCCGCTTCGCGGACGAAGTCGAGCAGCGTCTCGAACTGTTCTTCCGTCTCGCCGGGGAAACCCGCGATGAACGTGCTGCGGATCGTCAGGTCCGGGCAGATCTCGCGCCATTTCTGCACGCGCTCGAGCACCTTCTCCGCGTTCGCGGGACGCTTCATGCGCTTCAGCACTTCGGGGTGCGCGTGCTGGAACGGCACGTCGAGATACGGCAGTACGTGGCCCTTGAACGGACCTTCCGCCATCAGCGGAATCACTTCGTCGACGCTCGGATACGGATACACGTAGTGCAGACGCACCCAAGCACCGTACTGCGCGGCGAGTTCGCCGAGCGCGGCGACCAGGTCGGTCATGCGCGTCTTGATCGGCTTGCCGTTCCAGAAGCCCGTGCGGTACTTCACGTCGACGCCGTACGCGCTCGTGTCCTGCGAGATCACGAGCAGTTCCTTCACGCCCGACTTGAACAGGTTCTCGGCTTCCAGCATCACTTCGGCGACCGGGCGCGACACGAGGTCGCCGCGCATCGACGGGATGATGCAGAACGTGCAACGGTGATTGCAGCCTTCGGAGATCTTCAGGTATGCGTAGTGACGCGGCGTGAGCTTGATGCCGGCCGCAGGGACGAGGTCGACGAACGGATCGTGCGGCTTCGGCAGGTGCGAATGCACGGCCTGCATCACTTCGCCCACCGCGTGCGGGCCGGTGACCGCGAGCACCTTCGGGTGGACTTCCTCGATCAGGTTCGAGCCGCTCGCGCTCGACTTCGCGCCGAGGCAGCCGGTGACGATCACCTTGCCGTTCTCGGTCAGCGCTTCGCCGATCGCGTCGAGGCTTTCCTGCACGGCTTCGTCGATGAAGCCGCAGGTGTTCACGACGACGAGGTCGGCGCCGTCGTAGGTGCCGGAGATTTCATAACCTTCGGCGCGCAGTTGCGTGATGATTTGTTCGGAATCGACGAGCGCTTTCGGGCAGCCGAGGGATACGAACCCTACTTTGGGGGATTGGGACATCTGGAGTGTGGGGGCGTGGCAGCAAAAGCGTGAGTTTACAGGGATTTAGGGGTGGCGAGGCAAAATGAGCGACCGGGAAAGATCGTCGCGTGCCGGATTGGCTGAAGCGCCACATCGGCGGTGCCGGGCGGTGCGATCGACACATGCGGGCGCCTTCTGCTCGGCAATGGGTATCGCCATGCGGTTTCGAAGCTGCGCTGCAAAAAAACAGGGCCAAGGTGCGGTTTTTCGTTGCGCCGCCCGAGCACGGTCCATACCGAGCCACACCCGATGTACGCCGGCAGCCCGCGACAACGATATGCCGCCGCGCCGCCTTCTTGGCCAAGCCTGCCGCTTCCCGTCCAGACTCCTGTGCGTCGGACGCGCATGTTTCCGCCCGTCCGGCGATCGAGATTGACGCCGCGCGGCATCGCGCCTCATAATGAGACGAACTACTCCGTTTATTAATATTCGCGCAGCGAACCAAAGCATCTGCCAGCAGCGAGATGACCGCCCGGCGGGACTTCCGGTCGCGCAACGCCCGCGCAAACAAACCCTGCTCGATCCCCGTCAGAAGGACATGCGATGCCCCAATCGAAATCGAACATCAGAAAGAAAACCGGCCTGGCCCTACTGGGCGTCGTGCTGTTGTACTGGATCGCGGTGCCGATCCTTCCGTTTACGTCCATCCCGAACAAGGCGTTCGTGATCCCGGCGCTGGTCGTGATCGGCGAGATCGTGTTCGTGGCCGCCGTCGCGCTGCTGGGAAAGGAATACTGGGCCCAAATAAAAGGATGGGTGACTCGGCGCTTCTGCAGGAAAAACGCGAGTGGCATCGGGAAGTAACGCTCTGTCGCCGGCGGCCGGCGGTCTGGGAAGACATGCCACGCGGTCGGTCAAGCCCATCGCACGAGAATCGGCATGGACTCGCGAAGCCGCTATGCGAAAATCGCGGCATCCGCTCTCTTCAATCGACCCAACGGGGCTCGCATGACTACCCACCTCACGATCGAATTCACCGAACACGCCGCAGAAGCCATCGGCGAACAGACCAGCACCAGCTTTTCCTACGATCAGGGCGCCCATGTCCCGCAACCGGGCGACTTCGTCGAACTCGAAAACTCCCGGCAGACGTTTCTGGTGATCGGCCGCGTGTTCTCGCTGAAGGCCAACTACAGCGCCGTCAAGCTCGTGCTCGACCTGCCGCCGTCGGACGACGATCAGGATTTCGGCCCGGCGCACTGAGTCACGACGAAACGCGTCACGCCAGTCAAAGCCAACGCGCATGCAACGCCGGCCGCGGCGCTGCATGCGTCACCGCCATACGCGTCACTCCTGCGTGACGGGCACATACATGGCCTGCATCAGCCCGCTCGGCAACCGCTTCGTATCGTCGAGCCGCAACACCGTTTGCGGCAGGTCAGCACCGAACAGCGGAATCCCCGTGCCGAGCACGATCGGCACCCAGCTCAGCGTGATGCGATCGACGACGCCGGCCTTGAGGCCTTCTCGCACAGTCAAGCCGCCGTCCAGATAAACGTGACGATGGCCTTGCTTCGCCAGCTGCTCGAGCAGCGCCGCAAGCGTGCCGTCGAACGGTTCTTCGCCGTGGCGCGACGCCAGTTCGCGGCGCGTCATGACGACCATCCGCTTGCCGGCATACGGCCACGGGTCGAAGTTGATCACCGTGTCGTACGTATTGCGCCCCATCACGATCACGTCGATGTCGTTCATGAGCGCCGTGTAACCGGTGTCATCCGGCGAATCCGATGAAAACGGCTCCAGCCATGACAGATCGCCATTGTCGCCGGCGATGAATCCATCGAGACTGAGCGCGAGAAACACACTGACGCGAGGGCGCATACGAAGCATCCTTTCATGAATGCAAGGATGGCGAGTATAGCGGCGATCCGCGTACCCTGCCGCTGCTTGCGCCACGTCGACAGAGCGGCGTCGCTCGGCTCGATCGCCGGCCGGATCACGCTTCCATGGTCGCCTTCGCCGCCAAGCGACCGAGCCACGGCGCCAGAATCACGCCGGGGTGCGCGACCACCGCATACACGCCTGCGACGCCGGGCAGAAAGCCATTGAGCGGCACGCCGTCGCTCGTCATCGGACGAAGCGCCGACCTCGCGGACAACGGCGCGAGTGTCGCCCGCCCCGCATCGGCGCGGCATCGTACCGCTCGCCGTGCGCGGGAACCGCTCGCGCGTTTCGCGCCTCGCCGTGCAGCGCCGCTTATGGTACGACAGGCGAGCACGAGCCCACACCATCAGGCGCGGCGCGTCCCGGCTTTCGTTCGTATGGACTGGATCTCGATCGACTGGACAACGGCGATGCCCGCGCAGACGAAGCACGGGCATTCGATGCCGACGATCCTGGACGACCGTCGGCGATTTTTTCCGCAGGCGGCAGCCGCGCATCGTCGTGCCCGAATGCACGACCGCGAGCGGCCGCCCTGCTTCGCGGCGCCGACGTCCGACGGCTCGCGCCGCCGCGGCCGGCCTGCCGCGAAACCGTTACTTCTTTTCGGGCTCCGATGCGCCCGGCTGCTTGAACGGGAACGTGCTGAACATCGACTTCGCCTGGTTCTGCATCTGTTCCTGCATCTGCACGAACATGTTCTTCGACTGCTCGATGTAGCTCGTCATCATCCCTTGCATCATCGGCGCCTGCATGTTCATGAACTGCGACCAGACTTCCGGATTCATCGCGTTACCTTCGTAGAGGTTCTTCGATTGATCCGCGAGCTTGTTCTGGATGTCGATGAATGCCTGGATGTTCTTTTCCAGGTACGTGCCCATCATGCCCTGCATCGCATGACCGTAGAAACGGATGATCTGCGACAGCATCGACGACGAGAACATCGGCACGCCACCGCTTTCCTCTTCGAGGATGATCTGCAGGAGAATGCTGCGCGTCAGGTCTTCGTTGGATTTCGCATCGACGACCTTGAAATCCTCCTGCTCGAGCACGAGCTGCTTCACGTCGGTCAGCGTAATGTACGTGCTTGTCTCGGTATCGTAGAGCCGGCGGTTCGGGTACTTCTTGATGAGCCGTTCGGCCGTCTTCTTTGTAGTAGTCATGTAACGCCTTTGAGTGCAGCGTAGCGCAAGTGACGAATCCCCGCCGCCCGAATCCGGGAGGCGGGGGCCTTCGGAAAACGCCCGGCTGCGCGGCCACCCGGCCCGCGCAGCCAGGACGCTCAGCCCATGTGCAGGCCGCCATTCAGCGAGAAGTCGGCGCCCGTCGCGAAGCCGGAATCGTTCGACGCGAGCCACGCGACGATCGAGCCGATTTCCTCGGGGCCGCCGAGACGCCGCACCGGGATCGTCGCAACGATCTTCTCGAGCACGTCGGGGCGGATCGCCTTCACCATGTCGGTGCCGATGTAGCCCGGCGACACGGTGTTGACCGTCACGCCCTTCGTCGCGACTTCCTGCGCGAGCGACATCGTGAAGCCGTGAATGCCGGCCTTCGCGGTCGAGTAGTTCGTCTGGCCGAATTGCCCCTTCTGGCCGTTCACCGACGAAATGTTGATGATGCGGCCCCAGCCACGTTCGACCATCCCGTCGATCACCTGCTTCGTGACGTTGAACAGGCTCGTCAGGTTGGTGTCGATCACGGCGGTCCAGTCTTCATGCGTCATCTTGCGGAACACGACGTCGCGCGTGATGCCCGCGTTGTTGACCAGCACGTCGATCTCGCCGACTTCGGCCTTGACCTTGTCGAACGCTTCCTTGGTCGAGTCCCAGTCGCCGACGTTGCCTTCCGACGCGATGAAGTCGTACCCGAGCGCCTTCTGGTCCTCGAGCCATTTCACCCGGCGCGGCGAGTTCGGGCCACAACCTGCGACCACCTTGAAGCCGTCTTTCGACAGACGCTGGCAGATGCTGGTGCCGATGCCGCCCATCCCGCCCGTTACGTACGCAATTCGCTGAGACATAAATCTCACTCCATTTTTTGGTTTCGAGAGCTGCCGGAGGCCCCCTCTGACTTCACGTGACGCCGGCCGAAGCCGCAATCGGCCGGCGCACGGATTCGGTACGCCGGTGACGAACGGCCGGTTACGGACGCTCGACCGCGAGCGCGACGCCCATCCCGCCGCCGATGCACAGCGACGCCAGCCCGCGCTTCGCATCGCGCTTGACCATTTCGTGCAGCAGCGTCACCAGGATCCGGCAGCCCGACGCACCGATCGGGTGGCCGATCGCGATCGCTCCGCCGTTCACGTTCACCTTCGACGTGTCCCAGCCCATCTGCTTGTGCACCGCCAGCGCCTGCGCCGCGAACGCCTCGTTGATTTCCATCAGGTCCAGGTCGCCCGGCGTCCAGCCCGCGCGCTCCAGCGCACGGCGCGATGCCGGCACCGGGCCCATGCCCATCACGCTCGGGTCCACGCCCGCGTTCGCATACGCCTTGATCCGCGCCAGCGGCGTCAGGCCCAAGGCGGCTGCCTTCTGCGCCGACATCACCAGCACCGCGGCCGCCCCATCGTTCAGCCCCGACGCGTTCGCCGCCGTCACCGAGCCGTCCTTCGCGAACGCCGGCTTCAGCCCCGCCAGCGACTCCGCCGTCACGCCGTGACGCACGAACTCGTCCGTCGCGAACTGCAGCGGCTCGCCCTTGCGTTGCGGAATCGACACCGGCACGATCTCGTCGTTGAAACGCCCGGCCTTCTGCGCGGCTTCCGCCTTGTTCTGCGACAGCGCCGCGAACGCGTCCTGCTCTTCGCGCGTGATCCCGTATTCCTTCGCGACGTTCTCCGCCGTGATCCCCATGTGGTACTGGTTGTACACGTCCCACAGCCCGTCGACGATCATCGTGTCGACCAGCTTCGCGTCGCCCATCCGGAACCCGTCACGCGAGCCCGGCAGCACGTGCGGCGACGCGCTCATGTTCTCCTGGCCACCCGCGATCACGATCTCCGCGTCGCCCGCGACGATCGCGTTCGCCGCCAGCATCACGGCCTTCAGGCCCGAGCCGCACACCTTGTTGATCGTCATCCCCGGCACGGCGTTCGGCAGCCCCGCCTTGATCAGCGACTGCCGCGCCGGGTTCTGCCCGGAGCCGGCCGTCAGCACCTGGCCCATGATCACTTCGCTGACCTGCTCGGGCTTCACGCCCGCACGCTCCAGCACTGCGCGGATCACCGTCGCGCCCAGTTCGGGCGCCGCAATCTTCGCCAGCGAGCCGCCGAATTTGCCGACCGCGGTCCGCGCGGCCGATACGATCACTACATCCGTCATTTCCCTTTCCTCCAGGCCCGCACGACACGGCGCGTCGTTACCGGCCCTGTTAAAAAAACTGCGGTGCACCGGACAGCGTGCGCCGCTGTCCGGTTTTCGTCAATCGCGCTGCAACACGTAGCGCCCGGGCGCCGGCTCGATCACCGGGAATTGCGCGGAACCCGGCTGGGCCGGCGGCGCGACCTTGCGACCGCCGTACGCGTCGAGCCACTCGACCCACGTCGTCCACCAGCTTCCCGGCTGCTCGGTCGCCGCGGCAAACCAGTCGTCCGCGGATTCGGGCAGGTCGCCCTCGTTGACCCAGTAGCTGCGTTTCTTCTTCGCCGGCGGATTGATCACGCCCGCGATGTGTCCCGACGCGCCGAGCACGAACTTCAGCGGGCCCGACAGGATCGACGTCGATGCGTAGGCCGTCTGCCACGGCACGATGTGATCCTCGCGCGAACCGTAGATGAAGGTCGGCACGTCGATCAGCGACAGGTCGACCGATTCGCCGCACACGGTCAGCGCACCCGGCTCGCGCAGCTTGTTTTCCAGATAGGTATGGCGCAGATACCACGCGTACATCGGGCCCGGCAGGCTCGTCGAATCGCTGTTCCAGTACAGCAGGTCGAACGGCGCGGGCGTGCGGCCCTTCAGGTAGTTGTCGACGACGTAGTTCCACACGAGATCGTTCGGCCGCAAGAACGAGAACGTGTTCGCGAACTCGACGCCGCGCATCAGCCCCGGCTGCGCACCGTTCTTGCCGCCGATGGTCTGCTCGCGCATCTGCACGTGCGCCTCGTCGACGAACACGTCGAGGATGCCCGTATCGGTGAAGTCGAGCATCGCGGTGAGCAGCGTCATCGACGCGGCCGGATGTTCGCCACGCGCGGCGAGCACCGCGAGCGCGGTCGCGAGCATCGTGCCGCCGACGCAGAAGCCGAGCGTGTTGATCTGCTCGCGGCCGCTGATCTGCTGCACCGCGTCGATCGCCGCGAGCAGCCCTTCGTTCATGTAGTCGTCCCACGTCTTGTGCGCGACCGATGCATCCGCGTTGCGCCACGACACGAGGAATACCTGATGACCGTTCGACAGCGCGTGCGCGACGAGCGAATTCTCCGGCTGCAGGTCGAGGATGTAGAACTTGTTGATGCACGGCGGGACGATCAGCAACGGCCGCTCGAACACCTTGTCCGTCTTCGGCGTGTACTGGATCAGCTGGATCAGGTCGTTCTCGTACACGACCGAGCCTTCGGTACATCCGAGGTTCTTGCCGACCACGAACTGCGATTCGTCGGTCTGCGAAATCTTGCCGCGCTGCAGGTCGCCGAGCAGGTTCATCATCCCCTGCCGCAGGCTTTCGCCCTGCGTCTCGAGGATCGATTTCTGTGCGTCGGGATTGAGTGCGAGGAAGTTGCTCGGCGCGGCGGCGGCCGTCCATTGCTGGACCGTGAAACGGATGCGCTCACGCGTCTTCGGATCGGTCTGAAGCGCGTCGGCCAGCTCCTGCAGATAGCGCGCGTTGAGCAGATACCAGGCGGCCGCGAACGCATGCGCGGGAGACGCCTTCCACGCGTCGCCGCTGAAGCGGCGGTCCTTCAGCTCCGGCGACTCGAGCTTCGCGGCGGCCGCCTGCTGCATCAGCGTCATGCAATCGCGTGCGTAGTCGGCCTGCAATGCCTGGAGCCGTTCGGGCGGAATCGCGGCAACCGGCAGCTTCAGCCCCGCGAACGGCGACGCCATCGCGCCGAGGTCGGGCATCGACGGCATCTGGAACGGAAACGACGTCGGGAACTGGAATGTCGCGAACGGATTGACGGAGGCCGATGCCGTCGCGGCGCGCGCCGGATCTGCAAAACCGCGCCACGCGTTCAACCACGACTCGAACATCTGCTGCATCGGCTGGGCGGCCGGATCGAAACCGGTGCTGCCCGCGGAAGTGCCCGCATGCGCGGACGTCGACGAATTTTTCGATGCTGTCATTACCTGCCTTACCGGTGATTCGTGAGCGTCAATCGTGAAATCCTGCTCGCGCGCGGCGTGCCGGCTGCGAGCCGGGCCGTCATGCTCTGGAGAGGCGTCTCCAGATTCTGCCGCAGTGCGGTATTTTTATCATTATCGTTTTCCCCATGTGAAGCGCCCCGTCAAACCACTGAACATTTCGGCACGGAGATAATCCGCGCACAACAGACGGGACAAGGGTTCCGGCAAAACATAAAACATTTTGTTTAGCTTGACGTCGGGATTTTTCATTCAGTCGCGCATGCAACGCCGTATTGCCGCCTCAATATCGAGATAACTCGATTTCGCGGCGCAACAAAGCCGGCGCGCATGCGCATGCAATCAATCGGCCAACCAGATTGCCGCGGCCATGCGCCCCGTCACGCGGTCGCGCCGGTACGAATAGAAGCGCGCGCGCTCGGCGACCGTGCACGCCGTCCCGCCGCTCACGTGCGCCACACCCGCACGCGCGAGTCGCAGGCGCGCGAGCGCATAGAGATCGGCCAGGAACTTGCCGGGCGCGCCGTCGATCGCGACGAACGCATGACGGGTTTCATCATGCTCCGACTGCGGAGCCGTGTCGAGAAACGCGTCGCGCACATCGGCGCCGACCTCGAACGCCTTCGGCCCGATCGCCGGACCGAGATACGCATGCAGCGCGTCCGTCGCGCCGCCCGCAAGCGCCGCGACGCGCGCCGCCGTCTGCTCGACGATGCCGGCCGCGAGCCCGCGCCAGCCCGCATGCGCGGCGCCGACCGCGCGGCCCTGCGCGTCGCACAGCAGCACGGGCAGGCAATCGGCCACCATCACCACGCAGACGGCGCCTGCCTGATCGGTCACGCTTGCGTCGGCCTGCACCGGCGCCGTGGCACCAGGCGCGGCGGCGATCACCGCGTCCGCCTGCACGATCTGCGCGCCGTGAACCTGCTCGAGCCATGCGGCGCCCGACTGGCCAGCGAGGGCCAGCACGCGCGCGCGGTTGGCGGCGACATGGTCGGGATCGTCACCGGTATGCAGGCCGAGATTCATCCCGCCCGGCAGCGCGGCGCCGTCCTGCCAGCGCCCGTACGGGCCTTCGCTCACACCGCCGTCGCGGGTCGTGATCAGCGCGCGCACGCGCGGCGACACCTGCCAGTCGGGCCGCACGCAGTCCTGCCACGTCAACGGCGCCAGGTTCGTCATCGGCACTCACTCCTCCTCATCGTCGTCCAGATACGGCTCGTCGTCGTGATACTCGCCGCCGAAATCGTCATCGTCGTAGACACCGTCGTCGTCGTCGAATTCCTCGTCGCCCTGCCCGAAGCCGAGCGCGGCGACCAGTGCGTTCATGTCGTCCGGCAGCGGGCAGCGCCACTGCATCGCCTTGCCCGTGACCGGATGCACGAGGCCGAGCCGCCACGCATGCAGCGCCTGTCGCGCGAACCCGTCCGGCAGCGGCGTGACCGAGCGCTTGCCGCGCGCGCGCCCGTAGACCGGATCGCCGAGCAGCGGATGTCCGGCATGCGCGCAATGCACGCGGATCTGGTGCGTACGGCCGGTTTCGAGATCGCACTGAATCGCCGAAACCGGCTGACGTTGCCACAGGCATGTGTCAACCGTGCGGAAATGCGTGCGCGCGGGCTTGCCCGACGCGCCGGTGACGACGGCCATGCGCGTGCGCTCGCGCGGATCGCGGCCGATCGGCGCGTCGATCGTGCCCGCCTCGGGCATCGTGCCCCACACCAGCGCGAAATAGCGGCGCTTCACCGTGCGGGCCTGCAACTGGCGCACGAGGTCCGTCTGCGCGGCCAGCGTGCGGGCGACCACCATCAGGCCGGAGGTTTCCTTGTCGAGCCGGTGGACGATCCCCGCGCGCGGCAGGCCGGCCGCCGCGTCGCCGTAGCGATGCAGGAGGCCGTTGAGGATCGTGCCGCTCCAGTTGCCGGCGGCCGGATGCACGACGAGGCCGGCCGGCTTGTTGATGACGACGAGCGCGTCGTCCTCGTAAATCACGTCGAGCGGCACGGGCTCCGGCGTGAACGCGAGCTGCTCGGGCAGCAGATCGGGCACGAGCGCGATCTTCGCGCCGAGCGGCACCGGCTGACGGATCTTCGCCGGCGCGCCGTCGACGAGCACCCGCTGCGCCTCGATCCAGCTCTGCAGGCGGCTGCGCGAGAATTCGGGGAACAGTTGGGCAAGCGCCTTGTCGAGCCGTTCGCCGGCGAGCGACAGCGGCACTTCGACGATACGCGGCGCGTCATCGCCCGCCACGGACGGCACGACGGGCGGCTGCATCGCGTCGCCGGCCAGATCGTCATCGAGGGAATCCCCCGAGGCAGCGTCGGCGGGCCGATCGCTTGGGCTATAATCTTCGCGATTTGGTGTGCCCGGCTGGGCATTCTGCGAACTTGAACGGGTCATTTAGACTGGGTCACCGAGACTTGAAGCTAGGACATGCGAGCATGATGAATTCGACCAAACGCACGGCCAGAACCGTCGCCGCCCGGGCTGCGGCGGTAGCGGCCGCGGCCCTCATCGCCGGCTGCCACGGCTTGCCGCAGAAGCAGGACGAGACGGCTACCTGGTCGAACAACAAATTATACTCAGAGGCCCAGGACGCACTGTCCGGCGGCGACTGGGGCAAGTGCGCGAAATATTTCGAATCGCTGCAAGGCCGCGATCCGTTCGGCCATTTCGCACAGCAGGCGCAGATCAACGTCGCGTACTGCAACTGGAAGGACAACGAACCGGCAGCCGCCGACCAGGCCGTCGACCGCTTCATCCAGCTCCACCCGGATCATCCGGATATCCCGTACGCGTACTACCTGAAGGGGATGATCCACTTCAACGACGATCTCGGCCTGTTCGGGCGCTTCTCCGGCCAGGACATGAGCGAACGCGATCCGCAGGCGCTGCGCGAATCGTACGATGCGTTCAAGGTCGTCGTCGATCGCTTCCCGAAGAGCAAGTACGCGCCCGACGCGGCCGCACGGATGCGCTACATCGTCAACGCGCTCGCGTCGCACGAAGTGCACGCGGCCGACTACTACTACCGTCGTGGCGCGTATGTCGCGGCCATCAACCGCGCCCAGCTCGCGATCAAGGACTACAAGGGCGCGCCGGCGATCGAGGATGCGCTGCACATCATGATCCTGTCGTACGGCAAGCTGAACCAGCCGGAACTCGCCGAGGACACCAAGCGCGTGCTCGCGGGCACGTTCCCCGACAGCCCGTATGTGACGGGCCATTCGCGCCCCGGTGCGAAGAAGTCGTGGTGGCAGTTCTGAAGCACGGCGCGATGTAACATCCGTTGTGCACACAAAAAACCCGGCCATCGAGCCGGGTTTTTTATTGGCGCCGCATGCAAGCGGCACCGGGACAATCAAGCGACAAGCGCCGCGCGCGCGATCAAGCGCGCTTGTCCGAGCGGTGCTCGTCGAAGAAATCCTGCACGACCGCAATCTCTCGCGTGCGCTTGAACGGCGGCAGGCTTTGCCAGATCCGGCGCCCGTACGGCTTGTCGACGAGTCGCGTGTCGCAGATCATCAGCACACCGCGATCCGTCTCCGCACGAATCAGCCGGCCCGCACCCTGCTTCAGCGTGATCACGGCCTGCGGCAACTGATGCACCGCGAACGGGCTCAGCCCCTTCTTCGTCAACGCATCGAGCCGCGCGGCCAGCACCGGATCGTCCGGCGGCGCGAACGGCAGCTTGTCGATCACGACCAGCGACAACGCATCGCCGCGCACGTCGACGCCCTCCCAGAAACTCTGGCTACCGACCAGGATCGCATTGCCGTACGCGCGGAAGCGGTCGAGCAGCTCGGTACGGCTTGCGTCGCCCTGCACGAGCAGCGGCGTGTTCCAGCCGCGCGCCTCGATCACGTCGCGCAGCTTCGAGGCGATCCGGTCGACCGCGCGCAGCGTCGTGCACAGCATGAACACGCCACCGCCGGACGCCTCGATCGCCGGCAACGCGGCATCGAAGACGGCATCGGTAAACGCCGGCGAAGAGGGCTGCGGCAGGTTGCGCGGCACGTACAGCAACCCCTGCGACTGGTAATCGAACGGGCTGGCGAGCGTCATCGAACGACGCGAGCTGAGGCCCATCTGCGCCGCGTAGTGCGTGAAATCGCCGCGCACCGACAACGTGGCCGACGTGAACACCCACGCACGCGGCACACCCGCACGCTGCTTCGCGAAAATCGGCGCGACCGACAGCGGCGTTTCGTGCAGTTGCACGGTATGCGCGAACACCTCGACCCAGCGCACCTTCTCGTTCGGATCGCCGTCAGTGGCCGCGTTGTCGCCAGCCACGGCCGCATCGGCCCGCGCGGCCGCTTCCGCCGCGCCGGGCGCGACCCAGCCGGCCAGCAGGTCCTGCAGCTCGCGGGCGCGCCGCAGACACGCGCCGAGCGATTCCGCACGCTCGGCCTGGCTCGCGAGTGCCGACGCGAGCGCATCGAGCGCAGCGTCGAGCGCATCGAGCGCACCGAACATCGGGTGATCGTCGCCGAGCTGCGCGAGCGACATGCGCACGATCTGGTCGTTCGCGAACGCGAGACGCAAGTCGCGCGCCGCGCGCTCGAGATCGCCGCCGAGCTTCACCCACTCGACCGCGTCGCGTGCATGGCTCAGGCCTTCGGCCACCGTGTCGCGCGCGAGCTCGAGGATCTGCGTCGTCGACAGCGTCTCGCCGAAGAACAGCGTCGCCGTCTCCGGCAGCTGATGCGCTTCGTCGAAGATGATCGTGTTCGCGTTCGGCAGCAGCTCGGCCATCCCCGTGTCGCGCAGCATGATGTCCGCGAAGAACAGGTGATGGTTGACGACGACGATGTCGGCCTGCTGGGCCTCGCGCCGCGCCTGCATCACGAAGCATTCCTTGTAGTGCGGGCATTCCTGGCCGAGGCAGTTGTCGCGCGTCGACGTGACCATCGACCACACGGGCGCGTTTTCCGGCACGCTTGCGAGTTCGGCCTTGTCGCCGCTCTTCGTGATCTTCGCGAAGCGGACGATTTCCTGCAGATAGGCCGTGTCCTGCCGCGACGGCAGCCGGCCGTTGTCGGCCGTGCGTTGCAGGTAGTAGTGGCACAGATAGTTGGCGCGGCCCTTGAGCATCGCGACCGACACCGGCACCGCGAGCGCGTTGCGCACGGTCGGGATGTCGCGCTGGAACAGCTGGTCCTGCAGGTGCTTCGTGCCGGTCGACACGATCACCTTGCCGCCCCACAGCATCGCGGGCACCAGATACGCGTAGGTCTTGCCGGTACCCGTGCCGGCTTCGACGATCAGCGTGTTGTCGCCCGCGTCGTTGTCCGGTTCGGCTGCCGCGGCATCGTCCGCCGCCGGCCCGGCCGTTTTGTCGCCGTCGCCGAGACGGCGTGCCGGCCGCTTGCGGGTTTCGAAGATCTCGGGTTCGGGCATCCGGCGCGCGGACGCTTCCATCGCGGACGCGACCGCGCGCGCCATCTCGATCTGCGACGTACGCGGCCGATAGCCGTCGAGCGCGCGCGCCAGCAACCCGCCTTCGCCGAAGATCGTGTCGAGCTCGTCGACACGCTTGCGGCTCAGCTCGAAAGTGCCTTCGGGCGCACGAACGCGCCCGGCGGACGTCGTGTCACGCCGGGCATCGGGGGTGGCTTCAAGCGGTGAATTCAAGGCAAGCGTTCCTGTGTCCAGCGCCCGGGCGGCGCCGGCGCTTGCCAGGCCGCGCTCAGGCGCGCTTATCCGGTTCGAGCTGCGATTGCAGCAAAATGATTTTGTCCTTGGCCGCCAGCTTTTCCTTCTTCAGCCGGTGCAGCGTGATGTCGTCGATGTCGGAGTGTCCTTCCTTCAGCTCGATCTCCCGAGCGAGCTGCTGGTGCTGCTCCTGCAATGCAGCCAAACGGTTGTGCAATTCCTGCTGCTGTTCCGTGTGACGGTTTTGCATAGTTGCCTCCTCATCGAAGCAGCGCGACGGCCGGCGTGCCGACGCGCCCGAGACTGATCCCGATCAATTCAACACGTTACTGCCCCTGCTGCTGTTGCTGCTTGGCCTTCTCGGCCGCTTCCTGCTGACGCCGCTCGACATCGGCCTTGTGCTGCGCGGCTTCCTTCTGCTTCTGCTCGTAGCGCGTGGCGTTGTCCGCCCGTTCCTGCGCCTTCTGCGCCGCCTGCTGGTGCGCCTGGTCGAGCTTGCGCTGGAAATCCGCCTGCTTCTGGTCGTATGCCTGCTTGCTCGCCGCGCGTTGCGGTCCTTCCGCGCCGCGCTGCGCCTGTTTCAGTGCATTCTGCTCCTGCTTGTCGCGGAATGCAGCCGCGTTCGCCGCTTCGTTCGCCGCCCGCTGCGGCGCTTCCGCCGCGTTCCGGGCCTGCTTCAGCGCCTGCTGCTGGTCGCGCTGCTGCGCGCGCACCGCACGCTGCTCGTCGTTGAGCGCGAGCTGCTCCTGGCGAATGCTCGCCCGTTCCTCGCGCATCTGGTCGCGCGCCTTGCCGAGACAGTGATTGACGAAGAACTTGCTGTAACAATCGTGCTCCGCCACCGCATAACGATAATCGTTTTCCGCGGAGCGTTGATTGAGCACTTTTTGACGGGCGTCGAAATCCGGGACGGCGGAGGCGGCAACGGGCGCGGACGCGACGGCGTCCGGCGCGCTGGCGTCAGCGGCCTGCGCGAATGCGCCGGAAGGCCCGGCAGACAAAGCCGCGGCGAGCGCTGCGCCGAGCGCGACGAGAGAAATGCGGGAAGTTGGCAACGTCGTAGGAAAGCTGCGGGACATGTGTCAAATTCTATCACCCCCGGCTGGACGCTCCGCCATTTATGGCAAAATGCCCCGCTTCATTCATCCGCGGCCTCTGGCCCGTCGGGCCCGCCGGGCAGCCCGCCGCTCCGGGCCTGCCGGCCCGCGCCGCGATTTCAGCAGGCAGACAGACCATCCACGACATGACGGAAACCGTAGCACTCAAGATCGTACAGCGCATCGCCACCGAACTGTCCGTCCAGCCGCGCCAGGTCGCGGCGGCCGTGCAACTCCTCGACGAAGGCTCGACCGTTCCGTTCATTGCCCGGTACCGCAAGGAAGTGACCGGCAACCTGGACGACACGCAGCTGCGCCAGCTCGAGGAACGCCTCCTGTACCTGCGCGAGCTCGAGGATCGCCGCGCCGCGATCCTGTCGAGCATCGACGAACAAGGCAAGCTGACCGACGAGCTGCGTGCCGCGATCGACGCGGCCGACAGCAAGCAGGTGCTCGAAGACCTTTATCTGCCGTACAAGCCGAAGCGCCGCACGCGTGCGCAGATCGCCCGCGAAGCCGGCCTCGAACCGCTCGCGCAGGCGCTGCTCGCGAACCCGCTGCTCGACCCGCAGGCCGAGGCGGCCGCGTACGTCGACGCCGACAAGGGCGTCGCCGACGTGAAGGCCGCGCTCGACGGCGCGCGCGACATTCTGTCCGAACAGTTCGGCGAGACGGCGGAGCTGCTCGGCAAGCTGCGCGACTACCTGCACAACCAGGGCGTCGTGTCGTCGGCCGTCGTCGAGGGCAAGGAAAACGAGGAAGGCGAGAAATTCCGCGACTATTACGACTACGCGGAAACCATCAAGACCGTGCCGTCGCACCGCGCGCTCGCGCTGTTCCGCGGCCGCAACGCCGGCGTGCTGACGATCAAGCTCGGTCTGGGCGAAGAGCTCGACGCGCAAGTGCCGCATCCCGGCGAGGCGATGATCGCGCGCCATTTCGGCATCGCGAACCAGAATCGCCCGGCCGACAAATGGCTGTCCGACGTCTGCCGCTGGTGCTGGCGCGTGAAGGTGCAGCCGCATATCGAGAACGAACTGCTCACGCAGTTGCGCGAAACGGCCGAAACCGAAGCGATCCGCGTGTTCGCGCGCAACCTGAACGACCTGCTGCTGGCCGCGCCGGCCGGCCCGAAGGCCGTGATCGGCCTCGATCCGGGCCTGCGCACCGGCGTGAAGGTCGCGGTCGTCGACCGCACCGGCAAGGTGCTCGCGACCGACACGATCTACCCGCACGAACCGCGCCGCGACTGGGACGGTTCGATCGCGAAACTCGCGCGCATCGCCGCGCAGACGCAGGCCGAACTGATCAGCATCGGCAACGGCACCGCGTCGCGTGAAACCGACAAGCTCGCGAGCGAACTGATCGCGAAACATCCGGAGCTGCGCCTGCAGAAGATCGTCGTGTCGGAAGCCGGCGCGTCGGTCTACTCGGCGTCCGAGCTCGCCGCGAAGGAATTCCCGGAACTCGACGTATCGCTGCGCGGCGCCGTGTCGATCGCCCGCCGCCTGCAGGACCCGCTTGCCGAACTCGTGAAGATCGAGCCGAAGGCGATCGGCGTCGGTCAGTACCAGCACGACGTGAACCAGCGCGAACTCGCCCGCTCGCTCGACGCGGTCGTCGAGGATTGCGTGAATGCGGTCGGCGTCGACGCGAACACCGCGTCGGCCCCGCTGCTCGCCCGTGTGTCGGGCCTGAACGCGACGCTCGCGCGCAACATCGTCGACTATCGCGATGCGAACGGCCCGTTCCCGTCGCGCGAGCACCTGCGCAAGGTGCCGCGCCTCGGCGACAAGACCTTCGAGCAGGCCGCCGGCTTCCTGCGCATCAACGGCGGCGAGAACCCGCTCGACCGCTCGTCGGTGCACCCGGAAGCGTATCCGGTCGTCGAACGGATACTCGCGAAGATCAACAAGCGCATCGACGACGTGCTCGGCAACCGCGAAGCGCTGTCCGGCCTGTCGCCGACGGAATTTGTTGACGAACGTTTCGGCCTGCCGACCGTGCGCGACATCCTGGCCGAACTGGAAAAGCCGGGTCGCGATCCGCGTCCGGAATTCAAGACGGCCACGTTCCGCGAAGGCGTCGAGAAGGTCTCGGATCTCGTACCGGGCATGACGCTGGAAGGCGTCGTGACGAACGTCGCCGCGTTCGGCGCGTTCGTGGATATCGGCGTGCACCAGGACGGCCTCGTCCACGTGTCCGCGATGTCGACGAAATTCATCAAGGACCCGCACGAGGTCGTGAAGGCCGGCCAGGTCGTCAAGGTGAAGGTGCTCGACGTCGACGTGAAGCGCCAGCGCATTGCGCTGACGATGCGCCTCGACGACGACGCGGCAGCGCCCGGCATGTCGTCGCGCGGCGGCCAGGATCGCGGCAACGCAGGGCGCGGCGCCGCCCGCCCGCAGCGTTCGCGCGAGCCGGAGCCGGCCGGCGCGATGGCCGCGGCGTTCGCGAAGCTCAAGCGCTGAACAAGCGAATAGACCCGCCGTCGCCGTACGAAAAAGCCCGCCGAAAGGCGGGCTTTTTCATTGTCCGGGTACCTGTGACGCGCGGCCGGACGGCCCGCGCGCCGGGCCCGTCAGATCTCGATCTTCGTCCCGAGCTCGACGACGCGGTTCGCCGGAATCGCGAAGAAATCGGTCGGCTTCGCGGCGTTCTGGTGCATCCATGCGAACACCCGCTCGCGCCAGATCGACATCCCCGGCAGATGCGTCGGCACGACCGTTTCGCGCGCGAGGAAGAACGACGTGTCCATCAGCTCGAACGTCATGTCGTGCGTGCGGCCGAATTCCTCGAGCACGGCCTTCACGTCCGGCGTCTCGTTGAAACCGTACTCGGCCTTGACGATGTACAGCCCGCCGCCCGCATCGCGCGCGCTCTGGCGCTTGTCGTCGCGCACGTACGGAATGTCGCGCGTGACGAACGTCAGGAAAATGGTCCGTTCGTGCAGCACCTTGTTGTGCTTCAGGTTGTGCAGCAGGCTGACGGGCACGAGCTTGTCGTTGCCGGTCAGGTAGATCGCGGTGCCCGACACGCGATGCGGCGGATGCGCGAGCAGGCCCTGCAGGAACGGCTCCAGCGGAATACCGTCGGCCGCCGTGCGCTCCTTGACGATATGACGCCCCTTGTACCAGGTCATCAGCAGGAAGAACAGCAACGCGCCGATACCGAGCGGCAGCCAGCCGCCCTGCGCGACCTTCAGCAGGTTCGCGCCGAAAAAGCCGAGGTCGATCGCGAGGAACACCGCGATGATCGCGCCGACCAGCAGCCGGTTCCAGTTCCACACCTTCACCATCACGACACACGCGAGCACGGTCGTGATCACCATCGTCGCCGTCACCGCGATGCCGTACGCGGCCGCGAGATTGTCCGAGCTCTTGAAGCCGACGACGATACAGAGGATCACGGCCAGCAGCAGCCAGTTCACGACCGGCACGTAGATCTGGCCGATCGCGAGCTCGGACGTATGCAGCACCTTCATGCGCGGCACGTAGCCGAGCTGGATCGCCTGCGAAGTCAGCGAATAAGCGCCCGAGATCACGGCCTGGGACGCGATCACGGTCGCGACCGTCGACAGCACGACGAGCGGCAGCAGCCCCCATTCGGGCGCCAGCAGGAAGAACGGGTTTTCGATCGCTTTCGGGTTCTGGATCAGCAGCGCGCCCTGCCCGAAGTAGTTCAGCACGAGCGACGGCATCACGAGCCCGTACGCGGCGTACCGGATCGGCTTGGCACCGAAGTGGCCCATGTCCGCGTAGAGCGCTTCCGCGCCGGTCAGCACCAGCACGACCGAGCCGAGCACGACGTAGGCCTGCAGCAGGTGGTCGGCCATGAACGATGCCGCGTAATACGGATTGATTGCCGCGATGATGCCCGGCACGCGAACGATGTGGTACACGCCGAGCGCCGCGATCACGACGAACCACAGCACCATGATCGGGCCGAACAGCTTGCCGACCAGCGCGGTACCGTGCCGCTGGATCCAGAACAGCGCGATCAGGATCACGATCGTGATCGGCAACACGAGATGGGACAGGTGCGGCGTCGCGATCTCGAGACCTTCGACGGCCGACATCACGGAAATCGCCGGCGTGATCACCGCGTCCCCGTAGAACATGCAGGCGCCGAATATCCCGAGCGCCATCAGCGCGCCCGCGACCCGGGTCTTGGAGTCGAGCGGGCGCAGCGACAGCGCCATCAGCGCGAGCACGCCGCCCTCGCCGTTGTTGTCCGCCCGCATCACGAACAGCAGGTACTTGACGCCGACCACCAGGATGATCGCCCAGAACAGCAGCGAGATCACGCCGAGAATCGAGCCTTCGGTCAGCGGAATGCCGTGCGCGGGGCTGAACGCCTCCTTGAGCGAATACAGCGGGCTGGTGCCGATGTCGCCGAACACGACGCCGATGGCTGCTATCGCTAGCGCCCGCATCGAGTGTTGTTGCGTCGAATGCGGCGCGTGTGCGGCGTCGGTCGCGTGAGTCGTGTCGTTCATATGAAGCGTAATAATCGGGTCCGGGTCGGACAAAACGAGCGCTATTCTACTCGCGCCCCCGTGAAACGCCGTCCTGCCGTGTTGCCGTGGAACCACGTGATCCACGCCGCGCATGCAATCCGGCGCGACCTGTGGCAGGGCTGCCATCATAGCCGGGGCCGCGCCGCCTGCCTATCGGGTCCGCCGCACACGCCGCCCGGCGCCACCCGCGCGCCAATGAAAAACGGCGCCGCAAGCGGCGCCGTACAAGGCTTTCCTTCGATCGGCCGGACGCTTACGCGCCCGAACCGTCGCGCTGTGCGCGACCGCGCTTGATCCACGCCTCGAGGTTGTGCGGACGAACCGTGTCCCACTCCTCGAACGGCTGATGAATCCACGGATTCGTCGGCAGGAACTGCGTGTGATAGTCGGGCTTGACCTTCGAGCACCCCTTGTACCAGAGCACGGCCGAACGCACGGCCGTCACGGACGGATAGCGTTCCTTCAGGTGCTCCTGCACGCGTGCGAGCGTGACGCCGGAATCGACGAGATCGTCGACCAGCAGGACGTTGCCCGCCAGGTTGCCGCGCGTCATCGTGATGTACTGCGCGATGTCGAGCTCGCCCTGCTCGGTGCCGGCTGCTTCCCGGTACGAGCTCGTCGCGAGGATCGCGAGCGGCACGTCGTAGATGCGCGACAGCTGGTCGCCGACGCGCAGGCCGCCGCGCGCGAGGCACAGGATCTGGTCGAACTTCCAGCCCGAGGCGTGCACCTGGAGCGCGAGCAGCTCGATCAGCCGGTGATACTCGTCCCAGCCTACCCACAGGTTCTTGTCGTCGTTGCGCGGATCGGTCATCAAGTCTGCCGCCGTCATCGTGATTTGCTGCGTCATCTGGGAATTACACCTTGAACGGATGGCGGAGCAGGATCGTTTCGTCGCGGTCCGGGCCCGTCGACACCATGTCGACCGGCACGCCAGCCACTTCCTGGACACGGGACAGGTATGCCTGTGCATTCACCGGCAGCGCGTCCCACGTCTTGATGCCGACCGTGCTTTCCTTCCAGCCGGAGAACGTTTCGTACACGGGCTCGCAACGCGCGACGTCGACCGCGCCACGCGGCAGGATGTCCACGTCCTTGCCGTCGACCTTGTAGCCGACGCACAGCTTGACTTCGTCGAGGCCGTCGAGCACGTCGAGCTTCGTCATGCACAGGCCCGACACGCCGTTGATCTGGATCGAACGGCGCAGCGCAGCGGCGTCGAGCCAGCCGGTGCGGCGCGGACGGCCGGTGACCGAACCGAATTCCTTGCCGACGTTCGCAAGCGTGACGCCGACCTGGTCCTGGCGCTGCGGGTTGTCCGCATCGTACAGCTCGCTCGGGAACGGGCCCGAGCCGACGCGCGTGCAATACGCCTTCGTGATGCCGAGGATGTAGTTGAGCTTCTGCGGACCGACGCCCGCACCCGCCGACGCCGCACCCGCGACGCAGTTGCTCGACGTGACGAACGGATAGGTGCCGTGGTCGATGTCGAGCAGCGTGCCTTGCGCGCCTTCGAACAGCAGGTTCTGGCCCGCGTTGTTCGCGTCGTACAGGCGGCGCGACACGTCGGCCACCATCGGCTTCAGGCGGTCGGCATAGCCGAGCATCGTGTCGAGCGTGGCCTGGAAGTCGACGGCCGCACCGCCCAGATACTGGGTCAGCACGAAGTTGTGGTAATCGAGATTTTCGCGCAGGCGATCGGCGAAGGTCTTCGCGTCGAACAGGTCCTGCACGCGCAGCGCGCGGCGGCCGACCTTGTCTTCGTACGCGGGGCCGATGCCGCGGCCCGTCGTGCCGATCTTGCCCGCGCCCTTGCGCGCTTCGCGCGCCTGGTCGATCGCGATGTGGTACGGCAGGATCAGCGTCGTGGCTTCGGAGATGAACAGACGGTCGCGTACGTTCACGCCGGCCTCTTCGAGCTCGCCGATTTCCTTGAACAGTGCTTCGGGGGACAGAACGACGCCGTTGCCGATGTAGCAGGCGACGCCTTCACGCATGATGCCCGACGGAATGAGGCGCAAGATCGTTTTCTTGCCGCCGATGATGAGGGTGTGGCCGGCGTTGTGACCGCCCTGGAAACGCACGACGCCTTGAGCGTGGTCCGTCAGCCAGTCGACGATCTTGCCCTTGCCTTCATCACCCCATTGCGTTCCCACGACGACGACATTGCGCCCGGGAGTCACGTTCACTGCGCTGGCAGACATGTTGATTCGTTAGCTGGTTAAAAACGTATTCTACCTATGTTCGCGGGCGATTCCGAATTTTTCCGTTTCGCTTCAACGATATGCACGCCGAAGCGCAGCCCGCGAACGCCTGTTTATCGGGGTTCGACCACCCATGCGCCGTTGCGCTCGACGAGCGAACGATCGCAGGCGAATTCGTCGAGCACGTGGTCGTGGCCCGGCAGCGCCTGGATCACGACCTCGCCCGCATCGCGCAGCGCCGCGACCGCCGCGCCGAGCGCGTCGTCCTGCGCCCACGGCGCGAGAATCGCGGTGCCGCGCGCCTCGACCGGCGAAATCCGCGCGAGCTCGCGCAGGTCGAGCGAAAAGCCGGTTGCCGGGCGGGCCCGGCCATAGGCCTGCCCCACGTGGTCGTAACGACCGCCGCGCGCGATCGCGTTCGGCACGCCGTCGATGTACGCGCTGAACATCGCGCCGCTGTGATACGCGTAACCGCGCAAATCGGCGAGATCGATCGCGACTTCGACGCCCTTCGCCTGCGACGCAAGCTGCGCGAGATCGTCGAGCGCCCGCGTGATTTCGGGCAGCACCGGCAGGCGCGTGCGCGCCTCGGCGAGCACGCTCGCGTCGCCGTAAAGGTTCGGCAGCGCACGCAGCGCGGCGCGCGTATCGGCGCCGAGATCGTCGGTCAGCTCGTTCAGCAGCGGCACGTCCTTGCCCGACAGCGCGTCGTACAGCGACTCGCCGCGCTCCGCGGCCTGCGCGTCGCGCGCCAGCAGCGCCGCGAGCACGCCCGCGTGACCGAGGTCGAGGCGGATCCGCGACAGGCCCGCGAGATGCAGCGCGTCGAGCATCAGCTGCTGGATCTCGAGATCGGCTTCCAGCCCGGCGTGGCCGTAGATTTCCGCGCCGATCTGGATCTGTTCGCGCGTCGCGTGCAGCCCGCGCGGACGCGTATGCATCACGTGGCCCGCATAGCAGAGGCGCGTCACGCCCTGACGGTTCAACAGGTGCGCGTCGATCCGCGCGACCTGCGGCGTGATGTCCGCGCGCAGGCCGAGCGTCCGGCCCGACAACTGGTCGACCAGCTTGAAGGTGCGCAGGCGCAGATCGGCGCCCCCGCTCGTCAGCAGCGACTCGAGATACTCGAGCAGCGGCGGCATCACCATTTCGTAGCCGTACGAACGGAAGCGGTCGAGCAGCCTGCGGCGCAGCTCCTCGATCTTGCGCGCTTCCGACGGCAGCACGTCGGCGATATTCTCGGGAAGTAACCAGGTCGACATCGGTACGGTCCTACGACGGGAAACGGCGCGCGACACGCGCGCCGCGAGTTGAATCGGAACTTCGAAATCGGGCGGAACGAACGGCGGATGCGCCGTCCGGATCGGGGCTCCGGTCAGGTCGCGAGCAGCAGCAGCACGAGCCCGAGCACCATCACGATCAGCCCGCCGATCCGGATATGATGCGGCGGCCGCTCGGCTATTCTACGAAACGTGTCGCGCCAGGCGACGGGAAACACGAAGGGGAACGCCCCCTCGATGATCAGCATCAGCGCTACTGCGAGCAACAACGAGCCAGCCAGGTCCATGCGAGCGACGGCGCCGCTCGACGCGGCGCCCCAAGGTCAATGTTTGCGGGGAGCAGGCGCCGCCGGTGCGGCGCCGCCCGTCGGGCTGCGCATGAAGCGGAAGAACTCGCTGTCGGGATCGACGACGATGATGTCGTTGCGCTTGAACGTATTCCGGTAGGCCTGCAGGCTCGCGTAGAACTGATAGAACTGCGGATCGCGGCCGAACGCATCGGCGGCGATCGTCGCGGCCTTCGCATCGCCCTCGCCCTTGATCGTCTGCGCGGACTTGTACGCGTTCGCGAGCACGGCCTGCTGCTCGCGTTCGGCGTCGGCCTTGATCTGCTCGACGTCGGCCGCGCCTTGCGCGCGCACTTGCGCCGCCTGATCGCGCAACGCACCGATCATCCGTTGATAGACGGCATCCGTCTGCGCGGCCGGCAGGTCGACGCGCGTCAGCTGGACGTCGACCACGTCGACGCCGAAACCGGTCGCACTCGCCTTCGCCGCATCGCGCGCCGCATCGGCGATCGCGCGTTGACCGCCGAGGGCATCGTCGAGCGCGCGCTTGCCGAATGCGTCGCCGAGCGCGCTCTTCAGCGCGCCGGACAGCCGTTCGGCCGCCGCCGCCGGGTCGCCGCCCGTCGCCGTGAAATATTTCATCGGATCACTGATCCGGTACTTCACCGCATACGCGACGAGCAGGTCGTGCTTGTCTTCGGTTGCCAGTTGCAGCGGATCGGACGACTCGAGCGACTGCAGGCGCGTGTCGATCAGCGTGGCCGTCTGCAGCGGCGGCGGCAGCTTGAAGTGGACGCCGGGGCCCGCAAGCTCGGGCTGCGTGCCGTCGCGGCCCGACAACACGGCCGCATGGCGCGGATCGACGGTGAGGACCGTCGATGATGCCGCGAAGGCGACGATCACGATTGCGACGACGAGCGCAATGATTCGGTTCATGTTCTGCGCTCCCCGTTACTTCGTATCGTCTTCACGCGACCGGCTGCGAAACGCTTCGCGCGATCGCAGCACGTCGACGCCCGACGCGGTGGCGGCCGGTGCGGCGCTCGCCGGCGCGGCAGCGGCTGCCGACGGCACGGTTGCCGCCGGTGCGGACGCCGCATCGGCGGCGGATGCGCCGGTCGACGCCGCGGCGTTTTGCCGCCCCTGCTCGACGAGCTTGTCGAGCGGCAGATACACGACGCTGTTGCCGCCCTTGTTGCCGACGAATACCTTCGTCGCATTCGAATAGATTTCCTGCATCGTCTCGAGGTACATCCGCTCGCGGATGACCGCCGGCGCCTTCGAGTACTGCGCGTAGACCTGCTTGAAGCGGTCCGCGTCGCCTTCGGCTTCGGTGACCACGCGGTCGGCATACGCCTTCGCTTCGTCGACGAGCTTCGCCGCATCGCCCTGCGCCTTCGGCAGCAGGTCGCTCGCATACGCCTGCGCGGCGCGCTTCGCGGCCTCGCGCTCGTCGCGCGCCTTCGCGACTTCGGCGTACGCGGCCTGGGTCTGGTCGGGCGCCGCGACGCTCTGCATCGTGACGGCCGTGACCTCGAGCCCCGACTGGTAGCGGTCGAGATCGCGCTGGATCGCGGTGGACAGCTGCTCGCGCAGCGCATCGCGGTCCTGGTTCAGCATGTCGGCCGCGCTGCGCGTGCCGACGATCGCGCGCACCGCGGCCTGCGCGGCCTGCGACACGCTGCGCTCGGGATCGACGCTGCGGAACAGGTAATCGGTGGCGGAACGAATCCGGTACTGGACGATGAAGCGCACGTCGACGATGTCGGCATCGCGCGTCAGCATCGCGGCTTCTTTCACGTTCGCGAGACGCACGACGTTGTTGCGGCCGATCTCGATCGAACGGACCTGCGACGTGTCGACGATCTCGTGCGACGCGAACGGATACGGCGCGCGCCAGTGCACGCCCTGGCCGACCGTGCCCGACAGCTTGCCGAGCTGCAGCACGACGCCCGTCTGGCCTTCCTGCACGACGAACAGCCCGCTGCCCGCATACACCGCGACCAGCACGCCGATCACGATGCCGACGCCGACCCGTGCGGCCCGGCCGTTGTCGGGACGGAAGCCGTTGCCGCCCTTGCCGCCGAACAGGCCGCTCAGGCGCCGGTTGAAGTTGCGCCACATCTCGTCGAGATCGGGCGGACCGTCGCCGTCGCCGCCTTGCGGACGCTTCGATTCGTTCGCGCGGGGGCGGGATCCGTCCTTGCCATTGCCTTCGCCGCGTCCCCAGCGGGGATCGTTGATCGACAGCAAGGCGCGCATCCGCCGCCAGGTACTCCGCTCGTTGTATTCGTTCACCAGAGTTTGTTCACCAGATTAGACGCCGGCGAACCGGCCGGGACCGGTTAGCGCCCGTGTTCGGAAATCGTGTGGTCTTCGTGCGGTTCAGCGGACGTGCCATCGAGCGCGTCGGGTAACGTCGCGCTGGAAAGGTGTTCCGCGGAGGCGATTTCGGCGATGGCGGCACGCAACGTATCGAGACCCTGACCGGTGCGCGCGCTCAAAAAGACGCGCGAAATATTACCATACTCGTCCCGCTCGACCGCGTCGCCGCGGGCCGCCAGCTCGGGCACGGCGTCGATCTTGTTGAAGACCAGCACCTGCCGGATCGTGTCCGCGCCGATCTCGTGCAGCACGCCGTTGACCTGCTCGATCTGCTCGAGCCGGACCGCGCTCGACGCATCGACCACATGCAGCAGCAGATCCGCATGGATCGTTTCCTCGAGGGTCGCGCGAAACGCCGCGACGAGCTGGTGAGGCAGCTCGCGGATGAACCCGACCGTATCGGACACGACGATCTGCCCGACCTCGTCGCCGAGGTACACGCGCCGCGACGTCGTATCGAGCGTCGCGAACAGCTGGTCGGCCGCGTAGGCCTGCGCTTTCGTCAGCGCATTGAACAGCGTCGACTTGCCCGCGTTCGTATAGCCGACGAGCGACACCGACATCGTGCCGCTGCGCGCGCGCTGCCGGCGCTGCGTGCTGTGCTGGCGACGCAGCCGGTCGAGCCGCGACTTCAGCATCTTGATGCGTTCGCCGATCAGCCGGCGGTCGGTTTCGAGCTGGGTTTCACCCGGGCCGCGCAGGCCGATACCGCCCTTTTGCCGCTCCAGGTGGGTCCACGCGCGAATCAGCCGGGTCGACAGGTATTGAAGCTGCGCGAGCTCGACCTGCAGCTTGCCTTCGTGGCTGCGGGCACGCTGCGCGAAGATGTCGAGGATGAGGCTCGTGCGATCGACCACGCGCCTGTTAAGCGCCTGCTCCAGATTGCGTTGCTGGGCGGGCGCCAAGGCGTGGTTGAAGATGACGATTTCGACGTTGTGCGCGTCGCAGGCAAGCCGCAATTCTTCGGCTTTGCCGCTGCCGATGAACATCTTGGCATCGGGACTGGCGCGTCGACCCGTGAGGGTGACGGCGGGACGGGCCCCCGCACTGGAGGCGAGAAGACTGAGTTCTTCGAGACTGGCTTCGAAATCGGTCTTGCCGAAATCGATGCCGACGAGCGCTGCGTTGATCAAATTATCGGGTGTCAAGATAAGGCGGCTGGCATCGGTCGCTCGCGGCGACCGGATGCCGGCCGCTGCGATAGGTTAGGACGAGGCTTCCGCGTCCGGGTGGAAATTCACCGGGCGCGCCGGCACGACCGTCGAGATGGCGTGCTTGTAAACCATCTGGGTCACCGTATTACGGAGCAACACGACGTACTGGTCGAACGATTCAATGTTCCCTTGAAGCTTGATGCCGTTGACGAGGTAAATCGAAACGGGAACGTGCTCTTTGCGCAGTGCGTTCAAAAACGGGTCTTGTAACAATTGCCCTTTGTTGCTCATGGCGTACTCCATCTTTTTTTGCAGGTTGATCTGGATTGGCGGCGAAGAAAAAGAGATCCGGCGCCAATCGCTACACTATAGCTGATTTTGCCTGCCCCGCCCGGGCGTAGGCCATGCGGCCTAGCCCTTGCGGGACGTGCTTCAGCCCTTGTCCGCGTACGGGTTGTTCGACGAACGGAACTCTATGCGCAATGGAGTCCCGGTCAGCGAGAAAGTTTCGCGGAACCGGTTTTCGAGGTAGCGCTTGTAGGTTTCCGTCACCGCGTCGAGCGCGTTGCCGTGGATCACGATGATCGGCGGATTCTGGCCGCCCTGGTGTGCGTAGCGCAGCTTCGGACGCACCGGGCCGCGACGGCGCGGCTGCTGGAATTCGACCGCCTCGATCAGCGCGCGGGTGAGCTTCGGCGTCGGCAGCTTCGACATCGCGGCCGCGTAGGCATCGTCGACCGAGCGCATCAGCGCGCCGATACCCGTCTTCTTCGCGGCCGAAATGAAATGCGATTTCGCGAAGTCGAGGAATTTCAGCTTGCGGGTCAAATCCGCTTTCGCGCGGTCGCGCGCGTGGTCGTCGAGGCCGTCCCACTTGTTCACGCCAATCACGAGCGCGCGGCCCTGCTCGACGACGAAGCCGGCGATGTGCGCGTCCTGGTCGGAAATGTCCTGCTGCGCATCCAACAGAAGAATGACGACGTTCGCGTCGGAGATCGACTGCAGCGTCTTCACGACCGAGAACTTCTCGATCGCCTCGAACACCTTGCCGCGGCGCCGCAGGCCGGCCGTGTCGATCAGCGTGTATTTCTTGCCGTTACGCTCGAAGTCGACGTAGATCGAATCGCGCGTCGTGCCCGGCATGTCGAACGCGATCACACGGTCTTCGCCGATCAGCGCGTTGACGAGCGTCGACTTGCCGACGTTCGGACGGCCGACGATCGCGATCTTGATGCCGCGCGACGGATCATCCTCCTCCGCTTCCTCGGGCTGGCCGGCGTACGCGACTTCGAGCGCCTCGTTGATCATGTCGGTCACGCCGTCGCCATGCGCGGCCGAGATCGCGCGCGGATCGCCGAGCCCGAGCTCGTAGAAGTCGGTCGCGACCGCCGTGTACTTCATCCCCTCGGCCTTGTTGACGACCAGGAAGATCGGCCGGCCGGTCTTGCGCAGGTAGTCGGCGATCGACTTGTCCTGCGGCGCGAGTCCGTTACGGCCGTCGACGATGAACACGACGACGTCGGCCTCCTCGACGGCCTGCCGCGTCTGGCGCGCCATTTCGTGCAGGATGCCGTCCTTCGCGACGGGTTCGAAGCCGCCCGTATCGACGACCAGGTAAGGCCGTTCGCCGACGCGCCCTTCGCCGTAATGGCGGTCGCGCGTCAGGCCCGGCAAGTCGGCGACCAGCGCATCGCGCGAGCGCGTGAGCCGGTTGAACAGCGTGGATTTCCCCACATTGGGGCGCCCAACGAGGGCAATGACCGGTTTCATCTGTGTTTTCTACGGTGAAGCGCAGCAGCGGGAGGCCCGCTGCTGCGGGCGGCTGCGCTGAATGAAAATATCACGAATTCGCGCCGCGCCGGATGCGCGCGCCCGGCGCGCGCGCGCGCCGTCGTCTTTCGTCTCGAACTGCCTTTCAAATACCGAGCGGCCGGGAACGCCGGCCGCCTTCAAGTCGCGCGGCCGCGGCGCGCGGGACCTGCCCGCCGCGCCACGGCCACGCCTGTTTCGTGCGCGTCAGCGCGGACGGAACCCGTACAGGCCACCGTCCTTCGTCTGCACGACGAGCGTATTGCCCGCGAGGACCGGCGCCGCCGTGATCGCGCTGCCGTCGGTCTTCATCCGCGCGATGAAGCTGCCATCCTCGCGCGACAGGAAGTGCACGAAGCCCTTGTAATCGCCCATCACGACCGCGTGCCCGAGCAGGTACGGCACGCCGACGTCACGGCTCTTCAGCTTGTCGTTGCGCCAGAGCTGGTTGCCCGTGGCCGCGTCGTACGCGGTGACGACCGACCAGTCGTCGCCGCCGGCGACCACCGAATCGTCCTGCGCGAGGCCGCTGCGGCTCGAGAACGGCTTTTCCCACAGTGGCCGGCCCGAGTTCGCATCGAAGCAACCGAGCTGACCCTGGAACGTCACTGCGCAGGTTTCCGCGCCCACGAGCGTCGGCGGACCGCTGACGTCGTTGATGCGCTCGACCTCGGTCACGCCCTTCGGGAACGACACCGGGGTCTGCCAGAACGGCTCGCCCGTCTGCAGGTTGATCGCGACGAGACCACCGCCCGGGAAGCCCGCGAGCACGGCCGCGTCGCCCGCAAACGTCATGCCCGCCGACACGCGCAGGTTCAGCGGCACCGCACGATTGCGGTAGTTCCACTTCTGCTCGCCCGTCTGCGCGTTGAACGCGATCACCTGGCCGTCGATCGTGCGGACGACCACGAGGCCGTTGCCGACGAGCGGCGGCGAGAAGATCTCGCCCTGCACGCTGGTCTTCCACAGCTGCTTGCCGTCCGGGCCCAGCACGAACACGCCGCCCTTCAACGCACCGACCGCGGTCAGGTTGCCGTCGCTGCCGACCCCGGCCGACAGGTCCGAACCGACCTTCGAGCGCCACAGCGTCTGGCCCGTCTTCGCGTCGATCTTCTCGACCGAACCGTTTTCGCCCGCCGCATAGACGGCGTCGCCCACGGCCACCGGCGAGAACAGGTAGCGCCCGCCCTTGCCGACGCTCGCCTTCCAGACCTGTTGCACGTCCATGACGGGCTTGAACTCGGTGAGCGGCGTCGGCACGCGGCGCGCGTCCTTCGACGACGAGCAAGCCGCCAAAGCGAGGACAGCCGCCGCGCAGGCAACGGGCACAGCGTAACGTTTCAGCAAATTCATCGGTTAGCGAAGCAGAGTTAAGAGGTTGAGGGGACCGGAATTCAGCCGCCGAGCGCGTCCAGCTTGAACTGCACGAGCTGGCGCGCGGACTGGTCGTCCTTCGACAGGCCGTCGAGCGCGAGCTTGTAAGCGGCGCGCGCGTCGTCGGTCTTGCCTTGCGCGGCAAGCAGATCGCCGCGCCGATCGGCCACGAGGCCCTTGAATGCATCGACCGGCGTACCCGACAGCAGCGCGAGGCCCGCGTCGTACGCCTTCTCGTCGAGCAGCAGCGACGCGAGACGCAGCTTCGCGATCTGCTTGTACTCGTCGTCCTTGGCGTGATCGACGGCCCATTGCAGCTGTGCCTTCGCGCCGGCCGCGTCGCCGGCCGCATACAGCGTCTTCGCGGCCGCGAGCGCCGTCATCTGCGCATACGGCGTACTGCCGAACTTGTCTTCCATGTCGGCAGCCGCGCGGGCCATCGTTGCCTTGTCGTTCGCGGCGGCAGCCTTCTGGACCTGCTCGTACAGCCCGGACGCCTCGGCAGCCTGACGGCGCTGCCAGTAGTTCCAGCCGTTGAAACCGGCCGCGACGACGAGCGCCGCGAGCACGATCCACGTGGTGAGGTTGCCCCAGCGGGCCCACCACGCCTTCAGACTTTCAATCGATTCTTGTTCGTCGTGATAACTCATCGGCGAGCGATTCCTTCCTGTTCAGGCTTTTCTTGTCGAGCGGATGCCAGCGCGATCAGTCGTCGCCGTCTTCGGCGGATGCAACCATCGCATTGATTAGGAATTCGGTCAAGCTTTCGACCGGTACGGTCTGCTGAACGTTCTTTTCCCCTTCCGCACCCGCGCCGCGCAACGCTTTCACGCCCACCGTGCCGTTCGCGACCTCTTCTTCGCCGAAGATCACCGCGAACGCGGCGCCGCTTGCGTCGGCCCGCTTCATCTGCGACTTGAAGCTCGCCGGCGCGCCGTCGGCGCTGCAGTGGAAGATCACGTCGAGGCCCGTGTCGCGCAGACGCTCGGCCGCGATGAACGCCTGTTCGCGCGCGGTTTCGCCCTGGTGCACGACGTACACGTCGACGCCTTCCTGCTCGGGCGCGAGATCCTCTTCCTTCAGCAGCTCGAGGATGCGCTCGATGCCCATCGCCCAGCCGCACGCGGCGGTCGGCTTGCCGCCGAGCTGCTCGATCAGCGGATCGTAGCGGCCGCCGGCCGCGACCGTGCCCTGCGCGCCGAGCTTGTCGGTCACCCACTCGAACACGGTCAGGTTGTAGTAATCGAGCCCGCGCACGAGACGCGGGTTGATCTTGAACGGAATGTTGTTCGCGAGCAGTAGGCGCTGCAGCCCTTCGAAGTGCGCGCGCGATTCGTCGCCGAGGAAGTCGATCAGCTTCGGTGCGTTCTGCGCGATGTCCTGCAGTGCCGGATTCTTCGTGTCGAGCACGCGCAGCGGGTTCGTATACAGGCGACGCTTCGCGTCCTCGTCGAGCACGTCGGCGAACTGCTCGAGGTACTTGATCAGTTCGACGCGGTGCGCGGCGCGCTCTTCGGCGAGGCCGAGCGAGTTGATCTCGAGCTTGATGCCGGTCAGGCCGAGGTCGTCCCACAGGCGCTGGCACATCATGATGATCTCGGCATCCGCATCGGGACCCGCGAAGCCGAGCGCCTCGACGCCGACCTGGTGGAACTGCCGATAGCGGCCGCGCTGCGGACGCTCGTGACGGAACATCGGGCCGATGTACCACAGGCGCTTCGGGCCGTCGTACAGCATGTTGTGCTCGATCGACGCACGCACGACGGCCGCGGTGTTTTCCGGGCGCATCGTCAGGTTCTCGCCGTTCAGCGCGTCGGTGAAGCTGTACATCTCCTTCTCGACGATGTCGGTGACTTCGCCGATGCCGCGCGTGAAGAGCTGCGTATGTTCGACGATCGGCGTGCGGATGTTCTGGTAGCCGTACGCGCGCAGCAGCGATTTCACGGTAGCTTCGAAGAATTCCCACAGGCCGGCATCCTGCGGAAGGATGTCGTTCATGCCCTTGACGCCGGTGAGCTTCTCGATCTTGCGTTTCTGTTCAGTCATCGTTCGTGTGTGTGGACGAATTAGTTCAGGGCCTCGGTGCGGCCGTAATTGCGTGCGACGTAGTCGCTGACGATCTGCTGGAATTCCTCGGCGATCCGCTCGCCGCGCAGCGTCTTGACCTTCTCGCCGTCGATGAAGACGGGTGCGGCCGGGTTCTCGCCCGAACCCGGCAGGCTGATGCCGATGTTCGCGTGCTTCGATTCGCCCGGGCCGTTGACGATGCAGCCCATCACCGCGACGTTCATCTTCTCGACGCCCGGATATTCCTTGCGCCAGACCGGCATCTGCTCGCGCAGGTAGGTCTGGATCTGCATCGCGAGTTCCTGGAACAGCGTGCTCGTCGTACGGCCGCAGCCCGGGCACGCGATCACCATCGGCGCGAACGAGCGCAGGCCCATCGTCTGGAGGATTTCCTGGCCGACGATCACTTCGCCCGTGCGCGACGCGCCCGGTTCCGGCGTCAGCGAGATGCGGATCGTGTCGCCGATCCCTTCCTGCAGCAGCACGCCGAGCGCGGCCGTCGACGCGACGATGCCCTTCGAACCCATGCCGGCCTCGGTCAGTCCGAGGTGCAGCGCGAAGCCGCAGCGGCGGCCGAGTTCGCGGTACACGGCGATCAGGTCCTGCACGCCGCTGACCTTGCACGACAGCACGATGCGGTCACGGCCCAGGCCGAGCTCCACCGCGCGTTCGGCCGAGCCGATCGCCGACTGGATCAGCGCCTCGTACATCACGCTCTGCGCGTCCCACGGCTGCGCCCGCGCGCCGTTCTCGTCCATCATGCGCGCGAGCAGGTCCTGGTCGAGACTGCCCCAGTTCACGCCGATCCGCACCGGCTTGTCGTACTTCGCCGCGGCCTCGATCATCTGCGCGAACTGCGTGTCGCGCTTCGCGCCCTGACCGACGTTGCCGGGGTTGATCCGGTACTTCGACAGCGATTCCGCGCAGCCCGGGTAGTCGCGCAGCAGCAGGTGGCCGTTGTAGTGGAAATCGCCGACGAGCGGCACGGTCACGCCCATCCGGTCGAGCTGCTCGCGAATCGCCGGCACGGCGGCCGCGGCTTCGGGCGTGTTGACCGTGATGCGCACCAGTTCGGAGCCCGCATTCGCGAGTTCCTTGATCTGGATCGCCGTGCCGATCGCGTCGGCCGTGTCGGTATTCGTCATCGACTGCACGCGCACCGGCGCGTCGCCGCCGATCGTCACGAGTTGCCCGCCCCAGCGGACATCCACCGCATGCGATACGCGGCGCGGCTGATGCCCGCCGAACACCGGCTCGGTTGAACAAATCTGACTGCTGCGTGGGGATTGAGCTTCGGATTGCATCGATAGATCCATTTACGCGGAATGCGCCGCGACGCGGCGCATGAATTGAAAAAGCGCCGTGCCCTCACGGCCTGCCGAGATCGACGACAGGCCTTCGCCACGGCGCTTGACGTCAGGGCAACGTGAACCGCGCCACGTTACCCCGCGCTGCCGAATATTTTGCCGGATCGACCGGTTTTCCGTCGAACGCAACCGCGTCGAGGCCGGCCTTGTTGCCGATCGTGACCTTGAACGGCCCGTCACCGGCCACCTGCTTCGTTTCGCCGGCGCGCACCAGCGCCGAGAACAACTCCTTGCCGTTCTTGTCGCGCACGCTGAACCAGCAATCCTGCTTGACCTTCAGTTCGACCATCGACTGACCGGCCGCCACCACGACGCTGGCCGGCTGGGCCGGCGCGGCCGTGCTTGCCGCCGCCGTGGCCGCCACGGGCTGCGACGCAGCGGCCGTCGCGACCGGCGCCGCGGGCGCCGGAACAGCCGACGCGATCGCCTGCGCCGGGGCAGCCGATGCAGCAGCCGGGGCCGGAACCGCATTCGCCACCGCGCCCGACGCGGCGTTCGTGGCCGCTTCTTCAGCAGCCGACGATGCCGTCGCCGCGCTCGCGGCCGACGCATGCTCGGCGTCGCCGCCCTTGAAGCGTGCAAGCAGGCTCGACGAATCGCCGCCAGTGTGCCACATCAGTACGGCGACCACCGCGACGATGACGATCCCCGTTCCCCACAGCCACGGATGGTGACGCGACGAGCCGCCGAGCGGAATCGACACGCGGCCGCGCGGCAGATCCGTGCCCGACGACGCCGGCATCGACAGGTCGACTTCCGGCACCCCGCGCTCGCGGCGCAGCGCCTGCGCGAACGGTTCCGGATCGACGCCGAGCATCTTCGCATAGCTGCGCACGACCCCGAGCGCGAACGTCACGCCGGGCAAATGGCTGATGTCGCCGGCCTCGAGCGCCCGGAGCTTTTGCGGTGCGACCTTGAGTCGCGCCGACACGTCGTCGACCGACCAGCCCTTCGTCTCCCGAAGCTGCGCCAGCCGGCTGCCGACCGCCGCCAGCGATTCCAGTCCCGCCGGTGCCGGCTTCGCGGCATTCGTCTCTGCGCCGTTAGACGGCTGCGGCTCACTCATCCTTGTCCTCGCGTCGATTCTTCTTCACTGGCGGCCGCCGCCGACTCCCGCCGGCCGGCACCCGCAACTGTTCATACCCTGCGCGGCGCCGAGGCGCCGCGACCGATCGCTATTCGCGTGTTGCACCGCCAAAGGGTTCGGGCACCCCGGCCAGGTGCCCCCGTCAAACTGCCCGAACTTCGATGATTTTTCCTGCTGCGCCCGTTCGTTCCGCGAGGCGCGTGCGATCCTTCACCGCGCCGGCCAACTGCCCGCACGCGGCGTCGATGTCGTCGCCGCGCGTCTTGCGCACGGTCGTGACGACACCCGCGTCGATGAGAACCTGCGCGAAGCGCTTGATCTGCTCCGGCTTCGAGCGGATGAGGCCCGATTCCGGAAACGGATTGAACGGGATCAGGTTGAACTTGCACGGCACGTCGCGCGTGACGGCCAGCAGTTCGCGCGCATGCGCTTCGGTGTCGTTGACGCCGTCGAGCATGCAGTATTCGAAAGTGATGAAGTCGCGCGGCGCGACCTTCAGATAACGCTGACACGCGGCCATCAGCTCGCGAAGCGGATACTTCTTGTTGAGCGGCACCAGCTCGTCGCGCAGCGCATCGTTCGGCGCGTGCAGCGAAACGGCCAGCGCGACCGGCAACTCGGCGCCGAGGCGGTCCATCATCGGCACCACGCCGGACGTCGACAGCGTGACGCGGCGGCGCGACAGGCCGTACGCGTTGTCGTCGAGCATCAGTCGCATCGCGGGGACGACCGCGCTGTAATTCAGGAGCGGCTCGCCCATGCCCATCATCACCACGTTGGTGACGACCCGTTCGGCCTTGCCGTTCGGGCCGGGCGCGCGGCCCAGCGACGCGCGCAATGCAAATTCGGCCATCCGGAGCTGGCCGATGATTTCAGCTGTCGACAGGTTGCGGGAGAAACCCTGCTTGCCCGTCGAACAGAAGCGGCAGTTCACCGCGCACCCGGCCTGCGACGACACGCACAGCGTGCCGCGCGTCTCTTCCGGGATGAACACGGTTTCGACCGCATTGCCGTTTCCGACGTCGATCAGCCACTTGCGCGTGCCGTCGGTGGAAACGTGATCGCTGGCGATCTCCGGCATCACGATCGACGCGCGGCCCTTGAGTTTTTCCCTCAGGGACTTCGCGAGATCGGTCATGCCGTCGAAATCGCCGGCGTTGTACTGGTGGATCCAGCGCTGCAATTGCTTGGCGCGGAACGGCTTCTCGCCCAGGCTGCCGCAGTACGCGACAAGACCCTCGGCATCGAAGTCGAGAAGATTGACGGAAGTTTCGCTCGTCATGATGTGCTGCCTTGCCGCGTGCGCTGAATCCTGCCTACTTGCTGTCAGCCAGGGCTTAACGCGAGTAAACGTTCATTTCCGGGAAGAAGAACGCGATTTCGACCGCTGCCGTTTCCGCAGCGTCCGAGCCGTGGACGGCGTTCGCGTCGATGCTGTCGGCGAAGTCGGCGCGGATCGTGCCCTTTTCCGCCTTCTTCGGATCCGTTGCGCCCATCAGGTCGCGGTTCTTCAGGATCGCGCCTTCACCTTCCAGAACCTGGATCATCACCGGGCCCGAGATCATGAAGTCGACGAGGTCCTTGAAGAACGGACGCGCTGCGTGAACTGCATAGAACTTCTCTGCGTCAGCACGCGACAGGTGTGCCATGCGCGATGCGACGATCTTCAGGCCGGCGCCTTCGAAACGGCTGTAGATCTGGCCGATCACGTTCTTTGCCACCGCATCCGGCTTGATGATCGACAGGGTGCGCTCGATTGCCATAAAAACTCCAAAAAATTAAGAAGTTACAGGTTCAAATGAATCCGCTATTGTAGCACGATCCCGTGTATCATTGCGATTGAACCCTTACACGAATGAAAGGTTCAGAATCCATATGTTTTGTGCCGCCGGGCCATTGAAACCTCCCGGCACGGAACGTATCTTAGCCATAGCTGCCCCGGTTTGCTGCGCCGCACATCGCGCGCGCCGAACCGGCCCCGGACGCCCACGCGTTCAATGTTAGGAGAAACCATGAACGACTATCCGTACAATTTCGGCCGCGGCGGTTCCGTCAGCACCGCCGAGGTTCGCAACCGCGTGCTGCGGAACACGTACTGGCTGCTCGCGCTGTCGATGGTGCCGACCGTGCTGGGCGCCTGGGTCGGCGTCGCGACGGGCTTCTCGCTGTTCGCGGCCACGAGCCCGATGATGAGCCTGCTCGCGTTCTTCGCGATCGCGTTCGGCTTCATGTTCGCGATCGAGCGGACGAAAAACAGCGCGGCCGGCGTGTTCGTGCTGCTGGGCTTCACGTTCTTCATGGGCCTGATGCTGTCGCGGCTGCTGAGCTTCATCCTCGGCTTCTCGAACGGCCCGTCGCTGATCATGCTCGCGTTCGGCGGCACCGGCATCATCTTCGCCACGATGGCGACGATCGCCACCGTCAGCAAGCGCGACTTCTCCGGGCTCGGCAAGTGGCTGTTCATGGGCGTGATCGTGATCCTGCTCGCGTCGGTCGCGAACATCTTCCTGCAACTGCCGGCGCTGATGCTCACCGTATCGGTGCTCGCGATCGCGATTTTCTCGGCGTACATGCTGTTCGACGTCCAGCGCGTCGTGAACGGCGGCGAGACGAACTACATCTCGGCCACGCTCGCGATCTACCTCGACCTGTACAACGTGTTCACGAACCTGCTCGCGCTGCTCGGCATCTTCGGCGGCAACCGCAACTGACGTTCGCTGCGCACCACGAAAAAACCGGCCCGCGGGCCGGTTTTTTTACGTCCGCCGCCCGGCTCAATCGCGCTCGAACAGCGCGATCGATTCGACGTGCGACGTATTCGGGAACATGTTCACGACACCGGCGCCCTTCAGCCGGTAGCCGGCCTCGTGCACGAGCAGGCCTGCATCGCGCGCGAGCGTCGACGGGTTGCACGACACGTACACGATGCGCTTCGGCAGCGGACCTTCGCCGCTCTGCGCGATCTCGGCCAGCGCCTTCGACACCGCGAGCGCGCCTTCGCGCGGCGGGTCGATCAGGAACTTGTCGAATGCGCCGAGCGCGCGGAGGTCGTCGCCGGTCACTTCGAACAGGTTCCGGCACGCGAACGTCGTATGGCCGTCGACCCCGTTCTCGCGTGCGTTCGCCAGCGCGCGCGTGGTCAGCGTATCGCTGCCCTCGATGCCCATCACTTCGCGCGACAGCCGCGCGAGCGGCAGCGTGAAGTTGCCGATCCCGCAGAACAGGTCGAGCACGCGATCGTCGCGCGACGGCGCGAGCAGGCGCAGCGCGCGGCCCACCAGCACGCGGTTGATCTGGTGATTGACCTGCGTGAAGTCGGTCGGCTTGAACGGCATGCGGATGCCGAATTCCGGCAGCGTGTAGTCGAGCGACACGTCGAGCGGATAGAACGGCGTCACCGTGTCCGGCCCCTTCGGCTGCAACCAGAACTGCACGTTGTGCTCGTCCGCGAACGCGCGCAGCAGCGCTTCGTCGTCCGCATTGATCGGCTCCAGCACGCGCAGCACGAGCGCGGTGACGGTCGAGCCGACCGCGAGTTCGATCTGCGGCATCCGGTCGCGAATCGACAGTCCCTCGACGAGCCGGCGCAGCGGCACGAGCATCGCCGACACGTGCGGCGGCAGCACTTCGCAGCTCGTCATGTCGGCGACGTAGCTGCTCTTCTTCTCGTGGAACCCGACCAGCACGCCGCCCTTCTTCGCGACGTTGCGCACGGTCAGGCGCGCCCGGTAGCGGTAGCCCCACGACGGGCCGTGGATCGGCGCAAACATCGTTTCCGCGCGCAGCTTCGCCAGATGCCACAGGTTGTCTTCGAGCACGCGTTGCTTGACCGCCACCTGCGCGCGCATGTCGAGATGCTGCATCGAGCAGCCGCCGCAGGTGCCGAAGAATTTGCACTTCGGCTGCGTGCGCAATACGCTCGGGCGCAGAATGTCGACGACCGTCGCCTGCTCGTAGCTCGGCTTGCGGCGGTAGCTCGAATAAGTCACGCGCTCGCCCGGCAGCGCGCCTTCGACGAAGATCACCTTGCCCGGCCCGCCGTCCTCGGTCACCGTGCGGCCGACACCGCGCGCTTCCATGTCGAGCGATTCGATCTCGAGAACCGGGGCGGGCCCGGGCGCGACGGGCGCATTTTTCGATTTGCGCGCAGAAGTGGGGACGGCTTCGGACACCAGCTTTTCCTGACAAACGTTGAAGAAGGCGAGATTGTAGACGACGAAAGCCTCCGTCGCGCGCTTTGGATGAGGCAGGCGTCGAACTTGCGCACGGACAGCCCGTAGCGCGCCCGGGCGGCCACGCAATGCGGCTGCGGGATGCGCCTGCGGCAATGCCCGGCCGCAAATCAGCCGGGGCAACGCCCGAGGCCCAAGGCCCCACATTTCGCCCGACAGGAGATTCGACCATGCGATTGATCGACTGGAACATCCAATGGGGTCGGGACGCGGACGGCGTCGTCGATCTTCCTCGCACCGTCGCGGCCATTCGCGGGCTCGGCGATTTCGACGTGCTGTGCCTGCAGGAAGTCACGCGCGGCTTCGACGCACTGCCGGGCCGGCCGGGCCCCGACCAGTTCGCCGAACTCGCCGCGCTGCTGCCCGGCTATACGGTCGTCGACGCGATCGGCGCCGACCTGCCGGCCATCCGGCCGGGCGCACCGCGCCGCCAGTTCGGCAACGCCATCGCGACAAGGCTGCCGGTCGGGCGCGTGCTGCGCCAGTCGCTGCCGTGGCCGGCCGACGCCGGCGCGCCGTCGATGCCGCGCGTCGCGCTCGACATCGAGTTGCAGGCGCCGTTCGGGCCGTTGCGCGTGGTCACCACGCATCTGGAGTATTACTCGGCGCGCCAGCGGCTCGCGCAGGTCGACGCGCTGCGCGACCGGCATCGCGAGGCCTGTGCGCACGCGACCCACCCGGCCCGCGCCGAAACCGCCGAGGGGCCGTTCAGCGCGACCGGACAGCCACGCGATGCGATCGTCTGCGGCGATTTCAACAGTGCATTCGGCAGCGACGCATACCGGCGCTTCCTGGCGCCGCTTGCCGACACGCCGGATTTCATCGACGCGTGGGTTGCGCGGCATCCCGGCCGCACGCCGCCGCCGACGGCCGGCGTCTACGATACGGTGCAATGGTCGGACGGGCCGCTCGCATGCGATTTCGTGTTCGTGACCGACACGCTGTTGCCGCGCGTCACCCGCTGCGAGATCGACGGTAACGTGCGCGCGTCCGATCACCAGCCGGTGCTGCTCGACCTCGGCTGATCGGGCTGGCCGCGCTACGCGTCGAAGCCGGCCAGGTATTCGACCCAGTGTGGCGCCGGTTCCAGCGCAAGCGCGTTCTTCACGAGCAGGATCTCGTCCGCGTACTCGCTCGGCGTCAGGCCGCCGCGCATCAACTGGAACCGGCAATACAGCAGGTAGGTATTGACGACGTCGGTTTCGCAGTAGTTGCGGATTTCCTCGATTCGCCCGTCCTGGAACGCCGGCCATACCTGGCTGCCATCCATCCCGAGCTTGCCCGGAAAGCCGCACAGCTTCGCGAGCGCGTCGAGCGGCGCATTGGCGCGCGCCTGATACATCGCGAGCACGTCCATCAGGTCGGTATGCCGCGAGTGATAGCGCGAGATGTAGTTGTTCCACTTGAACTCGCGGTCGTCCTCGCCGAGATCCCAGTAGCGGGTGGCGGGAATGCCGTGCACGAGCGCGCGGTAATGGAGCACCGGCAGATCGAAGCCACCGCCGTTCCACGACACGAGCTGCGGCGTGTATTTCTCGATTACGCGGTAGAACGACTGGATCAGCGTGGCTTCGTTGTCCTGCGGCGTGCCGAGCGAGCGCACGCGAAAACCGTTGTTGTCGCGGAACACGCACGAAATCGCCGCGATCCGCTGCAGGTGATGCGGCAGGAAATCACTGCCGGTCTTCTCGCGGCGTGCGGCGAATGCATGCTCGGCCACCGCGGCATCGTTGAGCGTCGCGGGCAGGTCTTCCAGACGGCGAATGCCGTCGACATCGGGAATCGTCTCGATGTCAAAAACGAGAATCGGAGTCATCAGTTACAGAACGGCGTCCTTGCGCACGCCGTTGGAGGCAAAGAACCGCTTGAGGCGCACCAGCGCTTCCTGCTGGATCTGCCGCACGCGCTCGCGCGTGAGCCCCATCTCGTCGGCGAGCTCCTCGAGCGTCGCCGGTTCGATGTGGTTCAGGCCGAAGCGGCGCTCGATCACGTGCCGGTGCTTGTCGGACAGCCGCGACAGCCACGCGCGCGTCAGCGTTTCGAGCTCGCGGTGCTGCACCTCGGCGTCGGGCGACTGGCTCTGGTCGTCGGGCAGCAGGTCGAGCAGGCTGCTCGCGGGATCGAGGTCGAGCGGCGCGTCGAGCGACGCCGTGTGTTCGTTGAGCGCGAGGATATCGGTGACTTCCTCGGCGGTCTTGCCGGTGAGATAGGCGATGTCGTCGATGCTGGCTTCACGGCGTTCGGCCGCCTCGCCCGTCGACATCGAATTCTTTTCGAGGTGGCGCTTCGCGCGCAGCACCTGGTTCAGTTCGCGGATCACGTGCACGGGCAGGCGCACCGTGCGGGCCTGGTTCATGATCGCCCGCTCGATGCTCTGCCGGATCCACCACGTCGCGTAGGTCGAGAAGCGAAAACCGCGCGTCGGGTCGAATTTCTCGATCGCGTGCATCAGGCCGAGGTTGCCTTCCTCGATCAGGTCGAGCAGCGGCACGCCGCGGTTCAGGTACCCCTTCGCGATACTGACGACGAGACGCAGGTTGCGCTCGATCATCACCTGCCGCGCCTCGAATTCGCCGGCCTTCGCAAGACGCGAATAGCGCTGCTCTTCCTCGACGGTCAGCAGCGGCTTCACGCTGATGCGGTTCAGGTAATGCTGGATCGTGTCGGCCGTGAGTTCGGCCTGCAGCAGCGTGCGGAAATCGTCGACGTCGGGCGCGGCTTCCTGACGGCCTTCGCGCTCGTCGTCGCCACCTTCGGCCTCGGCGTCGCGTGCCTCGAGATCACGTTCGTTTTCCGCGACGTCGTCTTCGTCGTCCGTCGAAGCACCCACTCGCCCCACCGATGCTTGCGTGGCACGACTGATCTTCTCAGACTCGGCTTGCGGCTCGTGGCGCTTCGATTTCGGCATGGTCGTCTCGGTTATTGAGGCGGCAAATACTTCAGCGGATCGACAGGCTTACCCTGCCGGCGAACCTCGAAATGCAGCATCACGCGGTCGGCATCGCTGTTACCCATCTCGGCGATCTTCTGCCCCTTCGTTACCGCGTCCCCCTCTTTTACCATCAAAGCGCGATTGTGTGCATACGCCGTGAGGTAAGTTGCATCGTGCTTGATGATAATGAGGTTGCCGTAACCACGCAGACCGTTGCCGGAGTAAACGACTCGGCCGTCCGCCGCCGCCTTCACGGCCTCGCCGGCCGTCCCGCCGATATTGACACCCTTGTTCTTCGCGTCGTCGAACCCGTTCAGCACGGGGCCGCGCGCGGGCCACGCGAACGTCACGGGGCCGCTCGGCGCCGCGGCCGTATCGCTCGATCCGGTTGCCGCCGCCGGCGGCGTGGCGGCCAGCGCCGACGACGTGCCGGCAGCCGGCGCGGCCGGGCCGCTGCTCAGCGGTGCCGTCGCGACCGCGCCACCGACGATCGGCGCGGCGGCCGGCGCACCCGCGACCGCGGCGCCGCCCGGCGGCGCCACGCGCAGCAGCTGGTCGACTTCGATCTGGTTCGGGTTCGCCAGGTTGTTCCACGACGCGATGTCGCGATAGTTCTGCCCGTTCTCGAGCGCAATCCGGTACAGCGTGTCGCCCGGCTTCACACGATAGAAGCCAGGCGGCGGCGGGCCGAGCGGCACCGCGGGCTGCGCGGTGGCGGTCGTGCCGAGCGACCCGGAGCGGTCGACGACGGGCGCGTTGTCGAGCCGCGTCGCACAGGCGGCCAGTAGCGTGGAGAACGCAGCCACACAGATCGCGCGCTGGGCGAGCGTGAGCGGTTCCCGGGATCGGTTGTTTTGCATCGCGCGCAACATACTCATCGGTTTCAAATCACTCCGGATTTTAAAGGGACAAAGAAAACGCGATCAAGCCGGGACTCTCGCCATTGCGCGTGCGCGACGCGCTCGACGAGCGTGAGCACCTGGTGCTGCCCGCTCTGCGCGCCGACCGGCGCGACGAGCCGCCCGCCGATCGCGAGCTGCTCGAGCAGCGCCTGCGGCACGTCGAGCCCCGCCGCCGCGATCACGATCGCGTCGAACGGGGCCGCGGACGGCAGGCCGACACGCCCGTCGCCATAGTGCAGACGGATGTTCGGCACGCGCAGCGGCCGCAGGTTCAGCTTCGCGCGCTCATACAGCGGCTTGATGCGTTCAATCGAATACACGTCGCGTGCCACGTGGCTCAGCACGGCGGCCTGATAGCCGCAGCCCGTGCCGATCTCGAGCACGCGCTCGAGTGTGCGGCCGGCCATCGCGAGCTCGATCATGCGCGCGACGACCGACGGCTTTGAAATGGTTTGCTGATGACCGATCGGCAGCGCCGAATCCTCGTAGGCCTGCGTCGCGAGCCCCGGATCCACGAACAGGTGGCGCGGCACCGCGGCCATCGCGTCCAGCACGCGCGTATCGGTCACGCCATTCGCGCGCAGGCGTTCGACCATCCGCTCGCGCACACGTTCCGACGTGAGGGCGAACGCGCCGGCCGGCGCAATCGTGGGCGCAGCCGGCTTCGGCAGCGCTGGCTTGAGCACGGTCGGCTTCGGTGCGGTCGCCGGTTTCGCGGCGCCGATACCCGGCAGCGGCGCCCGCACGGCGGCCGGCTTCACCGCAACCGGTTTCAGCACGGCTGCGGGTTTGTCGGCGGCCTTCGGCACCGCGCCCGCCGCCTGGCGTTCACCGGCCCGACCGTCCGACTTGCGTGGCGCTCGCTTGAGATCTTCGAGCGCGAGCGGGAACCGCTTCGCGCGCTCGCCGCTCATGAAGCCCGCCCTCCGGCGCGCACCCATTCGCGCGTCGCGGGCAGCATCTGCGTATGCGTGAGATCGAGCTGCAGCGGCGTGATCGACACGAAACCGTTTGCGACGGCGTGAAAATCGGTGCCCTCGCTGGCGTCCAGCGCGTCGCCCGCGGCACCGATCCAGTAGATCGGCTCGCCGCGCGGGTCGGTCTGGCGGATCACCGGCTGCGACGGATGACGCTTGCCGAGGCGCGTAACCTTCCAGCCCTTCAGCTCGTCGTACGGCAGGTTCGGAATATTGACGTTCAACAGCGGGTTGCCCGGCAGCGGGTGCGCGAGGTAATGCGCGACGATTTCCGCGGCGACGCGCGCGGCGTCCGGCAGCTGGGCCCAGCCCTTGTCGACCAGCGAGAACGCAATCGCCGGCACACCGAACATGATGCCCTCGGTGGCGGCTGCAACTGTCCCCGAATAGAGCGTGTCTTCGCCCATGTTCTGGCCGTTGTTGATGCCGGATACGACGATGTCGGGCCTCTCATCGGCCATCCCCGTCAGCGCGACGTGCACCGAATCGGTCGGCGTGCCGTTCACGTAGAAGAAACCCGTACCCGCTGCGCGCTGCACCGACAGCGGCCGCGACAACGTGAGGGAGTTCGACGCGCCGCTGCAGTTCTGCTCGGGCGCGATCACCGTGAGCTCGGCCAGCGGCTGCAGCGCTTCGCTGAGCGCGGCGAGACCGGGGGCGAGATAGCCGTCGTCGTTGCTGAGTAGGATTCGCATCCGGCGATTGTAACCGAGGAAAGATGGCGCGAGAGCGACAGTCCGGCGGCCGCGGACGGGTGGGTAGACGCATGGGCGCACGATGCGCCGCCGCATCGTGCGGCGGCATTCCATGCGCCGGGGAAAACACCGGGTCGCCGGGGTTTTTCGCCCCGACGAACGACTCGTCGGAAAAGGCGTCCGTCGGGCGGCCCGGCGCAAGGCGCTAGGCCGCGGGGCACTCAGATCGCGCCCGCCTCGCGCAGCGCGGCAATCGCCTGCGCGTCGTAGCCGAGGCCGCGCAGCACCTCGTCGGTGTGCTCGCCGAGCTCGGGCCCGAGCCAGCGCGTTTCGCCCGGCGTGTCCGACAGCTTCGGCGTGATGTTCGGCAGCGGAATGTCGGTGCCGTCGGCCAGCTTGAAACGCTGGATCATCTGGCGCGCGACGAACTGCGGATCGGTGAACATGTCGGCGGCGCTGTAGATGCGCCCGGCCGGCACGTCGGCCGCATTCAGCACGGCAAGCGCCTCTTCGATCGTGCGCGGCGCGAGCCACGCGGCGATCGCGTCGTCGATTTCCTGCGTGCGCGGCACGCGCCCGTCGTTTTGCGCGAGCGCGGGATCGTCGGCGAGGTCGTCGCGCTCGATCGCCTTCATCAGCCGCTTGAAGATCGGATCGCTGTTGCCGCCGATCACGATGCTGCCGTCGCGGCATGCATACGTATTCGACGGCACGATACCCGGCAGCGACGCGCCAGTGCGCTCGCGCACCATCCCGTACACGCCGTACTCGGGCACCACGCTTTCCATCATGTTGAAGACGGCTTCATACAGTGCAACGTCGACCACCTGCCCCGCGCCGCCGTTGACCTTGCGGTGATGGAGCGCCATCAGCGCGCCGATCACGCCGTGCAGCGCGGCGATCGAGTCGCCGATCGAGATGCCGATGCGCGGCGGCGGCAGATCCGGATAGCCGGTGATGTGGCGCAGCCCGCCCATCGATTCGGCGATCGCGCCGAAGCCGGGCCGGTCGCGGTACGGGCCCGTCTGCCCGTAGCCGGACAGGCGCACCATCACGAGGCCCGGATTGTCGGCCGACAGCACGTCGTAGCCGAGCCCGAGCTTTTCGAGCAGGCCCGGGCGGAAGTTCTCGATCACGATGTCGGCCTCGCTCGCGAGCTGCCGCGCGATCGCCTTGCCGGCGTCGGCCTTCAGGTTCAGCGTGACCGATTTCTTGTTGCGCGCCTGCACGGACCACCACAGCGACGTGCCGCCCTGCTCCGGATGGAGCTTGCGCCACTTGCGCAGCGGGTCGCCGCCGTTCGGATCCTCGATCTTGATCACTTCCGCGCCGAATTCGGCGAACAGCCGCGACGCGAACGGCCCCGCGATCAGCGTTCCGAATTCGAGCACTTTGACGCCCGCGAGCGGGCCCTGGCTGGTGCTCATGTGTCTCCCTGGCATGAGGAACGGCGCCGCCCGCAGGCGGCGCCCGGCTTACATCGTGCGGCGGTCGAGCATCGCGCGGGCGATGGTGCCCGCGTCGACGTACTCGAGCTCGCCGCCCACCGGCACGCCGCGCGCGAGGCGCGTGACCGCCAGCCCGCGCGCCTTGAGCGTCTGGCCGAGGTAGTGGGCGGTGGCTTCGCCTTCGTTCGTGAAGTTGGTCGCGAGCACGACTTCCTTGACGACGCCGTCGGACGCGCGCCGCACGAGGCGGTCGAAATGGATTTCCTTCGGGCCGATCCCGTCGAGCGGGCTCAGTCGCCCCATCAGCACGAAATACAACCCGCGGTAGGTCATCGTCTGCTCGAGCATGATCTGGTCGGCAGGCGTCTCGACGACGCACAGCAGCGTCGGATCACGCTCCTCGTCGCTGCAGACCTCGCAGATCTGCGCTTCGGTGAACGTGTTGCACTTCTCGCAGTGCTGCAGGTGCTCGGTCGCGAACAGCAGCGACCGGCCGAGCCGCTCCGCGCCCTCACGGTCGTGCTGCATCAGGTGAACCGCCATGCGCTGCGCGGATTTCGGCCCGACGCCGGGCAGCACGCGCAACGCTTCGACGAGGGCGGACAGGGCGGACGGCTGTTTCATACGGCGGCAAACAGTGGCAAGGACGCCGCGCTCAGAACGGCAGCTTGAAGCCCGGGGGCAGCGGCAGGCCCGAGGTCATGCCGCTCATCTTTTCCTGCGACGTGGCTTCGGCCTTGCGCACCGCGTCGTTGAACGCAGCGGCGACGAGATCCTCGAGCATGTCCTTGTCGTCCGCGAGCAGGCTCGGGTCGATCGACACGCGGCGCACTTCGTTGCGGCACGTCATCGTCACCTTGACGAGGCCGGCGCCCGACTGCCCTTCGACTTCGATGAGCGCAAGCTGCTCCTGCATCTTCTTCATGTTTTCCTGCATTTGCTGCGCTTGCTTCATCAGTCCGGCGAGGTTGCCTTTCAACATGGGAATACTCCTTCTTGATCGTGTGAAAACCGGCACGCGGCGCGTGCCGGCCAATGTGTGCGGGGCGTGATTGTGCCTGTCGCGGGGCGCTCAGTTCAATGCAGCGTCGGCGGCGCGCCGTCCGGCGCCGAATCGGCGAGCGGGCGCACCGACCCTTCGACGATGCGTGCACCGAACTCGCGCACGAGCTGCTGGACGAACGGATCGCCGTGAATCTCCTGTTCGGCTTCGCGCTGGCGCGCCGCGCGCGCGGCCGCATCGAGCGCCGCCGCAGTGCGCCGCGCGGGCCCGACCTCGACGGTCACCTCGACCGGCTTGCCGAGCGCATCGGCCAGTGCGGCCTTCAGCTTCGCCACCTGTGCGGCGTCCGCATACTGCGGCACCGGCACGGACAATTTCAATGCAGTTGCATCGACGGCCGTCAGCTCGCTGTTGAACGCGAGCTGGTACGCGACACCCTTCAGCGGCAACCGCGCGGCCAGCGCCGGCCATTCGCCGTCGAAACCGATCGGATCGAGCGCGATCGCGGGCGGCAGCGGACGCGTGTCGATCGGCGCGGCCGGACGCGCGTCCGCCGGCTTCGGCGTCACGCGCACGTCGTCGGGACCGCTGTCGAACACCGGCACGAAGCCGTCGTCGGACCCGCCGAACATTTCGTCGGCGCTGAGCGGCACGTAGTCGTCGGGCGGGATGTCTTCCCACGGCGGCGACGGCTGGCGCGAATCGGCTGCTTGCGGCGCACGGGCGGCAGCACGCGGCGTCGGCACCTGGACGGCCGGACGCGGCGCGACCGGCTTTTCAGCAGCCGGCTTGGCGGCAGCGCCTGCGCGCCCGCGGTCCGACGACACGCGCATCCCCGCATTGCGCAGCACGTCGAGTGCGGCGGCGGCACCGCCCGCGCGCGCCGCCGGCCGTGCGGCGGCCGGCTCGGGCGATGCGACGCGCGGCGCCGGTTCGGCCTGCGGCGCCGGTTCATCGTTTCGCTGCACGACGGCAACGGCGGGCGGCTCGGGTGCCTTGCGCGCGGGAGGCGGCGTGTCGCCGGCGGGCGCTGCCTTCGTTTCCGGCTGAGGCGGCTCGACAGCTTGCACGTCAGCCGCGACCGGTTCCGGCGCTGCTTCTGCCGGTGACTGAACGGCAGCCGGCTTGGCGGCCGGCCGTTCGGCTTCATCGCTCGATTGCACCGGCGCCGAACGGGCGACCGGCGCAGCCGGCGTCGCGGCTGGCGGGCGCGCTGCGCTTGCCGGCGCGGCCGATACCGGCTTCGCCGCGGCAGCGGCCGGTGCCGCCGTAGCACGCGGGGCCGGCACCGCACGCGGCGGCACGGACGGCTGACCGCCCGGCGCGCTGCCGGCGCCGACGGCCGGCTCGAACGCGAGCATCCGCAGCAGCGTCATCGTGAAACCGGCGTATTCGTCCGGCGCCAGGCCGAGTTCGGCGCGCCCGACCGTCGCGATCTGATAGAACAACTGCACCTGCTCGGGGCTCAGCGTCTCAGCAAACCGGCGCAGGTCGGCCGCTTCCGGCCATTCGTCGAGCACCGAGCCCGGCGCGAACTGCGCCCACGCGATCCGGTGCAGCAGGCTCGCGAGATCCTGCAGCGCGGTCGAGAACGACAGGCTGCGCAGCGACATCTCGTCGGCAATCGCGAGGATTTCCGGGCCGTTGCCGGCCGCGAGCGCGTCGAGCAGGCGCACCATGTAGGTCTGGTCGAGCGCGCCGAGCATGCCCGACACCGCCGACTCGGTCACCTCGTTCGCCGAATAGGCGATCGCCTGGTCGGTCAGCGACAGCGCGTCGCGCATGCTGCCCTGCGCGGCCCGCGCGAGCAGGCGCAGCGCCTGCGGCTCGAACGTGATCCGTTCTTCGCCGAGGATCCGCTCGAGATGCGACACGATGTGCCCGGCCGGCATCTGCTTCAGGTTGAACTGCAGACAGCGCGACAGCACGGTGACGGGGATTTTCTGCGGATCGGTCGTCGCGAGGATGAACTTGACGTGCGGCGGCGGCTCTTCCAGCGTCTTCAGCATCGCGTTGAACGCGTGATTCGTCAGCATGTGCACTTCGTCGATCATGTAGACCTTGAAGCGCGCATCGACGGGCGCGTACACCGCGCGCTCGAGCAGCGCGGCCATTTCGTCGACGCCGCGGTTGCTCGCCGCGTCCATCTCGACGTAATCGACGAAACGACCCTCGTCGATCTCGCGACACGCGCGACACACGCCGCACGGCTGCGACGTGACGCCGGTTTCACAGTTGAGCGCCTTCGCGAAGATCCGCGACAGCGTCGTCTTGCCGACACCGCGGGTTCCGGTAAACAGATAGGCGTGATGGAGACGCCCGCCGTCGAGCGCGTGCGTGAGCGCCCTGACGACGTGCTCCTGGCCGACGAGCGAAGCGAAATCCTTCGGACGCCACTTGCGTGCGAGAACTTGATAGGTCATCGGGAAATTGTATCAGTAACGCTGCGTCGCGCCGACACGCGAAGCGGTGCGGAACACGGGCAAGGTGGAGGTCGAACGGAGTGTGACGCAGAAATAAAAAACGCCCTGCGAACGGGGCGAGAAGGAAGGTGACGAGCCCAACCCTCGGCACTGGCGGAAAACGATTGTGGCTGCTTCGTTCCCGACCTGACCAGGTTCACCGCCCCACCATGCGAGGAGGCCCGTCACGGCATATTCTATCACCGCTTCCGGACGAATGCGACCGTTTGTTCGCATCAAAGCGAATATCGCCGGGCAAACCCGCGCATCGCCCGTTCGCGCGCACCGCATGCGGCCCACTCCCCTTGTAATTTGCGGACCGGCCTCCACCTGCGTGGCACGACGGTCGAACGTCGCGTCGTACCCCTACTCGCGTAGCGGCTACTATCGCCGCCCGCAGCAGATAGCAATTTAGGCTAATATGACGCCCGAACGACCCGCGAGCCGCGGCATGCAGCGCTTACGCCCCCTCCCTTCCGGAAGGCGGAGTGACCTGCCGCAGCGGCCGGCAGCCTACGGCGGCCGGTACGCCGCAACGCGCAAGCAGGCAGTCCCCGAACCGTAAGAGGTATTGACCCAATGAGCGAACAGATCAAACACATCAGCGACGCATCGTTCGAACAGGACGTCGTCAAGTCCGACAAGCCCGTACTCGTCGATTTCTGGGCCGAATGGTGCGGCCCGTGCAAGATGATCGCCCCGATCCTCGACGAAGTCGCGAAGGACTACGGCGACAAGCTGCAGATCGCGAAGATCAACGTCGACGACAACCAGGCCACGCCCGCGAAGTTCGGCGTGCGCGGCATCCCGACGCTGATCCTGTTCAAGAACGGCGCGGCCGCCGCGCAGAAGGTCGGCGCGCTGTCGAAGTCGCAGCTCACCGCCTTCCTGGACAGCCACCTGTAATACCGGCAGTTCCACGGACGTGTTGTCAGTCGGCAACACGTCCGTCGTCAAGCCGCCGATCGCTCGCTCAAGCGCGAATCGGCCTATGCTAGAATTAAAAAACGTCGACAAGACGCATTTAAGTCTCTGAGCGCCTCCGCTCGCCCTCCTCCCTTATTTTCTTTCGTCGCTTCTCCTCCCTGGCGGGTTCTCCGTATGCATTTATCCGAGCTCAAGTCTCTGCACGTGTCCGAACTGATCGAAATGGCCAACGGCCTGGAGATCGAAAACGCGAACCGCCTGCGCAAGCAGGAGTTGATGTTTGCCATTCTCAAAAAGCGCGCCAAGACGGGAGAGACGATCTTCGGCGACGGTACGCTCGAAGTGCTGCCGGACGGCTTCGGCTTCCTGCGCTCGCCGGAAATGTCGTACCTCGCGAGCACCGACGACATCTACATCAGCCCGTCGCAGATCCGCCGCTTCAACCTGCACACCGGCGACACCATCGAAGGTGAAGTCCGCACGCCGAAGGACGGCGAGCGCTACTTCGCGCTGGTGAAGGTCGACAAAGTCAACGGGCAGCCGCCCGAGGCCTCGAAACACAAGATCATGTTCGAGAACCTCACGCCGCTGCACCCGAACAAGCCGCTGTCGCTCGAACGCGAAATGCGCGGCGAGGAAAACGTCACGGGCCGCATCATCGACATGATCGCGCCGATCGGCAAGGGCCAGCGCGGCCTGCTCGTCGCGTCGCCGAAGTCCGGCAAGACCGTGATGCTCCAGCACATCGCGCATGCGATCAAGCAGAACCACCCGGACGTGATCCTGTTCGTGCTGCTGATCGACGAGCGCCCGGAAGAAGTGACCGAAATGCAGCGCTCGGTCGCCGGCGAAGTGATCGCGTCGACGTTCGACGAACCGGCCACGCGCCACGTGCAGGTCGCCGAAATGGTGATCGAGAAGGCCAAGCGCCTCGTCGAAATGAAGCACGACGTCGTGATTCTGCTCGACTCGATCACGCGTCTCGCGCGTGCGTACAACACCGTGATCCCGGCATCGGGCAAGGTGCTGACGGGCGGTGTCGACGCGAACGCGCTGCAGCGTCCGAAGCGCTTCTTCGGCGCGGCGCGCAACATCGAGGAAGGCGGTTCGCTGACGATCATCGGCACCGCGCTGATCGAAACCGGCAGCCGCATGGACGACGTGATCTACGAAGAGTTCAAGGGCACCGGCAACATGGAAGTGCACCTCGAGCGCCGTCTCGCGGAAAAGCGCGTGTATCCGTCGATCAACCTGAACAAGTCGGGCACGCGTCGCGAGGAAATGCTGATCAAGCCCGAGATCCTTCAGAAGATCTGGGTGCTGCGCAAGTTCATCCACGACATGGACGAAGTCGAGGCAATGGAATTCCTGCTCGACAAGATCCGCCAGACGAAGAGCAACTCCGAGTTCTTCGACCTGATGCGCCGCGGCGGCTGATCGCCCCCGCCCCGCGACACGGCCGCCCGCGCATCCTGCCCGGCGGCCGTTTTTTCGGCCCCAACCTGAACGTGAACGTACAGGTTGATCTATAATCGCGTCATTGTCCCGCCGAATCCCCGATACCCGATGCCGACCGACGCCTCCACCCCGCTATTGACCGTCAGCGACGCCGCGTCGCGGCTCGGCGTCACGCCGCGCACGCTCAAATATTACGAAGAGCGCGGCCTCGTCACGCCGTCGCGCAGCGAAGGCCGCTACCGTCTCTACGACGAAGCCGACCTCGAGCGTTTCGCGCGCATCCTGCGGCTGCGCGCGCTGGGCTTCTCGCTGCACGGCATCACCGAAATGCTGAAGCGTCCGCTGGAAGAAACGGGCGACGGCCGGCGCCGCTATTCGGATGCGTCGCTGCGCGACATCCGCGCCGGCCTCGCCGAGCAGATCGACACGCTCGACCGGCGGATCGCGGCCGTCCAGCGCGAACTGAAGGAAGCCGTCGCGCTGCGCAAGGAGTTGCAGCACGACATCGACTACGTCGAGCGGCGCCTCGCCGGCGAAAACGCCGATGAACTGATCGCGCAGCGGCGGGCCGAAATCGGCGCGCGGCGCGCCCGCAAGGACCGCGAATGAACGCCGTGCCGGGCCGGCCGCCGCTATGGAGCCGCGCGAACCTGCGCGCGGACCTGTTTCCATGGGCGCTCGCGCTCGTCACCGGCATCGACTACTTCGACAACGCCGTCTTCTCGTTCTTCGCGAGCTACATCGCGGGCGGCATCAATGCGTCGCCCGACGAACTCGTGTGGTCGTCGAGCGCCTACGCGGTCACGGCCGTGCTCGGCATCCTGCAGCAGCAATGGTGGGTCGACCGGCTCGGCCATCGCCGCTACGTCGCGGGCTGCATGCTGATGTTCTCGCTCGGCGCGATCGCGGCGGCGCTGGCCGACACGTCGCTGGAGCTCGCGTTCGCGCGCGGCTTCCAGGGCTATTTCATCGGCCCGATGATGGGCGCGTGCCGGATCCTGATCCAGATCAGCTTCAAGCCGCAGGAGCGGCCGCCCGCGACACGCGCGTTCCTGATCATGATCCTGCTCGGCAGCGCGCTCGCGCCGATCGTCGGCGGGCTGCTGGTCGCGCATTCGACGTGGCGCGCCCTGTTCGCGTGCACGGCGCCGGCCGGCATCGCGTTCGCCATCCTCGCGTTGCTCACGCTGCCCGATTCGGGCCGCACGCCGGACGACGAACGCGGCTCCGGACACTTCTGGCCGTACGTCGTGTTCGCGCTCGCGCAAGGGGCGCTGCAGATCGTGCTGCAGCAGGTGCATTACCAGCTCTACAGCGGCTCGCCGATGCTGATCATGCTGACGTTTGCCGGGCTCGGCGCGCTCGCGTGGTTCGCGTATCACCAGTGGAACCATCCGACGCCGCTCGTGCGGCTGCATGCGTTCCGCGAGCGCACTTTTCAGGTCGGGCTGCTGCTCTACATGTTCTATTACTACGAGACGACGGGCTTCAGTTACCTGACGTCGCGATTTCTCGAGGGCGGGCTCGGCTATCCGGTCGAGAATGCCGGGCGCCTGGTCGGCACGATGTCGCTGATCTCCGCCACCGCGCTGTTCGCGTACCTGCGCTACGCGAAATTCGTCCCGCACAAGAAGTGGTTCGTCGTGCCCGGGTTCGCGATCGCCGTCACGGCCGCGCTGTGGATGACGCGGATGACGCCGCAGGTCGGCGAAGCCGCGCTGATCGTCCCGCTGCTGCTGCGCGGATTGCTGCTGCTGTTCATCGTGCTGCCGGTCGCGAACCTCACGTTCCGGATCTTCGCGATCGACGAATACACGCACGGCTACCGGCTGAAGAACATCGTGCGGCAACTGACGATCTCGTTCGCGACGTCGTCGGTGATCATCGTCGAGCAGCATCGCGTCGCCGTGCACCAGACGCGGCTCGTCGAGCGCGCGAACCTGTTCGACCCGCTGTTCCAGCAGACCGTCGACGCGCTGACGCGCAGTTACGCGGCAGCCGGCCACGCGCTGAACGACGCGCATGGCCTCGCGATCGCGTCGATCGCGCGAATGGTCGCGCAACAGGCGTCGTTCCTCGCGTCGCTCGACGGCTTTTACTTCCTCGCGGGCGTGGCGCTCGTCGGCGGCCTCTTCGCGGCATGGCAAAAACAGATCGATTGAGTTAAAAGACAGGCTTTGGATTTTCGTCCGCAGCCTCCATGCTTTCGAAACTGACCCGCTGGTTCGACGACCGCCGCCGCGACCGCGCGCTGCGCAGCCATCCGATTCCCGATCCGCTGTGGCAGGAAACCGTCGAACGCCTGCCGTTCCTCGCCGCCCTGCCGCCCGACGCGCTCGGCCGGCTGCGCGAACTGACGAGCCTGTTCGTCGCGAAAAAATCGTTTTCGACCGCGCAAGGGCTCGAGCTGACCGACGCGATGATCGTCGCGATCGCCGCGCAGGCCTGCCTGCCGGTGCTGAATCTGGACCTGTCGCTGTACGACGGCTGGGTCGGCGTCGTCGTGTACCCGGGCGAATTCGTGATCCGCAAGACCGTGCAGGACGAGGACGGCGTCGTCCACGAAGTCGAGCAGGATGCGAGCGGCGAGGCCTGGGAAGGCGGCCCGGTGATCCTGTCGTGGGAAGACGCGCAGATGACGGACGGCCGGGACGCGTACAACGTCGTGATCCACGAGTTCGCGCACAAGATCGACATGGTCAACGGCGCGGCCGACGGCTATCCGCCCCTGTTTCGCCGCTGGCATGCGCCGCACCTCGACGCGCAGGCGTGGGCCGACGTGTTCGAACATGCGTACGACCAGTTCTGCGCGCGCGTCGACGCGGTGCCGGATCGCGCATGGGCGCGCTTCGAGCGGGATTCACTGATCGATCCCTATGCGGCCGATCACCCGTCGGAATTCTTCGCGGTATGCAGCGAGGCGCTGTTCGTGCGACCGAAAGCGTTCGAGTCCGAATTTCCGGAGCTGTACCGGCTCCTCGCGCGCTACTACCGACAGGATCCGGCCGGCACCGGCGCGCTCGACGCGCCGTGAAAATTATTCGTCAACCGTCTGATTTTCTGGCATAATCGCCGTTTTTCGACCTTAGGCAAGTGGCTCGCGCCGGGCTTGACGTCAGCCGAATCGCTCCATCGGGGCGGCTCGACACGGCAAGCGGCGGGTTGGCTACCGCTATCACCAAGGAAAATCATGAAACCTGGCATTCACCCGGACTACCGCGAAGTCGTCTTCCAAGACATGTCGAACGGCTTCAAGTTCATCACGCGCTCGACGATCCAGACGCGCGAAAACATCGAACTCGACGGCAAGACCTACCCGCTCGCCAAGATCGAAGTGTCGTCGGAATCGCACTCGTTCTACACGGGTCAGCAAAAGATCATGGACACGGCAGGCCGTGTCGAGAAGTTCAAGAACAAGTTCGGCGTACGCGCCAACGGCAAGGCGAAGTAAGCTTCGCACCGTATCCGGTGGTTGCAACGTACCGGTATCGCACAAAAGGGCAGCCCAGGCTGCCCTTTTTTGTCTCTGCTCGCCCGACGATGCGCCGCCCGGCGCCCGGGCAACGACCTGACGCACAACAGCGGGCGCGACTACAATGCCGGATGCTCGAAACCGGCTCGACCGCGCGCAACCGCGCTGGCCGCCCGCCCATAACAAATCGCTCATCTGCATGAAGCCTGTCGTCCGTCTCACCGCCTCCGCCACGCGTGCGCTGCCGCGCTGGCTGCTGCTCACGCTCTGCCTCGTCTACGCGGCGTTCGGCCTGTTCGGCCGCGACCCGTGGAAAAACGAGGACGCGGCAGGCTTCGGCGTGATGTGGACGATGGCCAAGGGCGGCTGGCACGACTGGCTGCTGCCGAACCTGGTCGGCAAGTTCATCACGACCGACGGGCCGCTCGGCTACTGGCTCGGCGCGCTGTCGATCCGCGGCCTCGGCCCGTGGGTCGACGCGAGCAACGCGTCGCGCGTCGCGACCGGCGTGCTGTTCTGCGTCGCATGCGCGTTCGTCTGGTATGCGGCCTACCTGCTCGGCCGGCGCGCCGAGGTCCAACCGTTCAAGTACGCGTTCGGCGGCGAGCCGGAGCCGCGCGACTACGGCCGCACGCTCGCGGACGGTGCGCTGCTGGTGCTCGTCGCCTGCTTCGGCCTCGCGGAACGCGGGCACGAAACGACGCCGCAGCTTGCGCAGTTCGCGTGGATCGCGATGCTCGTGTACGGGATCGTGCGCGGCATCGACAAGCCGCTGCAGGGCGCCCTGTGGTGGGGCCTCGCGATCGGCCTCGTCGCGCTGTCCGGCAACCCGGTGCTGGTCGTCGCGCTGCTCGCGGGCACGGCCGCGCTGTGGCTCGTCACGCCCGAGATGCGCAACCTGCACCTGCCGCTGCTCGGCGTGCCGCTCGCGGCCGCGATCTTCGCGCTGTGGCCGCTCGCCGCCATCGTCGCGGCGCCCGACGACGCCGCGTGGTTCTTCAACCAGTGGATCCACGGCAGCCTGATGCGCTTTTCGGGCCCGCCGACGGCCGTGCTCGGCTATGCGGCGAAAAACCTGCCGCTGTTCACGTGGCCCGCGTGGCCGCTCGCGATCTGGGCGTGGTGGAGCTGGGCCGGCATGCGCCGTCGCGCGCACATCGCGATTCCGCTGTCGGTCGCCGTGCCGCTCGTCGCGCTCGTGATCCTGCAAAGCCAGCAGTCGAACCGCATGTACATGCTGCTGCTGCCGCCGCTCGCGGTGCTCGCGACGTTCGCGCTGCCGACCCTCAAGCGCGGCGCGATCAACGCGATCGACTGGTTCGCGGTGCTGAGCTTCACGATCCTCGGCACCTTCGTGTGGCTCGTGTGGCTCGCGTCGCTCACCGGCTTCCCGCATCCGCTCGCGCGCAACCTCGCGCGCCTCGTGCCCGGCTACGAGCCGCATTTCAAGATCCTGTCGTTCATCTGCGCGGTGATCGTCACCGTGTGCTGGTGCTTCCTCGTGCGCTGGCGTGTGTCGCGCCAGCCGAAGGTGCTGTGGCGCAGCGTCGTGCTGTCGAGCGCGGGCACCACGTTGATGTGGGTGCTGCTGATGACGCTGTGGCTGCCGATCGTCAACTACGGCCGGACCTATCGCGATGTCGCGCAACAGATCGCCGTGCACCTGCCGTCCGACTACGAGTGCATCTCGCCCGTGCGGCTCGGCGACGCGCAGATCGCGACCTTCGCGTACTTCGGCGACATGCACTTCGATTTCTCCGGCGACTGCGACGTGATCCTGCGCCAGGACCGCGCCGACTTCGGCGAGCCGAGCGCGATGTCGCAATACGTGTGGCGTCTCGTCTGGGAAGGCCGGCGCGTCGCCGACCGCGACGAGCGCTTCCGCCTGTACGAGCGCATCGAACGGCCGAAAGCGCCCGTCAAGCGGCGTCCGCCGCGCCGCCCGACGGCCGATTGACGATGCTCGGCGACATCCGCCGGATCGTCGGTCTCGCGTGGCCGGTGCTGGTCGGCCAGCTCGCGATCATCGCGTTCGGCGTGATCGACACCGCGATGGTCGGCCGCTACTCGGCCGTCGATCTCGCCGCGCTCGGGCTCGGCTCGTCGATCTACGTATCGATCTACATCGGCCTGACGGGCATCCTGTCCGCGCTGCAGCCGATCACCGGGCAACTGTACGGCGCGCGGCGTTATGCGGAGATCGGCGAGGAAGTGCGCCAGGCGCTGTGGCTCGCGCTGCTGCTCGCGATTCCCGGCTTCCTGCTGCTGCATTTTCCCGAGCCGCTGCTGCGCGTCGCGCATGCGCCCGCCGCGCTGCACGACCGCACCGTCGACTACCTGCGCATCCTGTCGTACGGGCTGCCCGCCAGCCTCGTATTCCGCATCTACAACGCGCTGACCAACGCGGCCGGCAAGCCGCGGCTCGCGATGATCCTGCAGATCGGCGCGCTGCTGCTCAAGTTCCCACTGAACGTGTGGTTCATCTTCGGCGGCTTCGGCGTACCGGCGCTCGGTGGCCCCGGCTGCGGGCTGGCCAGCACGCTGATCAACTGGGCGCTCGCGCTGATCGGCTACACGCTGCTCGCGAAGCTCGACGTGTTCGCGCCGCTCGCGATCTTCTCGCGCTTCTGCTGGCCCCTCTGGGAACGCCAGAAGGCGATCCTGAAGCTCGGCGTGCCGATGGGCCTGTCGTACCTGATCGAGGTCACGTCGTACACGTGCATGGCGCTGTTCATCGCGCAGTTCGGCACGACGACGCTCGCCGGCCACCAGATCGCCGGCAACATCGGCGCCGTGCTGTACATGACGCCGCTGTCGATCGGCGTGGCGGCGTCGACGCTGGTCGCGCGCGCGCTCGGCGCCGGACGCGCCGAGGAAGCCCGGCTGCTCGGCCGGCACAGCGTGATCTTCGCGTGCGGCGTGGCGGCCGCCTACGGCCTGCTCGTGTTCGCGCTGCGCCCGCTCATCATCGGCGGCTACACGCCGAACCCCGCCGTCGCCGCGGCCGCGATGCCGCTCGTCGCGATCGTCGCGTGCTATCACGTGTTCGATGCGCTGCAGGTCACGTCGGCGTTCGTGCTGCGCGCGTACAAGGTGGCGGTCGTGCCGACCGTGATCTATGCGGTCGCGCTGTGGGGCGTCGGACTCAGCGGCGGCTACGTGCTCGGCTTCGACGTCGGCGGCATCGCACCCGCATGGCTGACCGGCGCGCGCGGCTTCTGGTTCGCGAACACGGTCAGCCTGATGCTGGCGGGCGCGGGGCTCGTGCTGTACCTGCGCCGCATCGGTCGCGCGCACGCCACCGCGGCTGCGTGATGCGCTACGCGTCCTCCAGCACGTCGGCCGCGTGATATGACGAGCGCACGAGCGGGCCGGCGACGACTTCCCTGAAACCGAGCGCAAGCGCCTCGTCGTGCCACGCGGCGAACGCCTCCGGGCTCACGTAGCGCCGCACCGGCAAATGATGCGCGGACGGCGCGAGATACTGGCCGAGCGTCAGCACGTCGACCTCGTGCGCGCGCAGGTCGCGCAGCGTGTCGCGCACCTCGTCGTCGCGCTCGCCCAGCCCGAGCATCAACCCCGATTTCGTCACGAGCGTCGGCCGCGCGGCCTTCGCCTGCGCGAGCAGCTCGAGCGAGCCGCGATAGTCGGCGCCCGGCCGCGCCGCCCGGTACAGCGACGGCACCGTCTCGATGTTGTGGTTGAACACGTCGGGCCACGCCGACGACAGCGCGTCGAGCGCGCGGGCCGCGCGGCCGCGAAAGTCCGGCGTCAGCACCTCGACCCCGATGCCCGGCACGCTCGCGCGCACCGCCGCGATGCACGCGGCGAAATGCGCGGCGCCGCCGTCGCGCAGATCGTCGCGGTCGACCGACGTGATCACGACGTAGCGCAACCCGAGCGCCGCGGCCGCGTCGGCCAGCCGCGCCGGCTCGTCGGGATCGAGCGGTTCGGGACGGCCGTGCGCGACATCGCAGAACGGGCAACGCCGCGTACACAGCCCGCCCATGATCATGAAGGTCGCGGTGCGCTGCGCGAAGCATTCGCCGATGTTCGGACACATTGCCTCCTCGCAGACGGAATGCAGCCGATGCTCGCGCAGCACGGCGGCCATGTCGGCCACCGCCGCGCTCATCATCGGCCGCGCGCGCAGCCACGGCGGCTTCGGCAGTGCCGTGCCGGCCGCGGGCTCGACGCGCACCGGAATGCGCGCGAGCTTGTCGCGACTTCTGGCGCCGGGCTGGCCGAGCGCCGTGAGGCTGGGTCGTTCGAGCGCGGCGGCCATCGTCAGTCTCCGAGGAACGCGACGATCAGGCGGTTCACGTCGGCGGCCGCCTCCATCTGCACCATGTGCCCGCTGCCGGCGATCACCTCGGCACGCACGCCGTCCGGTAAACCCTGCGCATGCTGCGCGGGAATCACCTCGTCGCGCTCGCCCCAGATCACCAGCGTGCGCGGTGCAAGCGTCGCGAGCCGGTCGCGGAACACGCGCCGCTGTGCGGCGCCGTCGAACGCGGCATCCGCGATCTTCTCCAGTGCGGCCTGCACGCCTTCGAGCCGCTTGTACTTGACGAGATCCTCGACGAGCTGCCGCGTGACCAGCGCGTGGTCCGCGAACAGCGCGCCGAGGTGCGGCTTCAGCGTGTTGCGGCTGTTGCCGGCAACGAAGCCGTCGATGTACGCGCGATTGATGTCGGTGCCGAGCCCCGCGCTCGCGATCAGCGTGAGCGACGCGACGCATTGCGGCGCGCGCTCGGCCACCGTCATCGCGACCGCGCCGCCCATCGAATGGCCGATCAGGTGCGCGCGCTCGATGTGCTGCGCATCGAGCAGCGCGAGCACCGCGTCGGCCAGTTCGTCGAGGCTGCCGTTCTCGACCGCCTTGCCCGATTCGCCGTGGCCCGGCAGATCGAGCGCCCACACCGGCCGGTGCGCGGCGAGCTCCGCGTGATTGAACAGCCAGTTGTTCAGGTCGCCGCCGAAGCCGTGGATCAGCACGGCCGGCGTGCCCGAACCGTCGCCCAGCTTCAGGAAGCGGATCGTGCGTCCGCCGATCTGCGCCTTCTCGGGCTGCGGGCCGGCCGCCTCGTCGGACGCCGCGCTCGGCACGAAATCGCGCTGGAAGTCGGCGATCGCCGCGTCGATGTCGGCATCGCTTGCATCGGCCGCCGCGACCACACCGAGCAGCGCGCCGACCGGCAGCGTCTCGCCCTCCTGCGCGACCTGCCGGCGCAGCGTGCCGTCGAACGCGCATTCGACGCCCGACGAGATCTTGTCGGTCTCGACGTCGAGCACCTCGTCGCCCTTCGTCACGCGCTCGCCGACTGCCTTCAGCCAGCCGTTGACCTGCCCCTGCTCCATCGACAGCCCCCACTTGGGCATCGTGATCATGTGAATCGACATCGTGTCAGCTCCTCGTCTTCAGGACCGCCTGCGCAATCGCATCGGCGGACGGGATATACAGGTCTTCCAGCACGCCGGCGAACGGCGCGGGCGTATGCGGCGCGGTGACGAGCTCGATCGGCGCCTTCAGCGACCGGAACGCGCGCTGCGCGACGAGCGCGGCGATGTCGGTCGCGATCGAGCAGCGCGGATTCGCTTCGTCGACGACCACCACGCGCCCGGTACGCTCGGCGCTGTCGAGGATCGTTTCCTCGTCGAGCGGCGACGTCGTGCGCAGGTCGATCACCTCGCACTGGATGCCGTCCTTCGCGAGCTTGGCGGCCGCGTCCATCGCGAGATGCACCATCCGGCCGTACGTGACGATCGTCGCGTCGTCGCCGTCGCGCATCACGTTCGCCTCGCCGAACGGAATCGCATAGGATTCCTCCGGGACGTCGCCCTCGCGCGTGTAGAGCAGCTTGTGTTCGAGGAAGATCACGGGATCGTTGTCGCGGATCGCCTGGATCAGGAGCCCCTTCGCGTCGTACGGCGTCGACGGGCACACGACCTTCAGCCCCGGAATGTGCGTGAACAACGACGTGAGCATCTGCGAGTGCTGCGCGGCCGCGCGCAGGCCGGCGCCGTACATCGCGCGGATCACGACCGGCGTCACGGCCTTGCCGCCGAACATGTAGCGGAATTTCGCGGCCTGGTTGAAGATCTGGTCGAAGCACACACCCATGAAATCGATGAACATCAGTTCCGCGACGGGCCGCATCCCGCACGCGGCCGCGCCGACCGCCGCACCGATGTAGCCGCCCTCCGACAGCGGCGTATCGAGCACGCGGCCCGGAAACTTGTGGAACAGCCCCTTCGTCACGCCGAGCACGCCGCCCCATGCGTCGTCTTCGCCCGGCGCGCCCGCGCCGCCCGCGTTGTCCTCGCCCATCACGATCACGCTGTCGTCGCGCGCCATTTCCTGCGCGAGCGCCTCGTTGATCGCCTGCGAATAAGTGATCTTCCTTGCCATGTCTGTCTCCTGGAATGTTCGGTTCGCCGTGCCGGCTGCTGGGTCAGGCCGCGCTCACGGATACGACACGTAGACGTCGGCCAGCAGGTCGGCGGCATCCGGCAGCGGCGCCGCCTTCGCCTGCGCGACCGCGTCGTCGATCAGCGCCTTCACCTGTGCGTCGACCGCGCGCAAGTCGTCGGTCGTCAGCGCTTCGGCGCGCACGACGCGCGTTTCGAAATGCTTCAGGCAATCCTTCTCGTCGCGCAGCTTCTGCACTTCGCCCGGCGCCCGGTAGGTTTGCGCATCGCCCTCGAAGTGGCCGAAATAGCGCGTGAACTTCACCTCGACGAGCGTCGGGCCGCCGCCGTTGCGCGCACGCTCGACGGCCTCGCCGAGCGCCTCGTGCACCGCGAAGAAGTCGAAGCCGTCGACGATCACGCCCGGCATCCCGAACCCGTTCGCGCGATCGGCGATGTTGTCGGTCGCGACCGACCAGCTCGACGACGTCGCTTCCGCATAGCCGTTGTTTTCGGCGACGAAGATCGCGGGCAGCCGCCACACCGACGCGAGGTTCATCGATTCGAAGATCACGCCCTGGTTCGACGCGCCGTCGCCGAAGAAGCACACGCCGACGCCGCCCGTCTTCTTGTGCTTGGCCGCGAGCGCCGCGCCGCACACGAGCGGGCCGCCCGCGCCGACGATGCCGTTCGCACCGAGCATCCCCATCGACAGGTCGGCGATATGCATCGAGCCGCCCTTGCCGTGGCAGACGCCGGTCTTCTTGCCGTAGATCTCGGCCATCATCCCGTGCACGTCGACGCCCTTCGCGATGCAATGGCCGTGGCCGCGGTGCGTGGTGGCCACGTAGTCGTCGAGGCCGAGATGCAGCATCGTGCCGACGGCGGACGCCTCCTCGCCCGCATACAGGTGAACGAAGCCGGGTATCTCGCCGGTCGCGAATTCGACGTGCAGGCGCTCCTCGAATTCGCGGATCGTGCGCATCAGCCGATAGGCGTCCAGCAGCGTGTCCCTGCTGAGCTGTGTCGAAGCGGTCATGTGTGTCTCCTGGGTGGGTCTGACTGCGAATGCCGCCCCGGCCATGCCGTGGCGGCGGATTGCACGGCCTGCGGCCGTCAGTGGAACGTGAAGCCGCCGTCGACGTTCACGGCCTGGCCCGTCACGTTGTCCATCGTCGCGAAGAACAGCGCGAGCCGGCCCATGTCCTCCGGCGTCTGCGCGCGGCCCTGCGGAATCAGCGTCAACTGGTGCCGCTGCCACGACTGCTCGACCGATTCGCCGTCGGTCTTCCATTCGTCGGACAGCCGGTCCCACATGTAGGTACGGACGATGCCGGGGCAGATCGCGTTGACGGTCACGCCGTCGCGCGCGAGTTCCTTCGCCAGCGCGTTGGTGAAGCCGACGACCGCGAATTTCGATGCGCTGTAATGCGCGAGATTCGGAAAGCCTTCCTTGCCCGCGATCGACGCGACGTTGATGATCCGGCCACGCCCCTGCGCCTTCAGGTGGGCAAGCGCCGCCCGGCAGCCGAGGAACGTGCCCTTCGCGTTCACGTTCATCACGAAATCCCAGTCGCGCTCGGTCAGCTCGGCGACCGGATGAATGCTGATCACGCCCGCGCAGTTCACGAGGATGTCGAGCCCGCCGAGGTCGGCGAGCGCCTGCGCGACCATCGCGTCGACCTGCGCGGCCTGCGTGACGTCGACCTTCGCGATCGCCGCGCGGCGGCCGAGCGCACGCACCTCGCGCGCGGTGGCGTCGAGCGCGTCGTCGAGCAGGTCGGCCAGCAGGATGTTGGCGCCGGCGCCGGCGAGCGTCAGCGCGATGCCACGGCCGATGCCGCGCGCGCCGCCGGTGACGATGGCGACCTGTCCTTCGAGAGGGGCTGTCATGGCGATGTCTCCTTGTTGATCGTGATGGATGGCGAAATGCCGTTGCGTACCGCGAAGCGTCAGTCGTGCCATGCACCGGCGTCGCGCAGCAGTTGCCGCGACGACGCGTAGCGCAGCGTGCGGCCGACGTCGACCGTCAACGGTCCGCGCCAGTCGAGCGCAATCTCGTAGCGATCGCCGCGCGCGACCTCGATCTCGCGCTCGCCGTCGAACGCGAGCGTGCCGCGCTCGAACGGAATCGCGTGCCACGAACCCGGTTCGAGCCGCTCGCAACTGCGCATCACGACGCGGTCGACGCGCCCCGGCGCGATCGGCGCGACGAGCGGCGTGCCGGCCGTCTTGCCAGCTTCCGCGAAGCGCATCGCGAGCCCGTGCGGCGCGCTGCGTTCAAGCGGCGCCCATGCGCCGCCGAGCGCGGACAGGCCGATGCCGTCCGGTTCCGCGAACGTCAGGTAGAGCGAATCGATGTCGTCGGAGCCGGAAATCGCGCGTGCGCCGATGAAGCGTTGCCGCGCGGCGCACACGTCGACGAGCGCGATCTCCTCGCGCCCCGGCTGCGCGCCCGCGACGCAGCGCACGACGAGCCGCTTGTTGCGCACGAACGCGACCTCGGCCGGCACGGCACCGGTTGCAGCAAGCCCGGCCGCGACGCCGGCGACGGTCGCCTCGCGATGTTCGGGAAACGCGTTGTTGGTGCCGGTGGACAGCGCGACGAGCGGCGTCGCGCCGCAATGCGCGGCCACCGCGCGATGGGTGCCGTCGCCGCCGAGCACGACGATCAGCGACACTTCCATCCGGTGCAGATAGGCCGCGCCGGCTTGCGTGTCGGCGACGGTATCGGTGATCGGCAGGTCGACGAATTCGACCTCGGGCCAGCGCTCGTGCGGCGCGACCGCGCGATGCGTGTCGATCGCGCGCAGCAGCAGCGTCGCGATGCCCGTGCGGTCGCGCAGCGTCAGCACGCGCTCGACGCCCATCGCGCCAAGGCCGGCCAGGAGGCGCACGATCATGTTCGCCTTCTCCGCGGTCGGGAACACGGATGCATGCGTCGTGAGGCGGCGGATGTCGCGCCCCGATGCGGGGTTCGCGATCACACCGACGGTAACGGGCGTCGTCACGGGTTTGTCTCCATCCAGTCGGCGGGGCCGGCGCATTGGCGCGTGCGTCGGCTCCACCTGTTTCGTCCGCTGCCATCGACGGGCGGCGGATCGTCGTCGCCGACACGATCGCGCCGGCTTGCCCGTGATCTCTGCAAGCGGCGTGCCATCGTGCGTGCGATAGCCGTGAAACCCGCGTGCACGCTGGCGTGGCGGGTGAGTGCGTGTTCCGGATGGGCGGCCGGGACGACGCCGCGCGCGGCGAATTCATCGGTGCGTCTCACGTCGTCGATACGTCGACGCGATCGTCGCGGCCCCCGCGCAAGCCCGGCGTTCCGCCCGCAAACCCCTGCATTTGCGCGGCGTCACGCAGGCGATGCGTGGCCGGACCAGCGCCGCACGCCGCGCACGCGGCCGTCTCAACTGCGCGAGACATGGCGCGATACCGGTGAGACGACCGTCTCACGCGCGCCGCGTGCTGCGATGCAATGTGATCTGCCGGAACGGATGTGCTACAAGAACAGCGACATTCCCGCCGTACGGAACCGGAGCCGACCATGCCCTACGCCGTCCCCCAGGCCCAGCACGCCGACCGTGTCCTCGGCGCGCTCGCCGGGCGCCTGCCCGCGCCGGCCGATTCCGCGCGCCTCGTGTCGTCGTGGCAACGATCGCTGGAGCGCTACCGTCTCGACCCCGCTTCGTCGATCGGCCCGCGCGTGCTGACCGCGGCCGAACTGCGCGAAGTGCGCGACAAGGAGGAAGCCTTCCTGCGCGCGTCGGGCCAGTGCCTGACGCGGCTGCACGACATGATCCGCGTCGCCGACTACTGCGTGATGCTGACCGACGCGCACGGCGTGACGATCGACTACCGGATCGACCGCGAACGCCGCAACGACTTCCGTCACGCGGGGCTGCACATCGGCTCGTGCTGGTCGGAAAGCGAGGAAGGAACCTGCGGCGTCGCGAGCGTGCTGACCGATCTCGCGCCGATCACCGTGCACAAGACCGATCACTTTCGCGCGGCGTTCACGACGCTCACGTGCAGCGCGGCGCCGATCTTCTCGCCGGGCGGCGAACTGATCGGCGTGCTCGACGCGTCGGCCGTGCATTCGCCCGACGGCCGCGACAGCCAGCGCCTCGTCTACCAGCTCGTGCGGCAGAGCGCGGCGTTGATCGAGGACGGCTACTTCGTGCACAGCACCGCGCAGCACTGGATATTGTTCGGGCATCCGAATCGTCACTACGTCGAGGCGCAACCGGAGTGGCTGATCGCGTTCGACGAATGCGGCAACATCGTCGCCGCGAACCGGCACGCGCGCGACGCGCTGCCGGCGCTGCGCGAGCCGCGTCATATCGACGAGATCTTCGACGCGACCGAGATGCCGCTGCGCGACGCCGCGCGGCTCGATGCGATCGTCGCGCTGCGGCTGCGCGCGACCGGCGCGCCGCTCTACGCGCGGCTGCGTGCGCCGCTACGGCGCACCGGCCGCGAGCCCGGCGCGGCATCGCGCCGCCCGGGCAGCGCCGCGCCGCGTCACGTCGGCGCGCTGACGCCGTTCCTGCACAGCAGCGACCCGCGCATCGCGCAACAGGCCGAACTCGCGCTGCGCGTCGCGAGCAAGCGGCTGCCGATTCTCGTGCTCGGCGAGACCGGCGCCGGCAAGGAAGTATTCGCGCGCGCGATCCATGACGCCGGCGCGCGGCGCGCGCGGCCGTTCGTCGCCGTCAACTGCGGCGCGCTGCCCGAAGCGCTGATCGAGAGCGAACTGTTCGGTTACGCGGCCGGCGCATTCACCGGCGCACGCAAGCACGGCGCGCGCGGCAAGATCGCGCTCGCCGACGGCGGCACGCTGTTTCTCGATGAAATCGGCGACATGCCGCTCGCGCTGCAGACGCGCCTGTTGCGCGTGCTGGCCGACGGCGAGGTCGTGCCGCTCGGCAGCGATACGCCCGTGCGCGTTGATCTCGACGTGATCTGCGCGACGCACCGCGATCTCGCGCGGATGGTGGCCGACGGCACGTTCCGCGAGGATCTGTACTACCGGTTGAGCGGCGCGACGTTCGACCTGCCGCCGCTGCGCGAACGCGCGGACGTGCGCGACGTGATCGCCGCCGTGTTCGCCGAGGAAGCGCAGGCGACCGGCCACGTGCTCACGCTCGACGCGACGCTCGCCGAACAGCTCGCCGCCTACCCATGGCCGGGCAACGTGCGGCAACTGCGCAACGTGCTGCGCTATGCGTGCGCGGTGTGCGACGCCGCGCGCGTGACGCGGCGCGACCTGCCGGCCGACCTCGCCGCGCAACTCGGCGGCGCGCCGGCGGGCGCGCTGCCCGACGATGAACGCAGCCGCATCGTCGCCGCGCTCACCGCGCATCGCTGGCGGCCCGACGCGGCCGCCCGGGCGCTCGGCATCTCGCGCGCGACGCTGTACCGGCGCATCGCGAAGCACCGGATCGTCGCGCCGCACCGCGCGTGACGCACCGGCGCACGCGCCGTCATGCGGGCTGCCCGGCCGCTTCGTTCGCGTCGTCCGCCACGCCGGCCGCTGCGTCGCGCCGCGTGAACACCTCGTGCGCGGCGAACAGCGCGTTGAGCGCGGCCGGCATCCCCGCATACACGGCCATCTGCATGAACACCTCGACGATCTCGTCGCGCGTGCAGCCGACGTTCAGCGCGGCCTCGATATGCACCTTCAGTTGCGGCTGTGCGTTGCCGAGCGCGGCCAGCGCCGCGATCGTCGCGATTTCGCGCGCCTTCAGGTCGAGCTGCGGCCGGCTGTAGATGTCGCCGAAGCTGAATTCGACCAGCAGCCGTCCGAAGTCCGGTGCGATCGGCGCAAGCGCCGCGATCACGCGCTCGCCCACTTCGCCGTCGATTTCCTTCAGCTTGTTCCAGCCGCGCGTGTAGCGATCCTCAACGAGTCGTTCCATCGTGTCCGTCCTGTTCCGGTAAAGAGTGAGAAGGATTCGCCCGTCGTTCCATTTCCCGTTCCTGCGCCTCGTAGTACGCGATCTTGTCGCCGATCGCGTCGAGGCTCGCCTGCAGCTCCGCGATATGCGCGCGCACCGCGTCGCGATGCGCGACCAGCAAGTCGCGCCGCGCGCCGAACGTCGACTCGCCCTGCTCGCGCAGCACCGCGAACGCCTGCATCTGCGCGATCGGCATGCCGGTCGCCTTCAGGCGCATCACGAAAGCCAGCCAGTCAAGGTCGGCCGGCGCATAGAGCCGGTGCCCGGCCGCCGTGCGCGAGATCGCGCGCAGCAGCCCGGCCTGCTCGTAATACCGCAACGTATGCGTCGACACGCCCGTCAGTTCGGCGACTTGCCCGATCGTCAGCGGACCGGCGGCGGAGGGTTGGGATACGGTTTTCGACATGGCAGGAACGAGGTTAGGAGTTAGAGTTCACTCTAAGTCAAGCCCTGTCTGACGGCCAGCGCGACGTTCTCCCGGGACACACCCTCGGACACCGTAAAGAATGGTCAAAATCGGCCCCCGGCACCGGTTTCGGCCTTTACAGCACCGCAAGCCTTCAGCAAGATTCGGTCAGCCTGTCTTAAAAAGGGCACGCATTTGTCCTATGCTTAACGGCGACGCCCGGCCACCTCGCGCGTCGTCATCCGTTGCAACAGCCATTCATCCGTCAGAACCAGGGAGCCTTTGCCATGCTGAAAAAGCTGCTGATGCTGTTCGTCGCGCTATCGCTGTCGCTCGCCGCCGGCCTTGCCGCGGCCGTCGAAGTCAACACGGCTGACCAGGCCGCGCTCGAATCCGTGAAGGGGCTCGGGCCCGTGAAGTCGAAGGCGATCATCGACGAACGCACCAAGAACGGCCCGTTCAAGGACGCCGACGATCTCGCGAACCGCGTGAAGGGCCTCGGCACGAAGTCGGTCGGGCATCTCGAGGAAAACGGCCTGACGATCGGCGGCGCATCGACGCCGCCGAAGGGCGTGAAGCTGTCGAAGCCGGCCGCGACGACGTCCGCGACCACGTCGACCACGACGTCGGCAGGCACCGCGTCGACGTCCACGACCGCGACGGCCGGCACGACGACCGCGGCGCCGGCGCCGACGGCAAGCGCACCGGAAGCGGCCGCCAAGCCGGCCAAGACCAAGCGTGCGTCGAAGAAGGAAAAAGCGGCAGCGGCGGCGGCGGCATCCGCCGACGCGGGTGCCAGCGCACCGGCGGCCGCGTCGTCCACGAAGGCGACGAAGGGTTCGAAGAAGAAGAGCAAGAAGGACAAGGCAGCCTCCGCCGCCGCGGCGTCGGGCGCCTGATGTGCGCCGCGCGCGCGACGGCGTGCGCGCGGCATTCGTTCAACGGGCGCCGTCGTCACGGCGCCCTTTTCAGTGAAGGTGAAGAACCATGGGTCTCCTCGACATCGTTGGCGGTCTGATCGGCGGCCAGGCCGGCGGCAACTCCCAAAGCGCGCTGATCACGACCGCGCTCGAATTCATCAACAACCAGCCGGGCGGCCTGAACGGGCTGATCGAGAAGTTCAAGGCCGGTGGCGCCGGCGAGATCATCGGTTCGTGGGTCGGCACCGGCGAAAACCAGCCGATCTCGGCCGATACGCTGCAGAACGTGCTCGGCTCGGACGTCGTCGGCTCGCTCGCGAGCAAGGTCGGCATCGATCCGTCGCAGGCGTCGTCGATCCTCGCGCAGGTGCTGCCGCACGTCGTCAACGGCGCGACGCCGAACGGCGAAGTGCCGGCCGGCGGCCAGGTCGACACGTCGAACGTGCTCGGCACGCTCACGCAGCTCGCCGGCATGTTCGGCGGCAACAAGCAGGCGTAAGCCCGCCGCGCAGCGCGCCGACATCCCGCGCAGCGGTTTCGGTCGCTCCATATGCAAACACCCCGCCGAGGCGGGGTGTTTGTTTTTGCGCGCCCGGCGCGAACCGGGCACGCTGCCGATGGCAGGCGATCAGTGCACGACGCGGTCGAACACGAACTGGCCGTCGTTGACGTCGACCGGGATCACGTCCTTCGGACCGAAGCGGCCGGCGAGGATCAGCTTCGCGACCGGGTTCTCGATCTCCTGCTGGATCGCGCGCTTCAGCGGCCGCGCACCGAACACCGGATCGTAGCCGACCTTCGCGATCTGTTCGAGCGCAGCGGGCGACACGTCGAGCGCCATGTCCAGCTTCGCGAGCCGGTCGTGCAGGCGCGCCAGCTGGATCTTCGCGATCGACTCGATGTTGCTGCGGTCGAGCGCATGGAACACGACGACGTCGTCGATCCGGTTCAGGAACTCGGGGCGGAAATGCTGCTTCACCTCGAGCCACACGGCGTCCTTGATCTCGTCCTGCGGCGAGCCGGTCATGGCCTGGATCACCTGCGAGCCGAGGTTCGACGTCATCACGATGACCGTGTTCTTGAAGTCGACCGTGCGCCCCTGCCCGTCCGTCATGCGGCCGTCGTCGAGCACCTGCAGCAGCACGTTGAACACGTCCGGATGCGCCTTTTCGATCTCGTCGAGCAGGATCACGCTGTACGGCTTGCGGCGCACGGCTTCCGTCAGGTAGCCGCCTTCCTCGTAGCCGACATAGCCGGGCGGCGCGCCGATCAGCCGCGCGACGCTGTGCTTCTCCATGAACTCGCTCATGTCGATGCGGATCAAGTGCTCTTCCGAATCGAACAGGAACGACGCCAGCGCCTTGCACAGCTCGGTCTTGCCGACCCCCGTCGGGCCGAGGAACAGGAACGAGCCGTACGGACGGTTCGGATCGGCGAGACCCGCGCGCGACCGACGGATCGCATCGGCCACCGCGCTGATCGCCTCGTCCTGGCCGACCACGCGCTCATGCAGCTTTTCCTCGATGTGCAGCAGCTTCTCGCGTTCGCCCTGCATCATCCGCGACACGGGAATCCCGGTCGAACGCGACACGACTTCCGCGATTTCCTCGGCGCCGACCTGCGTGCGCAGCAGGCGCGGGCGCGTCGGGTTGTGCTGCTCCTGCTCTTCGGCCTGCGTGACCTGCTTCAGTTGCGACTCGAGCTGCGGCAGCTTGCCGTACTGCAGCTCGGCGACCTTCTCGAGCTTGCCTTCACGCTGCAGGCGCGCGATGTCCGCCCGCACCTTCTCGATCTCTTCCTTGAGCTGCGCGCTGCCCTGCACCGCGGCCTTCTCGGCGGTCCAGATCTCTTCCAGGTCCGCATATTCGCGGCCGAGGCGTTCGATCTCTTCCTCGATCAGCTGCAGGCGCTTCTGCGACGCTTCGTCCTGCTCCTTCTTCACGGCTTCGCGCTCGATCTTCAGCTGGATCAGACGACGGTCGAGCTTGTCCATCTCTTCGGGCTTCGAATCGATTTCCATCTTGATCTTCGAAGCGGCTTCGTCGATCAGGTCGATCGCCTTGTCGGGCAGGAAGCGGTCGGTGATGTAGCGGTGCGACAGCTCGGCCGCGGCGACGATCGCCGGGTCGGTGATGTCGACGCCGTGGTGCAGTTCGTACTTCTCCTGCAGCCCGCGCAGGATCGCGATCGTCGCCTCGACGCTCGGCTCGTCGACGAGCACCTTCTGGAAGCGGCGCTCGAGCGCGGCGTCCTTCTCGATGTACTTGCGGTATTCGTCGAGCGTGGTCGCGCCGATGCAGTGCAGCTCGCCGCGCGACAGCGCCGGCTTCAGCATGTTGCCCGCGTCCATCGCGCCTTCGGCCTTGCCCGCGCCGACCATCGTGTGGATCTCGTCGATGAAGACGATCGTCTGGCCTTCGTCCTTCGCGATGTCGTTGAGCACCGCCTTCAGGCGCTCCTCGAACTCGCCGCGATACTTCGCGCCGGCGAGCAGCGCGGCCATGTCGAGCGACAGCACGCGCTTGCCCTTCAGCGTCTCGGGCACTTCGCCGTTGACGATCCGCTGCGCGAGCCCTTCGACGATCGCCGTCTTGCCGACGCCCGGCTCGCCGATCAGCACCGGGTTGTTCTTGGTGCGGCGCTGCAGGATCTGGATCGAGCGGCGGATTTCGTCGTCGCGGCCGATCACCGGATCGAGCTTGCCCGCGCGGGCGCGCTCGGTCAGGTCGACCGTGTATTTCTTCAGCGCCTCGCGCTGGCTTTCCGCATCCTGGCTGTGCACCTGCGAGCCGCCGCGCACCGCGGCGATCGCGGCTTCCAGCGCCTTGCGCGTGAGGCCGTGCTGACGCGCGAGCTTGCCGGCGTCGCCCTTGTCGTCCGACACCGCGAGCAGGAACATCTCGCTCGCGATGAACGTGTCGTTGAGCTTCTGCGCTTCCTTGTCGGCCTGGTTCAGCAGCCCGGCCAACTCACGGCCGATCTGGATGTCGCCGCCCGTACCCGTCACCTGCGGCAGGCGCGAGATGGCTTCGTTCAGCGCGCCTTGCAGCGCCTGCACGTGCACGCCCGCACGCGACATCAGCGAGCGGGCCGAGCCGTCCTGTTGCGCGACTAGCGCCGCGAGGACGTGAACGGGTTCGATGTATTGATTGTCGCGGCCTGCCGCGAGACTTTGCGCGTCCGCGAGTGCTTCCTGGAACTTGGTGGTGAGCTTGTCGATTCTCATTTAGTCGAGACCTCCAATTTTCGATTAACACCAAGATGAGGATGGTTATGCGGCTTTCAAGCGAAATTCGGGTTGATTCAGCGCAAAAAATGCCGGATCGCCTGAAAACGGCCGGCGGCGTGACGGGATGGGCGGCGCCCGCGTGTCAGTGGGCCTTGGACGACGGCTCGGCGGCCGCCGACACCTCGTCCGGCTCCGGCGCCGCACGCACGAGCGCGACCGGGCGAATGCCGAGCAGCGCCACGAGCGGCGACGCAGGCTCGGCCAGTTCGCCGATCGTGTGACGATCGAGCTCCGCGAAGAAGGCATCGCGCGCGGCCGCGAGCACGCCCTTCAGCCGGCACTGCGGCTCGATCACGCAGCCGCGCGACTCGCTGTCGTCGGGCGAAAAGCAACCGACCAGCGCGAAGTCGTTTTCGGTCGCCCGCACGACCTGGCCGACCGTCAGTTGCAGCGAATCGGCGAACAGCCGCAGCCCGCCGTTGCGGCCGCGAACGGTGTCGACCCAGCCCAGCTCGCCGAGCTGCTGCACCACTTTCATCAGATGGTTCTTCGAGATGCCGTAGGCGTCCGAGATCTCCTGGATCGTCGCGAGCCCCTCGCCGCGCACGGCCAGGTACAGCATCACGCGCAGCGAATAGTCGGTGTAGTCGGTGAGTCTCATGAGCGAATACGGAAAAGATCGATCGTGCCCCGATTACCTGAACCGAGCCGATCGCGATGCGTGCAGGGGCCGATCGATGGTGCCGTTGCGCGGCCCCGGGTTGCCGGGATCGCGTGCGCGCAATAAGATGCGTGACATCTACACGTTTTCCAGGGGTTATTGGACGCTATTTTGCGTCAAAATCCGGCCGGCGTCCTGCTCGTCACCCGTGCCGCCGCGCCGTCGCTGCCCCGATCCACCGGCCATTTTCGTCATGACTGCCCTGCCCGCCTCGCCCGAATCCGCACCGGCCCGCCCCCGCGACGCCGAGCCGACCGAAGACAACATCCGCGATCTCGTCTACGCGTTCTACGACCGCGTGCGCGCCGATCCGCTGCTCGGACCCGTGTTCGACGCGAAGCTGGCCGGCCGCTGGGACGATCATCTGCCGAAGATGGTGACGTTCTGGTCGAGCCTCGTGCTCGGCACCAAGGGCTATCGCGGCAACGTGCAGCAGGCGCACCAGCCGCTCGACGGGATCGAGCCGGCCCACTTCAGCCGCTGGCTGTCGCTGTTCCTGAAAACCGTCGAAGCGCGCTACGCGCCGCCGGCGGCGCTCCGTTTCATGGAGCCCGCGCTGCGGATCGCGCAGAGCCTGCAGTTGAGCCGGTTCGGCTGGGATTACCAGATTCCGCCCGAGCAGCAGGCGCTGCTCGACGCGATCGCGCCGCGCCGTCGCGACGCGGGCGACGATCCGCACGCGTTGCCGTCGCGGGCCCGCGGCGAGCCGTTTCCGACCAAGATCATCGGGCGCAGCGTCGACCCGGACGCGTAACGCCCGTCACCCGCGGCGCTCGCGCGCATGCGGCACATCGCCGCATCGTTCGCGCGCCGCGCTCAGCGCCGCGTGTTGCCCGACTCGACGCCCCAGCGCGCGAGCGCGGCGTCGTCGGTGCTGCGCGCATCGACCCAGCGCTCGCCGTCGGGCGTCGTTTCCTTCTTCCAGAACGGCGCTTCGGTCTTCAGGTAATCCATCACGAATTCGCACGATGCAAACGCATCGCCGCGGTGCGACGCGACCGTCGCGACCATCACGATCTGGTCGAGCGGCAACAGCCTGCCGACGCGATGCACGATCGCGACGTCGATGCCCGGCCAGCGCCGGCCGGCCTCGGCCGCGATCTTCTCGAGCGCCTTCTCGGTCATTCCGGGATAGTGCTCGAGCTCCATCGCGGCGACCGACTCGCCTTCGTTCAGGTCGCGCACCGTGCCGACGAAGCACGCGACCGCACCGATCTTCGGGTTGCGCGCCCGCAATGCCGCCACTTCGGCATTCAGATCGAAATCGTCGGTCTGGACTCGTACCGTTGCCATCGCCCGGCCCTCAACCGCCCGTCACCGGCGGAAAGAACGCGACCTCGCAGCCTTCGGTGAGCCGCGTGTCGGGATCGGTCATCTCGTGGTTGCACGCCATGCGCAACGCGCGCCCTTCGGCGAGCGTGTCGGCCCACGCGCCGCCGCGCACGCGCAGCCACGCCCGCACGTCGCCGACGGTCGTCACGCCGTCCGGTACGGTGGCTTCTTCATCGGCGACGCCCAGCGCTTCGCGCACGCTTGCAAAAAATTTCAGCTGAATCTTCATGGTTCGGGAAGCCGTCGCGTTACGACAGCAGTTCGGAAAACGGAATGAAACGCACGGTCTCGCCGGCGCTGATCGCATGCTGCGGCGGATTGTCGATCAGGCCGTCGCCCCAGACCGTCGACGTGAGCACGGCCGAGCTCTGGTTCGGGAACAGGTCGAGGCCGCCGGCCGCATTCACGCGCGCACGCAGGAATTCGTTGCGCCGGTCGCCCTTGCTCTGCGAAAAATCGGCACGCAGCGACAACGCGCGCGGCGCGACGTCGCGCATGCCGGACAGGCGCAGCAGGAACGGTCGCACGAACAGCAGGAACGTGACGAAGCTCGAGACCGGGTTGCCGGGCAGCCCGATGAAATGCGCGTCGGCGCGCTCGTCGCCGCGGCGCACGGCACCATACGCGAGCGGCTTGCCGGGCTTCATCGCGATCTGCCACAGCGCGAGCCGCCCTTCCGCCTCGACGGCCGGCTTCACGTGATCCTCGTCGCCGACCGACACGCCGCCGCTCGTCAGGATCACGTCGTGATCGCGGGCGGCCTCCCGCAGCGTGTCGCGGGTCGCGGCCAGCGAGTCGGGCACGATGCCGTAGTCGGTCACGTGACAGCCCAGCCGCTCCAGCAGCCCGCGCAGCGTGAAGCGGTTCGAGTTGTAGATCGCGCCGGGTTTCAGCGGCTCGCCGGGCATCGTCAGTTCGTCGCCGGTGAAGAACACCGCCACGCGAATCCGCCGCGCGACCGACAGCTGCGCGCAGCCGACCGATGCGGCGAGGCCCAGCGCCTGCGGCGTGAGCCGCGTGCCGGCCGGCAGGATCACCGCCCCCTGGCGGATGTCCGCGCCCTGCGCGGTGATCCATTCACCGGCCTTCGGCGTGTGCAGGATCTCGACCGCGTCGCCGTCGGCCGACGCCTGCTCCTGCATCACGACCGCGTCGGCGCCGGGCGGCACCGTCGCGCCGGTGAAGATCCGCGCGGCCGTGCCGGCCGCGAGCGGTTGCGCCGGATGGCCAGCCGGAATGCGCTGCGACACCGGCAACCGCCGATCGCCGTGCAGCAGGTCGGCGACGCGCACCGCATAGCCGTCCATCGCGCTCGTGTGCATCGGCGGCACGTCGAGCGGCGAGCTGACGTCGGCCGCCAGCACGCGGCCGAGCGCGTCGAGCGTGGCGACGGTTTCGGCGCCGGACAGCGGCTTCGCGGCATCGAGCAGCGCGGCGAGCGCCTCGGCGGTCGACAGCATCGGCGCGCGCGGCGCCGCGGGATTCGGGTTCGACATCGATGGAATCGGGGATCGTTGGAATCAAACCGTCATTGTAGCGACGCCGTCACGCGCACGCGCGATATGGCGAGCATGCGAAGACTGTGATCGGCGCGAACGCGTGGGTCTGGCACTTGTTTCGCGCGGAGAACGATGCCCGGATGCCGAGCCCGCGAACCAAACGAAACGGCCGGAACCCCGATCCGTTCGACGAATCGGCGTTCCGGCCGTCCTGCGCCGCCGGGCCTGCGGGCCCGGCCGTGCGTCATGCGCCCGTATGGGCGGCGATGAAGTCCTTCACCTGCTGCGCGTCGGCCTTCACGACCTCGAAGCGCTGCGGCAGCGCCTCGAGCCCGTCGAATGCGGCCGGCCGCTCGGCTTCGCGGTCGAGCGCTTCGCGGATCGTCTCGCCGAACTTGATCGGCTGCGCCGTCTCGAGCACGACCATCGGCACGCCGGCCTCCAGGTGCTCGCGCGCGACCTTCACGCCGTCGGCCGTATGCGTGTCGATCATCGTGTCGTAGCGCGAGAACACGTCGCGGATCGTCGCGATGCGGTCGGTGTGGCTGCTGCGGCCCGACACGAAACCGAATTCGGCGACGCGCGCGAAATCGCCGCTCGCCGCGAGATCGAAGCCGCCCTTCTCCTCGACGTCGCGGAACAGCTGCATCACGCGGGCCGGATCGCGGCCGAGCAGGTCGAACACGAAGCGCTCGAAGTTCGACGCCTTCGAGATGTCCATGCTCGGGCTGCTCGTGTGATAGGTGTTCTCGGCGCTGCGCACGCGATACGCGCCCGTGCGGAAGAACTCGTCGAGCACGTCGTTTTCGTTGGTCGCGACCACCAGCTTCGCGATCGGCAGCCCCATCATCCGCGCGATGTGACCCGCGCAGACGTTGCCGAAGTTGCCCGACGGCACCGTGAACGACACGCGCTCGTCGTTGGACTGCGTCGCCGCGAAATAGCCCTTGAAGTAGTAGACGACCTGCGCGACGACACGCGCCCAGTTGATCGAGTTGACGGTGCCGATCCTCTGCTGCGCCTTGAATGCATGATCGTTCGACACGGCCTTCACGATGTCCTGGCAATCGTCGAACACGCCTTCGACCGCGAGGTTGAAGATGTTCGGATCCTGCAGGCTGAACATCTGCGCCGTCTGGAACGCGCTCATCTTCTTGTGCGGCGACAGCATGAACACGCGCACGCCGGCCTTGCCGCGCATCGCGTACTCGGCCGCGCTGCCGGTGTCGCCCGACGTCGCGCCGAGGATGTTCAGCGCTTCACCGTGCTTCGCGAGCGTGTACTCGAACAGGTTGCCGAGCAGCTGCATCGCCATGTCCTTGAACGCGAGCGTCGGGCCGTTCGACAGTTCGAGCAGCGACAGCGCCGCGCCGTGCTCGGTGCCGAGCGTCTTCAGCGGCGTGATGTCGGACGCGTTCTCGCCGTGGCGCGTGTTGCTGTACACGGCGGCCGTGTACGTGCGGCGCGTGATCGCGCGCAGGTCGTCGGCCGGCACGTCGTCGCAGAACTTCGACAGGATCTCGAACGCGAGATCCGCGTACGACAGCGTACGCCAGCGCGCGAGCTCGTCGGCCGACACCTTCGGATACTCGGCAGGCAGGTAGAGCCCGCCGTCCTTCGCGAGACCGCCGAGCAGGATGTCGGAGAACGTATGGCGCTCGCCGATGCCGGCGCCGCGCGTGGAAATGTAGTTCATGTCGTCCTCGGCTCAGTTCAGCGCTTCCATGCGCAGCTTCGTGACCTTCGAGACCACCGTCGCCAGGCTCTCGATCTGCGCGATCGCCGCGTTGACGTTCTTCTCGACCGTCTCGTGCGTGATCAGGATGATGTCGGTCTCGCCGTTCGCGCCGTCGATCTGCTCCGATTCCTTCTGCAGCAGCGCGTCGATCGAGATGCCCGATTCGGCGAGGATGCGCGTAATCGCGGCGAGCACGCCGGTCTGGTCGGCGACGCGCAGGCGCAGGTAGTAGCCGCTCGTCACTTCCTCGATCGGCAAGATCGGCGTGTTCGACAGGCTGTCCGGCTGGAACGCGAGATGCGGCACGCGATGCTCGGGGTCGGCCGTGTGCAGGCGCGTGACGTCGACGAGATCCGCGACGACGGCCGACGCGGTCGGCTCCGCGCCCGCGCCCTTGCCGTAGTACAGCGTCGTGCCGACTGCGTCGCCGTGCACGACGACCGCGTTCATCGCGCCCTCGACGTTCGCGAGCAGGCGCTTTTCCGGAATCAGCGTCGGGTGCACGCGCAGCTCGATGCCGTTTTCGGCGCGGCGCGTGATGCCGAGCAGCTTGATCCGGTAGCCGAGCTCCTCCGCGTAGCGGATGTCGGTCGCGTCGAGCTTGCTGATGCCCTCGACGTACGCGCGGTCGAACTGCACCGGCACGCCGAACGCGATCGCGCTCATGATCGTCGCCTTGTGTGCGGCGTCGACGCCTTCGATGTCGAAGGTCGGATCGGCTTCCGCGTAGCCGAGCTCCTGCGCGGCCTTCAGCGCGGTCGCGAAGTCGAGCCCGCGGTCGCGCATTTCCGACAGGATGTAGTTGGTCGTGCCGTTGATGATGCCGGCGATGTACTGGATGCGGTTCGCGGTCAGGCCTTCGCGCAGCGCCTTGATGATCGGGATGCCGCCGGCGACGGCCGCCTCGAACGCGACCATCACGCCCTTCTCGCGCGCGGCTTCGAAGATCTCGGTGCCGTGCACCGCGAGCAGCGCCTTGTTCGCCGTCACGACGTGCTTGCCGTTCGCGATCGCGCGCAGCACGAGCTCGCGCGCGATGCCCGTGCCGCCGATCATCTCGGCGATGATCGCGATCGACGGATCGTCGACGACCGCGTTGAAATCGTCGGTGATCTGCGCGGCGGCGGCGTCACCGCCGAGCGCAGCCTGCGCCTTGGCCGGGTTGCGCACGGCAATGCGCGCCACCTCGATGCCGCGCCCCGCGCGTCGCTTGATTTCTTCCTGGTTGCGGCGCAGCACCGTGAAGGTGCCGCTGCCCACCGTGCCGAAGCCCAACAGGCCAACTTTGATCGGTTCCATGCTGCGTGTGATCGATGAGTAAGAAGTAGTGAGTTCCGTGTGGTCCTGCCCGCTCAGACCGAATGGCGCTTGCGGTAGCCGTCGAGGAAGCGTGCGATCCGGTTGATCGAATCGGTCAGGTCGTCGAGGTTCGGCAGGAAGACCACGCGGAAGTGGTCGGGCGTCGTCCAGTTGAAACCCGTGCCCTGGACGAGCAGCACGCGCTCCTCGAGCAACAGGTCGAGAATGAACTGCTGGTCGTTCTGGATCGGATAGAGCTTCGGGTCGAGGCGCGGGAACATGTACAGCGCGGCCTGCGGTTTCACGCAGGTCACGCCCGGGATCGACGTCAGCATGTCATACGCGAGTTCGCGCTGCTTGTACAGGCGCCCGCTCGGCACGATCAGCTCGTTGATGCTCTGATAGCCGCCGAGCGCCGTCTGGATCGCGAACTGGCCGGGCACGTTCGCGCACAGGCGCATCGACGACAGGATGCCGAGCCCCTCGAGGTAATCCTTCGCGCGCTGGCGGTTGTCGCCGCCGAGGCCCGACACGGCCATCCAGCCCGCGCGGTAGCCGCACGAGCGATAGCTCTTCGACAGGCTGTTGAACGTGACGGTGATCACGTCCTCCGACAGCGCACCGAGCGCCGTGTGCTCGAGGCCGTCGTAGACGATCTTGTCGTAGACCTCGTCGGCGAACACGATCAGCCCGTGCTGGCGCGCGATCTCGAGCAGCTCCAGCAGCAATTCGTCGGAATAAAGCGCGCCGGTCGGATTGTTCGGGTTGATCACGACGATCGCCTTCGTGTTCGGCGTGATCTTGCGGCGGATGTCGTCGAGATCGGGCATCCACGCGTTCTGCTCGTCGCACACGTAGTGGACCGGCGTGCCGCCCGACAGGCTCACGGCCGCCGTCCACAGCGGGTAGTCGGGCGCGGGCAGCAGCACTTCGTCGCCGTCGTTCAGGAGCGCCTGGGTCGCCATCACGATCAGCTCGGACGCGCCGTTGCCGATGTAGATGTCGTCGAGGCCGACGCCGACGACGCCCTTTTCCTGCGTGTAGTGCATCACGGCCTTGCGCGCCGAGAACACGCCCTTCGAATCCGAATAGCCGGACGACGCCGGCAGGTTGCGGATCATGTCCTGGATGATCTCGTCGGGCGCGTCGAAACCGAACGGCGCGAGGTTGCCGATGTTCAGCTTGATGATGCGGTGGCCTTCTTCCTCGAGGCGCTTCGCGTGCTCGAGCACCGGGCCACGGATGTCGTAGCAGACGTTGAGCAGCTTGTTCGACTTCTGAATCGGTTTCACGACGACACGGTTCCTGGGTTGGCCTTGCGGCCGGGGGGACGGGATCAAAACTGGAAAGCGGCCGGTCTGTGCGCGCTGTCTAGACTGGGAAAAAGCGGCGGTCGGACGCGGCTTGTGGCGACGCACGACGCAAGTGGCGCCCGGGGGCGACCAAAAAGTTATAATTTAGCGGATTTTGGCCGACTTTCGCAATGCACCATAGCCGCGCCGGGCCCGCGCCGTCAGGCGTCCCCGCGTGCCCGGGCGCGCGAAACCGGCCAGCCGGGCCCGCACGGCCCGGCCAATCCATTCCCCTACGGAACCGCGGAATACCGATTTGAAACTGCACCAGGACGCGAGCGGCGCGCTCAACACCGTCACCGGCTACGGCCCCGATTATGTCGACGTCAATCTCGAACGCCACGAAACCAGCGTCATCGTGCTGCCCGGCGCGCCGGTCCAGGCCTGGCCCGTGTCGTCGTTCGACGCGCTCGCGCCCGAGCATTTCGCGATGCTGCTCGAGCCGACGCCCGAACTCGTGATCTTCGGCAGCGGCGCGCGGCTGCGCTTCCCGCACCCGCGGCTCGTCGCGGCGCTCACCGCGCAGCGGATCGGCGTCGAAACGATGGATTTCCAGGCCGCCTGCCGCACCTACAACATCCTGATGGCCGAGGGCCGCAAAGTCGCCGCCGCGCTCTTAATTGAACGTTAATCCCCGATGCGGTAAAACTCGGGCCGGCGCAGCGGGTCGATCCCCCGATCGGCCCGGCCAGGCCGCCCGCCCCCGGCGCCACCCGCCGGCGGCCCGTCACAACAACCAACAGGCTGAAAACCCATGAACGATACGCCGTCGAGGCTACCGCTCAATCGCATCACGCTCGTCCTCCTGCTCGTCGCGCTCGCGATCGTCTGGTTCGCGCCGCTCGGGCTGCGCCACCTGATCCCGAGCGACGAAGGCCGCTACGCGGAAATGGCGCGCGAGATGTTCGTCACCGGCGACTGGATCACGCCGCGCTACAACGGTTACAAGTACTTCGAGAAGCCGCCGCTGCAGACCTGGCTGAACGCGCTGACGTTCGCGTGGTTCGGCATCGGCGCATGGCAGGCGCGCCTCTATACCGCCGTGGCCAGCTTCGCCGGCGTGCTGCTCGTCGGCTACACCGGCGCGCGCCTGTTCAACCCGCTGTCGGGCTTCCTCGCCGCCGTCGTGCTGGCCAGCTCGCCGTACTGGAACCTGATGGGCCACTTCAACGCGCTCGACATGGGGCTCGCGTTCTGGATGGCGCTGTCGCTCTGCTCGCTGCTGCTCGCGCAGCGGCCCGGGCTGCGCCCGGCCGCGGTGCGCGGCTGGATGTGGGCGTGCTGGGCCGCGATGGCGTTCGCGGTGCTGTCAAAGGGCCTCGTCGGCCTGATCCTGCCCGGCGCCGTGCTCGTGCTGTACACGCTGGTCGCGCGCGACTGGGCGCTGTGGAAGCGCCTGTACCTGGTCAGCGGCCTCGTGATCTTCTTCGCGATCGTCACGCCGTGGTTCGTGCTCGTCCAGCAGCGCAACCCCGAGTTCTTCAACTTCTTCTTCATCGTCCAGCAGTTCCGCCGGTACCTGACCCCGGAACAGAACCGCCCGGGTCCGCTGTACTACTTCGTGCCCGTGCTGCTGGTCGGCTTCCTGCCGTGGCTGTCGGTCGCGTGGCAGAGCATCCGCCATGCGGTGCGGATGCCGCGCCAGCCGAACGGCTTCGCGCCGATGCTCGTGCTGCTGATCTGGGGCGCGTTCATCTTCCTGTTCTTCAGCGCGTCGCATTCGAAGCTGATCTCGTACGTGCTGCCGGTCGCACCGGCGCTCGCGCTGATCATCGGCGCGTACCTGCCGCTGATGACGGCCGACCGCTTCCGTCGCCACCTGCTCGGCTACCTCGTGTTTTTCGTCGCCGCGGCGTTCGGGATCGTCTTCCTCGCGTACCAGGGCGACGCCCGCACGCCGAACGCGCTGTACCGGGCGTTCCAGATGTGGCTGTACGCCGGCCTCGCGGTCGCGGCCGCGCTGACGCTCGCGGCCGCGTGGCTGAACCGTCGCGCGGGCGTGGCCGCCGCGCTCGCCACGTTCGGCGCCGCATGGCTCGTGTTCGGCACGATCGGCGGCACCGGGCACGACGAGTTCGGCCGCTACAGCTCGGGCGCGCTGCTCGCGCCGGCCGTGCGCGCCGAACTGGCGAAGCTGCCGCCCGACACGCCGTTCTACTCGATCGAAATGCTCGACCACACGTTCCCGTTCTACATGGGTCACACGACGATCATGGTGCAGCGCCAGGACGAGCTCGCGTTCGGGATCTCGGTCGAGCCGAACAAGTGGATTCCGACCGTCGGCGAATGGATCACGCGCTGGAAGCAGGAAACCCACGCGCTCGCGATCATGCCGCCCGGCCAGTACGACGCGCTGGTCAAGGAAGGCGTGCCGATGCGCGTGATCGCGCGCGACAACCGGCGCGTGATCGTCGAGAAACCGCAATCGTAAGGACGCCTCCCGCATGAACCCCGTTTCGTTCGTCTGCATCATCACCGGCGTGATGCTCAACGCCTGTGCGCAACTTCTGCTGAAAGCCGGCGTCAACGCCGTTGGACACTTCGAATTCAGCCGTGCGAACATCATCCCGGTCGGCCTGAAGATCGCGACCCAGTTGCCGATCATCGGCGGCCTCGGCTGCTACGTGCTGAGCGTCGTCGTGTGGATCGTCGGGCTGTCGCGGGTCGACGTGTCGATCGCGTACCCGATGCTGTCGCTCGGGTACGTCGTCAACGCGTTCGCGGCGTGGTACCTGTTCGGCGAGGTGCTGTCGGTCCAGCGGCTCGTCGGCATCGGCATCATCCTGATCGGTGTGCTCGTGCTCGCGCGCAGCTGAGCACGGCCCGCGGCGTTAAGCGTCCGCCTACAAAAAATCACGGTACGAATCCGCCAACCGGTGTTTAATGCCGGTTTCGGGCGGATCGCCCGACCCTTTTATTACACGCCATTACAGGCCAAACGCGTTCATGAGCCAGACTACCGCCCCGTTTCTGCCGTTCACCCGCCCCGAGATCGACGAGGAAACCATCCAGGGCGTCGTCGAGGTGCTGCGCTCGGGCTGGATCACCACCGGCCCGCAGTGCCAGAAATTCGAGGCGGCGCTGTCCGAGTACTGCGGCGGCCGTCCGGTCCGCGTATTCAATTCGGGCACCTGCACGCTCGAGATCGGCCTGCGCATCGCGGGCGTCGGCCCCGGCGACGAGGTGATCACGACGCCGGCGTCGTGGGTCTCGACCAGCAACGTGATCATCGAAACGGGCGCGACGCCCGTGTTCGCGGACATCGATCCCGTCACGCGCAACATCGACCTCGACAAGCTCGAGCAGGCGATCACGCCGCGCACGAAGGCGATCATCCCCGTGTTCCTGTCCGGCCTGCCGGTCGACATGGACCGCCTGTACGCGATCGCCCGCGCGCACAAGCTGCGCGTGATCGAGGATGCCGCGCAGGCGTTCGGCTCGACGTGGCACGGCAAGCGCATCGGCGCGATCGGCGACCTCGTGTCGTTCAGCTTCCACGCGAACAAGAACCTGACGACGATCGAAGGCGGCGCGCTCGTGCTGAACAACGAGGACGAAGCGGTGCTCGCGCAGAAGTACCGGCTGCAGGGCATCACGCGCACCGGCTTCGACGGAATGGACTGCGACGTGCTCGGCGGCAAGTACAACCTGACCGACGTCGCCGCGCGCGTCGGCCTCGGCCAGCTGCCGCACCTCGAGCGCTTCACCGCGCAGCGCCGCGCACTCGCGCGCGCGTATTTCGCCGCGTTCGACGGCGGCGCGGCCGCGAAGCTCGGCGTCGGCCTGCCCGTCGCCGAATTCGAGAACGGCAACTGGCACATGTTCCTGGTCACGCTGCCGCTCGAGCGGCTGACGATCACGCGCGCCGAATTCATGGCGCAGATGAAGGAACGCGGCATCGGCACGGGCATCCACTACCCGGCGATCCATCTTTTCACGCTGTACCGTGCGCGCGGTTTCAAGGAGGGCATGTTCCCCCACGCCGAACGGTACGGCGCGTCGACCGTCACGCTGCCGCTGTTTACGCAGATGACGGAAGGCGACGTGCGTCGCGTGGTCGACGCCGTCAATCAGATTTGCGAACAATACGGAAAATAAGCGTACATGAGTCACCTTGAAGCACGCGCTGGACATCCGGGCGCCGCGCATCTTGACACCGGCCGGCCCGAAGTCTCGGTCATCATCCCCGTGTACAACGAGGAAGACGGTCTCGCCGCGCTGTTCGCGCGGCTGTATCCGGCGCTCGACGCCCTCGACACGTCGTACGAAGTGATCCTGATCAACGACGGCAGCCGCGACCGCTCGGCCGCGATGCTCGCCGATCAGTTCCACGTCCGGCCCGACACGACGCGCGTCGTGCTGCTCAACGGCAACTACGGCCAGCACATGGCGATCCTCGCGGGCTTCGCGCAGTCGCGCGGCGAGATCGTCATCACGCTCGACGCGGACCTGCAGAACCCGCCCGAGGAAATCGGCAAGCTGATCGCGAAGATGCGCGAGGGCTACGACTACGTCGGCTCGATCCGCAAGCAGCGCCAGGACAGCCTGTGGCGGCGCAAGGCGTCGCAGATGATGAACCGGCTGCGCGAGCGCATCACGCGCATCAAGATGACCGACCAGGGCTGCATGCTGCGCGCGTACAGCCGCCGCATCATCGACACGATCAACGTGTGCGGCGAAGTCAACACGTTCATCCCCGCGCTCGCGTACACGTTCGCGCAGAACCCGACCGAAATCGAGGTCGCGCACGAGGAACGCTTCGCGGGCGAATCGAAGTACTCGCTGTACAGCCTGATCCGGCTGAACTTCGACCTCGTGACGGGCTTCTCGGTCGTGCCGCTGCAGTGGCTGTCGTTCATCGGCGTGATCCTGTCGCTCGGCTCCGCCGCGCTGTTCGTGCTGCTGCTCGTGCGCCGCTTCATCGTCGGCGCGGAAGTGCAAGGCGTGTTCACGCTGTTCGCGATCACGTTCTTCCTGCTCGGCGTGATCATCTTCGCGCTCGGCCTGCTCGGCGAATACGTCGGCCGCATCTACCAGCAGGTGCGCGCGCGTCCCCGCTACCTGATCCAGGCCGTGCTCGAGCAGCACGACGGCATGCCGCCGGTGCCGGCCGCCGCGAACCGCCCGGGAGCCGCGCAATGAAGCCGCGCGCGGTCGTCTTCGCATATCACAACGTCGGCGTGCGGTGCCTGCAGGTGCTGCTCGCGCGCGGCGTCGACGTCGCGCTGGTCGTCACGCACGAGGACAATCCGAACGAGAACATCTGGTTCGGCAGCGTCGCGTCCGTCGCGGCCGAGCACGGCATTCCGGTCGTCACGCCGGCCGACCCGACCGATCCGGCGCTGCGCCGCGCGGTGGCCGACGCGCAGCCCGATTTCATCTTCTCGTTCTACTACCGCCACATGCTGCCGGTGGACCTGCTCGCGATCGCGCCGCGCGGCGCGTACAACATGCACGGTTCGCTGCTGCCGAAATACCGGGGTCGGGTACCGACCAACTGGGCCGTGCTGAACGGCGAGACCGAAACCGGCGCGACGCTGCACGAGATGGCCGCCAAGCCGGACGCGGGCGCGATCATCGGCCAGACCGCGGTGCCGATCCTGCCGGACGACACGGCCGCGCAGGTGTTCGACAAGGTCACGGTGGCCGCCGAGCAGACGCTGTGGCGCGTGCTGCCCGCGCTGCTCGCGGGCGAGGCGTCGCACCTGCCGAACGATCTCGCGACCGGCAGCTACTACGGCGGGCGCAAGCCCGAGGACGGCCGCGTCGACTGGTCAAAGCCGGCCGCGCAGGTCTACAACCTGGTGCGCGCGGTCGCGCCCCCGTATCCGGGCGCATTCACGGACATCGACGGCGCCCGCTTCGTGATCGCGCGCGCGCGCCTCGCGGCGCCCGGCAGCGCGGCAGCGGCCGCCGCGGCAGATTTGCCGCCCGGCCTGCACGTAAGCGATAATGCGCTATTCGGCGTCTGCGGCGACAGCCGCGCCCTATCCATTCTCGAGCTCCGGCAGCAGCGCGACGGCAGCGAAACCGTCGTGACGCCCGCGGAATTCGCGCAGTTCATTCATTCTTCCCGTCATTCATGAAAGCAAAAAAAGTCCTGATCCTGGGTGTGAACGGCTTCATCGGCCATCACCTGTCGAAGCGCATTCTTGAAACCACCGATTGGGAAGTGTTCGGCATGGACATGCAGACCGACCGGCTGGGCGACCTCGTCAACCACGAGCGGATGCATTTCTTCGAAGGCGACATCACGATCAACAAGGAGTGGGTCGAGTATCACGTGAAGAAGTGCGACGTGATCCTGCCGCTCGTCGCGATCGCCACGCCGGCCACCTACGTCCAGCAGCCGCTGCGCGTGTTCGAGCTCGACTTCGAGGCGAACCTGCCGATCGTCCGCTCGGCCGTCAAGTACGGCAAGCACCTCGTGTTCCCGTCAACCTCCGAGGTCTACGGGATGTGCTCGGACGAGCAGTTCGACCCGGACGCGTCGGCGCTCACCTACGGCCCGATCAACAAGCCGCGCTGGATCTACGCGTGCTCGAAGCAGCTGATGGACCGCGTGATCTGGGGCTACGGGATGGAAGGCCTGAACTTCACGCTGTTCCGCCCGTTCAACTGGATCGGCCCGGGCCTCGACTCGATCTACACGCCGAAGGAAGGCAGCTCGCGCGTGGTCACGCAGTTCCTCGGCCACATTGTGCGCGGCGAGAACATCAGCCTCGTCGACGGCGGCTCGCAGAAGCGCGCGTTCACCGATATCGGCGACGGCATCAGCGCGCTGATGAAGATCATCGAGAACAAGGACGGCGTCGCGTCGGGCAAGATCTACAACATCGGGAATCCGAAGAACAACTTCTCGGTTCGCGAACTCGCGCACAAGATGCTCGAACTGGCCGCGGAATTCCCCGAGTACGCCGATTCGGCCAAGCAGGTGAAGCTCGTCGAAACGACGTCCGGCGCCTACTACGGCAACGGCTACCAGGACGTGCAGAACCGCGTGCCGAAGATCGACAACACGATGCAGGAGCTCGGCTGGGCGCCGCAGGCGACGTTCGACGACGCGCTGCGCAACATCTTCGAAGCGTATCGCGGCCACGTCGCCGACGCGCGCGCGCTCGTCGAACAGCAAGGCTGACCGGGACGTTCGCTTGGCTCGTATCGTCCTCAAGATCGACGTCGACACGCTGCGCGGCACGCGCGAAGGCGTGCCGAACCTCGCGCGCATCTTCGACCGCTTCAATGCGCGCGCGACCTTCCTCTTCAGCCTCGGGCCGGATCACACCGGCTGGGCGTTGCGGCGCGTGTTCCGCCCGGGCTTCCTGAAGAAGGTGTCGCGCACGTCGGTGGTCGAGCACTACGGCGTGAAGCAGCTGATGTACGGCGTGCTGCTGCCCGGCCCGGACATCGGCCGCCGTGCGATCGCCGACATGCGCGCGATTCACGAGGCCGGCTTCGAATGCGGGATCCACACGTGGGATCACGTGTACTGGCAGGACAACGTGCGCGTCCGCGATCGCGACTGGACCGCGCGTGAAATGCAGAAGAGTCACGCGCGCTTCGGCGAGATCTTCGGCGCGCCGCCCGTCACGCACGGCGCGGCCGGCTGGCAGATGAACGATGCCGCGTTCGAGCAGATCGATGCATGGGGGATGCGCTACGCGTCCGACGGTCGCGGCCATTCGCCGTACCTGCCCGTCGTCGGCGGCCGCACGCTGTCGCACGTGCAGATGCCGACCACGCTGCCCACGCTCGACGAAGTGCTCGGCATCGACGGCGTCGACACGCACAACGTCGCCGCGCACATCCTCAAGTTCACCGAAACCAATCCGCACGACCAGGTGTTCACGCTGCATGCGGAACTGGAAGGGCAGAAACTCGCGCCCGTGTTCGAACAGCTGCTCGCCGGCTGGCGTGCGCAAGGCCACACGTTTGCGACGATGGGCGACTACCACGCGGCGCTGGACCGCGACTCGCTGCCATCGTACCCTGTCACGTGGGGCGAAATCCCCGGCCGCTCCGGCGAACTGATCGTCCAGCCCGACTGAAGTTCGCACGCGAGCCGGCGTCGCCGCTCCGCCCCCGCGGCGCGCTGCCGCGACGCCCCGCCGAACCGCGCCGCCGCAGCGGCGCCCTTCCATAACAACAGGAGAAACACGTGTCTGTCGAAGTTGACCGTCAAGTTCCCGATTTCACCGCACCGGCCACGGGCGGCGACATTTCGCTGTCCGACCTGAAGGGCAAGAAGCTCGTGCTGTACTTCTATCCGAAGGACAACACGCCGGGCTGCACGACCGAAGGGCTGCAGTTCCGCGATCTCTATCCGAAGTTCAAGAAGGCCGGTGCGGAAGTCATCGGCGTGTCGCGCGACAGCCTGCGCTCGCACGACAATTTCAAGGCCAAGCTCGAACTGCCGTTCCCGCTGATCTCCGATGCCGACGAAGCGCTGTGCGCGTTGTTCGATGTCATCAAGATGAAGAAAATGTATGGCAAGGAAGTGCGCGGAATCGAGCGTTCGACGTTCCTGCTCGACGCCGACGGCGTGCTTCGCCAGGCATGGCGCGGCATCAAGGTGCCGGGTCACGTGGACGACGTGCTAAAGGCTGTACAAGCGCTTTGAGGCGCGTTATATTGGGCCGCAATGAATGCCAGTTCGCCCCATATTTCTCGTAGCTGCGCCGGTGCCCGTTGCAATGCTTCCCGGCACCTGACGCGCATCACGACGGCATCAGCCGAGCCGCATGTCCCTGTCGACGGGGCAGCGGCTTTTTTTATGGAACGCGCGCCGGCCCTCCCCGGTCCGGCCCTTACCGCATCGAGGAGCTGATCGACACTTAGGCGAACCGGCTAGACGAAATTCCTGTGCGCCACCGCGCGCAAACTGCATGCGTCTACGTCACGCAGGATGCGATCAGCGGCGCACGCCATGCGACACGATTCCTCCCGAGGGACACCATGCCTTTGCCTACTCCCCCCAGCAAGCTCGGCAGCCTGCTGCCGCCCGACGAATACAAGGCGAAAGCGCGGCCCGCGAAAGCCGCGAAGAAATCCGCCGAAGGGGACGCATCCACAGCCGGTGACTATGGTCCGGCCAGCGTGGCCCAACCGATGATCGAAGCCGCGAACACGGCCGCGCCGCTGCGTGCCGTCGCGTCTTCGGCGCCCGATGCCGCGAGCGCGCCCGCGCGCGGCCGCAAGACCCGACAGACGGCCGCGCTGCTGCAGCCGCTGCAGGCGCCTGCGACACCCGCGGCACCGGTCGTTGCACGCAACGACAAGCCGGCCGCCGGGAAACCGGCCGCCGCGCCCGCGCGTGATGCCGGCGCCGCGACGAAGTCGCGCAGCCGCAAGCCCGCCGAAGTCGAACAGCAGAAACTGTTCGTGCTCGACACCAACGTGCTGATGCACGACCCGAGCAGCCTCTTCCGTTTCGAGGAACACGACGTCTATCTGCCGATGATGACGCTCGAGGAACTCGACAACCACAAGAAGGGGATGTCCGAAGTCGCGCGTAACGCCCGTCAGGTCAGCCGCACGCTCGACGCGCTCGTCGCCGACGGCGGCCCGATCTCGGACGGCATCCCGCTGTCGCGCCTCGGCAGCCGCGAGGCGCTCGGCCGCCTGTACTTCCAGACGAAGCTCGCCGACATCGCGCCGGTCGAAGGCTTGCCCGAGGGCAAGGCCGACAACCAGATCCTCGGCGTTGTGCGCGCGCTGCAGCGCGACCGGCCCGACCGCCAGGTCGTGCTGGTGTCGAAAGACATCAACATGCGGATCAAGGCGCATGCGCTCGGCCTGCCCGCGGAAGACTACTTCAACGACCAGGTGCTCGAGGACAAGGATCTCCTCTACACCGGCGTGCGCGAACTGCCACAGGACTTCTGGACCAAGCACGCGAAGGGCATGGAGAGCTGGCAGGACACGAAGACGGGCACCACGTACTACCGCGTGACCGGCCCGCTCGTCGCGTCGATGCTCGTCAACGAGTTCGTCTATCTCGAGCCGCAGAACGGCGAGCCGACGTTCCACGCGATCGTCCGCGAGCTGAACGGCAAGACGGCGCTGCTGCAGACGCTGCGCGACTACAGCCACCACAAGAACAACGTGTGGGGCATCACCGCGCGCAACCGCGAGCAGAACTTCGCGCTGAACCTGCTGATGAACCCCGAGATCGACTTCGTCACGCTGCTCGGCCAGGCCGGCACCGGCAAGACGCTCGTCGCGCTCGCGGCCGGCCTCGCGCAGGTACTCGACGACAAGCGCTACAACGAGATCATCGTGACGCGCGCGACCGTGCCCGTCGGCGAGGACATCGGTTTCCTGCCCGGCACCGAGGAAGAGAAGATGCAGCCGTGGATGGGCGCATTCGACGACAACCTCGAAGTGCTGCAGAAGACCGACGATGCCGCCGGCGAATGGGGCCGTGCCGCGACGCAGGAGCTGATCCGATCGCGCCTGAAGGTGAAGAGCATGAACTTCATGCGCGGCCGCACGTTCGTCGACAAGTACCTGATCATCGACGAGGCGCAGAACCTGACGCCGAAGCAGATGAAGACGCTCGTCACGCGCGCGGGCCCCGGCACGAAGATCGTGTGCCTCGGCAACATCGCACAGATCGACACGCCTTACCTGACCGAAGGCAGCTCGGGCCTGACCTACGTCGTCGACCGCTTCAAGGGCTGGGGCCACAGCGGCCACGTGACCCTCGCGCGCGGCGAACGCTCGCGGCTCGCCGATTACGCGTCGGACATTCTGTAACGCGCAGGCCGGCCGAGCGGCCGGCTTTCGACGCCACGCGGCGCTCCGTTTCCGGAGCGCCGTTTTTATTTGGGGTCGAAGACAAAGATAACGCTTCGTCACGCAACAACGCAGTTTACGCGCGAAACTTCAAGTAAATTATCAAGAATGGTTGCTTAAGCCCTGCCGGAGCGTCTACCATCGGGTCTGTCTGTTGTCATACGATTCGCGAGCGCGCCGCGCTCGCCCGCCTTGCCATGCTTCGAATCTGGGTTCCCGTCGCCGTCGTCTCCCTGCTTGCGGCCTGCTCCAGCGTGCCGCCGCAGTCGGCATCGCGCTCCGCTTCGGGGATGAAGATCACGACGCCGCGCGCCTTCCCGGCGCCGGCCAATTTCCCGAAATTCGTCGACCACAGCGTCGGCCAGGAAGAAATCTCGATCCAGGCGATGAGCCTCGTCGGCGTCCCGTATCGCTGGGGCGGCAACACGCCGACGAGCGGCTTCGACTGCAGCGGGCTCGTGCGCTACGTGATCGGCCGCGCGGCCGATGTCAACCTGCCGCGAACGACCGCCGACATGAGCGGCCGCGGCGTGTCGATCGAACCCGACCAGATCGCGCCGGGCGACCTGATTTTCTTCAATACGACCGGGCGGCCGCATTCGCACGTCGGCATCTACGTCGGCAAGCTGCGCTTCGTCAACGCACCGTCGACGGGCGGCACCGTGCGGCTCGACTACCTGACGAACCCGTACTGGGCCAAGCGTTTCGACGGCATTCGCCGCGTCGCGCCGCCGCGCTCGGCCCCGACGCCGTTCGATGCGCCGACCTACGAGGCCAAGCGCGACGAGCCGCGCAACCCGACCGCGGCCGCTCCGGTGGTCATGACGGCCGCCGCCGCGCCGCGGCAGCCGACGTATGCACCGTCGCAAGCAAGCGTGACGCAGGCGCAGGCCATTCCGACCACGCCGGTCGTGACGACGGCCGCAGCGGCACCGCCGGCAACGGCCGCCGATCCGTACGAACCGCCGCCCCCGCGGATGCAGGCGGCGCAACAGCAAGCGACGTCGGCGAATGGCGCCGCGCCGGCGATGACGGCCAATGCAGCACCGGCCGCCCCGGCCGAGGTCGGTACGCAGATTCCGACGACCGCACTGACGGCCGCCCAGGCCGCCGCCTTCGATGCCGAGCCGCCGCCCGCCACCGCGTCGACGCCGACACGCAGTATCGAGCCCACGCCCGTGCAGGTATTGCGTGCGTCGACGCAATCCGCACCCGTCAGCCCGCGCACCAGTACCGCGGACGATCCGATCGCGCGGTTTGCGACCGGCAGTTACTGACCCGTTGCTCGACCCCGACCGTCACGACGTGGGCGGCATTTGCCACCCGCCACCGCCTCGCCGCCCCCCTCTCCCGCGCCCCCAAAAGAAAATGCGCCGCAGCCTTTCGGCTTGCGGCGCATTTCGTGTCAACCGGAAAGCGTCGACGATCAGAAGATCTGGTGCCCGAGCCACCACCCGCCGGCCGCGAACAGCGCGGCCGCCGGCAGCGTCAGCACCCACGCCCACACGATATTGCCGGCGACGCCCCAGCGCACGGCCGACAACTTCTGCGTCGCGCCGACACCGACGATCGCGCCGGTAATCGTGTGCGTGGTCGACACGGGAATGCCGAGGAACGACGCGACGAACAGCGTGATCGCACCGCCGCTTTCCGCGCAGAAGCCGCCGACCGGCTTGAGCTTCGTGATCTTCTGGCCCATCGTCCGCACGATGCGCCAGCCGCCGAACAGCGTGCCGAGGCCCATCGACAGGTAGCACGCGCCGATCACCCATGCCGGCGGCGCATCGGCGGTGGCCGACGCGTAGCCGCTCGCGATCAGCAGCATCCAGATGATGCCGATCGTCTTCTGTGCATCGTTGCCGCCGTGGCCCAGGCTGTACAGGCCGGCGGACAGCAGTTGCAGCCGGCGGAAGCGCCGGTCGACCTTGCTGGGCGCGGTACGGAAATACAGCCACGACACGCCGAGCATGAACAGCGAACCGAGGATGAAACCGAGCAGCGGCGAAATGAAGATGAACGCGATCGTCTTCAGCAGCCCGTCGACGTTCAGCGAACTCCAGCCCGATTTCGCGAGCGCCGCACCGACGAGACCGCCGATCAGCGCGTGCGACGAGCTCGACGGAATCCCGTAGTACCACGTGATCACGTTCCAGCCGATCGCGCCGACCAGCGCGCCGAACACGACGTAGTGGTCGACGATTTCGGGATCGATCGTGCCTTTACCGACGGTCTGCGCGACTTTCAGGTGGAAGATGAAGTACGCGATCACGTTGAACGCGGCCGCGAACACCACGGCCTGCTGGGGCTTCAGCACCCCGGTCGACACGACGGTGGCGATCGAGTTCGCCGCGTCGTGAAAGCCGTTCATGAAGTCGAATACGAGCGCGACGAGCACCAGCGTCGCGACCATCCATAGGGCGAGTTGTATCGAATGCATCGTGGTCCGCTCAGGCGTTTTCCAGCACGATGCCTTCGATGATGTTCGCGACGTCCTCGCACTTGTCGGTGATCTCTTCGAGCAGCTCGTAGATCGCCTTCAGCTTGATGAGCGTCTTCACGTCGTCTTCCTCGCGGAACAGCTTCGACATCGCCGCACGCAGCACGCGGTCGGCTTCCGATTCCCAGCGGTCGATTTCCTCGCATTGCTTGAGGATCTGCGCCGACTGTTTCATGTCGGACAGCAATCCGACGGCCTGCTGCACGTGCTGCGCCGACTGGGTGACGATGTGCGCGAGCTGGCTCGCCTCGGACGTGACGGACTGCACGTCGTACAGCGATACGGCCGTCGCGACGTCTTCCATCAGGTCGAGGATGTCGTCCATCGTCGTGATCAGCTTGTGGATCTCGTCGCGATCGAGCGGCGTGATGAAGGTCTTGTGCAGCAGATCGATCGCCTCGTGCGTGAGCTTGTCGGCGGCCTTCTCGGCGATTTGCACGTTTTGCTTGTGAATCTCGGCGTCGGCGAGATTGTCGATCAGCAGTTCGAGCTCGCGGCCACCGGAAACGATGTGCTTCGCGTGCGAGTTGAAGAGTTCAAAGAACTTGCCCTCGGTGGGCATGAATCGACCGAACATGGGATTCCTGAGAGATTGTCAAACTACTGTCACGAAAACGGGCGACATTGTACCGGTTCCGGTCGCGACGCGACGTGCGCATATGCGCACGCCGGGATTGGATACAACATTTGGCGAAATAGGTGTTTACAACCGGCTTTACTCGCCGTAGAAGGTCTGCGCCCCGGCAAAATTGTCGAACTTCGTGTATTGCCCCAGGAACGTGAGCCGAACGGGCCCGATCGGGCCGTTACGCTGCTTGCCGATGATGATTTCGGCCGTCCCCTTGTCAGGGCTGTCGGGATTGTAGACCTCATCGCGGTAAATGAACAGGATCACGTCCGCATCCTGTTCGATTGCGCCCGATTCGCGCAAATCCGACATCACCGGACGCTTGTTGGGGCGCTGTTCGAGGCCGCGGTTCAGCTGCGACAGCGCGATCACCGGCACGTCGAGCTCCTTCGCGAGGCTCTTCAGCGATCGCGAAATTTCCGAAATTTCGGTTGCCCGGTTCTCGCCCTGCGACGAACCCGACATCAGCTGCAGGTAGTCGACGATGATCAGGCCGAGCTTGCCGCATTGCCGCGCCAGACGCCGCGCGCGGGAGCGCAATTCCATCGGATTCAGGCCGCCCGTCTCGTCGATGAAGAGCTGCGCCTCGCTCATCTTCTGCACCGCGTGCGTCAGTTTCGGCCAGTCCTCGTCCGTCAGGCGGCCCGTACGCATCCGGTGCTGGTCGAGCCGGCCGATCGAGCCGAGCATACGCATCACGAGTTGGGTGCCCGGCATTTCCATCGAGAACACCGCGACCGGCAACCCGTACTCGACCGCGACGTATTCGCCGATGTTCATCGAGAACGCGGTCTTACCCATCGACGGGCGCCCCGCGACGATGATCAGTTCACCGCCGTGCATCCCGGACGTCATCCGGTCGAGGTCGACGAAGCCGGTCGGCGTGCCGGTGACGTCGCTCGGGTTCGCGGTGTGGTACAGCGTGTCGATGCGCTCGACCACCTGCGTGAGCAGCGGGCCGATCTCGAGGAAGCCCTGGTTGCCGCGCGCGCCCTCCTCGGCGATCGAGAACACCTTCGATTCGGCTTCGTCGAGCAGTTGGCGGACTTCCTTGCCCTGCGGATTGAACGCGTCGGCCGAGATCTCGTCGGCGACCGACACGAGCCGGCGCAGCACCGCGCGGTCACGCACGATTTCCGCATAGCGACGGATGTTCGCCGCGCTCGGCGTATTCTGCGCGAGCGCGTTCAGGTATGCGAGCCCGCCGACATCGTCGGCCTTGCCGGACGTGGTCAGCGCTTCGTACACGGTCACGACGTCGGCCGGGCGCGTCGACGCGATCAGACGGCCGATGTGCTCGTAGATGATCCGGTGGTCGTAGCGGTAGAAGTCGCTCTGCGACAGGAAGTCGGCAATCCGGTCCCATGCCGCGTTGTCGAGCAACAGGCCGCCGAGCACCGACTGTTCGGCTTCGACCGAATGCGGCGGGACTTTCAGCGATTCGATTTGGGGATCTTGCGGCGCGTTCATGGGTTGGGATTATCGCGAATAGATGGCGGCAGCGCTACCACCGCTTGCCCGCGATCGGGCAATAAAAAAGGCAGGCCCCGGTTGCCCGGGCGCCTGCCCTTGTCCGGACGGCGGAAGCCGCCCGGCAAGCTTGCATACGCTTACGCGTGGTCGCCGATCACGTTGATCGTGACGTCGACGACGACGTCCGTGTGCAGCGCGACCTGGACGTTGTGCTCGCCGATCATCTTCAGCGGGCCTTCCGGCATGCGCACTTGCAGCTTCTCGACTTCGTAGCCTGCCTTCTTCAGCAGTTCCGCGACGTCGCCGTTCGTGACCGAGCCGAACAGACGGCCGTCCACGCCCGACTTCTGCGTGATTTCGAACGACTGGCCGTTCAGCTTCTCGCCGACTGCCTGCGATGCGGCCAGCTTTTCAGCGGCGATCTTTTCGAGTTCAGCGCGGCGCACTTCGAATTCGGCGATCGCTTCCTTCGTTGCACGGCGAGCCTTGCGGTTCGGGATCAGGAAGTTGCGAGCGTAACCGTCCTTGACCTTGACGATATCGCCGAGGTTACCCAGATTGGCGACTTTTTCCAACAGAATGATTTGCATTCGAATTCTCCTTATTGCGTCGCCTGATTACGCCTTGTGCTGATCGGTGTACGGCAGCAGCGCGAGGAAACGCGCACGCTTGATGGCCGTATCCAGCTGACGCTGATAGTGCGCCTTCGTACCCGTCAGACGAGCCGGCGTGATCTTGCCGTTTTCGCCGATGAAGTCCTTCAGCGTTTCCGTGTCCTTGTAGTCGATCTGCTCGACGCCTGCAGCCGTGAAACGGCAGAACTTCTTGCGCTTGAAGAGCGGGTTTTGTTGCTGACGACGCTTGTCGAATTTCTTACCAGTCGGGCGGGGCATGATTTCAGTCCTTTCCAATGTCCTGCAATGCTGTGATGTGAAACACCAAGGTTCTCGCGTTGCGGCTTTTCTTGGCCAGGAAGCCCGTGAACAGCGTTTCGACGCCCATTTCACGGCTTTCCAGCTTGCCGCTCGCCTCACCGGCCGCCACCGCCTCGATCGTCATTTCGACCTGACGGGGAATGCCTGCTTCGACGACTTCCGTGCGGTGATGCAACGTGGCGCTTGCGATCGGAACACCGGCCGGCGTATATCGCACCGGTGCGCGTTCGACGACGCTCGCCGTCAATTGCAACCTGTTCACGTGAGTGGCGCGCTCCTTGATGGCTTAATGAGTGACGAACTTAAGCCTGCGCTTCGGCCGGCTGAGCTGCAGCCGCCTTCTTGGCTTCTTCGCGCTGAACTTCCTTCATCATCGGCGACGGGCCGGTTTCGGCCTTCTTCATCTTGACGATGAGGTGGCGCAGCACGGCGTCGTTGAACTTGAACGCGTGTTCGAGTTCGTCGAGCGTCGTCTGGTCGCACTCGATGTTCATGCAGACGTAGTGAGCCTTCGCGAGTTTCTCGATCATGTAGGCCAGTTGGCGACGGCCCCAGTCTTCGACACGGTGGATCTGGCCGCCGTGCGACGTGATCGTGGACTTGTAACGCTCGATCATCGCGGGCACTTGCTCGCTTTGATCGGGGTGCACGATGAATACGATTTCGTAATGACGCATTACACACTCCTTGTGGATTAAAGCCACCCGGGCGTCTGAACCGGTGTGGCAAGTGAGAAGCCGAAGATTCTAACCCGGTTACGGGACGCATGCAAGGCCAATCGACGATGCGCGGACGGATTCGGCCGTATTTTCAAAGACTTGAGCGCGTATGTCGGGCAAGCGGCCGCCGCTCGGCCCTTCTGCAGTCGGGGTCGGAGCGCAAGCGCGCCGGCCGCGCGGCGCAACGGTCACTCGTTATGCGTGCCGGCAAGTCGCGCGTCGAGCGCCGTCCGGAACGCCGCCAGCGCCGACGGCTCGGCGTCGGTCACGGCCCACCACGTCATCCCGGCCGCGTTCCAGCGGTCGAGCGCATAGCCCTGCGACACGGTCGCGTACGGGGCCGCCGGCCGCTCCCCGGCCGGCTGCACGTAAACGTCGACCACGTGCTGCCGGTGGCGGTAGACGAGCACCGCGACGCGGCGCCGCCCGACGTAGTCGAGCCGGCCGCCGACCAGCGCGAAGCCGCTCGCCGCGAGATCCTCGACCGGCGGCGCATAGTCGAGCCGGCCGTTGAACCACGGCTTGACCGTGTGCCGGTCGGTCGAGATCACGTCGATGTCGCGCGCCGACAGGTCGGCCCGCACGTGGCTCGCGACCAGTTCGTCGACCGTACGGGCGGTGTCGGCGTGGCGGCCCGACCATGCCATTCCGCCCGCCGCCGCGAGCGCCATCAGCAACGCGACGCCCCAGCCGAGGCCCGGCAGCGCGGCCACGCGCGGGCCGGTGCCGGTCGATACCGGGCGTGCCGCCCCGCCCCGCCCGGTCAGCCACGCGAACCAGTCGCGCCCGCGCGGCCGCCGGGGCGGCGGTGGCGGGGACTCCGGCCGCGGCTCGGCCCGCGACGGCGCATCGGCACGCGCGTCGGCCGCTGCCGGCAGGCTCGCGAGGAGGCTTGCGCGCAGCGCGTCCGGCGCGCGGTGATAATCGGCCTGCCGCACGGCCTGCACCAGCGTGACGATCCGCGCGCGTTCGCGGCGGCACGCATCGCACCCGTCGACATGCTGCTGGACCCGCAACGCATCGGGCGCCGACAGCTCGCGGTCGACGTCCGCGTCCAGCAACGCTCGCGCTTCGTTACAGTCCATCGATAGCCTCCGATGCGGTTCCGCCCGCCGGCGCACGGCCCGGCCGGCCTTCGGTCGCCGGCGCGGGCGCGCCGCCCAGCAGCGCGGCGAGCTTGCGCCGGCCGCGCGCGAGCCGCGACATCACCGTGCCGACCGGCACGTCCACGATCGCCGCGATCTCGCGGTAGCTCAGGTCCTCCATCTCGCGCAGCACGAGCACCTCGCGGTATTCGGGCGGCAGCTTCGCGAGCGCCGCATTCACGAGCCGCACGTTCTCGCCGCGCAGCAGGTGCGCGAGCGGGTCCTCCGTCGCCGGCTGCCAGTCGTCCGGGACGTCGGCGTCGTCGAGCGTGTCGGGCAGCGCGACCTCGTGCGCCTTCGTGCGCCGCCGCCACTCGGTGTACCAGGTGTGGCGCACGATCGTCAGCAGCCACGGCCGCGCGTTGTCGCCGCGACACGAATCGACGAAGCGCAGCGCGCGCATGCACGCGTCCTGCACGACGTCGTCCGCATCGCCGGCGCTGCCGCTCAGCCAGCGCGCGAGGTTGTACGCGGCGTCGAGATGCGGCAGCACGAGCGCGCGAAACCGCTCGCCGCGCGCGCGCGCATCGTCCGCCGCCCGGTCATCGACCGCCTGTCCGGCTTGCCCCACATGGCCTCCCTGGTCCCGGCGGCCGACGCCGCGCCCGTTCCGCGCACGGCACCCGGACAGACCGGCAACGTGCGCGCTCGATGACCTTACCGCTGCTGCGTCGAGTTTATTCCCGCGCCGTGCGCATGAAGCGTAAAAAATCGCCGGACGGCCCAGCCGGCCGCCCGTTATGGCGTGGTACTCCAGTAACCGGGGCGCGCGTACGCGGCGCGCAGATAGTCGATGAAATAGCGCACGCGCGCCGGCACGTAGCGCTGCTGCGGGTAGACCGCGAGGATGTCGTAGTCGGGCAGCGCGTATTCGTCGAGTACGGTCTCGAGCTCGCCCGTTTCGAGCTGCGCGGCGATTTCCCACGTCGAACGCCAGCCGAGCCCGAGCCCCTCGGCCACCCAGCGGTGCAGCAGCTCGCCGTCGTTGCAGTCGAGATTGCCGGTCACGCGCATCGTCGCGATCTTGCCGTGACGCTGGAAGTACCAGCCGCGGTTCTGCCCGCCCTGCAGGTTGAACGCCAGGCAGTTGTGCTTCAGCAGGTCGTCAAGCGACTTCGGCCGCCCGTGCTTGCGGAAATAGTCGGGCGTGCCGCACACGACGCGCCGGTTCGACGCGAGCTTCACCGCGACGAAGTTCGGATCGACCGCGCCGCCGATCCGGATCGACAGGTCGTAGCCTTCGCGCACGAGATCGACGACGCGGTCGGTCAGGTTGAACGACAGCTGCATCTCCGGCTTGTCGGCCAGGAAGCCGGGCGCGTGCGGCGCGACGTGCTTGCGCCCGAACGCGGCCGGCGCCGACACGATCAGGTGCCCGCTGACCGCGCGCCGGCCGGCGGCCAGCTCGTTCTCGGCCTGATCCCATTCGGACAGCAGCCCGCGGCAGCGCTCGAGGAACGCGGCGCCCTCCTCGCTGACGACCAGCCGCCGCGTCGAGCGGTACATCAGCTTCACGCCGAGGCGTTTCTCCAGCGCGTCGATGCGCCGCCCGAGCACCACCGGCGACACGCCCTCCTCGAGCGCCGCCGCCGCGAGGCTGCCCGCGTCCGCGACCCGCACGAACGTCTCGATCTGCTTGAAGCGATCCATCTCCCGTCTCCGTCTCCGTTCCGACACCGGCGGGAAGCCCCGTCCGGCCGTCATTCCATACTTTTAGTTTCGAAATAAGCGACTTCGGCTGATCTTATCAAACCTTTCCTGCATCCCTAAAGTGTCCTCAACAGACCGATTCGCAAGATTCCACTATCCAAGGAGACATTCATGGCCAAGATGAGAGCCGTCGACGCAGCCGTACTCGTGCTCGAGAAGGAAGGCATCCAGACCGCGTTCGGCGTGCCGGGCGCAGCGATCAACCCGTTCTACTCGGCCATGCGCAAGTCGGGCGGCATCAGCCACGTGCTGGCGCGCCACGTCGAAGGCGCGTCGCACATGGCCGAAGGCTTCACGCGTGCGGCACCGGGCAACATCGGCGTGTGCATCGGCACGTCGGGCCCCGCCGGCACCGACATGATCACCGGCCTCTACTCCGCGTCCGCCGATTCGATTCCGATCCTCGCGATCACCGGCCAGGCACCGCGCGCGCGTCTCTACAAGGAAGACTTCCAGGCCGTCGACATCGAATCGATCGCGAAGCCGGTCACGAAGTGGGCCGTCACCGTGCGCGAACCGGCGCTCGTGCCGCGCGTGTTCCAGCAGGCATTCCACCTGATGCGGTCGGGCCGTCCGGGCCCGGTGCTGGTCGACCTGCCGATCGACGTGCAGCTCGCCGAAATCGAATTCGACATCGACACGTACGAACCGCTGCCGGTCTACAAGCCCGCGGCCACCCGTGCGCAGATCGAGAAGGCGCTCACGATGCTCAACGACGCGGACAAGCCGCTGATCGTGTCGGGCGGCGGCGTGCTCAACGCGGCGGCCGAAGACCTGCTCGTGCAGTTCGCCGAAACGGTCGGCGTGCCGGTGATCCCGACGCTGATGTCGTGGGGCGCGATTGCCGACGACCACCCGCTGATGGCCGGCATGGTCGGCCTGCAGACGTCGCACCGCTACGGCAACGCGACCATGCTCGCATCGGATTTCGTGCTCGGCATCGGCAACCGCTGGGCGAACCGCCACACGGGCAGCGTCGAGGTCTACACGAAGGGCCGCAAGTTCGTGCACGTCGACATCGAACCGACGCAGATCGGCCGCGTGTTCGGCCCGGATCTCGGCATCGTGTCCGACGCGAAGGCGGCACTCGAGCTGTTCGTCGCGGTCGCGCAGGAATGGAAGGCCGCCGGCAAGCTGAAGGACCGCAGCGCGTGGGTCGCCGACTGCCAGGAACGCAAGCGCACGCTGCAGCGCAAGACGCACTTCGACAACGTGCCGGTCAAGCCGCAGCGCGTGTACGAAGAGATGAACAAGGTGTTCGGCCGCGATACCTGCTACGTCAGCACGATCGGCCTGTCGCAGATCGCCGCCGCGCAGTTCCTGCACGTGTTCAAGGCACGCAACTGGATCAACTGCGGCCAGGCCGGCCCGCTCGGCTGGACGATCCCCGCCGCGCTCGGCGTGCGTGCGGCCGATCCGAGCCGCCCGATCGTCGCGCTGTCCGGCGACTACGACTTCCAGTTCATGATCGAGGAACTGGCGGCCGGCGCGCAATTCAAGCTGCCGTACGTGCACGTCGTCGTGAACAACTCGTACCTCGGGCTGATCCGCCAGGCGCAGCGCGCGTTCGACATGGACTACTGCGTGCAGCTCGCGTTCGACAACGTGAACGCGCCGGAACTGAACGGTTATGGCGTCGACCACGTGGCCGTCGCGGAAGGCCTCGGCTGCAAGGCGCTGCGCGTGTTCAAGCCGGAAGAGATCGAGCCGGCGCTGCGCCAGGCGCAGACGCTCGCGGAAGAGTTCAGCGTGCCGGTGGTCGTCGAAGTGATCCTCGAGCGCGTGACGAACATCTCGATGGGCACCGAAATCGATGCGATCAACGAATTCGAGGATCTCGCCGAAAAGGCCGAGCATGCCCCGACCGCGATCTCGATGCTCGACTGAACCGCAAGACTTTTTTGACTGACCGACCGAAGAGGCTTAGCTCATGCCGAAGTTTGCTGCAAACCTGACCATGCTGTTCAACGAAGTGCCGTTCCTCGACCGCTTCAAGGCGGCCGCGGACGCGGGCTTCGACGCCGTCGAGTTCCTGTTCCCGTACCCGTATGCGAAAGAGGAACTCGCCGAACGGCTCGAGACCAACCGTCTGCGCCTCGTGCTCCACAACCTGCCCGCCGGAAACTGGGATCAGGGCGAGCGCGGCATCGCGTGCCTGCCCGATCGCGTCGGCGAATTCCAGGAAGGCGTCGGCCGTGCGATCGAGTATGCGAAGGCGCTGAAGGTGCCGCAGCTGAACTGCCTCGTCGGCATCCCGTCGGCGAGCACGGCGCGCGACAAGACGTTCGTCACGATCGTCGACAACCTGCGCTTCGCGGCCGACGCGCTCAAGCGCGAAGGCATCCGCCTGCTCGTCGAGCCGTGCAACAGCTTCGACATCCCGGGCTTCGCGCTGAACCGCTCGTCGGAAGGGCTCGACGTGATCCGCGCGGTCGGCTCGGACAACCTGTTCCTGCAGTACGACATCTATCACATGCAACGCATGGAAGGCGAACTGGCCGCGACGATCGAACGCAACCTCGCATCGATCGGCCACGTCCAGCTCGCGGACAACCCGGGCCGCAACGAGCCGGGCACCGGCGAGATCAACTATGCGTTCCTGTTCGCGCTGCTCGACCGGCTCGGCTATGCCGGCTACGTCGGCTGCGAATACAAGCCCCGTACCACCACGACGGAAGGCCTCGGCTGGCTGCAAAGCGTAGCCGGCTGCGCACCGGCCTCGGCGCGTCGCGCCGCCTGAGTCGCGCCCTTTCCGTTTTCAGCCCTATAGGAGACTTTCACATGGCAACCATCGGTTTCATCGGCCTCGGCATCATGGGCGCGCACATGGCGCGCAACCTGCTCAAGGGCGATCATCAACTCGTCGTGAACGGCGCGTTCCCGATCCCGGACGACCTGCGCGGCAGCGCGAAGGTCGTCGCGAACTCGACCGAAGTCGCGCAGCACGCCGACATCATCATCTCGATGGTGCCGGACACGCCGGACGTACGTAACGTGCTGTTCGCCGACGACGGCGTCGCGAAGGGCCTGACGGCCGGCAAGCTCGTGATCGACATGAGCTCGATCTCGCCGCTCGACACGCAGGCATTCGCGAAGCAGATCAACGCGCTCGGCTGCGACTACCTCGACGCGCCGGTGTCCGGCGGCGAAGTCGGCGCACGCGAAGCGACGCTGACGATCATGGTCGGCGGACCGGAGAAGGCATTCGAGCGTGCGAAGCCGCTGTTCGAGAAGATGGGCAAGAACATCACGCTCGTCGGCGACAACGGCGCGGGCCAGACCTGCAAGGTCGCGAACCAGATCATCGTCGCGCTGAACATCGAGGCGGTCGGCGAGGCGCTGCTGTTCGCCGCCCGTTCGGGCGCCGATCCGGAGCGCGTGCGCCAGGCGCTGATGGGCGGCTTCGCCGCGTCGCGCATCCTCGAAGTGCACGGTGCGCGCATGACCAAGCGCACGTTCGATCCGGGCTTCCGCATCGAGCTGCACCAGAAGGACCTGAACCTCGCGCTCGACGGCGCGCGCAAGCTCGGCCTCGCGCTGCCGCACACCGCGAGCGCGCAGCAGCTGTTCAGCGTGTGCGCGTCGCACGGCGGCAAGGCATGGGATCACTCGGCACTCGTGCGCGCGCTCGAAATCATGTCGAACTTCGAGATCGGCCAGACGCCGGCCGCGTAACGCGGATGCCGCAACGCGCGTTTGTGCTGCGATGGCGCAGGCGTGCGACGGATACACGTGACTCGGCCGCGGCCGGTCGCATCGATGCGCGCCGCACGCGCGCATCACGGTGGGGCGCCCCGCCCTGCATCGCCAACGGCATGCGGGACGGGGCGAAAAACGCCGCTCTGGGCTGAGAGCGGCGTGGTGGGGTCCGCAGCGGCACCCGGCGGCGCCGGGGAAGCCTTGGTCGGTCAGACGTCGTCGTCGGGTGTCCGCCTGTCGGATTTCGCGTATTACATTTCTTTACGTTCGAGCGTGCGATTTTTCATGCAATCGTCGCGTTGAACGCCTACACTTTCGCCACGCCTTTCGAGAAAACCGCCGCGCTTGCGCGCCCTTCCGGGCCCGCCCCCAGCGCGGTGTTTTTTTCGCCACTTCACGGCGCGTTTTCTTTTCAACCACCTAAGGAGTGCAACGATGGGTCTTCTTTCGTTTATCAAGGAGGCGGGTGAAAAACTGCTGGGTCACGCCGATGCACAGGCAGCGGAAGATCCGAATGCCGCGAACCAGACCGCGGCCGATGCCATCAAGAACTACATCAGCTCGCAAGGCCTCGACACGTCGAACCTGACCGTCGCGTTCGACGGCGCATCGCGCACCGTCACGCTGTCGGGCAGCGTCGCCGATCTCGACACGAAGGCGAAGGTCAAGGTCGCGGCCGGCAACGTGCAGGGTGTCGCGGGCGTCAACGACGACGATCTGCAGCCGGACGATCCGGAAGTGCAGTACCACGACGTGAAGCCGGGCGACACGCTGTCGGCGATCGCCAAGGAAGTGTATGGCGACGCGAACAAGTACCCGGTGATCTTCGAGGCGAACAAGCCGATGCTGTCGAGCCCGGACCGGATCTACCCGGGCCAAAAGCTCGTGATTCCGCCGCAGTCCTGAGCGTTCGCGCAGCACTGACGCAAAAATGGCAGGCCATTGGCCTGCCATTTTTTTATGCACGCTGCGCGACGTCCGCGCGGCGACCGTCGGTCACAGCGTATCGAACGCGCGCTGCAGGGCGTTGCGATCGTGGATGCCGTTCGCGAGCGCGAGCATCAGCAGCACGCGCGCCTTGAACGGGTGCAGCGAGCCCGCGCTCACGAAACCGAGCGCATCGTCGCTCGCGGCGCCGTTGCGCATCACGTGCCCCGAACCCACGCGCGACGCGCGGACCACCGCCACGCCCGCGTTCACCGCATCGGCGAGCGCCGCCTGCAGCGTCGCATGGATCGAGCCATTGCCGGTACCCGCGACGACGAGGCCGCGCACGCCGGCCGCGACGAGCGCGTCGACGGCCGTGCGCGTCACGCCCGCATAGCTCGCGACGACTTCGACCAGCGGCCAGCTCGCCGCGATCGCCAGTTGCGTGTCGCGGGTACGCGTGACGCGGCGCGCGAATTCGACGCGGCCGTCCTGCACCCAGCCGAGCGCACCGAGCTCCGGCGACTGGAACGCGTCGACCGCATAAGTGCTCGTCTTGACGACGTCGCGCGCGCCGTGGATCCGGTTGTTGAACGCGACCAGCACGCCCTGCCCGTGCGCGGCCGGATGGGCGGCCACCGTCACCGCGTTCAGCAGGTTCAGCGGGCCGTCGGACGACAGCGCGGTTGCCGGCCGCATCGCGGCCGTCAGCACGACCGGCTTGTCGCCTTTCACGACCAGATGCAGCGCATACGCGGTCTCCTCGAGCGTATCGGTGCCGTGGGTGATCACGATGCCGTCGATCGCCGGGTCGGCCATCAGCGCGTCGATCCGCGCGGCGAGCGTGTTCCACAGCGGCAGCGCGAGATCCTTGCTGTCGATGCTGGCGACCTGCTCCGCGTCGATGCGCGCGACGGACGCGAGCGCCGGCACGGCGTCGACCAGGAAACTGACGCCGAGCGCGCCGGCCTGGTAGCCGGCCGTGCTGGCCGCGTCGGGCGCGGCGCCGGCGATCGTGCCGCCGGTGGCGAGGACGGCGATGCGCGGCAGCGCCGGCGCGGACGAAGGGGATGCGGTGTTCGGTGTATTCATGGCCGCGATTGTAATGGCTCGCGGCCGCGAGCCGGCGGGTTCCGGCGCGGCAGCCGGCCGTTGCCGGCGCGCGTCATGGTTTGTCCCGATCCCCGCGCCGCACGCGCCGTCAACGGCCGTGGCGTCCGCAACGTTATAGGAAGTGCCGTTTTGGTGTTTTCACATTGATTTGCCATAATCGGAACGCGTGGTGCGATGTGGCCCTGTCCTCATCGCGTCGTGCTTCGTGACGGCGTCGATCACGCGCAATTCACCCCATGGGAGTGTCGAAATGAAAATCCAATCGCTCGTAGCCGCAGTGCTTCTCGGCGGCATGCTGGCTTCCCCCGCATTCGCGGCGAACAGCCAGCAGGACAAGATGAAGGCCTGTAACACGCAGGCAGCCGGCAAGACGGGCGACGAACGCAAGGCGTTCATGAAGGACTGCCTGTCGGCGAAGCCCGCAAAGGCAATGACGCAGCAGGAGAAGATGAAGGCATGCAACACGCAGGCCACCGGCAAGAAGGGTGACGATCGCAAGGCGTTCATGAAGAGCTGCCTGAGCAACCAGCCGGCCGCCTGAGTCCCGGCGCTCCCGTCCCGAATGCCGCGTCCCGCTTCGGCGGGCGCGGCATTTTCGTTTTCGTTGCACGCGCATCGACGTGCGCCATTCGGCCTTTCCCGCCCCGTTTTTCCGGCCCGCCGTCACGACGCCGCCACATGGTGCGGCAATTCGCCGCGTTTTCTTCTATGATGGCTGCAACGCGGCCCACCCAAGACCAAGAAGCGCCATCGGGCCGCCCTCGAGACGGACGCGCACGCGCGTCAAACGGAGGCTTTGGATGGCATGGAGACAACACCGCTGGTTCCGCCGCTGGCTGATCGTGATCGTGTTCTGGGCGGTGCCCGTCGCGATCATCGCCGTGCGCGAGATCCGCGAGGAAATGGCCTATAACAAGGCGGACCTGCAGCTCGCGCTGACCACCTGGCAGCTCACCGATGCGCAGCAGGCCGCCGGCGCCGCCGCGAAGTGCCACGGGGATCCTGACGACGCGCGCGCGGCCGGCTGCCCGGCCGACGTGCTCGCCGCCAACGCGCCGCGCCAGCAGGCGGCCCGCGACGAATACGTGGTGCGCCGCAATACGCTCGCCGGCTACCTGTGGCATGCGTTCGTCGGCTACTGGGTCGTCCCGGCCGCGTTCCTGTTCGCCTGCGGCGTCGTGATCGCGCTGATCCGCCGCGCGCTGCGCCGCCCGCCGATCAAGCCGCCCGTTCCGCCTGTCACGCACTGACCCCGATACGCGCCGCGGGCGCCGCCGCCCCCCCGCTCGACCACTGCGTTCCCCGCATGCCGCCCCCGCGCGAAGCGCGCCTGGCGCTCGGGCGCCGCTCCGTCCGTTGGCGCGCCGCGACACCCTCGCGCGATTTGACGCTTTTTCACGTGGCAACGAAAAGAGGCCGTAATCCGCTGTGATATAACTGCCGACGTGATCCGCTCCTTGAGCGAGACTCACTCCGAACATCATCCGATGGAGAACAACGATGCAAAAACGGAATCTTGTGCTGAAAGCCGCCGCTGCGCTCATCGTCGGTAGCCTCGCGCTCACCGGTTGCACCACCACCCCGGACAAGCCGGACAACGCCGCGACCAACGCGTCGAAGCGTCAGTCGATCGACGCGAGCGTCGACGCGACGCTGTCGCGCATGTACTCCACGGTCAAGGGCTCGCGCGAGCTCGTCGCGAAATCGCGCGGCGTGCTGGTGTTCCCCGAAGTGATCCAGGCCGGCTTCATCGTCGGCGGCCAGTCCGGCAATGGCGCGCTGCGCGTCGGCGGCAGCACGGTCGGCTACTACAACACGTCGTCGCTGTCGGTCGGCCTGCAGGCCGGCGCGCAGTCGAAGGCGATCGTGTTCCTGTTCATGACGCAGCAGGCGCTCGACGAATTCCGCGGCTCGGACGGCTGGGCAGCCGGCGCCGGCGCATCGGTCGCGCTCGTGAAGATGGGCGCGAACGGCGCGGTCGACTCCAACACGGCTACCGCGCCGATCCAGGTCGTCGTGCTGACCAACGCCGGCCTGATGGGCGACGTGTCGATCAACGGCACCAAGGTCACCAAGCTCAAGATCTGACGTTGACGCACTGCCCGCGCGTGCCGCGCGCGGGTCATGCGCAAACGGCGATGTCCTTGCGGGCATCGCCGTTTTTTTATCCGCCGGCGCGGCGCCGGGTCGGTCGGACTGCTCGGGCCGTTCAGGCCGCTCAGGTCGTCGAATCGATCACCTTGAAGCGCGAGCGCTTCTGCGCGCGGATCACCGACTGGTACACGTCGACGTACTGCTGCGCCATCCGGCGCGACGTGAAGCGCTCCTCGAAACGCTGCCGCACGCGCGCACGCGGCAGCAGGTGCAGCCGGTTCACGGCGGCCACCGCGCTGATTTCGTCCTCGACGATGAAACCGGACACGCCCTCGTCCACCACTTCGGGCACCGCGCCGCGGTTGAACGCGATCACCGGCGTGCCGCACGACATCGCCTCGATCATCACCAGGCCGAACGGCTCCGGCCAGTCGATCGGAAACAGCAGCGCATGCGCACCCGACAGGAATTCGGCCTTCTCGTGATCGGCGATCTCGCCGATGTATTCGACGTGCGGCAACGCGAAGAGCGGCTTGATCTCGCGGTCGAAGTATTCCTGGTCGGCCGCGTCGATCTTCGCGGCGATCCGGATCGGCAACCCGCACTGGCGGGCGATGCGGATCGCGGTATCGACGCGTTTTTCCGGCGAGATGCGGCCGAGGAACGCGAGATAGCGCGGCTCGACGGGCTGCGGCATGTACAGCGTATCGGGCAGCCCGTGATAGACGGTCGTCAGCCATTTCGCCTGCGGCAATGGCTGGCGCTGCGAATTGGAAATCGAGATTACCGGCGCCGTGTTGAACGTGTCGAACACCGGTTGCTGCTCGGGCAGGTCGAGCCGGCCGTGCAGCGTCGTCACGTAAGGCGTTTCCTGCCGGTTGAAGACCGAGAACGAGTAGTAGTCCATGTGGAAATGGAGCACGTCGAAATCCTTCGCGCGGCGCGCGACCGTCTCCATCAGCAGCATGTGCGGCGCGACCCGGTCGCGGATCGACGAATCGAGCCGCAGCGCGCGCGGCCACACGGGCTCGAGCTTCGCCCGCGTCGTCGAATCGCCGCTCGCGAACAGCGTCACGTCGTGGCCGAGGTCGACGAGCGCCTCGGTGATGTAGGACACGACGCGCTCCGTGCCGCCGTACAGCTTCGGCGGCACGGATTCGGTCAGCGGGGCGATCTGGGCAATTCTCATGGTCCACGTCTCCTGTGTCCTGTCCGTTGCGGCACGGCCGGCGGAGTCCGCGCTTGCGCGCGCCCCGCCCTGCGTCCATGCCGCGCCGGCCGGCATGGCGCCAACCGGATATCTCATTATTATTCGCGATCCCGATGAGCGGAACCGCAGGTCTTGCATTTTTTGGGGGTTGTTACAGACCGGATACATTCGACCGATCGGGCTCGCCGCGTCGCTCGGGCCCGGCTGGCGCGGATTCGGCGCGGCCGGGCGTCGAACACATGCCAACGATCGCGATCAGGCCGTCAACGCGACGGCCACTTCCATGCCGGCAGGTCGCGCGAGTCGGCATCGACGAGCGCGGTCGCGCCGAGCTGCTTGTCGAGCACCAGCGATTCGCAGCCCGCCTCGCGCTCGAGCGTCGCGATGAGCCGCGCCGCGTGCGACACGACCAGCACCTGCGAGCGCCGGGCGGCCTGCGCGATCAGGCGGCCGAGCGCCGGCAGCAGATCGGGATGCAGGCTCGTCTCCGGTTCGTTCAGCACCATCAGCGCCGGCGGCCGAGGCGTCAGCAGCGCGGCCGCGAGCAGCAGGTAGCGCAGCGTGCCGTCGGACAGCTCGGCCGCCGCCAGCGGCCGCAGCAGCCCCGGCTGGCGCATCAGCACGTCGAAGCGGCCACGGCCGCCCGGGTTGTCGATCTCCACCGACGCGCCGGGAAACGCGTCGTCGATCGCCGCGTCGAGCGCCGCCGCGTCGCCGATTTCGCGGATCGTCTGCAGCGCGGCGGCGAGGTCGGCCCCGTCGTCCGCGAGCACCGGCGTATGGGTGCCGATGTGCGACTGGCGCGCCGGCGCCTGCGCATCGGTCCGGAAATGGTCGTAAAAGCGCCACGAGCGGATCCGTTCGCGTACCGCGATCATCTCGGGCGCGCCGGTCGGATCGGCGAACTCGGTCATCATGCTGTCGAAGCTCGCGACCGGCTGCGGAATCGTCTGCCAGTCGCCCGATGCGGTACGCACGCGGATCTGCGCGCCCTGCCGGTCGACCAGCAGCGTGGACGGGCGCAGCAACGCGCCGCCCCAGACGCATTCGCGCTTGACCACCGGATCGAGCGCAAACTGCGAACTGCTCGGCAGCGGCAGGCCCAGATCGATCGAGTAGCCGAAATCGTCGCACGCAAAGCCGAGCTTCAGGCTCACCGGGCCCTTGCGCACCGTGCCCGTCACCGGCACGTCGCCGGCCAGCATCGCGCGCGAGAAACGCTCGGGGCCGGCCCACAACGTCGACGGCAAGCCACCCTCGCGGGCGAGCGACGGGATCACGCGGCCCTGCGCGGTGTCGGCGAGCAGCCGCAGCGCGCGGTACACGCTCGACTTGCCGCTGCCGTTCGGCCCCGTGACGACGTTGAGCGCCGCGAGCGGCACGATCAGCTCGCGCAGCGAGCGGTAATTGGCGATGGCGAGCGTCTTCAGCGCGGTCATGGAATTGGGCGACGGGGAATGGCAGGCAGGCGCCGGGCCGCGTTCAGCGGCCGTCGACGGCCTGCGGATCGGCCGCGGTGTTGGCCGCCGTGCTGGCCGCAGGCGACCGCGCGTGCGGCCGCTCGGGATTCGGCGCATCGGGCGCGGATTCGTGCGGATACAGCTCCATCCGGCTGCGCGGCAGGCATTGCGGATAACGGTCCTGCAGATAGGCGATCAATCCTTCGCGCACGCGGCAGCGCAGGTCCCAGCACGACGACGAATCGGCCGCGCTGACGAGCGCGCGCAACTGCATCGTGCGCTCCGTCGCGTCGGTCACCTGCAGCACCTGCACGCGGCCGTCCCATTCCGGCGCCGCGTGGACGAGCCGCGCGAGCTCCTCGCGCAGCGGCGCGAGCGGCGTACGGTAATCGACCGACAGGTAGACCGTGCCGATGATCTCCGCGCTGCTGCGCGTCCAGTTCGTGAACGGGTTCTCGATGATCCACTGCAGCGGCACGACGAGGCGCCGCTGGTCCCACAGCCGCACCGACACGAACGAACCGGTGATTTCCTCGATGCGCCCCCACTCGCCCTGGATCACGACCACGTCGTCGAGCCGGATCGGCTGCGTGAGCGCGATCTGCAACCCGGCAATCAGGTTGCCCAGCACCGGCCGCGCGGCGATACCGGCGACCAGCCCCGCGACACCGGCCGATGCCAGCAGGCTCGCGCCGATCTGGCGCACGTTCGGAAACGTCATCAGCGCGGCGCCGGTACCGATGATCACGATCAGCACCATCACGGTCCGTACGAGCACCTTGGCCTGCGTATGGACGCGTCGCGCGTGGAGGTTGTCGGCCGTATCGATCGGATGGGCCTGGATGATCGCGTCGCCGACGCCGGCCGCGAGCCGCACCAGCAGCCACGTGAGCGACACGATCGAGCCGACCGCCGCCGCGGTGCGCATGCCGCGCACGAACGACATGCCGTCGTCGGCCTGGACCCACACGAATTCGAGCGCCAGCAACGCCAGCACGACGAGCGACGGCTTGTCGATGTAGCGCAGGATCGCGCTCATCAGCGGATACGGCTGCGCGATGCGCTTGACGATGCGTGCGCCGAGGCGGTGCACGACCGTGACGACCAGTATCACGATGACCGACACGACCAGCGTGCCGAGCCACGAATGCAACGGCGCATCGGCGATGCGCTGCAGTTCCTCGATTGAAATCATCGGCGCCCTCGAGTGATGAAGCGCGCAGGCTTCGTCCTGGATGCGTCGGCGACGTCCGGGCCACGCACGCGCCCGGACACGGCGTCAGATCAGTTGCCGCTCCTGCAGGGAAACGCCTTGCCGAGACCGAGCGACACCGCGGTGCTCGCGTTGTAGTCGGCCAGCTTCGGATTTTCGGCGATGTACTTGCGCACCGCGTCCGTCATCTGTTGCGCCCGGATGTCGGGCGGCAGGCAGAAGTACTGGCCGACGCGCGGCCCCGTGGTGCCGCCGATCGCATCGATCGTGTTGTAGACGCCGTCGGCGGCGCCTTCGATATAGGCCGCGCACGACGCCCGCGACTTGACGTCCGTCTTCGCGCACAGCCGGTCGAGATCCGCGCCCGTGAAAGCCGCCGCCGACAACGGCACGGCAAACGCCGCGGCACAAAACATTGCGCGCAACATGGTGTTCCTTATGTCAATGCGGCCGGTGACCGCCTGCTGCGTTGGCCGGTGCGTCGCCGGCTGCCCTGCCGCGGCCGGAAGCCGGCCGGGCGGACAGGCGGCGCCGCACCAAAAACCGTTATTTTGCACTCTTTTGTGCATCTGCCGGCGTCGACGCACCGATACGCGTCGTCCGCTTGCTCAGGATCTCGATCGCGTCCGGCGCGTTGTAGTGCTTCGCGAACTCGAGCGCGGTGATGCCGAGCTGGTTCTTCACCTGCGGATCGGCGCCCTGGTCGAGCAGCAGCGTGACCGTCGACGCATGGTTGCCGCGCGCGGCCATCATCAGCGGCGTCGTGCCGTTCGGCGATGCGGTGTCGATGTACGCGTCGTGGTCGAGCAGTACCTTGACGACCGCGTCCTGGCCGTTGGTCGCCGCGTAGTGCAGCGGCGCCCAGCCCTTCTTGCTGACTTCCGCGCCCTTGTCGATCAGCAGCTTGACGAGGCCGAGGTCGCCGTTCAGCGACGCGAGCATCAGCGCGTTTTCGCCGGCCTTGTCTTCCTTTTCGAGATCGACGTTCGGCGTCGTCGCGATCGCGGCCGCGACCTTGTCGGACTTCTCGCGCGCGGCGATCACGAGGATCGGGTCGCCGTTCGGCGCGAGCGTGTTCGGATCGAGCTTGCCGCTCTTGAGCTGCTTGCCGATATCGGCGATGTCGTCGAACTTGACGGCCTTGACGATCGCGTCGAGCGACTCGGCATGCGCGCCGGCGGCGGCGAACAGCCCGCTCGCGACGAATGCGGCCGCAACGAGTGCGCGTTTGGGCAGATGGTTGGTCGGCTTCGTCATTGTTGTGGGCTCCTTCCCTGGGTTGTCGGCTGCGCGCCCGTCGTTAGCGGGCGATCCTGAACAGCCGGAAAAAGTTCTGCGTCGTCGCATCCGCGAGCGCCTCGACGGCGATCCCGCGCTCGGATGCGATAAAGCGTCCGACATGGCTGACGTACGCAGGTTCATTCGGCTTGCCGCGATACGGCACCGGCGCGAGGTACGGCGAGTCGGTCTCGATCAGCAGCCGGTCGAGCGGCACGCGCCGCGCGACGTCCTGCACGTCGGTCGCGTTCTTGAACGTGACGATGCCCGACAGCGAGATATGGAAGTTCTGCGCGAGCGCCTGCTCGGCGACCGGCCACGGCTCGGTGAAGCAGTGCATCACGCCGCCCGGCACGTCCGCGCGCTCCTCGGCCATGATCCGCAGCGTGTCTTCCGACGACGAACGCGTATGGATGATCAGCGGCTTCATCGTCGCGGTCGCCGCGCGGATGTGCGTGCGAAAGCGGTCGCGCTGCCATTCCATGTCGGCGATCGAGCGGCCTTCGAGACGGTAGTAGTCGAGGCCGGTTTCGCCGATCGCGACGACCTTCGGGTGCGCGGCCAGCTCGACGAGCTCCGCGAGCGTCGGCTCGCGCATGTCCTCGTGATCGGGATGCACGCCGACCGACGCGTACACGTTGTCGTGCGCTTCGGCGATCGCGAGCACGTCGGGCAGCGTCTCCAAATCGACCGACACGCACAGCGCGTGGGTGACGTCGTGCTCGCGCATGTTCTCGAGAACGGCCGGCAGGCGGTCGGCCAGGCCCTTGAAATTGATGTGGCAGTGAGAGTCGACGAACATCGTGTTTCCTGAATACGTGAGACGGACGCTCATGCGCCCGCCGGCATGCGGCAGCGGGCGACGTGGGCGGGCCGGCCGGCCACGGTCGCGCCGTCGCGTGATCCGTTCATCGTTTCGCAACCCATCGGAAACAATGCCGGATCAAGCAAACATTTCCCGATAGCCGAGAAACAATTCCTCGAATACGAGCCGCGCGTTGAGCGGATGGTTCTCGACGGTCCGCTGCCGCGTCACGGCTTTCATGAAGCGGGCGAATGCGTTCGCGTCGACCGCTTCCGCGCAGCGCGCCAGGGCCGCCGCGTGCATCGGGAAGTAGCGCGGCGCGCCGGCCATCCGCTGCGCGAGCACATCGTACAGCCAGCGTTGCAGCCAGCCGAGCACCAGCGGCACCGGCAGCTTCTGCAGCGTCTCGCCGCACGCGAACGGGTCGCAGGCCGCCCCGGCGGCCAGTTGCCCCAACGTGTAGTCGCGCAGCGGACGATTCTCGTCGCTCGCGAGCGCCAGCGCGGCGAGCGGCGCGCCGCCGGCTTCCGCGAGCAGCGCGCTGGCCTGGTCGACGCCCTGCGCCGCCAGCCACGCGGCGGCGGCCTCCGGTGCCGGCACGGTCATCGGCCACTGGCGGCAGCGGCTGATGATGGTCGGCAACAGGCGGTCGATGCGCGCCGACACGAGCAGGAACACGACGCCGGGCGGCGGCTCCTCCAGCGTTTTCAGCAGCGCGTTCGACGCGGCGACGTTGAGCGCTTCCGCCGGATACAGCACGACGACGCGCGCGCCGCCGCGGTGCGAGCCGACCCCGCAGAAGTCGAGCAGCGCGCGCACCTGCTCGATCTTGATTTCCTTGCTGGGCGCCCGGGTCTTCTTGCCGCCTTCGTCCGCGTCGGCCGGCTTCGCGTCGTCCGCGGCGCCCGGCGCCTCGCCCGCCAGCGCCTCAGGCAGCACGATCCGGTAGTCCGGGTGGTTGCCCTGCGAGAACCAGTTGCAGGCCGCGCAGGCGCCGCACGGCTCGCCGTTCGGCTGCGGCGATTCGCACAGGAAACCCTGCGCGAGATGCTGCGCGAACTGCAGCTTGCCGATCCCGGCCTGACCGTGCAGCAGCAGCGCATGCGGCCATTGCGCGCGCAGTTGCTGCAGGCGGTTCCAGTCGTCGGTTTGCCACGGATAGATCATGGGGTGCGTCCTTGCGGGTTACAGCGCGGCGAGCACGCGTTCGAGCTGCTGGCGAATCTCGGGAATCGATCGCGTCGCATCGACGATCGCGAAGCGGTGCGGCGCCTCTTCCGCGCGCCGCAGGTATTCGGCACGCGTACGCGAGAAGAACGCGTCGGACTCGCTTTCGAACTTGTCCGGCATGCGCGCGGCCCCGCGACGCTCGCTCGCGACCTGCGGCGCGACGTCGAACAGCACCGTGAGGTCGGGCTGGAAACCGCCCTGCACCCAGCGCTCGAGCGTCTCGAGCTTGTCGCGCGGCAGCCCGCGGCCGCCGCCCTGGTACGCGAAGGTCGCGTCGGTGAAGCGGTCGGACACGACCCAGTCGCCGCGCGCGAGCGCCGGCTCGATCACGAGCGCGAGGTGCTCGCGCCGCGCGGCGAACATCAGCAGCGCTTCCGTCTCGAGATCCATCGGCTGGTTCAGCAGGATCTCGCGCAGTTTCTCGCCGAGCTGCGTGCCGCCCGGCTCGCGGGTCACGACGACCTGCCGGCCGGCCGCAGCCAGCCGGCCCTGAAGGCGTTCGCAGAACCATGCCAGGTGGGTGGTCTTGCCCGCCCCGTCGATGCCCTCGAACGTGATGAATTTACCGCTCGCCATTATTGACCTCGTATGTATTTGTCCACGGCCTTGTTGTGGTCGCCGAGCGTGTCCGAGAACACGCTCGTGCCGTCGCCCTTCGCGACGAAATAGAGCGCGCTCGTCGGGGCCGGATTGATCGCCGCCTGCAGTGCGGCGACGCCCGGCAACGCGATCGGCGTGGGCGGCAGCCCGCGTCGGGTGTAGGTATTGTAAGGAGTGTCGGCCTGCAGGTCGCGCTTGCGCAGCCGGCCGTCGTACGCGTCGCCGAGCCCGTAGATCACGGACGGATCGGTCTGCAGCGGCATGCCGATGCGCAGCCGGTTCGCGAACACGGCCGCGACGAACGCGCGGTCGGCCGCGTGGCCGGTTTCTTTCTCGACGATCGACGCGATCGTCAGCATCTCGTAAGGCGTCTTGTACGGCAGCCCCGGCGTGCGCGCGGCCCATGCCTCGTCGATGCGCGTCTGCATCAGGCGATAGGCGCGCCGGTAGATGTTCAGGTCGCTCGTGCCCTTGTCGAACAGGTAGGTATCGGGGAAGAACAGCCCCTCGCCGCTGCCGCGCTGCACCACGCCGTCCGGCGCGCCGATCGCGCGCAGCAGCTCGGCGTCGCTCATGCCGGCCGTCGCGTGCGCCAGATCGGGATTCGCGTCGAGCTCCGCGCGCATCCGCTTGAAGGTCCAGCCCTCGATGACCGTCGCGACGTATTCGTTCACGTCGCCGCGCGCGATCTTCTGCAGCACGTCGTACGGCGTGATGCCGGTCTTGAATTCGTAATTGCCCGATTTGAGCCGGCTCGACAGCCCGAGCACGCGCGTCATCGCGACGAACGCGAACGGCTCGACCGGCACGCCGCCGCGCTTGAGCTGCAGCGCGACGCTCTTCACGCTGCTGCGCGGCTTGATCGTGACGTCGAGCGATGCCGAGCCCAGCAACAGCGGCCGGGTCGCCCAGTAATACCCGCCGCCCGCGCCGGCAGCGGCCACAACGACGGCCAGCGCCACGATCGTCGCGGCGCATTTCTTCAGTAGGGACATGGAAACGTGACTCAGGTAAGACCCATATAATACTTGCTCGCCTTCGTCAAAGTCAGGGTTGACTGTTCCCTCATTCCATGAGCACACCGTTCGCTTCACCGGCTGCCCAGGCCGCATCTGCCTCGCTCCCCGTTTTCCCCCGCCCGTCCGCCGCCGATTTCGATGCGCCGGGCGCCTGCATGCCGCTGCCGCAGTTCGGCGTGATCGACGTGGCCGGCGACGACGCCGCGACGTTCCTGCACAGCCAGCTCACCAACGACATCGAACATCTCGATGCCGGCAGCGCGCGGCTGTCCGGGTACTGCTCGCCGAAGGGCCGCCTGCTCGCGTCGTTCCTCACGTGGCGCGCCGGCCACGGTGTGCGCCTGCTCGTGTCGAAGGACGTGCAGCCTGCCGTGCAGAAGCGGCTGTCGATGTTCGTGCTGCGCGCGAAGGCGAAGCTGACGGATGCGAGCGACACGCTCGCGGTGGCCGGTTTCGCTGGCGACGTGCGCGACGCGCTGTCGGGCATCTTCGATGCGCTGCCCGATGGCGTGCACGTGAAGGTCGACGGCCCGGCCGGCACGCTGATCCGCGTGCCGGATGCGGCCGGCCGCAAGCGCTATCTGTGGATCGGCCCGCGCGCCGAGGTCGACGCGCGCCTCGCCGCGCTCGCCGGCACGCTGCCGGTCGTGTCGCCCGCCGTGTGGGACTGGCTCGACGTGCGCGCGGGCGAGCCGCGCATCACGCAGCCGGCCGTCGAACAGTTCGTACCGCAAATGGTCAACTTCGACGTGATCGGCGCCGTTAACTTCAGGAAAGGGTGCTACCCGGGCCAGGAAGTGGTGGCGCGCAGCCAGTACCGCGGCACGATCAAGCGCCGCACCGCGCTCGCGCACGTCGCCGGCGAGACCGATACCGTGCATGCCGGCGTCGAGCTGTTCCACAGCGACGACCCGGGCCAGCCGTGCGGGATGATCGTCAACGCGGCGGCCGCGCCGGCGGGCGGCGTCGACGCGCTGGTCGAGATCAAGCTCGCCGCGCTCGACAGCGGCACGGTGCACCTCGGTTCGGCCGACGGCCCGGCGCTCGCGTTCGACGCGCTGCCGTACGCGTGGCCGACCGAAGCGTGATGCACTGACAACCCGTTCGCGCGCCGGCTCGCGAGTCGCAGCCGGCGCCCGATGTTTCCTGCGAGAGATTCGCCCGATGTGTCTGATTGCCTTCGACTGGCAGCCTGATGCCGCCGCCGGTCCCGTCTTTACCCTCGCCGCCAATCGCGACGAGTTCTTCCGCCGGACCAGCGCGCCGCTCTCGTGGTGGGAGGACGTGCCGGGCGTACTGGCCGGCCGCGATCTCGAAGCCGGCGGCACGTGGCTCGGCGTATCGCGCGACGGCCGCTTCGCCGCGCTGACCAACTACCGCGCGCCGTTCGACATCCGCGCGGGCGCGCCGACCCGCGGCAAGCTGGTATCCGACTTTCTCGGCGGACCATCGGTCGCACCGCTCGACTATCTCGCGCAGCTGGCCGAGCATGCAGCCGTGTACAACGGCTTCAACCTGCTCGTCGGCGACTGGCGCCGGCGCGAACTCGCGTGGTTCTGCAACCGCGCGCCCGAGGGCGAAAGCCGTGTCGCCGCACCCGTCGCGATCGCGCCGGGCGTGCATGCGCTGTCGAATGCGCGGCTCGACACGCCCTGGCCCAAAGTGGTGCGCAAGCGCGCGGAGCTCGGCACGCTGCTCACCGACAATCCGACCCCGTCGCTCGACGAACTGATCGCGCTGATGCGCGACCCGCACGTCGCGGACGACGACGCGCTGCCGCACACGGGCATTCCGATCGAGCGCGAGCGCGCGCTGTCGGCCGCCTTCATCGAGACGCCCGAATACGGCACACGCGGCACCACCGCGCTGCGCGTAACGATGAAGGAAGGCGTGCGGCTGACGGTGGAGGTCAAGGAGCGCAGCGACGACGACGGCTCGCACCGCACCGTCCGGCCGGGCGCGTTCGAGCGCGCGTTCACGTTCGATATCGACGCGACGCGGCCGCGCTGAACGCACGCGTTGCGCGCTACGGCGCGCGCGCCATCTCGACGTGCGGCACGCCGGCTTCGACGAACGGTTCGCCGACCGCCGCGAAGCCGTGCCGCAGATAGAACGACACCGCCGAATCCTGCGCGTACAGCCGCACGACGGCTTGGCCGCGGCGCCGCGCGGCATCCAGCAGCGCATTCAGCACGGCGGACCCGACGCCCTGCCCGCGCATGTCGGCCAGTACCGCGACGCGGCCGATCGTGCCGGACGGCAGCAACCGCCCCGTCGCGACCGCGCGGCGCAACCCGGTCGCCGCGTCGGTCCGGTACGCGACCGCATGCAGCGACAGCGGATCGTCGTCGTCGAGCGCCCATTCCGGCGGAATCTGCTGCTCGCGCACGAATACCGCGTCGCGGATCCTGGCTGCGTCGCCGCCCAGTACCGTCCAGTCGCCCGTTTCCACTCCGCCCACGCCGTTCGTCATCGCAGTCCTCCCACGGCATGCGGCCTTCGGCCGCCCGCCGTCAAACCTCGTCGAATGCAGCCTTCAGCGCCGCGACCGCATCGGCATGCGCGGCCCGCACCTCCGGCACGTAGCCGCCCATCTTGAAGAATTCGTGGATCATCCCCGGATAGCGGACCAGCGTGACCGCGTTGCCGGCCGCACGCAACTTGTCCGCGTACGCGGCGCCCTCGTCGCTCAGCGGATCGTATTCGGCCGTCGCGATCCACGCCGGCGCAACGCCCGCGAACGACGGTGCATCGCGCGTGCCGTCGAGCGGCGCGAACCGCCAGTCGTCGCGATCCGCCCGATCGCGCACGTATTGCGCGAAGAACCACTGGATCGTGTCCTGCGTCAGCAGGTAGCCGTTGGCGAGCCGCGCGTGCGATTCGGTGTCCTGGTAGCCCGTCACGCCCGGATAGATCAGCATCTGCAGCGCAAGGCGAATGCCCGCGTCGCGCGCGAGCACCGCGCAGACCGTCGCGAGCGTCCCGCCCGCACTGTCGCCGCCGACCGCCAGCCGCGCGGCGTCGATGCCGAATGCGGCGGCCTCGCGATGCAGCCATTGCAACGCGTCGTCCGCATCGTTCACCGCGGTCGGAAATTGGTGTTCGGGCGCGAGCCGGTAACCGACCGACAGCACCGCGCATTGCGCATCGTGCGCGAACATCCGGCACAGCGCATCGTGCGTGTCGACGCTGCCGACCGTGAAGCCGCCGCCGTGGTAGTACACGAGCGCGGGCAGCGGTTCCGCCAGGCTCGGCGCGACCGGTAAATACAGCCGCGCACCGATCGTGCGGCCGTCGCGCGTCGGCACGACGCACGCCTCCACCGAATGCATCGGCGCCGGCGCGACGTCGAGGATCGGCGCGCTCTTCTCGTACGCGGCGCGCGCCTGCTGCGGCGTCTGATGGTGATACGACGGACGTTTCGCGCGCTCGATCATGTCGAGCACCTGGGCGATCTTCGGATTCAGCGGCATCGGTATGGACGGCGCCGGCGTGGCGCCGTGAACGGACAAAGCGGACAAGCGTGACATGATGCCACGCGGCGGCCGGACCGGCGTACGCGCCGCGCCGTGTGCCGCCATCCCGTGCTGCCAAACAAAACGGCCCTGCCTCATCGAAAAGGCAAGGCCGTGCATGGCCGGTGCGTTTACGCGTCGCTCGGGCCCGGCTGGGCGTCCGGCGCGGTGCGCGAACGTTGCCGCTTGATGTCGCGGCCGACCGCGAGCCGCCGCATGTACTTGAACGTGCCGAGCGCCTTCGCAACGAAATTGCCGTCGCTGTCGCGCACTTCGCCTTCGCAGTAGGCCATCGTCGTCGAGCGGTGCATCACGCGCCCGTAAGCGCGCAGTTCGCCGCGCCCCGGCTGCATGAAATTCACCTTCATCTCGACCGTGACGACGCCGACGCCGTCGTCGGTCAGGCTGCGCGCCGCCATCGCGAGCGCGATATCGGCGAGCGTCATCGTCACGCCGCCGTGCGCGATGCTCCACGTGTTCATGTGCCGCTCCTCGAGCGGCAGCACGATCTCGCTCGCGCCATCCTTCGCGGACACCAGTTGCACGCCGAGCAGATCGACGAACGGGCTTTCGATCGACGGGCCTTCCGTCGGGGTTGCCGCGTCGCTCATCGTGCGTTGTCGACGATGTAGTCGACACATTCGCGCGATTCGGCCACCGCGACGACGAATTTCTTCACTTCCTGGTGAACCGGATGCACCTGGTACGCGTCGAGCGCGGCCTTGTCGGCGAAATCGGAGACGAGCACGATGTCGGCGGTCGCATCGAGGCCGGGCGTCGCCACGCCGACGTCGATCTGCAGGGTGCCCGGCACGAGGTCGCGGCAGCCTTCGAGCTTTTCCTTCAGCTTCAGCGCGTTCTGCGCACGCGTCGCGCCTTCGGCCGATTCCTTCAACTTCCACATCACGATATGTCTGATCACTTCGGTTGCTCCTGTTCGTGCTCGTTCGAAAATTTGCCGCAAACCCTTGCCAGTCGGCCGCTTTATGCCTTTCCACTGTTCGCTTACGTTCGCCGGAAATCGTGTCCAGCTGACAAAAAAAGGGGGTATAAGGGGGTACCATTTCGACCGTCCCGAGACGATACCCCCTTTTTCACCGCGCCACTTACCGACATCAAGATCCGACAAGCGAAGGCAGGCGACAAGCCTACCAAACTTACCGATGGCAATGGACTGTATCTGTTAGTAAAACCATCCGGCTCCAAACTCTGGCGATACAAGTACCGAATTGCCGGAAAGGAGAATCTCTTCGCGATCGGCGAATATCCGACGATCAGCCTTCAAGACGCACGCAGCGCGTGACGACGCCCGTGAACTCGTCAAGAAGGGACTGGCATCCGTCACATGCGCGGCAGGAAGTGCTGTCGGCGCGTATCAACGAAGGCAAAGCAACTTTTCGCGCAGTCAGCGACGAGTGGCTGGGGAAGAAGCGGAAGACTTGGACCGAGCGGCACTTTGGCGAGATTCTGCGCATGCTCGAAGCCGATGCGTACCCGTACATCGGGAGCCGCCCCATGCGGTCAGTTACCGCTCATGACGTGCTTGCTTTGATGCGGCGGGTTGAAGAGCGCGGCTCCCCTTCCGTAGCGATCAAACTGCGCCAGTACGTGTCCAACGTGTTCCAGTATGCGGTGATCACGCTGCGAGCCGATACAGATCCCGCATCGGTGCTGTGTGGCTCGGTCCTGAACCTCCGACGGAGAATGCTCGGGCGTTGAGCCGTGAAGAACTGAAGAGGCTTTTTCGCCAGCTTCCTACCTACAAGAGCAGACGAACCGCGATTGCGATTCGATTCCCCGCCTTGCTGTGCGTCTTTCGCCATATCGCTCTCTAGAAATGAAAAGCCCCGCTCGTGGCGGGGCAAAGTTATTGACCAAGCAGGCCGGCTCAACGGGGTAGAGCCTGATCGAAATTCGGTCGCTCGACTGTCCTGATTTCTGCGCCATCAAGAGGCATTTGTACGGTATTACGTTCGTAGTAGAGCGCAACGTGTGTCGCTGACTGTGCAACGATGTAACCACGCACAACTTCCTTTCCGCTTTTGATTACTATCTGACATCGCGCTTCAGACACCCAGCATCCACGGTCAAAATCTCGCATCTGATCCGTGGCGACGCCGTTTCCCGCGGATTCGCCGATTACGGAAGGAATTGCCATCACTGTAGGAACGGACATTCCGAGAATCGAGCCAATCCCGACAGTCGTCCATATCCAAAACACGATAGTGAAGAATCGAACTACGATCGGCCAGAGCTTTATAGACCTTGTCGTTCCGTCTGCCCGCCTACTTGCGCGCTCGACCGCCCAAAGCAATCCTTTTTCAATCAAGACCCAAACGGCAACACCGAACAGAATCATTGCCACGAATTTCAGGATTGGAACCGTATTCTCGGTGAGCCAGGCCTGTACATTTGCGACCGTGTTTAGAGCGCCGTATAGCGACAGTACAAGATGCCGCGCCTTATCGATTGGGAACGCAGTAGGCTCAATCGAAAATTTCGCTAGATACGCGTTGTAATATGCATCGCCCAAGGAATACGCCACACCTAGCGACACCAAACCGACTATCGATACGATCACCGGCCACGGCCAATCGAGCATGGACTTCGGCTCGGGCAGCTTTCCGAGATCACTCTCGCGTCGTTCCACGGAGTGCTTCCCGTCCGTTTTCTCTGATTTTTGGTCCGACTCAACCGTGCTCATGCAAGCGCCCCGTTTCGCGAATATCGTTTCCAGCACAGCAAAATGCTGCGAAGAAAAGCTACATCACTTCGCGGCACGCGAGCACCTGACAAATCTGTCAGCTTGATCCTAGATTGGCTTACTTACCAACTCTCCATCACCCTGCTCCCGATGACGGTGCTGGCTGATTTACCGGTCGTAATAACATCGTCGGCGAATTCCGCACCGCCCACTACCTTCATCGCGACACCGTCACCGTCGCCCGGCTTGCCCTACATGCCTCCGTTGAACGTCAGCAGTTGTTCGGTCGTCGTGTTCCCTGTGAACGTTGAGTCAGGAACATCCGCCAGCAGCTTCGCGCTGCGTAGTGTTGCGCCGTCCGCCTTCAGCTCGAACTCCGTGCCACCGATGCGGAACACGATTCGACCACCGGCCGGCACCGGCAGCACGTATTCATGGCTCGCATGGTTGTACTGCTCGAATGCGCCGTCCGGGAAGTCGGTCGCGGTCTCGTCAGGACTCGACCGCCCGGATCCGCCGTCACGTTTCTTTTCCGAAACACATGTAGACAGAAATCGTCTCGCAGTTCAAAACGGGTTTCGATTGCCTGCTCGAGCGCCGAGCGGCGGATGGGGATTTGCCCCTGAAACCGGCGTCCTTGGTACAACGGCGGGGAGAGTCTGGACCGTGCCCCGCCGACCCCGAGTACGCTCCCGCGCAGGTCGACCCGGTTCACGTTTCGGTGCCCCAATGCAACAGCCCCGAGCGCTCTCGCACCCAGGGCTTTGACAGCGTCACATCCAATCACGCCGGACTAGTCCCAAAACAGGTTCTCGAATGGCGTGAACCACCCGTACGTATCTGCGCCGACCACGACTTTCCCGCCGTACACACCGTAGCAGACGTCCTTGCCACCCACTTTCCCCACCACGGGCGCGCCACTGTCACCTGGTTGGGTCCGAGCCTCTCCGTCCAGGTTGAGCAGGACGACATTCTTGACTTGATCGTTGGTGTCCGGCACCGTGATATCGACATCTGTCCCGGCAACCGAGCAATTCACGAGACCAGAGAACGCACCCTGCAACCACAAACGCTGGTCCTTCGTGGGACGCACGTCTGAACCGAACGCCACCTGTTTTATACCGCTGTCCGTCCATATCTCGTTGGGCGTTGCGTCGACTCCCGACGATACCTTCATGATGGCGATATCCTGGTTGTCCTCCAGGAGTTTTCAAGCAGGTCACCCACCGGGTTTGCGTCATCGGGCTGCCCCACCCTCGCATCTCCCTTTCCGAACACATGGCCCGCCGTCACAAAGCACATGTTGCCGTTGTATTTCACGACCAAACCTAAAGTGCCAATCTTGCTGCGGGTCACAATTTTGATCCCGCCGACCAAAGGACGAACTTTGAGATTGTTTGCAGGCATCACGGGCTCCACCAACGAGTGAAAAAAGCGATCGATAATTGCCGGATGACTATCAAGAACGTTGAAACGCGACGCTCGTGAACCCTGAAACAGGAGCCTGGGGCGCCAAAGGCGGATCATGGGCAACAACCGCAGGTGGCTCGCTCGAGACCAGGCTGATGCAACCTGGTTTCACAACGCAACTGGTGGCCGATAAAGAAAAAGGCACGTAGCGAGCGTGCCCGCGATGCAATGGCTGCGACTGCCGAACGATCAATCGATGACCGCGATCGCATCCACTTCGATCAGATAACCGGGCGACAGCGCGGCCACGCCGAGCACCACGTCCGCGGGCTTGTGATCGCCGAACAGCGCCACCCGGGCGCTTTCGATGATCGGCAAGCATGCATCGCGCTCGTAGTTCACGACGTAGATGGTGATCCTCGCGACCTGCTCGGGCCGCGCACCGGCAGCGGCAAGGGCGCGACCGAGATTGCCGAATACCTGACGCGCCTGGGCCGCGAGATCACCGTGGCCCACCAGCTTGCCGTCGATGTCCTCGGGCTCCTGGCCCGAGATGAATACCATCCTGCTTCCCGTCGCAACGACGACCTGCGTGTACGTTTGCGGTGTGGGCAGATCCTTGGGATTGATGCATTCGAGCGTCATTGACGAGTCTCCTGCGATGATCAGATGCCAGCATCCCGACAGGCTTGTCGGAACCATCCGATGCTAGCAGACGTCGCAGTTCTTTCCGCTTTCGTCAGCGATCCGTCGTCGTGGAAAGCATGCGCAGGAACGCGGCTTGCTCGGCTTCGCGCGCGCCGTTTCAGCATGTCGGCATGTCACGGCATTGACCGACACCACGCGGCGATTCGTTCGCTGTCCGGCAACAATCGCCGGCGTGGCATGCCATTGCCAATTGTTTCGCTCTCGGACAGCTGCAGCACATTAATCGGCATCCATTAAATCGCACATTTTACCGGGGCGGCGGGTAATAATTGCGACCACTTTTCAATTCAATATTCAAAAACCAAAACATTATTGACTTCGGCTTTCCCGCAAATTTAGAATCGCCTACGACGGCTTACGCATCATTTTCTGCGCCGCCCCGGATTCGCCACCACCCGCGCGAAGGCCCGTCGCATAGCCTTTCCCGCGGGACATCGACGCGCATCCCTGTGGTTTTCAGCTTTCGGCATTATCGGCCACTCGGTTATTTGCCAACCCATTTTCCTTTCGACGAATCGCAGCACCTCGATTAATTCCCGCCATTCGCCAGAATGAATACAAGACGGGATCAAACGGACTCAAGATCCGCCGATTAGAACATCCGGATAAAAAATCGCCAATCATCAGGAGGGACATCAACATGCATCGCCTTGCGAAGTCGCTGTGTCTCGGGCTCGTCTGTGCCGGCCTGCTGTCGGCCTGCAACGACGACGACGTCCAGTCGAACACCCCGCCATCGAACACCGCCGCGTTGTCGTTCCGCATGGATACCGGCGGCCAGATCAACGCGTTCTACCGGCAGGACAAGGTCGCCGCACACCTGCTGGTGCGCTCGTCGACGAAGCCGCGCCTGCTGGTGGTCTTCCCCGCCGGCAACAGCGGCACCGGACTATGGTTCGACGACACCGCGCAGCCGGTAAACTGGAGCCTCGACACGCCGCCGTCCGCGCTGTCGGCCCCGGACACGCATGGCCGCCCGCTGTACGGCATCGGCGCCGACGTGTCGGTCGACACCACGTCGCTGACGATCCGCCAGGGCGTGCTCAGCAACGTGCGCTTCCTGCGCGACTTCAACGGCGGCGCCACGATTCCGCCGCAGATCCTCACCGCGCCGACGGTCCAGGGCAGCACCGCGCAATGGCAACGCGACCGCATCGACGGCGCACCGGGCTATGCGCTGCGCATCACGCTGCGCGACGGCGGCAGCATCGCGCCGGCTGCGGGTGGCAAGCTGGTGCTGAACGCGCCGGCGGGCGCACGCACGCTGAAGCTGCACATCGATGCGCTGTCGGGCGAGACGCCGCTGTCGCCGATCACGCACGCCGACCTGTTCGCGCCCGCCGTGAATCCCGACCCGGTCAGCCAGAACGTGCTCGAATTCCTGAGCTTCAACGACAAGCTGCTGGCCGGTTCGTGGCAATACGACACGTACTTCGGCCGCGACACGCTGATTTCGGTCCGCATGCTGATGCCCGTGCTCGAACCCGCGGCGATCGAGGCCGGCCTGTCGTCGGTGCTCAGCCGCCTGTCGGCGGACGGCAAGGTCGCGCACGAGGAAGGCATCGGCGAATTCGCGCTGATCGACAACCAGAAGAACGGGCGGCCTAACGATGCGACGCCGACCTACGACTACAAGATGATCGACAGCGACTACCTGCTCGCGCCGATCGCGGCCGCGTGGCTGATCGACGATACGCGCGGCCAGGCCCGCGCGGCCGCGTATCTGGCGCAGCGCGGCAGCGACGGGCAGACCAACGGCAGCCGCCTCGTCGTCAATCTGCTGCACGTCGCGACGACCGCGCAGCCGTTCGCGCAGCAGCCGTCGGTCGCGAACCTGATCCACCTGCGGCCCGGCGAAATCGTCGGCAACTGGCGCGACAGCACCGATGGCCTCGGCGGCGGCGTCTACCCGTACGACGTGAACGCGGTGCTCGTGCCGGCCGCGCTGCGCGCGGCGAACGCGTTCCTCGCCCGCGGCCTGCTCGATCCGTACCTCGATGCCGGGCAGCGTGCGACGCTCGCCAACACGGCGAATCAGGCGGCCACCTGGGAAACGCAGGCGCCGCCGCTGTTCCAGGTCAGCGTGCCGGCCGCACAGGCGGCCACCGACGTGTCGGCCTATGCGCCGTCTGCCGGCGTGCCGGCCGGCGCCGCGCCCAACGCCCCGCTGGCCTTCTACGCGCTGTCGCTCGATCAGCAGGGCAACCCGATTCCGGTGATGAATTCGGACGGCGGCTTCGCGCTGCTGTTCGGCACGCCGCCGGACGATCAGCTCCAGCGGATCGTCAGCGACGTCACGCGGCCGTTCCCGACCGGGCTCGTGACCGATGCCGGGATGCTGATCGCGAACCCCGCGTATGCAAGCCAGACGCTGTGGCCGAAGTTCACGAGCTCCGCGTATCACGGCACGGTGATCTGGTCGTGGCAGCAGGCGATGTGGGTGGCCGGGCTCGATCGCCAGCTCGCGCGTCAGGACCTGTCGGCCACGACCCGCACGCTGCTCACGCAAGCGCGGCAGACGATCTGGCAGGTGATCTCGAACGGGCGCGACATGCGCACGTCGGAAATGTGGACGTGGTCGTACGTGAACGGCAAGTACCAGACCGACGCATTCGGCACGCGCAGCGCCGATGCGACCGAAGCCAACGCGGCGCAGCTCTGGAGTACGACGTATCTCGCGATCCGCGATCCGCAGCAGCGCGCGGGCAAGTACTGGTGGCAGGCGTCGCAGCCGACGCAGGACGCACAGCCGAAACAGGCGACGGCGGTGGCGGCGCGCTAGCGCGTCGCCGCACGCATACCGACGGGCAACGGCATCGGCATGCAAAAAACCCGGCGGCACGCCCGCCGCCGGGACGTCGAAGGAATCCGGATCACCGCGACACCACGCGATTCCGCCCTTCCCGCTTCGCCTGGTACAGCCGCTCGTCGACCACCCGCAGCAGCGTATCGACCGTGCTGCCGTCGACCCCGTACTGCGCGACGCCGACGCTGACCGTCACCTGCACGCGCTTGAAGTCGAGCCCGAACGGCGAACTCGAGATCGACGAACGCACGCGCTCGGCCGTCATCCGCGCACCTTCGAGCGGCATCTCGGGCAACAGCGCCATGAATTCCTCGCCGCCGACCCGCGCGAGCGCGCCCGCCGGACGAATCGCCTCGAGGCACTGGCGCACGACGCCGCGCAGCACCTCGTCGCCGATCTGGTGCCCGTACGCATCGTTGATGTTCTTGAAATTGTCGAGATCGAGCGCGAGCAGGCAGAACGGCGTGCCGTCGCGCTCGGCCCGCACGATCTCGCGCTCGACTTGCGCGATGAACTGCCGGCGGTTCGACGCGCCCGTCATCGGATCGGTCGCGGCCATGTATTCGAGCTTCTGGTTCGTGCGCCGCAGCTCCTGCAGCGCGCTTTCGGTGCGCGCCATCGATTCCGACAGCCGGCTCATCAGGTCTTCCTGGCTGTAGATCGCCGAGAACGAGCGCGTCGTCTGCAGCGCCTGCACGACGCCGTAACTGAGCAGGAAGAATCCGCCCGCGAAGATCGCATGCGCGAGCCACCACATGTGATTCCACGGCTTGCCGAGGATGAACGCGAGCGACGACAGCGCGAACGCCATGATCGACACGCCGTAGATCACCATCAGCGGCGAGCGGATCCGCCGCGCGAGCAGCAGGCACACGTTCAGCAGCGAAAACACCAGCGCGCCGCCTTCCATCGACAGCCGCGTGCCCGGCGCGCCGGCGACCGGCGAATAGGCGATGTACGCGACCGCCACGTTGACGATCAGGAAGAACACGATCCACGGCAGCCAGGTGCGCACGCTCGTGCGCTTGTCGAGCCGGTCGGGCGGCCGCGAATACGACAGCAGGCCCGTGAGCAGCAGCGCCGACATCACGAACCGCGACGCGGGCCCGTACAGCAGGAACAGCCAGATATTGTGGTGCGCCATCCCGGTGAACGCCCCGTGCAGCGCATAGATCATCGCGAAGCCGAGGAAGCCGAGCGTGAGCCAGCGCAACAGCGGCTCGCCGGACGACCGGTAGCACACCCACGTCACGTAGGTGACGAACGCGCCTTCGACCGTCGCCGCCGCGATCGCGATTTCATGGAAAGCGTGGCTCTCGAACACGACGCCCGGGTCGCTGAAGAACCACAGATAGGCAATCAGATAGGCGGGCAGCAACGCGAATCCGACCAGCAGGCATTTCGCGTAGAGCCTCGCGGCCGCGCTGACGACGCGCGGCGGTTCCCCGGCTGCATAGGTCGTACTCATTCGGTCCCCGGTCGGTCTGCTGCGTTGGTTCGATTCTTCGCGGCACGGATCGCACGACGCACGATCTGGCCCATCGTGCCGAAAGGCAAATGTCAGAGCAAGTATAGGTGGGGCAATTCGTTTGACAAGTCAGGGGAAACGGCATTGCCGGGTGCATGCCTTTTACTTCCCGATCGTTGCGAATGGCGGGTGCGCCGCGCCGATTCACCACGGCGGCGGGCGGTGACGCGAAAGCGCAACCGCGGCCGCCGCCGGTCAAAGATCAGAGGATTTCGAACAGGCCGGCCGCGCCCTGCCCGCCGCCGATGCACATCGTGACGACCACGTACTTGACGCCGCGCCGCTTGCCTTCGATCAGCGCATGGCCCGTCAGGCGTGCGCCCGACACGCCGTACGGGTGGCCGACCGCGATCGCGCCGCCGTTCACGTTCAGGCGATCCTCAGGGATCCCGAGCGTGTCGCGGCAATACAGCACCTGCACCGCGAACGCCTCGTTCAGCTCCCACAGGCCGATGTCGTCGACCTTCAGCCCCGCCTGCTTCAGGAGCTTGGGCACCGCGAACACCGGGCCGATGCCCATTTCGTCCGGCTCGCAGCCGGCCACCGCGAAGCCGCGGAACGCACCCAGCGGCTGCAGCCCTTCGCGCTGCGCGGCGTCGGCGCTCATCACGACGCACGCCGACGCGCCGTCCGAGAACTGGCTCGCGTTGCCCGCGGTGATCACGCCGCCCGGCACCGCCGAACGGATCTTCGACACGCCTTCGAGCGTCGTGTCGGGCCGGATGCCTTCGTCGGCCGACACCGTCACTTCCTGCGTGAACAGGCGGCCCGTCGCCTTGTCGGCGATGCCCGCGAGCACGGTGATCGGTACGATCTCGTCGCGGAACAGCCCGGCTTCCTGCGCGGCCGCCGCGCGCAGTTGCGACTGCACGCCGTACGCGTCCTGCCGCTCCTTCGAGATACCGTAGCGCTTCGCGACGTTCTCGGCGGTCTGCAGCATGTTCCAGTAGATCTCGGGCTTGTGCTGGACGAGCCAGCCTTCCTGGATCATGTGCCGGTTCATCTCGTTCTGCACGCACGAGATCGACTCGACGCCACCGGCCACATAGATCTCGCCTTCGCCCGCGATGATCCGCTGCGCGGCCAGCGCAATGGTCTGCAGCCCTGACGAACAGAAGCGGTTCACCGTCATCCCCGGCACGCTCACCGGCAAGCCGGCGCGCAACGCGATCTGCCGCGCGATGTTCGCGCCCGTCGCGCCTTCGGGGTTCGCGCAGCCCATGATCACGTCCTCGACGCGGGCGGGGTCGAGCTTCGCGCGCTCGAGCGCGGCCGCGACCACGTGGCCGCCGAGCGTCGCGCCGTGCGTCATGTTGAATGCACCGCGCCAGGATTTCGCCAGCGGCGTGCGTGCGGTCGATACGATTACGGCTTCGGTCATGCGAGTCTCCTTCGGTCCTGCTTCATGTCCTGAATCGGATGGGAAATGCGCTACGCCGCCGGGCGCGCGCCCGCGGACGTCGCATGCGCGACACCCGCTGCCTGCATCTGCTGCCATGCGTGCGCGAGCGACCCGTTCAGGTCGATCGCACGGCACGCATCGTTGATCACCGCGGCTTCGAAGCCTGCCGCGCGCGCATCGAGCGCCGACCACGCGACGCAATAGTCGGTCGCGAGCCCGCAGCACCACACGCGTTTCGCGCCGAGTTCGCGCAGATAGCCCGCGAGCCCGGTACGCGTCGTGCGGTCGGCTTCGACGAACGCGGAATAGCTGTCGACCTGCGCGTCGCCGCCCTTGCGGATCACGAGCCGCGCGTGCGGAATGTCGAGGTCGCGATGCAGCGCCGCGCCGTCGGTGTCCTGCACGCAGTGCACGGGCCACAGCACCTGCTCGCCGTACGGCAGCGCGAGCGTCGAGAACGGCTCGCGGCCCGGATGGTTCGCCGCGAACGACACGTGTTCGCGCGGATGCCAGTCCTGCGTGAGCACGACCTGGTCGAAGCGTTGCGCCAGTGCGTTGATCACCGGCACGACCGCATCGCCGTCGGGCACCGCGAGCGCGCCGCCCGGCATGAAGTCGTATTGCACGTCGATCACGAGCAGGACGTCGTCGGTGCGTTTCATTGCGTGTCTCCAGACAGGATCGGTCGCGCCGCGATACGGCGGCGTCAGCCGTTGAACCCGCGGCCGGCCTTCGCCAGTTCCGCGATCGACGGCGCGAGTTGCCATGCGTCGCCGTTCGGCGCGGCCGCATAACGGCGAATCGCGCGCTCGACGTTGTAGAGACCGACCGTATCCGCGTACAGCATCGGGCCGCCGCGCCACAGCGGGAAGCCATAGCCTGTCAGGTAAACCATGTCGATGTCGGACGCCTTCGACGCGATCTTCTCTTCGAGGATCTTCGCGCCTTCGTTGACGAGCGCGAACACGAGCCGCTCGACGATCTCGTCGTCGCCGATCTTGCGCCGCTCGACGCCGCGCTCCTTCGAGTACGCGACGACCATCTCGTCGACGAGCGACGACGGCTTCGCCTTGCGGTCGCCCGGCACGTAGTCGTACCAGCCGGCGCCCGTCTTCTGACCGAAACGGCCCTGTTCGCACAGACGGTCGGCGATCTTCGAATACTGCAGGCCGGGCTGCTCGACGTAGCGCCGCTTGCGGATCGCCCAGCCGATGTCGTTGCCGGCGAGGTCGCTCATCCGGAACGGCCCCATCGCGAAGCCGAATTTCTCGATCGCGCGATCGACCTGCGCGGGCAGCGCGCCTTCCTCGAGCATGAACAGTGCCTGGCGGATGTACTGCTCGATCATCCGGTTGCCGATGAAGCCGTCGCACACGCCCGACACGACCGCCGTCTTGCGGATCTTCTTCGCCACCGCCATCACGGTCGCGAGCACGTCCTTCGCGGTTTGCGCGCCGCGCACGACCTCGAGCAGCTTCATCACGTTCGCCGGGCTGAAGAAGTGCATGCCGACGACGTCCTGCGGACGCTTCGTAAACGCGGCGATCTTGTCGACGTCGAGCGTCGACGTGTTCGACGCGAGGATCGCGCCGGGCTTCGCGACTTCGTCGAGCTTCTTGAACACCTGCTCCTTCACGCCGAGTTCCTCGAACACGGCTTCGACGATCAGGTCGGCGTCCTTCAGGTCGTCGTAGGACAGCGTCGGCGTGATCAGCGCCATGCGCGCATCGAGCTTCTCCTGCGTGAGCTTGCCCTTCTTCACCTGTGCGTCGTAGTTCTTGCGGATCGTCGCGAGGCCGCGCTCCAGCGCGTCCTGCTTCGTCTCGAGCAGCGTGACGGGCAGCCCGGCGTTGATGAAGTTCATCGCGATCCCGCCGCCCATCGTGCCCGCGCCGATCACGCCGACCCGGCGGATCTCGCGCAGCGGCGTGTCGGCCGGCACGTCGGGAATCTTGCTCGCCGCCCGCTCGCCGAAGAATGCGTGGCGCAGCGCGCGGCTTTCCGGCGTCATCATCAGCGCGACGAAACCCTCGCGCTCGGCGACGCTGCCCTTGTCGAAACCGTTCAGCACGCCGGCCTCGATCGCGTCGATGCACTTGTGCGGCGCGGGGTAATTCGGCGCGGCGGCCCGCGCGGAATTGCGCGCGAACTGGATGAAACCGGCCGCGTTGTCGTGGACGATCTTGCGATCGCGCACGCGCGGATGCGGCCCCTTCTGCGCGCCGACCTTGCGGGCGAACGCCACGGCCGCGTCGAGCAGGTCGCCGTCGGCCATTTCGTCGAACAGCCCGCTCTTCGCGAGCTGCTCCGACGGCACCGGCGCACCCGACACGATCATGTTCAGCGCGGTTTCGAGCCCGACCGCGCGCGGCAGGCGTTGCGTGCCGCCCGCGCCCGGCAGCAGCCCGAGCTTCACCTCGGGCAGCGCGACCTGCGCGCCCGGCGCCGCGACGCGGTAATGCGCGCCGAGCGCGAGCTCGAGGCCGCCGCCCATCACGACGCTGTGCAGCGCCGCGACGACCGGCTTCGCGCTCACCTCCACCGCGCGGATCACGGTGTGCAGCGTCGGCTCCTGCAGCGCCTTCGGCGTATTGAATTCGGTGATGTCGGCACCGCCCGAGAACGCGCGGCCCGCGCCGGTCAGCACGATGGCCGTGACCGACGGGTCCTGCGCGGCGCGATCGAGCGCGTCCATGACGCCCTGGCGGGTCGACAGGCCGAGCCCGTTGACGGGCGGATTGTTGAGCGTGATGACGGCCACGCCGTCGCGAGTCGAGTAATCCACTGCCATCTGCCTGCCTCCATGCATCGCGCGCCGGATTGGCTGCGCTTCATTGTGCGCGGTCGAACAGCCGCATGTCCGGATGAACGGAGGCAGCATACAACGAAAAAGCACGGTCGTTCAATTTGAATTTTGTTCCCGATCCGGGGACGGATCGGGCGACCGATGCGGAGGTTGAAGCGGCGGCGGCCCGGGCCTGGGCCTTACGGCGCGCACACCGCCGTGGGCAACACGTAATCGCGGAACGTCTCGCGCAGCTTCAGCTTCTGCAGCTTGCCGGTCGCGGTGTGCGGCAGCGATTCGACGAACACGACGTCGTCGGGAATCCACCATTTCGCGACCTTGCCCTCGTAGAACGCGAGCAGCGTGTCGCGGCTCAGGTTCGCGCCTTCGCGCGGCACCACGACGAGCAGCGGCCGCTCGGTCCATTTCGGATGCGCGCAGGCGATGCAGGCGGCCTCGGCCACGCCCGGATGCGCGATCGCGACGTTCTCGATGTCGATCGAGCTGATCCACTCGCCGCCCGACTTGATCACGTCCTTGCTGCGGTCGGTGATCTGCAAGAAGCCGTCGGGGTCGATCGTCGCGACGTCACCGGTCGGGAACCAGCCGTCCGCGAGCGGCGACGCGTCGCCGCGAAAGTAGTGGTCGATCACCCACGGCCCGCGCACCTGCAGTTCGCCGAACGCGACGCCGTCCCACGGCAGCTCGCGGCCATCGTCGCCGACGATGCGCATGTCGACGCCGCAGATCACGCGCCCCTGCTTCTCGAGCAGCCGGCGCTGCGCGTCGAGCGGCCGCTGCGACTGCGCCCAGTTGAGCTTCGCGAGCGTACCGAGCGGCGACAGTTCGGTCATCCCCCACGCATGAATCACGCGTACGCCGTATTCGTCCTCGAACGTGCGCAGCATCGCGGGCGGGCACGCGGAGCCGCCGATCACCGTGCGGTTCAGCGTCGAGAAACGGACACCGGCTTCGCGCATGTAGTTCAGCAGCCCGAGCCACACGGTCGGCACGCCCGCGGAAAACGTCACGCGCTCGGCCTCCATCAGCTCGTACAGCGATTTCCCGTCGAGATCCTTGCCCGGCAGCACCAGCTTGCCGCCCGTCAGCGGCACCGCGTACGGCAGCCCCCATGCGTTGACGTGGAACATCGGCACGACGGGCAGCACGGCGTCCATCGCGGACAGGTTCATCGCGTCGGGCAGCGCGGCGCCGTACGCATGCAGCACGGTCGAACGATTCGAATACAGCACGCCCTTCGGGTTGCCTGTCGTGCCGGACGTGTAGCAGAGCCCCGACGCCTGCTGCTCGTCGAGGCGCGGCCAGTCGTAGTCGCCGTCTTCCGCTTCGACGAGCGTTTCGTAGCAGAGCAGCGGCGTGGCGGCGGACGGCAGGTGCGCGGCGTCCGTCATCGCGATCCAGCCCTTCACGTGCGGGCATTGCGGCGCGATCGCGTCGACCAGCGGCGCGAAATTGATGTCGAACAGCACGTAGCGGTCTTCCGCGTGATTGACGATGTACGCGATCTGTTCGGGAAACAGGCGCGGATTGATCGTGTGGCACACGGCGCCCATCCCGCCGATCCCGTAATACGCTTCCAGATGCCGGTAGCCGTTCCACGCCAGCGTGCCGACGCGGCCGCCGGTTTCGACGCCGAGCCGCGCCAGCGCCTGCGCCAGCTGCTTCGCGCGGCGTTCGCAATCGCGGTACGTGTAGCGATGCAGGTCGCCTTCCACGCGCTTCGACACGATCTCCGTGTCGCCGGCGTGCCGCGCGGCATGCGAAATCAGCGACGACACGAGCAACGGCACATCCATCATCTGGCCCAGCAACGGCTTACCCATCGTCTTGTTCTCCCTGAGGATGCGAATCGGTGACCAGCCTGGGGGCTGTTTCCGTAGCGAAGCAGCCCTGGTGTGCGCCCGTCAGCGGCCCCGGACGGGCGTGGCGCACGGCGCGCGGGCCGCCATGCGGGCGGCGCGGCGCCGCCTTACAATATCGGCTTACCCAGAGGCGCTCAACATGTCGTTTTCCCGAAGCGCAGCCGATGCGGCTGACACCCTCCCCGACCTCGCCGCGACGCTCGGCGCGCCCGCCGAGGGCGCGTTCGTCACGCTCGGCGACGCGTTTCATACGCGGCTGCCGGCCGCGCCGCTTGCCGCGCCGTACGTCGTCGGCTTTTCCGACGAAGTCGCGCAGCTGCTCGATCTGCCGCCCACGCTCGCCGCGCAGCCCGGCTTCGCCGAGCTGTTCGCCGGCAACCCGACGCGCGACTGGCCCGCGAACGCGATGCCGTATGCGTCGGTCTATTCCGGCCACCAGTTCGGCGTGTGGGCCGGCCAGCTCGGCGACGGCCGCGCGCTGACGATCGGCGAATTGCCCGGCACCGACGGCCGGCGCTACGAACTGCAGCTCAAGGGCGGCGGCCGCACGCCGTATTCGCGAATGGGCGACGGCCGCGCGGTGCTGCGCTCGTCGATCCGAGAATTCCTGTGCTCGGAAGCGATGCATCACCTCGGCATCCCGACCACGCGCGCGCTGACGGTGATCGGCTCCGACCAGCCGGTGGTGCGCGAGGAGATCGAGACGGCGGCCGTCGTCACGCGCGTGTCGGAAAGCTTCGTGCGCTTCGGCCACTTCGAGCACTTCTTCTCGAACGATCGCCCCGACCTGCTGCGCCAGCTTGCCGATCACGTGATCGACCGCTTCCATCCGGCCTGCCGCGACGCGGACGATCCGTACCTCGCGCTGCTCGAGGCCGCGACGCTGCGCACGGCCGACCTCGTCGCGCAATGGCAGGCCGTCGGTTTCTGCCACGGCGTGATGAACACCGACAACATGTCGATCCTCGGCGTGACGATCGACTACGGTCCGTTCGGCTTCGTCGACGCGTTCGATGCGAACCATATCTGCAACCACTCCGATACCGGCGGCCGCTATGCGTACCGGATGCAGCCGCGCATCGCGCACTGGAACTGCTACTGCCTCGCGCAGGCGCTGCTGCCGCTGATCGGGCTGCAGCACGGCATCGCCGACGACGATGCGCGCGCCGAGCGCGCGGTGGACGACGCACAGGCCGTGCTCGCGAAGTTTCCGGAGCGCTTCGGCCCCGCGCTCGAACGCGCAATGCGCGCGAAACTCGGTCTGGAACTCGAACGCGAGGGTGACGCCGAACTCGCGAACAAGCTGCTCGAGACGATGCATGCGAGCCACGCGGATTTCACGCTGACGTTCCGCCGGCTCGCGCAGATCTCGAAGCACGACGCGAGCCGCGACGCGCCCGTGCGCGACCTCTTCATCGACCGTGAAGCGTTCGACGCATGGGCGAACCTCTATCGCGCGCGGCTGTCCGAGGAAACGCGCGACGACGCGGCACGCGCGGTTGCAATGAACCGCGCGAACCCCAAATACGTGCTTCGCAACCATCTGGCCGAAGTCGCGATCCGGCGCGCGAAGGAAAAGGATTTTTCGGAAGTCGAGCGGCTCGCGCAGATCCTGCGCCGCCCGTTCGACGAACAACCGGAGCATGAAGCGTATGCGGCGTTGCCGCCCGACTGGGCCGGCTCGCTCGAAGTGAGCTGCTCGTCCTGAGCCCGCAACCCGCGCATCTCGACCGACCGATCAGGAGAACCCCCATGTCCCACGATTCCGACGACAAGACCTTCCCGTACCAGAAAGACGACGCCGAGCTGCGCCGCCGGCTCACGCCGATGCAGTACGAGGTCACGCAGCACGCGGCGACCGAGCGCGCGTTCACCGGCGAATACACCGACACCGAGGATGCCGGCATCTACAAGTGCGTCGTCTGCAGCACGCCGCTGTTCGAATCCGGCGCCAAGTTCCACTCGGGCTGCGGCTGGCCCAGCTACTTCAAGCCGCTCAACGGCGAGGTGATCGACGAGAAAATCGACTACTCGCACGGAATGGTGCGCGTCGAGGTGCGCTGCAACCACTGCGGCGCGCATCTGGGCCACGTCTTCGAGGACGGCCCGCGCGACAAGACCGGTTTGCGGTACTGCATCAATTCGGCTGCGTTAAACTTCGAGTCCCGACCCGAAAACGAATGAGCGGCGCCGGGCGGATCGCCGCGGCAGCCAGCCCCGGGCTGGCCGCCCCGATCCGCGACGGCGATGCCTGGCGGGTCCCTACAACGGTGACAGGCCGCGCCCGCGGCCCGTCACGCAGCTGCGAGCGCCATGAAATTTCTGTTCGATCTGTTTCCGATCATCCTGTTTTTTGTCGCCTTCAAGGTCTGGGGCATCTTTACCGCCACCGCCGTCGCGATCGTCGCGACGCTGGCCCAGGTCGCATGGGTCGCCTTCCGGCACCGGAAGGTCGACACGATGCTGTGGGTCAGCCTCGGCGTGATCGTCGTGTTCGGTGGCGCCACCCTCGTCCTGCATGACGAGAAATTCATTCAATGGAAACCGACTGTGCTGTACTGGCTGTTTGCGATCGGGTTGCTCGCCGCGCGTTATGCGTTCAGCAAGAACCTGATCGAGAAGATGATGGGCAAGCAGCTCACGCTGCCGTCCCCCGTGTGGGACAAGCTGAACCTCGCATGGGCGCTGTTCTTCGCGGTGCTCGGCGTCGCGAACCTGTACGTGGTGCACAACTTCACCGAATCGCAATGGGTGAACTTCAAGCTGTTCGGGACGACGGGCGCGATGGTCGTATTCATCATCCTGCAGAGCCTGTGGCTCACGAAGTACCTGAAGGACGAGTGACATGACCGACGCCTTTCTCCACGCCTCCGCCGACGAACGCATCGCGCTGATCGAAGCGCGCCTCACCGCGTCGCTCGCGCCGCTGTCGCTCACCGTGCGCGACGACAGCGCGCAGCACGCAGGCCACGCCGGCGCGGCCGCCGGCGGCCACTTCACGGTCACGATCGTGTCGTCCGCGTTCGCGGGCAAGCCGCGCGTCGCGCGGCACCGGCTGGTGTATGATGCGCTCGCTGATGCGATGCAGCGCGGCATTCACGCGCTCGCGATCGTGGCTTACACGCCCGAAGAATTCAACGAATCTTCAATCTAGTCTCATTAGGAATTCCCGATGATCCTGACATCCCCCCGCCTGTGGGTCGCGGCGGCTGCATTTGCAGCGGCACCGGCATTCGCCCAGAACATCGCCGTCGTCAACGGCACGCCGATTCCGAAGTCGCGCGCCGACGCGATGGTCGCGCAGCTCGTCCAGCAAGGCCAGACCGACGGCCCGCAACTGCAGCAGGCCGTGCGCCAGGAGCTCGTGAACCGCGAAATCCTGATGCAGGAAGCGATTCGCGAAGGCATCCCGAACCGTCCGGACGTGAAGGCGCAAGTCGCCGTCGCGCAGCAGACCGTCGTGCTGCGCTCGATGATCGAGGGCTTCCTGAAGAAGAACCAGCCGACCGACGCCGAAGTGAAGGCGCGCTACGACGAGCTCGTCAAGGGCGTGGGCGGCAACCGCGAGTATCACCTGCACCACATCCTCGTCGACAACGAGCAGCAGGCGAAGGACCTGATCGCGAAGATCAAGGGCGGCGCGAAGTTCGAGGATCTCGCGAAGCAATACTCGAAGGATCCAGGCTCGGGCAAGAACGGCGGCGATCTCGACTGGTCCGATCCGAAGGCGTACGTGCCGGAATTCGCGGCGGCCGCGCAGAAGCTGCAGAAAGGCCAGATGACCGACACGCCGGTGAAGACGCAGTTCGGCTGGCACATCATCCGCGTCGACGACATCCGCGACATCGCGCCGCCGCCGTTCGACCAGGTGAAGGCGCAGATCGCGCAGCAGCTCGTGCAGCAGAAGCTGCAGGCGTTCGAGGAAGGTCTGCGCCAGCAGGCCAAGATCCAGTAACGCCGGCGCGCGTCACACGCGCATCGATCAGCCGCTCTTCGGAGCGGCTTTTTCTTTTGGCGCGCACGAACAGGGGTGCCGCGATGCGATGGGGCTTAGCCGACGCACAACAAAAAACCGCTCCGGGGAGCGGTTTTTCCCGTGCCAGGCGTCACCCGCCCGCAGCGTTCGCTACGCGGGATAAAACACGTCGTGGTAACGCACGTCGCCTGCCGGCAGCGGCGCGGAATCATCGAGCGACAGCGCGAGGAAATACTCGGCCGGCACGCCCGCAAACACGATGTCGCCGTACGGTTCGAATCCGAAACGCGCGTAATACGCCGGCTCGCCGAGCACCACGCAGCCACGCGCGCCGAGCCGGCGCAATGCGTCGAGCCCCGTGCGCACGAGCCCCGCGCCGATGCTCTGCCGCTGGCAATCGGGCCGCACCGCGAGCGGCGCGAGCCCGTACCACTGCTGACTGCCGGCCGGCTCGCCGCCGATCGCGACCGGCGAGAACGCGACGTGCCCGACGATGCGCCCGTCGCGCTCCGCGACGAGCGATACGCTCAGCGCACCGTCCGCGCGCAGCGTGTCGACGATGCGCTGCTCGAACGCGCCGCCCTGCGGCTCGCCCGCGAACGCCGCACGGATCACGCGGCCGATCGCGTCGGCCTCGCTCGCACGCTCGTCACGCAGCGTGACGACCTCGACCGGCGCGTTCGGGTCGAACATCATCCGGATCAGCCGATCCAGCGACGTGCGTTGCGGAACACCCGCATCCACGGGCTCGCGTCACCCCAACCTTCCGGGTGCCAGCTCATCGTCACCGTACGATGCACGCGCTCCATGTGCGGCATCAGCACCGAGAAGCGGCCGTCAGCCGTCGTGACCGACGTGATGCCGGCGGGCGACCCGTTCGGGTTGAACGGATAGCGCTCGGTCGCTTCGCCGCGGTGGTCGACGTAACGCATCGCGACCGCGACGCGGTCGATGTCGCCTTGCTGCGAGAAGTCCGCATAGCCTTCGCCGTGCGCGACCGCGACCGGAATCCGCGAGCCTTCCATTCCCGCGAAGAAGATCGACGGCGATTTCTCCACTTCGACGAACGAGAAACGCGCCTCGAACTGCTCGGACTTGTTGCGCGTGAACTTCGGCCACGCTTGCGCGCCCGGGATCATCGACGCGATGCTCGACAGCATCTGGCAGCCATTGCAGATACCGAGGGCGAACGTATCGGAACGCGCAAAGAAGGCCGAGAACATGTCGGCGAGGTTCGCGTTGAAACGGATCGTCTTCGCCCAGCCTTCGCCCGCGCCCAGCACGTCGCCGTACGAGAAGCCACCGCACGCGACCGCACCCGCGAAATCGGCCAGCGTCGCGCGGCCCGCGAGCAGGTCGCTCATGTGCACGTCGTGCGCATCGAAGCCGGCGCGGTCGAACGCATACGCCGTTTCCAGATGCGAATTCACGCCCTGCTCGCGCAGGATCGCGACGCGCGGCCGTGCGCCCGTCGCGATGAACGGCGCGGCGATGTCGTCGGCCGGATCGAACGTGAGCACCGGCGAGAGGCCCGGGTCGGCCGCGTCGAGCAGCGCGTCGTATTCGGCATCCGCGCAGGCGGGGTTGTCACGCAGGCGCGCGATGCGCCAGCTCACTTCGCTCCAGGCGCGATGGAGCTCGGTACGCGGCGCGTCGAAGATCTTCTTCGCATCGCGGTACACCTCGATCACGTCGCGATCGTTGACCGAGCCGATCACGTGCGAGCACGTCGACAGGCCGAATTCGCGCAGCGCGCCGAGCACCGCGTCGCGGTCGGACGCGCGCACCTGCACGACGGCGCCGAGCTCTTCGGAGAACAGCGCGCGCAGCGTGCGGTCGTCGCGACGGCCGCTCGTCTGCTTCGCCCAGTCCTTCGCGTCGCCGTAGTCGGATTCGTGGTTCGGGTCGAGCGTCAGCATGTCGACGTTCAGCGATACGCCCGCGTGGCCCGCGAACGCCATTTCGCACACGGTCGCCCACAGGCCGCCGTCCGAGCGGTCGTGGTACGCGAGCAGCTTGTCCTGCGCATTGAGCGACTGGATCGCGTTGAAGAAGCGCTTCAGGTCTTCCGCGTCGTCGACGTCCGGCGTCGTGTCGCCGACCTGCTGCGTGACCTGCGCGAAGATGCTGCCGCCCATCCGGTTCTTGCCGCGGCCGAGGTCGATCGCGATCAGCACGCTGTCGCCCGCATCCGCCACGCGGCGCAGTTGCGGCGTGAGATGGCGGCGCACGTCCTCGACCGGCGCGAACGCGGAGATGATCAGCGACACCGGCGACACCACTTCCTTCGCGACGCCCTGCTCGTCCCACTTCGTCTTCATCGACAGCGAATCCTTGCCGACCGGGATGCCGATCCCGAGCGCCGGGCACAGCTCCATGCCGATCGCCTTGACCGTGTCGAACAGCGCGGCGTCTTCGCCGGCCGTGCCGCACGCGGCCATCCAGTTCGCGGACAGCTTCAGCTTGTCGAGCGACGCGATCGGCGCGCTCGCGATGTTCGTGATCGCTTCGCCGACGGCCATGCGGCCCGATGCGGGTGCATCGATCACGGCGAGCGGCGTGCGCTCGGCCATCGTCATCGCCTCGCCCTTGAAGCCCGCGTAGTCGAGCGCGGTGATCGCGCAGTCGGCCACCGGCACCTGCCACGGGCCGACCATCTGGTCGCGCACCGACGTACCGCCGACCGAACGGTCGCCGATCGTGATCAGGAACGACTTGCTGCCGACCGTCGGGTGCTTCAGCACGTCGAGCGCGACCGCCGACAGCGCGATGCCGGTCACGTCGACCGGCGCACGCTCGGTGTTCACGCGCGTGACGTCGCGGTGCATGCGCGGCGGCTTGCCGAGCAGCACTTCCATCGGCATGTCGACCGGGTATTCGTCGGCGCCCGTCGCTTCGTCGTCGACGAGCTTCAGCTGGCGTTCGTCGGTCGCGACACCGACCACCGCGAACGGGCAGCGCTCGCGCGCGCAGATCGCCTCGAAGCGCGGCAGGTCGGCCGGCGCGATCGCCAGCACGTAGCGCTCCTGCGCCTCGTTCGACCAGATTTCGCGCGGCGACAGGCCCGATTCCTCGAGCGCGACCTTGCGCAGTTCGAAGCGCGCGCCCTTGCCCGCGCCGTCGACGATTTCGGGGAATGCGTTCGACAGGCCGCCCGCGCCGACGTCGTGGATGCTCAGGATCGGGTTTTCCGCGCCGAGCTGCCAGCAGCCGTTGATCACTTCCTGCGCGCGCCGCTCGATTTCCGGGTTGCCGCGCTGCACCGAGTCGAAGTCGAGTTCGGCCGTGTTCGCGCCGGTCGCCATCGAGCTCGCGGCGCCGCCGCCCATGCCGATCCGCATGCCGGGGCCGCCGATCTGGATCAGCAGCGAGCCCGCCGGCACGTCGTGCTTGTGCGTGTGCTGATCCGCGATGTTGCCGAGGCCGCCCGCGATCATGATCGGCTTGTGATAGCCGTGCACCGTGCCGCCGACGTTCTGCTCGTAGACGCGGAAGTAACCGCCGAGGTTCGGGCGGCCGAATTCGTTGTTGAAGGCGGCGCCGCCGAGCGGGCCGTCGATCATGATCTGCAGCGGCGACGCGATGCGGTCCGGGCGGCCGTACGGGCCGTGCTGCTCGTTCGGGTTGCGCTCGGCCACCGGCTGCGCGGCGTCGCGCGCGTTTTCCCACGGCTGGCGGGCGTCCGGCAGGTCGAGGTTCGACACGGTGAAGCCCGTGAGGCCGGCCTTCGGGCGCGCACCGCGGCCCGTCGCGCCTTCGTCGCGAATCTCGCCGCCCGCGCCGGTCGCCGCCCCCGGGAACGGCGAGATCGCCGTCGGGTGGTTGTGCGTCTCGACCTTCATCAGCGTGTGCGTGAGTTCGGTGTGGCGGCCGTAGCGCTCGCCCGGCTCGCCGGGCGCACCGGCCTTGCGCGGGAACCAGCGCTCGGCCTCGGCGCCGACCATGATCGACGAGTTGTCCGAATACGCGACGATCGTGCCCTGCGGGCTCAGCTTCTCGGTGTTGCGGATCATCGCGAACAGCGACATGTCCTGCGCTTCGCCGTCGATCGTCCACTGCGCGTTGAAGATCTTGTGGCGGCAGTGCTCGCTGTTCGCCTGCGCGAACATCATCAGTTCGACGTCGGTCGGGTTGCGTTCGAGCTTGCGGAACGCGTCGACCAGATAGTCGATCTCGTCGTCGGCGAGCGCGAGGCCCAGCTCGACGTTCGCGCGCTCCAGCGCGCCGCGGCCGACGCCCAGCACGTCGACGGTCGACAGCGGCTTGGCCGGCAGTTCGTCGAACAGGTGCTTCGCGTCGTCGCGCGCCGCGACCACGCTTTCGGTCATCCGGTCATGCAGCGCGGCCGCGACGGCCGCGCGCGCGTCGTCCGACAGCGCCTTCTTGCCGCCGAGCAGGCCCGACTTCAGCGTGACCGTGAATTCGACGCCGCGCTCGATGCGGCGCACCTGCGTGAGGCCGCAGTGCTGCGCGATGTCGGTCGCCTTGCTCGCCCACGGCGAGACCGTGCCGAAGCGCGGCAGCACGACGAAGGTCTCGGTCGTGCCCTTCTCGCCCGCCGGCTGGAACGGCTCGCCATAGTGCATCAGCGCATCGATGCGCGCGCTGTCGTCGGCCGACAGCGGCTCGGCCGCATTGACGAAGTGCAGGAACTGGCCGCGTACCGCGACGATGTTGGCGTCGATTTGCCTGAGCGTATCGAGCAGACGGGTTTGACGGAAATCGGAGAGGGCCGAAGCGCCGGGAAAACACGAGAAGTGAGCCATGGGCTGGACTGACGTCGATGAGTCGCGCGAGGTGGCGACGTGGGGCGAAAGGAAGGCCGTAATTATACCCGGAAGTCGGCCGCCCAAGACCGGCCGATCGGTAGTCCGCATGCACCGCGACGGTGCCGGGACGCGTGGCGCGCACGGCCGCCCGCCGGGCCGGCCTGCGCGGGCCCAGGATGCCCGCCGCCGTGGCCCGACCGCACGACCCATGCTCGGCCGGCGCCGGCTCGCGCACTTTTGGCGCTATCATTCCGGGTTCACCGGGCCCGGCCCTCAGCGAATTCTCACCGGGCGGCGTGCGCGCCGCCCGTCATCGAAGCACTCCATGGATGTCATCGTCATCGGCGGCGGAATCAGCGGCGTCGCCACCGCCTACCAGCTGCGCGCGGCCGGCCATCGCGTGTGCGTGGTCGAACGCCACGCGACCGTCGCGCAAGGTGCGACCTACGGCGACGGCGGCGCGCTGCTGCCGAGCCCGCTCGACGTCTGGTTCGGCCCGACTTTCATGCGCCAGCGCCAGCCGCGCGACAGCGGCATCGTCTACAAGCCGGGCTTCAACGGCGGCGTGCGCCGCTTCGTCAAGCAACTCGGCACGCTGCGCGAGCCCGACGCGTTCGCCGCGCAGTACGCGCGGCTGCGTCCGCTGATCGACGCGTCGCGCGACGCGCTCGCCGATATCGACGCGCGTCTCGAGCTCGAATTCGAACAGAAACCCGGCATCCTGCACGTCGTGCGCGATCCGCGCGACTGGGATGCGCTGCAACCGGCGCTCGACCTGCTGCGCACGCTCGACCAGCCGTACCGCACCCTCACCGCCGACGAATGCGCGGCGCTCGAACCGTCGGTGCCGGCCGAACCCGGCTTTGCCGGCGGCGTGCTGCTCGAAACCGAGCGCACCGGCAATTGCCCGCTGTTCGCGAAACTGATCAAGCAGACGCTGGACGAGCACGGCGTGCAGTTCCGGTTCGGCGCGGACGTCGCCGCGATCCGCGTCGACAGCGGCCGCGCCGCGGTCGAGCTCGTGCCGCCGGGCAACCGGCGCGCGGCGCAGGCGCGCGAGGTCGACGTGATTTCCGCGGACGCGATCGTGGTCGCCGCCGGCGCCGGCAGCCTCCCGCTGCTCGAACGGCTCGGCTGGCGCCTGCCGCTGCACCCCGCGCGCGTCCATACGCTCACCGCACCGGTCGCGTACGAAGAACACTCGCCGCACCTTTGCGTCGTCGATTCGATCAAGCGGATCTCGATCACGCGCACCCACCAGCGGCTGCGCGTCGGCGGCGCCGCCGTGCTGCAGAGCGTCGCCGATACCGCGAAACCGCTTGCCGAGCCGTTGTCCGAGGCCGCGCTCGCGCTGCTCGGCCAGGCCGTCCATGACTGGGTGCCCGGCGCCGCCAAGATCTCCGCCGCCCTGCCGTGGCGAGGCATGCAACTGCTGTCGCCGGACGGCCTGCCCGTCGTGGGTCCGACCCCGCATCCACGCGTGTTCGTCAATTTCGGCCATGGCCCGGCCGGCTGGGGCCTCGCGTGCGGGTCTGCTAAAGTGGTGACCGACTATCTGGGCGGCAACGTCCAGCACTGGCCCGCCGACACGCTCGCCGCGCTGAGCGCCGGCCGCTTCACGACCTGACCGCCGCGGGCCGACCCGTGGCGGCCTCCTTGCCCGCCGCCACGATCCCGCGATGACCGTTACCCGCCCGCTTCCCGATTCCGATCCGATCGCACTGCTGCGCGTCGCCGACCTGCGCGCGGCCGAAGCCGACGCCGCCGCCGCGCTGCCGCCGCACACGCTGATGGGCCGCGCCGGCGCCGCCGCCGCGCACTGGCTGTCCAAACGCGTCGCCGGCGACGATCGCCCCGTCTGGTTCGCGGTCGGCCCCGGCAACAACGGCGGCGACGCGCTGGTGGCCGCCGCGCAGCTCCAGCAGCTCGGTGTCGCCACGCATGCGTGGATGCCGGTGCCGGTCAAGCCGGACGACGCGCAATGGGCGCTGGGCCTCGCGCGCACCGCCGGCGTGCCGTTGTCGGCCACCGCGCCCGCGTCGCTGGAGGGCTACGCGTGGGTCGTCGACGGGCTGTTCGGCATCGGCCTCGGCCGTGCGCTCGACGGCGCGTTCGCGGAGCAGGCCGCACGCATCGCCGCCCATGCGCGCAGCGGCGGCCGCGTACTCGCGCTCGACGTGCCGAGCGGGCTCGACAGCGATACGGGCCGGATCGTCGGCGCGGGCGTCGCCGTTGCGGCCACCCACACGCTCACCTTCATCGGCGCGAAGCCCGGCCTCTACACGGGCGACGGCCGCGATCTCGCCGGCGAGATCCACGTCGCGTCGCTCGACGTCGGGCCGCCCGCCGCGCCGGCCATCGTGCTGAATGCGCCCGCGCGGTTCGCCGCGGCGCTGCCCGCGCGCGCCTTCGCGTCCCACAAGGGCACGTACGGCAGCCTCGCGGTGCTCGGCGGCGACACGGGCATGTGCGGCGCGCCGATCCTCGCCGCCCGCGCCGCGCTGTTCGCGGGCGCCGGCAAGGTGCACGTCGGCTTCCTTGGCGCGGGCGCGCCGCCGTACGACCCGCCGTTCCCCGAACTGATGCTGCATCCGGCCGACACGCTCGACCTCGGCGCGATGACCGCGATCGCGGCCGGTTGCGGGCTCGGCACGCGCGAGGCCGCGGCGACGCTCGTGCGCGACGTGCTCGCGCACGACCTCCCGACGCTGCTCGATGCCGACGCGCTGAACCTCGTCGCGACGCACGCGGACCTCGCGGCCGCCGTCGCCGCGCGCGGCGCACGCGGCAAGCCGTGCGTGCTGACGCCGCATCCGCTCGAAGCCGCGCGCCTGCACGGCAGCGACACGGCCGCGGTGCAGCGCGATCGCGTCGCGGCCGCGCAGACGCTCGCCGCCCGTTACGCCGGCATCGTCGTGCTGAAAGGCTCGGGCACGGTGATCGCCGCGCCCGACGGACGCGTAGCGATCAACCCGACCGGCAACGCGGCGCTCGCCACCGGCGGCACCGGCGACGTGCTCGGCGGCCTGATCGGCGCGCTGCTCGCGCAACGGGTCGCGCCATACGAAGCCGCACTGGCCGGCGTCTACCTGCACGGCCTCGCGGCCGACACGCTGACCGCGAACGGCACCGGCCCGGCCGGGCTCACCGCGGGCGAGCTCGCGCCGATGATGCGCACGCTGATCAATCGCCTTTTTTATCCGTCGCCGCGCGCCGACACGTAACGCCGCTATACTGACTGCCCCGCCGCACGGCGGGCCTTCTCGTCCGCCGGCTTTCCGATCCCGATGAGCCGGCGCGGCATTCCTCCCGATTCACGCTTCACTCGAACCGTCATGACGCTGAAATCGCTCCCCGCCTGGACTGCCCTTCAATCCCACTTCGAACAGATCCGCCACGCGCGGCTGCGCGACTGGTTCGCGCCGGAAAACGACCGCGCGCCGACCCGCGCCGAACGCTTCACGATTCCGGGCGGCGGTCTTGCGGCCGATTTCTCGAAGAACCGCATCGACGACGAAACGGTGCGCCTGCTCGTGCAACTCGCGCGCGACGCGGGCGTCGAAGCGCGCCGCGACGCGATGTTCGCGGGCGAGATCGTCAACCCGACCGAAGGCCGCGCCGCGCTGCACACCGCGCTGCGCGCGACCGACCCGCAAGCGCCGTTCCACGCGCAGGTGAGCGCCGAGCGCGCGAAGATGGCGACGTTCGCGCGCGCCGTGCGCAGCGGCACGTGGACGGGCTATACGGGCAAGCGGATCCGCCACGTGATCAACATCGGCATCGGCGGCTCGGATCTCGGGCCGAAGATGGTCGTGCATGCGCTGCACCACGTCGCGACACCCGAGATCTCGACCCACTTCGTGTCGAACGTCGACGGCGCCGACCTCGCGCGCGTGCTCGAACAGGTCGATCCCGAGGAAACGCTCGCGATCATCGTGTCGAAGACCTTCACGACGCTCGAGACGATGACGAACGCACGCTCGCTGCGCGACTGGTTCGTCGCGCGCGGCTGCCCCGAGGACGCGCTCGCGAAGCACTTCGTCGGCGTGTCGGCGAACCCGGCCGAAGTCGTGAAGTTCGGCATCGCCGCGGACAACGTGTTCGAAATGTGGGATTGGGTCGGCGGCCGCTATTCGCTGTGGTCGGCGGTCGGCCTGTCGATCATGATCGCGGTCGGCCCGGAGCAGTTCGACGAGCTGCTGGCCGGCGCGAACGACATGGACCGCCACTTCCGCGAAGCGCCGCTCGAGCGCAACCTGCCGGTGCTGCTCGGCCTGATCGGCATCTGGTACCGGAATTTCTTCGGCTCGCAGAGCTATCTCGTCGCGCCGTATTCGGAAGCGCTGCACTACCTGCCGTCGTACCTGCAGCAGCTCGAAATGGAGAGCAACGGCAAATCCGCGCGGCTGGACGGCACCTTCGTCGACTATCCGACGTCGGCCGTCACGTGGGGCGAGCCGGGCACCAACGGCCAGCATGCGTTCTTCCAGATGCTGCACCAGGGGCCGACGATCGTGCCGATCGACTTCATCGCGGTGCTGACGCCCGAGCATCCGCTCGCGAGCCACCATCCGAAGCTGCTCGCGAACTGCTTCGCGCAGAGCGAGGCGCTGATGCTCGGCCGCACGCTCGAAGAAGCGCGCCAGGTCGCCGGGCCCGGCAAGGAAGCGCTCGCGCCGCACCTGACGTTCCCCGGCAACCGCCCGACCACGACGCTGCTCGTCGATGCGCTGACGCCGCGCGCGCTCGGCGCGCTGATCGCGCTCTACGAGCACAAGGTGCTGGTGCAGGCGACGGTGTGGGACATCAATCCGTTCGACCAGTGGGGCGTCGAGCTCGGCAAGATTCTCGGCAAGGTCGTCGAAGCCGACCTGTCCGCCGAATCGGTCGACCCGGCGAAGCACGACTCGTCGACCACCGCGCTGATCGAGCGCGCCCGTGCGGCGCTCAAGCGTTGAAGCACTGACGCATCAACGCCCATGCCCGTGCGGGCCGCGCCACTCAGTTGCGCGGCCCGCACGACCCTTCACGCGTTGCGCGATGCCGCGTGCGGCGCGACGATGCGCCCCGCGTCGATCGTCACCGTCGTCGCACAGCGGCGCGCGAGTTCGGCATCGTGTGTGACGAGCACGAGCGTCGCGCCGTGCGCGCGGTTCAGTTCGAACATCAGGTCGATGACCGCGTGGCCGGTGGCCGCGTCGAGGCTGCCGGTCGGCTCGTCGGCGAACAGGATCGCCGGACGCGTGACGAACGCGCGTGCGAGTGCGACGCGCTGCTGTTCGCCGCCCGACAGCAGCTTCGGATAATGCGCAGTGCGTTCGCCCAGACCGACCTGCACGAGCAGCGCCCGGGCACGCTCGGCCGCCTCGCGCGCGCTGATGCCACCCTGCAGTTCGAGCGGCAGCATCACGTTCTCGAGCGCCGTCAGGTGCGGCATCAACTGGAACGACTGGAACACGAATCCGACCGCGCCGTTGCGCAGCGCCGCGCGTTCGTCCTCGTCGAGCTGGTCGAGCGCGCGGCCGAGCAGGCGAACCGTGCCGCTCGTCGCGCTGTCCAACCCCGCAAGCAGGCCGAGCAGCGTCGATTTGCCCGACCCCGACGCGCCGACGATCGCGAGGCTGCTGCCCGGTTGCACGGCGAGCGTGATGCCGTCGAGGATCGTCAGCTCGCCCGTTGCATCGGCAACCCGCTTGCACACGTCATGGACTTCGATGATCGGATCGGTAATCTTGAACATGGACACGACATTTCGCTGGAAAAGACGCGCGGCGGCCGCCGCGCTGCTGGGCACCCTGCTGGCCGTCACCGTACCCGCGCGCGCCTCGACGGCGTCGGCATCGAGCCAGCCCGTGATCGTCGTGCTCGGCGACAGTCTCTCGGCCGAATACGGACTGCCGCGCGACACAGGCTGGGTTGCACTGCTGCGGCAACGGCTCACGACCGAGCGAATCGATTATAGCGTCGCGAACGCCAGCGTCAGCGGCGACACCACGAGCGGCGGCCGTGCGCGGTTGCCCGCGGTGCTGCAGCGACTCAAGCCGTCGATCGTCGTCGTCGAACTCGGTTCGAACGATGCGCTGCGCGGCGTGCCGCTCGCGACGACCGAGCAGAACCTGCGCGACATCATCGCCAGCGCGCAGCGTGCGCGGGCGAAGGTCGTGCTGGTCGGCATGTACGTGCCGCCCAATTACGGCCCCGACTACACGCAGAAGTTCCACGCGGTCTATACGCGGCTGTCGAAGGACCTCGCCGTGCCGCTCGTGCCGTTCCTGCTGGCCGGCATCGAGAACAAGCCGGAGATGTTCCAGGCCGACCAGATGCATCCCGCGCAGCAAGCCCAGGGCATTCTGCTCGACAACGTGTGGCCGGCGCTGAAGCCGTTGCTCGGCAAGCCGCACGGCTGAGCGCAGCCGCGCACCGGAAAAAAAAGCCCCGCTTCGAGCGGGGCTTTTTGATGGTTGCGGGCGAAACGACGTTCAGTTGTCGCCGTCTTGCTGCTGGCTGGCCGTCGTGCCGTACAGCTTCACCTTCGAGCGATCGCGCAGCGCGGCGAGATACGCCTCGCCTTCGCTTTGCGCGTCGACCTGCGCCATCTGCTGCTGCGCGGCCGCCAGTTGCTGCGGATCGACCGCCGAACCCGGGATCACCGCGTTCACGCGATAGATCGCATAACCGTCCGCACCAAGATCGACCCCGACGTACGCCGGCAGCGTCTTCGCATCGACCTTGTAGACGGCGCTCAGCGCAGCCGGCGTCAGGCCCTGCGATTGCGTGCGCGACACCTTCTGCGCGGCCGCGAAGCCGTCGGTCGACTTCGACTTCTGCAGCTCGGCCAGCTTCGCCGCCCCATCCTTCTTCGCGAGTTCCGCGGCCTGCTCGGCGATGACCTTCTGGCGCACGACGTCCTTGATCGCATCGAGTGCGGGCACGGCAGCCGGCTTGTAGTCGGTCACGCGCGCGGAGATCAACGTATTGTTGCCGACGTCGATCGCCTGCGTGTTGTTCTGGTTCTTCACCGAGTCGTTCGCGAACACGGCGGCCAGGAACTTCGCGTTGTTCAGCGGGCTCGTCGCCGGCAGTTGCGGATTCGGCGTCGGCGTGACGGTGGCCGTCTGGATCGTCAGCTTGTACTTGTCCGCGGCCGGTTGCAGCGTCTTCGCCTTCTCGTAGACGGTCGACGTGAACCCTTCCGCGTTGTCCGAGAACGCCTTCGATGCGTACTGCTGCTTCAGGTCGATCGCGATCTGGTCCTTCACTTCCGCGAACGGTTTGACGACCGCCGGCTTCACTTCGGTCGCCTTCAGGATGTGGAAACCGAGATCCGACTGCACGATACCGCTCACGTCGCCCTGCTTGAGCGAGAACGCGGCATCGTCGAACGCCTTGCCGCCCGCGGTCGAGCCGCGCGCGATGAAGCCGAGGTCGCCGCCCTTCGCCGCCGACGGCGCGTCCTGCGAGCTCTTCTGTGCGATCTGCGCGAACTGGTCCGGATGCGCCTTCACGTCGGCGAGCAATTGCTCCGCCTTCGCTTTCGCGGCCGCCTTGTCGGCCGCGCTGGCGCTGCCCGGCGCGGCGATGAAGATGTGGCTCACGCGCACCTGCGCTTCGGTACGGAAGTGCGTCGGATTGTCGTCGTAGAACTTCTTGATGTCCGCTTCGGTCGGCTGCGCGCTCGCGGCCGCTGCGGCCGGCGAATAGACGAGGTACTGGATCGTCGCGGTTTCCGGCGTCGCGAAGCTCTGCTTGTGTGCGTCGTAGTACGCGACGAGCTGCGCGTCGGTCGGCTGCACCTTCGCTGCGAAGTCGCTCGTCTTCAGCACGAGTGCCTGCACTTCACGCTGTTGCGCGGCGAGTTCGGACAGGCGTTGCGCGAGGCTCTTCGGCGTGAACGCGCTCGACACGATGCTCGCCGGAATCTGCTGCAGCGCGAGGCTGTAACGCACGCGCTCCTGGTACTGCTCGGGCGTCATTCCCTGGAACGACAGCAGCTGTGCATAGCGTTCGACGTCGATCGATCCGTCGGGCTTCTTCAGCGACGCGATCATCGGGTCGCTCATCAGCGCGTCGCGCACGGCGTTGTCGGACGCGGTCAGGTGCAGACGTTGCGTCTCGTCGGCCAGCACGCGTTGCTGGATCAGGCCGTCGAGCACCTGCTTGCGATGCTCGGGCGTGTCGAACATCTTGATGTCGAACTGCCCGCCGAGCGCCTGGCGCGCCTGGTCGATCTGCTGGCGAAACGCGCCGTCGAATTCGACCCGCGTGATCTTGTGCCCGTTGACTGCCGCGACGTTCGCACTGTCGTCGAAGAAGCCGCGGAAGCCTTGGATCCCGACGAAACCCAGCCCCGGCAACACGATCAGGAGCAGGAGCGCCATCATCAGGCGCTGGTGATTACGGAAGAAATCGAGCATGCGTGACGGGAAAATTGGACAAAACGTCCGATATTACAACATACGGGGTGGGACGGGAAAAAACGCAGACGTACCGTGCGCGAGCGGGATGCGACAACGGGACACGGGAAATGAAAAAGCCGGCACGAGAGACGGGCTTCTTCACGCACCCGCCAGCGGGCGCAAAACCGAATGCACAAACGACAATGCCCGCACGACGCGGGCACTGTCGTTTGTTTAGCGGAGCGGACGAGACTCGCCTGCATCCCGCAGGCCGCGGATACGCGTACACGCGCATCCCTTCTCGTCCCGCCGCAAGCCGCGCAAGCGGCTTCCTCCGCCCCGCCGTCACACTGCCCGCAAGCGGGCACGACGCACGATGCAAATGAAAAAGCCCGCACGAGGCGGGCTTCTTCATTTTCTGGCGGAGCGGACGGGACTCGAACCCGCGACCCCCGGCGTGACAGGCCGGTATTCTAACCGACTGAACTACCGCTCCTTGGTCTGGCTGAATCGGGAAACTGGTGGGTGCTGAGGGGTTCGAACCCCCGACCTACGCCTTGTAAGGGCGCCGCTCTACCAGCTGAGCTAAGCACCCGTTTCCGATTCGTTCTGACTGCGATCTGCGTTTCCGCATCAACAATCAGCGAGCCCGCAAGTTTAATTCATCCCCGATCATTTTGCCAAGCCCGCACGCGAATTTTTTTAACGCGCGCGCGCACGATTCCGATACGCATAAAAAAACCCGCGGACAGCGCCGCGGGTTTCGTGAACGACCGTCAGCAACGATGGCGTTCAGGGCTTCAGTGCTTGACCACTTCGGTCGAGCCGGCATCCTTCGCCGCCTCACCGACCGGCGCTGCTGCCTTCGCTTCTTCTTCCGGCGGCAGCGGCGTCGGCGAACGCTCGAGCGCGAGCTCCAGCACCTTGTCGATCCAGCGGACCGGCACGATCTCGATCGCGTTCTTCACGTTGTCCGGAATGTCCGCGAGATCCTTCACGTTTTCTTCCGGGATCAGCACGAGCTTGATGCCGCCGCGATGCGCAGCCAGCAGCTTTTCCTTCAGCCCGCCGATCGGCAGCACTTCGCCACGCAACGTGATTTCGCCCGTCATCGCGACATCGGCACGCACGGGGATACCCGTCAGCACCGATACCAGCGCGGTCGTCATCGCACCGCCGGCGGACGGACCGTCCTTCGGCGTCGCGCCTTCCGGCACGTGGATGTGGATGTCCTGCTTCTCGAACGCTTCGTCCTTGATGCCCAGACGGCGCGAACGCGAGCGCACGACCGAACGTGCGGCCTCGACCGACTCCTTCATCACGTCGCCGAGCGAACCCGTACGAATCACGTTGCCCTTGCCGGGCATCACCGCGGCTTCGATCGTCAGCAGATCGCCGCCGACTTCCGTCCACGCGAGGCCCGTCACCTGACCGACCTGGTTTTCCTTCGCCGCGAGGCCGAAGTCGTACTTGCGCACGCCGAGGAACGTGTCGAGATTTTCGCCATCGACCTTGATCGCGCCCGATGCCTTCTTCAGCAGCAGCATCTTCACGACCTTGCGGCAGATCTTCGACACTTCCCGCTCGAGCGAACGCACACCGGCTTCGCGCGTGTAGTAGCGGATGATGTCGCGGATCGCCTGCTCGGTGACGTCGATCTCGCCTTCCTTCAGCCCGTTGTTCTTCTTCTGCTTCGGCAGCAGGTAACGCTGGGCAATGCTGACCTTCTCGTCTTCCGTGTAGCCCGACAGACGGATCACTTCCATCCGGTCGAGCAGCGGCGGCGGGATGTTCAGCGAGTTCGACGTCGCGACGAACATCACGTCCGACAGATCGAAGTCGACCTCGATGTAGTGGTCGGCGAACGTGTGGTTCTGTTCCGGATCGAGCACTTCGAGCAGCGCCGACGACGGATCGCCGCGGAAATCCATGCCCATCTTGTCGACTTCGTCGAGCAGGAAGAGCGGATTGCGCACGCCGACCTTCGCGAGGCTTTGCAGGATCTTGCCCGGCATCGAACCGATATACGTGCGGCGGTGGCCGCGGATCTCGGCTTCGTCACGCACGCCGCCGAGCGCCATCCTGACGAACTTGCGGTTCGTCGCACGGGCGATCGACTGGCCGAGCGAGGTCTTGCCGACGCCCGGAGGCCCGACGAGGCACAGGATCGGCGCCTTGACCTTGTCCACGCGCTGTTGCACCGCGAGGTACTCGAGGATCCGTTCCTTGACCTTCTCGAGGCCGAAGTGATCCTCGTCGAGCACCTGCTCGGCGTTCGACAGGTCGTTGTTGACCTTGCTCTTCTTGCGCCACGGCAGGCCGATCAACGTGTCGATGTAGTTGCGCACGACGGTGGCTTCCGCCGACATCGGCGACATCAGCTTCAGCTTCTTCAGCTCGGCGTCGGCCTTCTTCTTGGCTTCCTTCGGCATGCGCGCGGCGTTGATGCGCTTCTCGAGTTCCTCGAGATCCGCGCCTTCTTCGCCTTCGCCCAGTTCCTTCTGGATCGCCTTGACCTGTTCGTTCAGGTAGTACTCGCGCTGGCTCTTTTCCATCTGGCGCTTCACGCGCCCGCGGATGCGCTTTTCGACCTGCAGGATGTCGATCTCGGCTTCGAGTTGCGCGAGCAGGTGCTCGAGGCGCTCGATGACCGGGAACATCTCGAGGATGTGCTGCTTCTGGTCGAGCTTCAGCGGCAGGCGCTCGGCGATCATGTCGGCGAGGCGGCCTGCTTCGTCGATGCCCGACAGCGACGTGAGAATCTCCGGCGGGATCTTCTTGTTCAGCTTCACGTACTGATCGAACTGCGACACGATCGCACGGCGCAGCGCTTCCGTTTCGGCGCTGTCGGCGTGATCGGGCTCGAGCGGCATCACTTCGCAGGAGAATTGGGTCTCCTGTTCTTCGATGGACAACGCCTTCGCACGCTGCAGGCCCTCGACGAGCACCTTCACGGTGCCGTCCGGCAGCTTCAGCATCTGCAGGATGTTGGCGATACAACCGACCTCGTACATGTCCTTTTCGGTCGGTTCGTCCTTGGCCGCGGTTTTCTGGGCGACGAGCATGATGTGCTTGCCGCCTTCCATCGCTGCTTCGAGGGCCTTGATCGATTTCGGCCGGCCCACGAAGAGCGGAATGACCATGTGCGGGAAAACGACGACGTCCCGCAGCGGCAGCAGCGGGAGCGTGATGCGTTCCGGCGGGAGAAGTTGGGTGCCTGACATTTCATTTCCCCATGAGTGGAATCAATTGTTCGGTAATTGAGGCCGCCACAACGAATTGCAAGCCTTCAAGTGCGGGAAATATTCGGTAAGAAAGTAACCACCGCGTGTCGAGTCAGAGTTACCCACAAGATAAACGAAAAAAAGCCGCCCACGGACTCATGAACGGCCTTTTTCGCTGAACATCGTCGGCAAGCCGGTCAGTTCGAACCCGCCACCTTCGGCGTGTCCTCGTAGATCAGCAAGGGCTTGCCGTCCCCATCGATGACGTTCTCGTCGATGATGACCTTGCTGACCCCTTTCATCGTCGGCAGCTCGTACATCACGTCGAGCAACGCCTGTTCGATGATCGAACGCAAACCGCGCGCGCCGGTCTTGCGGCGAATCGCCTTGCGGGCGACTGCCTGCAACGCGCCCGGCCGGATTTCCAGCTCGACACGCTCCATCGCGAACAGCTTGTGATACTGCTTGACGAGCGCATTCTTCGGCTCGACCAGGATCTTCATCAGCGCGGCTTCGTCGAGCTTGCCGAGCGTCGCGACCACCGGCAGGCGGCCGATCAATTCGGGGATCAGACCGAATTTGATCAGGTCTTCCGGTTCCGTTTCGCGCAGCACTTCGCCCGCGTCGCGTTCCTGCTTGCTCTTGACCGTCGCGCCGAAGCCGATGCCGGTCTTCTCGGTGCGATCGGTGATCACCTTCTCGAGACCGTCGAACGCGCCGCCGCAGATGAACAGGATGTTGGTCGTGTCGACCTGGATGAAATCCTGGTTCGGGTGCTTGCGGCCGCCTTGCGGCGGCACCGACGCCATCGTGCCCTCGACGAGCTTCAGCAGCGCCTGCTGGACGCCCTCGCCCGACACGTCGCGCGTGATCGACGGGTTGTCCGACTTGCGGCTGATCTTGTCGATTTCGTCGATGTAGACGATCCCGCGCTGAGCCTTGTCGACCTCGTAGTTGCAGTTCTGCAACAGCTTCTGGATGATGTTCTCGACGTCCTCGCCGACGTAGCCGGCTTCGGTCAGCGTCGTCGCGTCGGCAATCACGAACGGCACGTTGAGCAACCGCGCGAGCGTCTGCGCGAGCAGCGTCTTGCCGGAGCCCGTCGGGCCGATCAGCAGGATGTTGCTCTTCGACAGCTCGACGTCGTCCTTCTTGTCGAGATGCTTCAGGCGCTTGTAGTGGTTGTACACGGCCACCGCGAGGATTTTCTTCGCGCGCTCCTGGCCGATCACGTACTGATCGAGGATGTCGCGAATCTCCTGCGGGCTCGGCAGATCCGACCGGGACAGGCTGGCCTCGACGCCGGCGGCAGCCGCCTCGTCGCGAATGATTTCGTTGCAGAGGTCGATACATTCATCGCAGATGAACACCGACGGGCCCGCGATGAGTTTTTTCACCTCATGCTGGCTCTTCCCGCAAAACGAGCAATACAACAGCTTCTCGCTGTTCGAACCTTTTTTGTCCGCCATGAATGTAGAGCCTCCGGACAGGTAAATGACATGATACGCCGATTGCTCCGAACGCCGCGCCTAGGGCGCGACCGGAGCCGGCTGGATGCGCTTGCCGCAGATGCTCAGGGCACTCGGGACGTTGCGGGGCGCCGCGCGAATCGGGGCGGCACCCCGTTTAAGCTCACGGGCGCTTCAACAGCACCTGGTCGATCAGCCCGTACGCCTTCGCGTCCTCGCTCGACATGAAGTTATCACGGTCGGTGTCGCGCGCGATGCGCTCGACGTCCTGGCCCGTGTGCTGCGCGAGCAGGTTGTTCAACCGTTCCTTCAGGTAGAGGATCTCGCGTGCCTGGATCTCGATGTCGGATGCCTGGCCGCGCGCGCCGCCCAGCGGCTGGTGAATCATCACACGCGAATTCGGCAGCGCGAAGCGCTTGCCCTTCGCGCCCGACGCGAGCAGGAACGCGCCCATGCTGGCCGCGAGGCCCATGCACAGGGTCGACACGTCCGGCTTGATGAACTGCATCGTGTCGTAGATCGCCATCCCGGCCGACACCGAGCCGCCCGGGCTGTTGATGTAGAGACTGATGTCCTTGTCGGGATTCTCGCTCTCGAGGAACAGCAATTGCGCGACCACGAGATTGGCGGTCTGGTCGTTCACTTCGCCGACCATGAACACCAGGCGCTCCTTCAGGAGACGCGAATAGATATCGTACGAACGCTCGCCGCGGCCGCTCGTTTCGACGACGATCGGCACCAGCCCCAGCGCTTGCGCCTCGAAACCCTGCGGCGCGTTCGAAGCAAGCATGTCCAGCAATTCAGCGCGAGTGATCATTCAATGAACCTTGTTCGAATGGAAAATTGAACGGAAGGAAGCCGCCCGCTCAATCGCCATATTAATGGCAACCGTGCGCTTGACGTAAAAACGGCGTGCGGGCCGTCGCTCCGACAGCCGGCACGCCGCTAGAGCAACACTTACGCTTGCGCCGATGCGCTCGCGAGTGCCTCGAAGCTCACTTCCTTGTCCGTCACCTTTGCCTTGCCCAGCACGAAGTCGACGACGTTGCTTTCAACGACGAACGCTTCCATCTCGGCGAGGCGCTGCTGGTTGGAATAATACCAGCGGACCACTTCCTTCGGGTCTTCGTAGCTCTTCGCGAACTCGTCGACTTCCGCGCGGATCTGTTCCGGCTTCGCTTCGAGGCCGTTCGCCTTCACGAGTTCAGCCAGCACGAGGCCCAGCTTCACGCGGCGCTCGGCCTGCTCGGCGAACATCTCGGCCGGGATCGGTGCGTCCTTCGCGTTCGGCACGCCGCGCTGCGCCAGATCCTGGCGAGCCATTTCGACGAGACGTTGCTGGTCCTGCTCGATCAGCGCCTTCGGCACGTCGAGTTCGGAAATCTTCAGCAGCGCGTCCATCACCTGGTTCTTGACGATCGACTGCGTGCGACGCTTCGCTTCGCGCTCGAGGTTTTCCTTGATCTCGGCGCGCATCTTCGTGAGGTCGCCGTCTTCGATGCCGAGCGACTTCGCGAATTCAGCGTCGATTTCCGGCAGGTGCGGCCACTCGATCTTCTTCATCGTGACCGTGAACTGTGCCGTTTTGCCGGCGACGTCCTTGCCGTGGTAATCATCCGGGAACTTGAGGTCGAACGTACGCTGTTCGCCGACCTTCAGGCCCAGCGCCGCCGTCTCGAATTCCGGCAGCATGCGGCCTTCGCCGAGCACGAACGGGAAATCTTCGGCCGTGCCGCCCTGGAACGCGACATCGTCGATCTTGCCGACGAAGTCGACCGTCACGCGGTCGCCGTTCTTCGCTGCGGTGTCCGCGCCGCCGTCGCCGTGCTCGCCGGCTTCGCCACGTGCGTGGAAGTGCACGCGCTGCTTGCGCAGGATGTCCAGCGTGCGGTCGATTTCGGCGTCGCCGATCGTCGTCGTCGAGCGCTCGACTTCAGCCGTCGCCAGATCGCCGATCTTCACTTCCGGGTAAACCTCGAACGTCGCGTCGAACGCGTATGCATCTTCAGCCTGCTCCTGCTTCGGCTCGAAGCTCGGCTGGCCGGCGACGCGCAGGTTTTCCGCGCGGCTGATCGTGAAGAATTCCTGGCCGATCTTGTCGCTCAGCACTTCCGCTTCGACCTGGCCCGAGTACTGTTGCGCGACCATCTTGAGCGGCACCTTGCCCGGGCGGAAACCCGGCATGCGCACGTTCTTCGCGAGTTTCTGGATACGGGCGTCGATTTCCTTCTGCACGGTGTCTTTCGGCAGGGAAATCGTCACGCGGCGTTCAAGCTTGCCGAGGTTCTCAACAACGTTAGCCATGGCTTCAATCGTCCTAAAATTATTCGAGCGAATCGGTTTTTCCTTGCCGTGCCTGCCTGCAGCGTGCGGTGCGTCGCACTCGCACGCCGCGCCGGAGCGCCACGCCATCCCTGCACGCGCCGGATGGCTAGCGCAAGCGGCTCGGAGCACGGCTTTGGCCGGAAGAATCGACTATTCTAGCAAACAATTTTCCTCGTACCGCCAGATCAGCGCGACACGCGTGTGTCCCCGCCACGTCGACGGCCCGTTGCACGGCGATGCATGCAGATCGCCGCTATGCCGAACGGCGTATCCACCACGGGCCCGCCATCCTGTAAGCTCCGATTGCGTGTGAGCCCGCTCGTCGCCTCACCGTGCATTCTTCACACCAATCACGCCTTCCGGAGACACCATGCCGCAACACCCGTCCGCGCCTGTCGTCGTCATCGCGCCCGATTCGTTCAAAGGCTCGCTTTCCGCCGAGCAGGTCGCGGACGCGATCGCCACCGGCATCCGCCGCGCCCGGCCCGACGCCGTGGTGCGCTGCTGCCCGATGGCCGACGGCGGCGAAGGCACGCTCGACGCGATGCTGGCGGGCGGCGGTACGCGGCGCACGCTGCGGGTGGCCGGCGCGTCGCTGGCGGCACGCGACGCGGCGGTCGGCGTGATCGATGCGCGCACCGCGATCGTCGAAACGGCCGAGATCGTCGGCATTACCGATCCGGTCGGCATGAGCGTGCCGGTCGACGCGCGCAGCACGCGCGGAATGGGCGAGGCGATCCGCGCGCTGCTCGACGACGGCGTGCGCCGCTTCTTCGTCGCGCTCGGCGGCAGCAGCACCAACGACGCGGGCGCCGGGCTGCTCGCGGGCCTCGGCCTGCAATGCTTCGACGCGAGCGGCCAGCCGGTCGAGCCCGTGCCGTCGCGGCTCGCCGACATCGCGCGCATCGACGCGTCGGGGCTCGATGCGCGCCTGGAGGAAACGGAATTCGTCGGCATGTCCGACGTCGACAACCCGCTGACGGGCGCCCACGGCGCCACTGCCGTGTTCGGTCCGCAAAAGGGTGTGACGGCCGCGCAGGTTGCGACCCTCGATGCCGCGCTCGGCCACTTCGCCGATCTGCTCGAAGCCGCGCTCGACCGCCGCGGCCGCGATCTGCCCGGCGCGGGCGCCGCCGGCGGCCTGGGTTTCGCGCTGCACATGCTCGGCGCGCGGTTCGAGGCCGGCGCCGAAGTCGTCGCGCGCCAGGTCGGGCTCGACGCCGCGCTCGCCGGCGCCGACTGGCTGATCACCGGCGAAGGCCGCTCCGACGTTCAGACGCTGCACGGCAAGGCGCCGTTCATCGCGTGCCGGCACGCGCAGGCCGCTGGCGTCCCCGCCTCGCTGCTGTCGGGCGCGGTCGACCCGGCCGCGCTGCCGCGCCTGTCCGAGCATTTCTCCGGCTGCTTTTCGCCGGCCCCCGGGCCGATCGCGCTCGACGTCGCGATCCGCGATGCGGCCGATCTGCTCGCGAACGAAGCGGAACAGTTGACACGCCTGAAGTACGGTGCACACTGACCGTTGACCCGAGCGCGCGATACAGGAACAATCGGGCCCGCCCTTTTTCTTCAGGATTCGACATGAAAGGCCGTCAAGCCGGGCTCGATCAGTTTCTGACCTATCGCCTCCATGCGCTCACGAAGCGCTCCGACCGCGGGATCGGCGAGGTGTACCGGCACAAGCTCGACATCTCGCTGCCCGAGGCGCGCGTGATCGCCGCCGTCGGCGCATTCGGCCCGTTCTCGATCATGGATCTCGCGCGCCACACCAACCTCGACAAGAGCCAGGCGAGCCGCGCGGCCGAAGCACTGCTGCGCCAGGGGCTGCTCGAGCGCAGCGCGAGCGACGAGGACGGCCGGATCGTGCTGATCGCGCTGACCACCGACGGCCGGGCGCTGCATCGCAAGATCATGCCGATCGTGCGCAAGTGGAACGACGGCTTGCTCGCGTGCCTGTCCGACAGCGAGCGCCAGACGTTCGAGCGGCTGCTCGACAAGGTCGTCGCGCACGCGACCGAACGCGACGACTGAGCCGCGCGCCGGCCCGGCATCGCGCGATGGCCGGGTGCTGCGCGCAGCATTGATCCGACGAATCAGACAGGCCGCCCGGGTCGCGTCACGCGCAATCCGGGCGGCCCGTTTTGCATCATGCGGCGGCATCGCGTGAAGCGCGTGTTGCCACGTTACCGGCGGCGGCCGCGCATTCAGCGGCCTCGTCGCGCTACAACCCGCTGTTCGTCGCGCGCTGGCGCAACAACCCCAGCACCGCGTCGCAATACGGCGTCGGCACGCCAAGCTTGCGGCCGAGCTCCGGAAACACGCCGAGGATCGGCCCGATCTCGAGCGAGCGCCCCGCCTCGAAATCCTGGAGCATCGACGTCTTGAACGCGCCGAGCTTGCGCGTGACCGCGATCCGCTCGGGGCCGCTCATCCCGGTGGACAGGCCGAGCTTCGCACCGATCGCGGCCGCCTCCTCCATCATCCGCAGCGCGAGATCCTGCGTGAACGGATCGTCGAGCAACTGCTCGGCCGTCGACCCGGTCAGCGCGCTCAACGGGTTCATGTTCATGTTGCCCCACAGCTTCGTCCAGATCTCGGTCCGGATCGCGCGCGTCGACTCGACGTCGAAACCGCCCGCCGCGAGCGCCGCGGCGAACCGCGCCGTGGCCATGTCGAGCCGCGGATCGGGCGTGCCGACGATCAGCCGGTTGCCGCGCCCGCGACGCACGACGCCGGGCGCGTCGGTACTCGACGACAGGTGCACGACGCAGCCGATCGCCTGCGCCGGCGGCAACGCGGCCGACACCGCGCCGGCCGGATCGACCGCATCGAGCGGCACGCCGTCGATCGCGCCTCCGAGCCCGTGCGTGAACCACCATGGCAGCCCGTTCATCGCCGCGACGATCACGGTGTCCGGCCCGACCAGCGGCGCAATGCGCCCGGCCAGCGCGGGCAGCGCCTGCGCCTTCAGCGCGATCACCACGTAGTCCTGCACGCCGAGCGCGGCCGCATCGTCGCTGGCGCGCACCGGCACCGACGAGATTGCGCCCGCCTCGTCGATCACGCGCACGCCGTGCGTATTCAGCGCATCGAGCGTCGCGCCGCGCGCGTACGCGCTCACGGTCATGCCGGCTCGCGACAGCGCGGCCGCGAGCAGACCGCCGATCGCGCCGACGCCGACCACCGCCGCGCGCACCGACCCTGAATTCGTGTCGTTCATGATGGCATTCCGTCTCCTGGAAGCTGACGAGCATAACGCTCAATGGTTGCGGGCACAACCATTCGGGCAGCATACCGCGCACCACGCGGCCCACGCGTTCGTTCGCCTCAGCGCGGCACGCCGCCGGCTTCCACCGCCTCGTCGTCGGTTGCGCCGCCCGTCGCGCCCAGCACGCCGGCGATCTGGCTCTTGTCATGCATCCCGAGCTTGCGGTACGCGCAGCGCAGGTAGTGACGCACGGTCGTCGGCGAGATCGCCATCTGCTGCGCGACCTCCTTGTGCGAACGCCCGGCGCCGTAATAGCGGATCGCCGCGAGTTCGCGCGGGCTCAGCCGGTCGAGCAGCGAGCGCGGCCGCGCCTCGATCTGGAACAGCCCCGCGACCGGCACGCACTGGATGCGCAGCGCGTCGCCGACGAACGGCTGGCCCGACTGGCGCCGCAGGTGTGCGACGAGCGGCTCCGGCACGCGCGCGCCGGCCCACGACGGCCATTCGGTGCGCAGCACGTCGTCGAAACCGTGATCGGCATGGTGCAGCACCCCGAAGTTGTCGCACAGCGCCCGCGCTGCCGGCGCGACCGTGTCGGCGCGCTCGCGCGTGAGTTGAGCCGCGCGATTGATCGTCAGCGCGGCGGCCAGATGCGGGATCACTTCCTCGAAACGTCGCGCGTCGTCGTCGCTGAACGGCCGGTTCAGGCCCTGGCGGTAGATCGACATGAACGTCGTCAGGCCGAAGCGGCGATCGAGCGTACACACGCACATCAGCTGCGCGAGCCCGTACTTCACGCACCAGTCGCGAAACCGCGCATCGAGCCCCGGCTCGACGACCGTCAGCCGCACCGCGCGGCCGTGCGCGCCATGCAACGTGCGGTGCGCCAGCGGGTCGCAATCGCGCACGCGCTTCCAGTCGGTGAAGAACGCATGCGGCAACCGGTACAAAAAGCTGTTGTGCATCACCGGGCCGGTCGGCACATGGGTCGCGACGCCCGTCCACGCCGCATCGAACGGCATGAGCGCCTGCAGCAGCGAAAAGAACCGGCATTCGAATTCGCCGATGCCGGACTGCGCGGCCACCGCGTACAGGTCGAGCAGCATCAGCCCGAGTTCGCGCTGCGCTGCGTCGCCGCGCGTGACGCCGTCGAAGTCGGCGCGCCGGGACGGCAGAGGCGGCCACGCGAATTCGTCGAGGACGATGGCGGCCGGCACGTCGCGCAGCGCGTCGAGATCCTGCCCGATATCCGTCGTGATCCTCACCTTCCGCTCCCCTGCCCGGTCGGGCTGCTGATGTGCGCAACGACACCGGCCGATTATAGCCAGCGGCTTTTTTGGCGGGCCACGGCGCCGGAACGCGCGCCAGCCCCATCCATTTGAACGGTGCGCCGCCCGTTGCTGCTGCGCAGCACGGCGCGCGACGGCATCGCGCGGCGCACATGCCGTGCACCGCGGGTTTTCCGCACCGTTCATCTGGACGACTGTTCGACCGTTTTCCCGCTGCGGACACTGCGTCGCGACAACACCAACGACAAACCGATGCAGCATGGTATGGAGAACCCCACGTGACGACACTCCGCTTCATCCGCGCGGCCGCGGCCGCCGCGACGCTGGCCGCCTGCAGCGCCGCCGCGCACGCGCAGTCCGCCCTCACGCTGTACGGCGCGCTCGACGCCGGCGTGCAATACCTGACGCACGCCGACGGGCATCGTTCGGCCGTGCGGTTGCAGAACTACGGCATCCTGCCTTCGCAGGTCGGGATCAAGGGCCACGAGGATCTCGGCGGCGGCTGGCGCGCGCTGTTCAAGCTCGAACAGGGCCTCAACCTCAACGACGGCACCGCGACCGTGCCCGGCTACGCGTTCTTCCGCGGCGCATACGTGGGCCTCGCGGGGCCGGTCGGCACCGTCACGCTCGGCCGCCAGTTCAGCGTGCTGTTCGACAAGACGCTGTTCTACGACCCGCTCTGGTACGGGTCGTACAGCGGCCAGGGCGTGCTCGTGCCGATGTACGCGAACTTCATCGATCACTCGGTCAAATACCAGTCGCCGACGTTCGCCGGCTTCGACGTCGAAGCGCTCGCCGCGACCTCCGGCGTCGCCGGCAATACGCGCGCCGGACGCGTGCTCGAGCTCGGCGGGCAGTACACGAGCAATGGCCTGTCGGTCAGCGCGGTGCTGCACCAGGCGCACGGCGAGGTATCGGCAGCCGACGACGCGTCCGCGCGGCGTCGCGAACTCGGCACGCTCGCCGCGCGTTATGCGTTCGCCACGCTGCCGCTCACCGTCTATGCCGGCGTCGAACGCCTGACCGGCGACCTCGACGCGGCGCGCACGATCGTCTGGGGCGGCGCGCGCTACCTGGCGTCGAACGGGATCGGCCTGAACGCGGGCGTGTACCACACCGATTCGCGCACGCCGGCGATCGGCCACCCGACGCTGTTCATCGCGAGCACCACCTACGCGCTGTCGAAACGCACCGTCGCGTACGTGAACCTCGGCTATGCGCGCAACAGCGGCCAGAGCTCGCAGACCGTCTACGAATACGACCCGACACCGCTTGCCGGCGCGTCGCAGTTCGGCGCGATGGTCGGCATGTACCACCTGTTCTGATTCCCTCCACGAGACCCCGCCATGAAGACCTTGTCCCCGGATGCCGCCCTCTCGCCCGACGGCCACGCGTCGCCGTTCGCGCGCTCGACGCTCGTCGCGCTCGTCGTGTTCGCGGCCATCACACCGTTGTTGCTGCTCGTGGCGCCCGCCGTCGCCGGTCAGCTCGCGACGCAGCTCGGCTTGTCCGCGTCGCAGATCGGCACCTACTTCTTCGTCGAACTCGGCGCGTTCAGCCTCGCGACCGTGCCGTCGTACCTGTGGCTCGGCCGTGTCGACGCGCGCCACATCGCGGCGCTCGCCATCGCGCTGTTCGGCGCGGGCAACCTGCTGACCGCGCTGTGGATGCCAGGCTTTGCCGTGCTGCTCGCGCTGCGCGCCGTCACCGCGCTCGGCGGCGGTTCGCTGATGGTGCTCTGCATGACGAGCGCCGCGACGAGCAGCAACAGCGACCGCGTGTACGGCCTGTGGGTCGTCGGCCAGCTGATCGCGGGCGCGATCGGCCTGTTCGTGTTGCCGCACGTGTTCGCCGCGTTCGGGCTGCGTGCGCTGTACGTCGCGCTCGCCGGGCTCGCGCTGCTCGCGGCGCCGCTGTCGCGCGGCTTTTCGCCGTCGCTCGGCACGCGAGCCGCGGCTGCGACCAGCGCACGCGGCGACGCGCCGCAAACGCCGCGACACTTCGTCGTGCTCGCCATCGGCGCGGTGCTGACGTTCTATCTCGCGATCGGCAGCGTATGGACGTTCGCGAGCCGCGCGGCGGCCGAGGCCGGGCTCGATCCGCAGTCGACCGGCAACGTGCTCGCGATCGCGAGCGTGATGGGGATCGCCGGCGCGGCGCTTGCCTCGTGCGCGGGCGGCCGGCTTGCGCGCCGCGCGATGCTGGCGGCCGGCTACGCACTGCTCGCGGCGTCGCTCGTCGCACTCGCCGCGATGCGTCATACCGGTGGCTACAGCGCGGCGATCTTCGCGTTCAAGTTTGCATGGACCTTCGTGCTGCCGTTCATTCTCGCGACGGTCGCGCAGATCGACACGTCGGGCCGCCTCGTCGCGACGCTCAATTTCGTGATCGGCGCGGGTCTCGCCGCCGGCCCGCTGCTGGCCGGCCTGATGCTCGACGCCGGCGGCACGATGCGCACGCTGTTCGTGGCCGCGACGGCCGTCGCGATCGTGTCGTTCGCCGCGCTGCGCCACATCGATCGCCGCGCACGCCCTTCCGTTTCCTCCCAACCGTGACAGGTCACGCCTCCATGAATCGCACTACCTTTTTCACCGACGAACGCACTTTCTGGCATACCGGCGGCACGCACGCGCTGTTCTTCCCGGTCGGCGGCTGGGTCCAGCCGCCGTCGAGCGCCGGCTACGCGGAATCGCCCGATTCGAAGCGCCGCTTCCTGTCGCTCGTACAGGCGTCGGGCCTCGCCGCGCAGCTCGACCTGCGCGGCGCCGCGCCCGCGACGACGGCCGACCTGCTGCGCATTCATCCGGCGCACTATCTCGACGCGTTCCGCGCCCTCAGCGACGCAAACGGCGGCGACCTCGGCGATCTCGCGCCATTCGGCAAGGGCAGCTACGAGATCGCCGCGCTGTCGGCCGGCCTCGCGATCGCGGCGGTCGATGCGGTGGTCGGCGAGCGCGCGGCGAATGCGTTCTCGCTGTCGCGACCGCCCGGCCATCACTGCCTGCGCGACCGCCCGATGGGCTTCTGCATGCTGGCGAACATCCCGATCGCGATCGAGGCCGCACGCGCGAAGCACGGCATCGAGCGTGTCGCGGTGATCGACTGGGACGTGCATCACGGCAACGGCACGCAGTCGATCTACTACGACGATCCGGATACGCTGACGATCTCGCTGCACCAGGACCGCTGTTTCCCGCCCGGCTACAGCGGCGCGGACGATCGCGGCGAAGGCGCGGGCATCGGCGCGAACCTGAACGTGCCGCTGCTCGCCGGCAGCGGCGACGACGCGTACCGGTATGCGTTCGAGCGGATCGTGCTGCCGGCGCTCGCGCGCTTCCGCCCCGAGCTGATCGTCATCGCGAGCGGCCTCGACGCGAGCGCGGTCGATCCGCTCGCGCGCATGCAGCTGCATACCGACAGCTACCGGTTCATGACGCGCGCGGTGAAGCAAGCCGCGCAGCGCCATTGCGGCGGGCGGCTCGTGATCGTTCACGAAGGCGGTTATTCGGAGGCGTACGTGCCGTTCTGCGGGCTCGCGATCGTCGAGGAACTGGCAGGCGTGCGCACCGAGGTCGCCGATCCGATGCTCGACCTGGCGATCGCGCAACAGCCGGGCGAGCGGTTCGTCGCGTTCCAGCGCGAACTGCTCGACGAACTGGCCGCGTCGTTCGGGTTGTAACGCGCGGGAACGGGCGTGACGGGGCCGGCCCGCGCCGGCCCTTGCGCGATCCGTGCGGATGGGGTTTCCTGTGGCTTTACCCCTGTTCCGGCCCGAGGCCACACTCTTCCGATGAAATCGTCCCCGCGCGATAACAACGACAACGCCAAAACGCGCCGCCAGCCGTCGAAGCTGGCCCTGAACATCGCCGCCGTGACGGTCGGCCTCATCACGTTCGCAATCGGTGCGGCGTGGGTGATCTATAGCTGGGTCGTCGATCGCGAAGCGCAGTATTTCGCGATTCCGCTGGTGTTCTCGGTACCGGTGATCGTGGCCGTCGCGATCCGCAGCTTCTGGGAATAGGCGCGCCGGAAACGACGAAGCGCAGCGGTCGTGCGACGCGCGGGGAGGTTTGTCGAGCCGGGCATGTCAGTTGAAGCGGTGCGCCCGGCGATTCGACTGCACGCGCGTCACAGGCCCGGACGCTGGCACGGATTGGGGACTGCGCCCTGATATCCGCCGGCGACGGCGCCCAGCGCGGCGCCGGCCAGCGACGTGCCGAGCGCTTTGAGCACACCCTCCGTCGACAGCGGCTCGCCGCTCGACATCGCCCGTCCCGAGTACGCCGTGCACGCCGACGACGATGCGACCGTCTTCACCGGTTTGGCGCTCCAGACGACATTGTCGGCGGGCGTATTGGCGACGGCCGGCGCGGCGAGCATCAGCGCCAGAACGAAAATCGGACTGCGGACGGTGTGTTTCATCGGCGACCCCTCGGTGTCGTGGTGCTTCTTGTATGAAAAGTGAGCACGATATTACACGCGGCCGTTTTTTCGGGCGAATGCGGACGCCTGGCGAGAAAACCGGCATCAATGGACGATAAAAAAGCGCTGCGGTCAGCCGACCGGCAGCGCTTTTTCGCGAACGAGACCCTGACGGGGGCTCGTTCGACTTCTGGTGCGTGAGGCCGGACTCGAACCGGCACACCCTTGCGGGCGTCAGGACCTAAACCTGGTGCGTCTACCAATTTCGCCACTCACGCGCATTTCCGTCGCCTGACCGCGCGGGACGCAAGATGCGTGCTCCACGCGCCCGGGACTTCACGCCGGCCCGAAAACCGGCACGCCCGATCAGGCGAGCGCGAGATTCTACCCGATCCGTGCGGCCTTGTCTCGCCCTGCCGGCACCCGTCGTGCCGCGGTGCTAGAATGCCGCGCTCGACGTTTCGGCAGCGCGCCGCCGCGCGTCCCCCGAACCCGCCCCACACGATTTCGCCCGTGAACTTCGACGACTACTGTCAGCAAAAGGCCGCCCCCGCAGGCTCCAGCGTCTACTACGCGCTGCGCCAGGCGCCGCTCGCCACGCAGCCGCGCCTGACCGCGCTGTTCGCGCTGCGCCGCGAACTCGAGGAAACCGTCAAGGAAACCAGCGATCCGACCGTCGGACACACGAAACTCGCGTGGTGGCACAAGGAACTCGCGGCACTCGCCGACGGGCAACCGTCGCACCCGGTCACGAAGGCGCTCGCACAGCATCACCCGGCGATCGCCGCCGAGGCCGATGCGCTGCGCACGCTCGTCAACGGTTACGGGATGGACCTCGAACAGGCGCGCTACCTCGACTTCGCGAACCTGCAGCGCTATATCGCGCAGGTCGGCGGCACCTTCGCGTCGCTGGTTGCGCGCGCCAGCTCGGCGGACCCGACCGACCCGCAGCCGTGGGCCGAGGACGTCGGCCGCGCGCTGATGCTCGCGCAATTCGTGCAGGAACTCGGCAACGACGCACGCCACGGCCGCATCTATCTGCCGATCGACGAACTGCAGCGCTACAACGTGACCGCCGCCGATCTGCTGAACCGTCGCTATAGCCCGGCCTTCACCGAATTGCTGCAATTCCAGACGACCCGCGCGCGCGACGCGCTCGCGGCGGCCGGTGCGGCGATTCCCGCCGCCGAACGCCGTGCACAGCGCACGCTGCGCGCGCAGATCGCGCTGGCCGGCGCGCTGCTCGACGAAATCGCGCGCGACGGCTACCAGGTGCTGCACCAGCGCATTGCGCTGACGCCGATCCGCAAGCTGTGGATCGCGTGGCGCGCCGCGCGCCGCCGCTGAGCCGCGCGCATCACGCCTTCAGCAACGGCAGCGTGTCGAAACGCTGCTGCAGCACGCGCGTCGCATCGAGCCCCCACCACGGCCCAAGCACGGTCGCATAAAGCTGGCGGAAATCGACCGCGACCGGCAGGTTGCCGTTGCCGTCGAGCCGCCCGAGCGCCGGCGGCGCACCGTACAGGCCGCCCGCCACGCGGCCGCCCATCACGAAATGCGGCGCGGCCGTGCCGTGATCGGTGCCGTTGCTCTGGTTCTCGCGCACGCGCCGCCCGAATTCCGCATAGGTCATCACGAGCGTCTCGTTCCAGCGCCCGAGTTCGACCAACGCCGCGCGCATCGCGCTCATCCCTTGCGCGAACTGCTTGAGCAGCGCGGCCTGCTGCCCCGGCTGGTTCTGGTGCGTGTCGAAGCCGTTGAGCGTCAGGCGCAGCACCGCGACCCCATCCTGCGCGCCGGGCCCGGACGCTTCGCACGCGGCCAGCACCTGCATCGCGGTCTTGACCGACGTGCCGAACGCGCCGGCCGGAAAGGCCGTCCTGAATTCGCGCATCCCGCCGCGCGGGCGCAGCCGGTCGGCCGCCTTCACGATGTCGTTCTCGACGTCGATGATGTGCGCGAGCGCCGGGTTCTGCTCGCGCAGCGACGACGGCTCGGCGAGCCGGGCCGCCCGGATGAACTGCGCAGGATTGACGAGTGCGATCGCGCGCGCGCCGTTCGACAGCGGCCCCATCTCGGCGCTGCCGAGCACGACGCCGTCCGCCGCGAAACCGGGCGGGACCGGCGCCTGCGCGAAGGTGCGCGTGAGCCAGCCTTCGTGCAGGTACTGATCCGAGCGCGATGCGGTGTCCCAGATCTCGATCGAGCGGAAATGCGACAGGTTCGGCTGCGGATAGCCGACGCCCTGCACGACCGCGACCTGCCCGTCGCGCCACAGCGGCATCAACGGCGCGAGCGACGGGTGCAGCCCCGTCTGCGCGTCGAGCTGCAGCACCTGGTCGCGCTTGATGCCGATGCTGCGCCGGAACTGGTAGTACAGCGGATCGGCATACGGCACCACCATGTTGAGGCCGTCGTTGCCGCCCTTCAGCTCGACGAGGATCAGCACGTTCGCATACCCGGCCGCCGGCTTTCGCCCGGCCTGCGGCACGGTGGCCGCCATCGCGGGGGCTTGCCACATCGACACGCCGGCCGCCGCCGCTGCGCCGGTCAGCGTCAGAAAATCACGTCGGTTCATCGCACATCCTTTGGTTCGCCGCCGGGCACCTTTGCCGCGGCGGCTGCCCGCTTCGTCGTCGTTCGCATCATTTCAGTTGATAGGCCGGATCCATCAGCAGCGCCTCGAGATACGCGCTGCCGGTCGAATCCGTGTCGATCGCCGCGACCGGCGAGAGTTGCAGCACCGCATGCTGCAACTGCAGCTCGGTCGACAATCCCGCGATCGCCTGCGGCCGCGCACGATACTGCGCCAGCCAGCGCTCGAGGTCGAAGCGCAGGCCGCCGCGCGCCGGCTTCGCGGGCGTGCCCCGCAGGCCGGCGGCGGACGCCGCATCGGCCGCCGGCATCGCATGCGCCCGCGCGTTCGGCGGCTGCGCGGTCGCGCGAGCCGGCGGCCGCATGCCGACCGTTTCGGTCGCGCGGAACAACTGCTCGACGAACTGCTTGCGCGACAGCAGCGTGGTGCTGTTGATCCACAGCGCGCCGCCCGGCCAGCCCTTCACGTTCGGCGGATAGAACAGGTTCTGCCCGAGCGTGCGCACGGTGTTCGCGAGCAGCTGCGGATCGCCGTACGCGACGTCGAACAGCCGCACCGACCCGACGACGAATTCCGCCGGCGACTTCACGAGCACGCCGCGGTTGCGCGGATCCCAGAACGCGTCGGTCGACCACAGCGCGGCGAGCGCGGCGCGAATGTCGTAGCCGCTCGCGCGAAACCGCTCGGCCACCGCATCGAGTGCGTCCGGTTCCGGCGTATCGGACACGAACTCGCGCCACAGCTTGCCGGCGATGAAGCGCGCGGTGCCCGGCCGCTTCAGCAGGATGTCGAGAAAGCCGTCGCCGTCGAACGGCCCGGTTTCGCCGAGGATCGTCTTGTCGCCGGTATCGTGCCACTCGGGCCGCACCGTGAAGCGCAACGTGTCGGGATCGACCGTCCAGCCGGTCATCGCGCGCGCGGCTTCGGTCACGTCGGATTGCGTGTAGTGCCCTTCGCCGAGCGTGAACAGCTCCATCACCTCGCGCGCGAAATTCTCGTTCGGCCGCCCCTTGCGATTGCTCGCGCCGTCGAGATACTGGAGCATCGCCGGATCCTTCGCGACCGCGTGCAGCAGCGTGCCGAAGTTGCCGAGCGCCTCGCGGCGAAACAGCGCGTTCTGCGCGGCCATCGTCTGCGGGTACGGCACCTTGTCCTGCCCGGACGTGAAATGCCCGTGCCAGAACAGCGTCATGCGCTCGGTGAGCGGCGACGGCGTCGCGACCATCTCGTGGACCCAGGCCGCGCGCAACGCATCGTAGCGGCGATTGCGCTCGCGCTGCTCGTCGCGCCGCATGTCGGGCGTCAGCGCCTGGCGCTGCGCGCGCGTCGGCGGCAACTCGCCGAGCCAGTCGGGCCACGTCGTGACGGGTTCGTGTCGCGCATTGCCGAGCGCGTCGGCCACGACCTGCGCGCGCGTCATGCCGACGATGCGCGCGACCTCGGCGGGCGCGGGAGAAAAACCGGTGCGACTGAGGAAAAACAGCGCGTCGTCGGCATCGAGCGTCGCCTGCATCGCAGGCGACGGCGCCGGTGCGGCAGCGTTCGCTTTCATCGTCATGGACTCCCGGAACGCACCGGCGGTGCGGATGCCCGTACAACGGCATTCGGCGCCTGAAAGTTGACGGCAAAAGTGCTACGAATTTTTTCCGCGCGGAGATTTCCGCGCAAGACGAACGACGACACGCGTCAGCGCTTGTACAGCTCGCGAACGGCGTCTTCGATGTGCTGGCGCAACAGGTGCCGCTCTTCGGGCGTCATGTGCCCGTCGCGGCGGCGCTGTTCGAGATCGGGAGGCACGGCGGAACGGACCGTCATATCGGCGGCACGATCGGACTGCGGCGCTTTGCCGCGCGGCAGCTTGCGCGACGATGCGCCCTGCTCGGGGCGCTGCGCATACGCGAAGTTCGACGCATATGGACCGGCAAGCGCGATCGTCAGCATCAGTGCAATCCGGGCAGATCGCATGACCGTCCTCGCTTCTTTGGTCGATTTGTTCCCTTCGTCACGCGGCAACCGGCTACCTCTGGTACTTGAAAAACCCTGCGGAATTCGGGTGTGCAAAGATGAAAGATGGAGTGCAGGGGAGTATCTACCGAATTTCGGCTTCGAGTAAAGGAATCTCTATAGCCTGCCTTTACTCGGCGCGACACTACGGGTAAATTTTGTAACCGACTGTAACGCACGAAAATACGCGGCCGTGCGTCAATTCCCATTCGCGATAAGATGCCGATCATGGAAACGAAAAACCCCTCCAAGATTCTCGTCGTCGACGACGACCCTCGCCTGCGCGATCTGCTGCGCCGTTACCTCGGCGAACAGGGTTTCAACGTCTATGTCGCGGAAAACGCGACCGCGATGAACAAGCTCTGGGTACGCGAGCGTTTCGACCTGCTCGTGCTCGACCTGATGCTGCCCGGCGAAGACGGCCTGTCGATCTGCCGCCGGCTGCGCGGCAGCAACGACCGCACGCCGATCATCATGCTCACCGCGAAGGGCGAGGACGTCGATCGCATCGTCGGCCTCGAGATGGGCGCCGACGATTACCTGCCGAAGCCGTTCAACCCGCGCGAGCTGGTCGCGCGCATTCATGCGGTGCTGCGTCGCCAGGCGCCGGCCGAACTGCCGGGCGCCCCGTCCGAAACCACCGAGGTGTTCGAGTTCGGCGAATTCTCGCTGAATCTCGCCACGCGCACGCTGACGAAGTCCGGCCAGGAAATTCCGCTGACCACCGGCGAATTCTCGGTGCTGAAAGTATTCGCGCGTCATCCGCGCCAGCCGCTGTCACGTGAAAAGCTGATGGAACTCGCACGCGGCCGTGAATACGAAGTGTTCGACCGCAGCCTCGACGTGCAGATCTCGCGCCTGCGCAAGCTGATCGAACCCGATCCGGGCAGCCCGCGCTTCATCCAGACGGTCTGGGGCCTCGGCTACGTGTTCATCCCGGACGGCGCCGCCTGAGCTTTTTCCTTTCCGGTTTCGCCCCGTCCACGGCCCGTCCCATGCGTATCGACCGGCGCCTTCTGCAGCTCGCGTTCGGCGGGCTGTTCTGGCGCACCTTCCTGCTGATCGCGCTGCTGATCTCGGTCAGTCTCGCCGCGTGGTTCCAGAGCTTTCGCGTGATCGAGCGCGAGCCGCGTGCGCAGCGCGTCGCGCTCCAGCTCGTCGCGGTCGTGAAGCTCACGCGCACCGCCCTGCTCTATTCCGATCCCGATTTGCGGCGCGCGCTGCTGCAGGATCTCGAGAGCAACGAGGGCGTGCGCGTGTACCCGCGCGAGAAAACCGACAAATTCAAGCTGCAGCCCGACGAATCGCTGAACCGCCTGATCGAACACGACATCCGCAGCCGCCTCGGCGACGATACCGTGATCGCGCAGTCGGTCAACGACATTCCCGGCGTGTGGATCAGCTTCAAGATCGACGACGACGATTACTGGGTCGCGCTCGACCGCGATCAGCTCGACAACGTCACGGGCCTGCAGTGGGCCGGCTGGGGGCTGTTCGCGCTCGCGCTGTCGCTGTTCGGCTCCGCGTTCATCACGAGTCTCGTGAACCGGCCGTTCTCGCGGCTCGCGCTCGCCGCGCGCCAGGTCGGTTCGGGCCAGGCGCCCGAGCCGCTGCCCGAGCGCGGGATGGGCGTCGCGGCCGAGACCAACCGCAGCTTCAACCAGATGGTGCGCGACCTCGAACAGCTCGAAGCCGATCGCGCGCTGATGCTCGCGGGCATTTCGCACGACCTGCGCACGCCGCTCGCGCGGTTGCGGCTCGAAACCGAGATGAGCCCGTCCGACCAGGCGACCAAGGACGCGATGGTCGACGACATCGAACAGATGGACCGCATCATCGCGGCCTTCATCGACTACGCGCGCCCGTCGCAGCGCAAGCCGGAACCCGTCGACCTGTCGTCGATCGCGCACGAAGTCGCCGCGCGCGTGTCGGGCGAGGACGGCGTCGAGATCCGCACGCGGCTCGCGCCGAGCGCGATCATCGAAGCCGACGAGACCGACATGCGCCGCGTGATCGGCAACCTCGTCGAGAACGCGCGCAAGTACGGCCAGAGCAAGCAGGACGGCATCTCGCGCATCACGCTCGAGACGCGCGTGTCGCATGCGCGCGTCGAGCTGTCGGTGAGCGACGAAGGCCCCGGCATCCCCGAGGATCAACTGCCGCTCGTGATGCGGCCGTTCTACCGCGTCGACACCGCGCGCACCAAGGCCGACGGCACGGGCCTCGGGATGGCGATCGTGCTGCGGCTCGTCGGCCGCTACCGCGGCGCGCTGCGCCTGCGCAATCGCCAGCCGGAAGCCGGCCTCGAAGTCACGCTCGAATTCCCCGGCGCCGGCAAGGCGCGTGCGACCGCGTGACACGCGCACGCACGCATCTTGCGCGTCACACTATCGCGGCGGTTGACAAAAGCTATGAGGGTGGTTAGTTAAAATCTATTGAAGCGTCTTGCTAATAGTGTTATAGTTTTGCCCATGCTGTCACATCATCGTTGCAGCACCGAGGTAGCTTGACTCAGTCTTCTTCCCAACTCACACAGGAGTATCCGCATGAAAACCGTGGGCGATAAACTCGAAGCTTTCACCGTCGTAGCCGCGAAGCCGGGCTTCAACAATCACGAGGAAAACGGCCAGTCGGCGTTCGAGACCGTCACCGAAGCGTCGTTCCCGGGCAAGTGGAAGATCATCTACTTCTATCCGAAGGATTTCACGTTCGTGTGCCCGACGGAAATCGTCGAATTCGCGAAGCTCACGAAGCAGTTCGAAGAGCGCGACGCCGTCCTGCTCGGCGGCAGCTCGGACAACGAATTCGTCAAGCTCGCATGGCGCCGTGAGCACAAGGACCTGGACAAGCTGAACCACTACTCGTTCGGCGACGTCAAGGGCGAACTGATCGACCAGCTCGGCGTGCGCGACAAGGAAGCCGGCGTGGCCCTGCGTGCAACGTTCATCGTCGATCCGGACAACACGATCCAGCACGTTTCGGTGAACAACCTGAACGTCGGCCGCAGCCCGGAAGAAGTCCTGCGCATTCTGGACGGCCTGCAAACGGACGAACTCTGCCCGTGCAACCGCGCAGTCGGCGGCGCAACGCTGTAAGCGCAGCAATGCACGAAGCCCGCGGCGCGCGTTCTGCCTGCGGGCTTTTTTAACGGCCAACCCATAGGAGATATCAATGGAATTCATCGACTCGATTAAGGCACATATCCCCGACTACGCGAAGGACATTCGCCTCAACCTCGACGGCACGATCTCGCGCTCGTCGCTCGAAGGCACGGACGCGGTCGGCGTGGCGCTGGCGGCGGCCATCGCGGCGAAGAGCACGGTGCTCGTCAAGACGATTCGCGAAGCCGGCGTCCTGTCGCCCGAAGAGACGAACGCCGTGCTGACGGCGGCCGCGCTGATGGGGATGAACAACACCTGGTATCCGTATGTCGAGATGGCCGACGACGCCGACCTGAAGACGCAGCGCGCCGAATTGCGGATGGGCGCGTACGCGACGCACGGCGGTGTCGACAAGCGCAAGTTCGAGATGTACGCGCTGGCCGCATCGATCGTCGGCAAGTGCCACTTCTGCGTGAAGTCGCACTATGCGCTGCTGAAGAACGAGCAAGGGATGACCGTCACGCAACTGCGCGACGTGGGCCGCATCGCGTCGGTGATCAACGCCGCCGCGCAGGTGATCGCCGCCGAAGGCGAATGAGCGAGCCGGCCGCGCGGCCATGAGCCGCGCGCCGGCTGCAAACGAAAATGCCACGCATTCGCGTGGCATTTTTCATTCCGGCTGCGCGGCGCGCCGCACGAACCGCACGCCGCAACGGCCGGACGTCAGCCGCCCTGCTTCACCAGCAGCGCGGCCGCCTGCGCCTCGATCCCCTCGCCGCGGCCGAGATAGCCGAGCTTCTCGTTGGTCTTCGCCTTCACGTTCACGCGCTCGAGCGGCAACCCGAGATCCGCCGCGATGTTCGCGCGCATCCCGTCGATATGCGGCGCGAGCTTCGGCGCCTGCGCGATCACGGTGCTGTCGACGTTCTGGATCGTGAACCCGGCCGCCTTCACGCGCTCCGCGCACGCGCGCAGCAGCACGCGGCTGTCCGCACCCTTGAACGCCGCGTCCGTGTCGGAGAAATGGCGGCCGATGTCGCCGAGCGCCGCCGCGCCGAACAGCGCGTCGGTGATCGCGTGCAGCAGCACGTCCGCGTCCGAGTGGCCGAGCAGGCCGCGCTCGTACGGAATCGTCACGCCGCCGATGATGAGAGGGCGCCCTTCGACGAGCTGGTGCACGTCGTAGCCTTGTCCGATTCTGAAATCCATGCGTGTTCCGATTGAGATGGGGTGAAAGTCAGGAAGCGTTCGCGGGACGCGCGAGGATCGCCTCCGCGAGCGCGAAATCTTCCGGGTACGTGACCTTGAAGTTGCGCAGGCTGCCCTGCACGACGCGCGGCGTATGGCCGGCCCATTCGATCGCGCTCGCTTCGTCGGTCAGGTCGTGCCCTTCGCGCTGCGCGCGCAGGATCGCCTCGCGCAACATGCCGATGCGGAACATCTGCGGCGTCTGCGCCTGCCACAGCGCGTCGCGCGATTCCGTGCGCGCGATCGCGTCGCCGCCGGCCGGCACGCGCTTGAGCGTGTCGGCCACCGGCAGCGCGACGATGCCGCCGACCGGGTCGTCCTTCAGCGTCGCGACGAGCGTGCGAATCAACTCCGGCGTGATGCCCGGGCGCGCGGCGTCGTGCACCAGCACCCAGTCGTGGTCGGTCGCGCCGAATTCGGCCAGCTCCAGCAACCCGTTCAGCACCGACGCCTGCCGCGAGCCGCCGCCGCAGCGGCGCACCGCGAAACGCAGGCCAGCGAAACGGCGGGCGTCGAAATGGGAATCGTCGGGCGCGAGCACGACGAGCGTCTGCGCGAATTCGCTGCACGCGTCGAACGCGGCGAGCGTGTAGTGCAGCAGCGCGCGGCCGGCCAGCGTCCGGTATTGCTTCGGCACGGCCGAACCGGAACGGCTGCCCGTGCCGGCGCAGGGAATCAGGGCGAAAAGTCGGGGAGTCACGAAAGGAAACGCCGGAAAGGTGAAATCGAGAAGCGGATTTTATAATAGGTCTTTCGTCTCGACCGGCGCACCGCGCTGCGCCCGTGCACGCCACCCCTGTCGTCCCTATGCCAGATAACGCTTCCACCCCGTCCGCTTCACCCGTTGCCCGCGTCAAGCCCGGCCAGCGTTTCGCCTTCGACGGCGCGCACGGCTCCGCCGACGCGCTCGCCATCGCCCGTTATCTCGCCGACAACCGCCAGGACGTGCCGCTCCTCGCGGTGATCTGCGCGAACGCGGTCGATGCACAGCGGCTGTCGCAGGAAATCCGCTACTTTTCGCCCGATGCGCGCGTGCGCCTGCTGCCCGACTGGGAAACGCTGCCGTACGACACCTTCTCGCCGCACCAGGACCTGGTGTCCGAGCGGCTCGCGACGCTGCACGACCTCGGCGAGGGCCGCTGCGACATCCTGCTCGTGCCCGCGACCACCGCGCTGTACCGGATGCCGCCCGCGTCGTTCATGGCCGCGTACACGTTCGCGTTCGCGCAGGGCGAGCGGCTCGACGAGGCGAAGCTGAAGGCGCAACTCACGCTGGCCGGCTACGAGCACGTGAGCCAGGTCGTGCGGCCCGGCGAATACTGCGTGCGCGGCTCGCTGATCGACCTGTACCCGATGGGTTCGCCGCTGCCGTACCGGATCGACCTGTTCGACGACCAGGTCGATTCGATCCGCGCGTTCGATCCCGATACGCAGCGCAGCCTCTACCCGGTGCGCGACGTGCGGCTGCTGCCCGGCCGCGAGTTTCCGTTCGACGAAGCCGCGCGCACGGCGTTTCGCAGCCGCTGGCGCGAAACCTTCGAAGGCGACCCGAGCCGCGCGCCGATCTACAAGGACATCGGCAACGGCGTGCCGTCGGCCGGCATCGAGTATTACCTGCCGCTGTTCTTCGACGAGACGGCCACGCTGTTCCACTACCTGCCGCAGGACGCGCACCTCGTGTTCACCGGCGACCTCGAGGCGTCGATCCGCCGCTTCACGGCCGACACGAAGCAGCGTCACGCGTTCCTCGCGCACGATCGCGAGCGGCCGATCCTCGAGCCGCAGCGCCTGTTCCTGTCCGACGAGGATTTCTTCGCGTTCGCGAAGCCGTTCGCGCGCGTCGTGCTGCCCGCGCAGCCGGCCGGCGGCTGGGCGACCGCCCTGCCCGAGCTCACCGTCGACCGCCATGCGGACGATCCGCTCGCGTCGCTGCGCACGTTCGTCGAATCGTCGGGCAAGCGTGTGCTGCTGACGGTCGAATCGGCCGGCCGCCGCGAGACGATCCTGCAACTGCTGGCCGAACACCACCTGCGCCCCGCGTCGAACGACGACTTCGCGAGCTGGCTTGCAAGCGACGAACGCTTCGCGCTCGGCGTCGCGCCGCTCGCGAACGGCTTCGCGGTGCCGGGCGAAGGCTATGCGGTCGTCACCGAGACCGAGCTGTACGGCGCGCTCGGCCGCCGCGCGGGCCGTCGTCGGCAGGAGCAGGCAAGCAACGTCGACGCGATGGTGCGCGACCTGTCCGAGCTGAAGGTCGGCGACCCGGTCGTCCACGCGCAGCACGGCATCGGCCGCTACATGGGCCTCGTGTCGATGGATCTCGGCGAAGGCGAAACCGAATTCCTGCATCTCGAATACTCGGGCGACAGCAAGCTCTACGTGCCGGTCGCGCAACTGCACGTGATCTCGCGCTACAGCGGCGCCGATCCCGACAGCGCGCCGCTGCACGCGCTCGGCTCCGGCCAGTGGGAGCGCGCGAAGCGCAAGGCCGCCCAGCAGATCCGCGATACGGCCGCCGAACTGCTGAACCTGTACGCGCGCCGCGCGGCCCGCGAAGGCCACGCGTTCTCGCTCGACCCGCGCGACTACGTGAAATTCGCGGAAAGCTTCGGCTTCGAGGAAACGCCCGACCAGGCCGCGGCGATCGCGGCCGTGATCGGCGACATGACGAGCGGCAAGCCGATGGACCGCCTCGTGTGCGGCGACGTCGGCTTCGGCAAGACCGAGGTCGCGCTGCGCGCGGCGTTCATCGCGGTGCTGGGCGGCAAGCAGGTCGCGCTGCTGTCGCCGACCACGCTGCTCGCCGAGCAGCACACGCAGACCTTCGCCGACCGCTTCGCGGACTGGCCGGTGCGCATCGTCGAGCTGTCGCGCTTCAAGACCGCGAAGGAAGTGAACGCGGCGATCGCGCAGATCAACGAAGGCAGCGTCGACATCGTGATCGGCACGCACAAGCTGCTGTCGTCGGACGTGCAGTTCAAGCGTCTCGGCCTCGTGATCATCGACGAGGAACACCGCTTCGGCGTGCGCCAGAAGGAAGCGCTGAAGGCGCTGCGCGCGGAAGTCGACGTGCTGACGCTCACCGCGACGCCGATCCCGCGTACGCTCGGGATGGCGCTCGAAGGGCTGCGCGATTTCTCGGTGATCGCGACCGCACCGCAGAAGCGGCTCGCGATCAAGACCTTCGTGCGCCGCGAGGAGGAAAGCGTGATCCGCGAGGCGATGCTGCGCGAGCTCAAGCGCGGCGGCCAGGTGTACTTCCTGCACAACGAAGTCGAGACGATCGAGAACCGCAAGGCGATGCTCGAGGCGCTCGTGCCCGAGGCGCGCATCGTGATCGCGCACGGCCAGATGCACGAGCGCGAGCTCGAACGCGTGATGCGCGATTTCGTCGCGCAGCGCGCGAACGTGCTGCTGTGCACGACCATCATCGAGACCGGCATCGACGTGCCGAGCGCGAACACGATCATCATGCACCGCGCGGACAAGTTCGGCCTCGCGCAGCTTCACCAGTTGCGCGGCCGCGTCGGCCGCTCGCACCACCAGGCCTACGCGTACCTGCTGGTCCACGATCCGCAGTCGCTGACCAAGCAGGCGCAGCGCCGCCTGGAAGCGATCCAGCAGATGGAGGAACTCGGCTCGGGCTTCTATCTCGCGATGCACGACCTCGAGATCCGCGGCACCGGCGAAGTGCTCGGCGACAAGCAGTCGGGCGAAATCCACGAGATCGGCTTCCAGCTCTATACGGACATGCTGAACGACGCGGTGAAGGCGCTGAAGAACGGCAAGGAGCCCGACCTCACCGCCCCGCTCGCCGCGACGACCGAAATCAACCTGCATGCGCCCGCGATCCTGCCGGCCGACTACTGCGCGGACGTGCAGGAGCGGCTGTCGCTGTACAAGCGGCTCGCGAACTGCGAGCACGGCGACGCGATCGACGGCATCCAGGAAGAGCTGATCGACCGCTTCGGCAAGCTGCCGCCGCAGGCGCACGCGCTCGTCGAGACGCACCGGCTGCGGATCGCCGCGAAGCCGCTCGGCATCGTGAAGATCGATGCGAGCGAGGTCGCGATCGGGCTGCAGTTCGAGCCGAATCCGCCGATCGATCCGATGCGGATCATCGAGATGGTGCAGAAGCATCGCCACATCAAGCTCGCGGGCCAGGACAAGCTGCGCATCGAGACGCGCTCGCCCGATCTCGCGATCCGCGTGTCGACGATCAAGGAAACGCTGCGCGCGCTCGGCCCGAAACAGGGGGCGGCCGTCGCGGCCCGCTGATGCAATCCTGACGGGCGCGACGTTGCTGCACCGCATCGCGCCCGACGAAGGCGGGCGCGCGCGTTTTTGAGTATGATTTCCCATTCATCAGACGGAGTTTTGCCATGTCCACTCTCGACGCGCCGGCGCCGTCCGCCGCAACCGAAGGCGACGCATCGCTCGTCAGCCTGCCCTGGGTCAAGCAACTCGTGTCGATGGACACGACGAGCCGCGTGCCGAACCTCGGCCTGATCGAAACGGTGCGCGACGCGCTCGCCGCGAAGGGCATCGTGTCGACGATCACGCACGATCCGCGCGACGGCTGGGCGAACCTGTTCGCCACCGTGCCCGCGCACGACGGCTCGACGAACGGCGGCATCGTGCTGTCGGGCCACACCGACGTCGTGCCGGTCGACGGCCAGCAGTGGGACAGCAACCCGTTCGCGCCGGAAATCCGCGACGGCCGCCTGTACGGCCGCGGCACCTGCGACATGAAGGGCTTCATCGGCGCGGCGCTCGCGCTGCTGCCCGAGATGCAGGCGACGAAGCTCGCGAAGCCGATCCATTTCGCGCTGTCCTACGACGAGGAAATCGGCTGCGCGGGCGCGCCGTTGATGATCGCCGATCTCGTGAAGCGCGGCGTGCAACCGTCGGGCTGCATCGTCGGCGAACCGACCAGCATGCGGCCGATTATCGCGCACAAGGGCATCAACGCGTACCGCTGCTGCGTGCGCGGCCACGCCGCGCATTCGTCGCTGACGCCGAAGGGGCTCAACGCGATCGAGTATGCGGCGCGCCTCATCTGCCACATCCGCGACATCGCCGAGCGTTTTCGCGCCGAAGGCCCGTTCGACGACCTGTACGACGTGCCGTTCACCACCGCGCAGACGAGCACGATCCAGGGCGGCAACGCGATCAACACGGTGCCGGCCGAGTGCCGCTTCGACTTCGAATTCCGCAACCTGCCGACCCTCGATCCCGAGCAGATCTTCACGCGCATCGAAGCGTATGCGCAGGAAACGCTGCTGCCGCAGATGCTGCGCGAGCATCCGAACGCCGCGATCGAATTCTCGAAGATCGCCGCGGCGCCCGGCCTCGATGCGACCGAGCAAGCCGCGATCACGCAGCTCGTACGCGCGCTGACGGCCGACCAGGACAAGCGCAAGGTCGCGTACGGCACCGAGGCCGGCCTGTTCGCCCGCGCGGGCATCCCGAGCGTCGTGTGCGGGCCCGGCAACATCGAGCAGGCGCACAAGCCGAACGAATATGTCGAGCTCGCGCAGCTCGCCGGCTGCGAGCAGTTCCTGCGCAAGTTCATCCGCAGCATGTCGGTCGACGCGCACTGACTGCCTCCCGCCACGCCGGCCCGCGTGTGCGGGTCGGCCCACTCCGCCACCCGCCACGTCATGTCGACTGAACAACAGGGCACTGCCCATACGACGATCGACGGCGAGCCGATTCCGACGCTCGACGAAATCGCCGCGCAGCATTTCGCGTTGTCGCCGTGGGTCGCGCGCACGCCCGTGTTCGAGCGCGCCGACCTGCCCTCCCTCGAAGGCACGCACGTCAATTTCAAGTTCGAGCTGCTGCAGGCGAGCGGCAGCTTCAAGGCGCGCGGCGCGTTCACGCACCTGCTCGCGCTCGACGAAGCCCGCAAGAACGCCGGCGTCACCTGCGTGTCGGCCGGCAATCATGCGGCGGCCGTCGCGTATGCGGCGATGCGGCTCGGCAGCAGCGCGAAGGTCGTGATGTTCCATACCGCGAGCCCGACGCGCATCGCGCAATGCAAGCAGTACCGCGCGGAAGTCGTGCTGGCGGGCAGCGCATCGCAGGCATTCGACCTCGTGCGGCGCATCGAGGCCGAGGAAGGCCGCTTCTTCATTCATCCATTCAACGGCTATCACACGATCCTCGGCACCGCGACGCTCGGCTACGAATGGGCGACGCAGACGCCGGACCTCGACGCGGTGATCGTGCCGATCGGCGGCGGCGGGCTCGCGGCCGGCATGGCGACCGCGCTGCGGCTCGCGAATCCGCGCGTGCACGTGTACGGCGTCGAGCCGGACGGCGCCGACGCGATGAGCCGCAGCTTCGCGGCCAATCACACGATCAAGATGAGCGCGATGCAGACGATCGCCGATTCGCTGATGGCGCCGCATACCGAGGAATACAGCTACCAGCTGTGCCGGCGCCACCTCGACCGCATCGTCACCGTCTCCGACGATGCGCTGCGCGCCGCGATGCTGTTCCTGTTCTCGCACCTGAAACTGTCGGTCGAGCCGGCCTGCGCGGCCGCGCTCGCCGCGCTGCTCGGCCCGCTGCGCGAAACGCTGCAGGGCAAGCGCGTCGGCGTGCTGCTGTCGGGCACGAATACCGACCCCGCCACGCTCGGCATGCATCTCGCGCACGCGAAACTGCAGCACTGATCCCGACTCGGCGCGTGCAAACCAACCTAGGGTTATCCCCAGATTATGTTGACAGCCCTGTTGATAACCCGCCGGACCCGCACGCAAGTGGTTGAGCGCGCAGCGTTTTGCGCGCGCGAAGGTCGATCGTCACGAAATGGGCAGATGCGGCGGCTGGCCGCATGCACGGCGGTGCTCGCGCTGCTCGCCGGTTGCGCGGCGCCAGCCTCGTCCACCGCCGGCGCGCAATCCGCGTCCTGCACGCAACCGGGTGAAAGCCGCATGCTGCAGGCCGACCTGCTGTTCGGGCGCGACGTCGCCGGGCGCGGCCCCGTCACCGATGCCGAACGCGCGGCCTTCCTCGCCGACACGGTCACGCCGCGCTTCCCCGACGGCCTCACCTACTGGGACACGCACGGCCAATGGCGCGACCGCTCGACCGACAGGATCACGCACGAAGACAGCTTCGTGATCCGCATCATCGCCGACGATACGCCCGACACGCGCGCACGGCTCGCCGCGATCCGGCAGGCATACGTCCAGCGGTTCCATCAGCAATCGGTCGGCATCGCCATCGTGCCGGCCTGCGCGTCGTTCTGATTCACCGCGTTCCACTGCCGGCCGCGCACGACAAAACGGGCGCCCGAAGGCGCCCGTCGGCATGTCTGAAGCACGGCGTACCGCTTACCTGTTCTCGAACATGTCCATGATCTGCTGCTTCTCCTGCGGCGTGACGGGCGGCGGCGCCAGCCCGGCCGCGCCGGCCGAACCCAGTGCGTCGTTCGCGCTGATCGCGTTCTCCGCCGGGTTGATGTCGACGTTCGCGACGAAGCCGTTGCCCGGCGTGCGATCGGCGTAGTACAGCTCCCCGTCGATCGTGGTCAGGCCGTCCGGCATCGGCATCTGCTGCTCGGGCACGCCGTTCAGCGCGGTGCGCATGTAGTTCACCCAGATCGGCAACGCGAGCTGCGCACCGAATTCGCGGCTACCGAGGCTCTTCGGCTGGTCGAAGCCCATCCACGCGACCGCGACGAGCGACTGCTGGTAGCCGGCGAACCAGCCGTCCTTCGCATCGTTCGTGGTACCCGTCTTGCCCTGCAGGTCGTTGCGGCCCAGCGCGTTGGTGCCCGCGCCCGTGCCGGCCGTCGCGACCGAATGCAGCAGGCTGTTCATCACGTACGCGTTGCGGCCTTCGATCGTGCGCGGCGCCGTGCCGCCCGCGACCACCGGCTGCGACTTCTGCAGCGGCTGGCCGCGTGCGTCGTCGACTTCGGCGATCAGGTACGGGTCGACCTTGTACCCGCCGTTCGCGAACACCGCGTAGCCGGTCGCGAGCTGCAGCGGCGTCACGAGGCCCGCGCCGAGCGCCATCGGCAGGTACGGCGGCGTCTTCGCCGGATCGAAGCCGAAGCGCTGTGTCACGTACTGCTGCGCATACTGCGTGCCGATCGACGCGAGGATCCGGATCGACACGAGGTTCTTCGAACGCTGCAGGCCGGTGCGCATCGTCATCGGGCCGTCCGGCTGGTCGTCGTCCTTCGGCTCCCATGCGGTGCCACCCGGCACGCTCGGCGGGAAGTACAGCGGCGCGTCGTTGATCATCGTCGCCGGCCCGAGCCCCTTGTCGAGCGACGCCGAATAGATGAACGGCTTGAACGACGAGCCCGGCTGCCGCCACGCCTGCGTCACGTGGTTGAACTTGCTCTTGTTGAAGTCGAAGCCGCCGACGAGCGAGCGGATCGCACCGTCCTGCGGCGCAATCGCGACGAGCGCGCCTTCGACCTGCGGCAGCTGCACGACCTGCCAGCCCGTCTTGCCGTCCTTCAGCACGCGCACGACCGAGCCCGGCTTGATGCGCAGCGTGTTGTTCGCACGGGCGCCCAGCGCGGCCGCGACGAAACGCAGCCCGGCCGGGCCGATCGTCGTGGTCGCCCCGCCGACGAACTGCACCTCGACCGCGTTCGGCGACGCCGACAGCACGACCGCCGACTGCAGGTCGCCGTTGTCCGGGTGATCGGCGAGCGCATCGTCGATCGCCTCGTCGCGTTCGTCGCCGGCCGCGGGCAGGTTGATCGATGCCTCGGGGCCGCGATAGCCGTGGCGGCGCTCGTAGTCGAGAATGCCGCGACGCACGGCCTGGTACGCGGCTTCCTGGTCGGCCGAGTTGATCGTCGTCGTGACGGTCAGCCCGCGCGTATAGGTTTCGTCCTTGTACTGCTGGTACATCATCTGCCGCACCATCTCGGCGACGTACTCGCCGTGCACCGCGTACTGGTTGCCCGGCGTGCGCACGTGGATCTCTTCCTTGATCGCTTCGTCGTACTGCGGCTGCGTGATGTAGCCGATGTCGAGCATGCGCTTCAGGATGTATTCCTGACGCACCTTCGCGCGCTTCGGATTGACGACCGGGTTATACGCGGACGGCGCCTTCGGCAGCCCCGCGAGCATCGCCGCTTCCGCGAGCGTGATGTCCTTCAGGTCCTTGCCGAAGTACACGCGCGCCGCGGCCGCGAAACCGTACGATCGCTGACCGAGATAGATCTGGTTCATGTACAGCTCGAGGATCTGGTCCTTCGTCAGGGCCTTCTCGATCTTGTACGCGAGCAGCATTTCGTAGATCTTGCGCGTGTAGGTCTTCTCGCTCGACAGGAAGAAGTTGCGCGCGACCTGCATCGTGATCGTGCTCGCGCCCTGGCGCGCGCCGCCGTGCATCAGGTCGGCCACGCCCGCGCGCAGGATGCCGACGAAATCGACGCCGCCGTGCTCGTAGAAGCGGTAGTCCTCGATCGCGAGCACGGCCTTCTTCATCACGTCGGGAATATCCTGGAAGCGCACGAGGCTGCGGCGCTCCTCGCCGAACTCGCCGATCAGCACGTGGTCGGCGGTGAACACGCGCAGCGGCACCTTCGGCTGGTAGTTCGTCAGCGCGTCGAGCGACGGCAGTTGCGGCGCCATCACGACCAGCGCGTAGCCGACGATCAGCGCGCCGACCACCGCCAGGGTCGCGAACAAGCCGACGAACCACAGCGCGACGCGCGAGCCGAACGTACGGCGGCGCCCTCCGCCACCGCCGCTGCGCTGCTGCGCGCGGCGGCCGTCGTCGCGATCGTCGTCATCGGGGTAATAGGCTCCGGACGGCGAACGGCGCAGCGTGTAGTGGGGCTCGTTCCTGTCGGAAGAAGAAGGCGGTCGTTTGATAATTGGCATGTCGGAATGGCGGGCGTACGTGGCGCCCTCGGACGCATGCGGAAATGCAAGCGGATGAATCAGAGTGGGTGCATCGAGATGCGGCTGTCACGTCGACAGACCCCGCCGCGCGGCGATCCGTTCCCGCGACGTGACAGCGCATTTTAATGAAATCGCCCGGGGGCCTTCGCGATTTTTTGTAAAAATTCCCGCAATGCCGTGATTTGCGGAACGTATTGTCGGCATCCTCGGCCTATGATGGACACGCGATACGGCGCGCGCGGGCATTTTTCTTTCAGTCGCGAAAGGTTTGGCGTCCTGATGCGTGCGCCGCTTGAACTCGCGCGTTTAAGGCGTATTTAAGTGAACCGGTGGTGTAATATCCGCCGGCTCACGCGGGCCGGAACCGGCTCGCGACGGGCATTGCCGCGGTCACGCGGCGCCTTTCAACCACGGAGGATTTCATGTCGCTTTTCGACTCTATTTCGCGCACGATCAAAGGCCTGCTGAACGATGCGGCCGATTCGGTACAGGATCCGTCGCGCGACGCACGGCAGATCGTGCGGGAGCTCGACGACAGCATCGGCCGTGCCGAGAATTCGCTGATCGAGATCGAGGCACAGGTCGCGACCCAGCGCAGCAAGCGCGATGCGGCCGACGACAAGGTCAGGAAGTACGAGGACGGCGCGAAGCGCGCGCTGCAGGGCGGCGACGAAGCGCTCGCGCGCGAGGCGCTCGCGGCGCAGTCGAACGCGGAAGCCGAGCGCGATGCGCTCGCGGCCGAACTGACGACGCTCGAGCCGTCGGTCGACAAGCTGAAGGGGCAGATCGCCGACATGCGCCAGCGCCGCAACGACCTGAATGCGCGCTCGAACATCCTGCAGGCCAAGCAGGAAATCGCGCAGGCGAAGGACGTGGCCGCCAGCGCGCTGGGCGGCATCGGCGGCAAGAACCTGTCCGAGGACTTCCAGAAGCTCGAGGACAAGGTCGCGTTGCAGAACGCGCGCTCGGACGCGCGCCTCAACTCGGCCGACACGTCGAGCGGCAAGGCGCTCGACGACAAGCTCGCCGCGCTGAACAAGGGCCCGTCGGTGGAAGATCGCCTCGCCGCGCTGAAGAAGCAGCTCGATACGCCCGCGCAGTAACCGCCATCGCGGGCCACCGCGCCGCGCCCCGGCCCGGGCGCGCGGCGCGAACCGATCGTCAGGAGACGGGCGCCTGCGCCCGGTTCGACCATGAAGAAATCTCTCGCCGCACTCGGCCTCTCGCTGATGTTGCTGTCGTCCGCCGCGTTCGCGGTACCGTCGCTGCAGCAGGTCGAGCAGTCGATCGCGCAGCGTGACTGGCAACGCGCCGACACGCAGCTGTCGCAAGTCATCGACGCCCATCCGAACAACGCGCACGCGCGCTACCTGTATGCGCAGGTGCTGGACCGCGAAGGCCGCGCGTCCGATGCGCTCGTGCAACTGCAGCGCGCGAAATCGCTCGATCCGCAACTGCGCTTCACCGACGCGTCGCGTTTCGCGCAAACGGAGTCGCGCATTCGCGCCGACGCCGCGCGCGTGAGCGGCAACACGCCGTCGGCCACGCAGGCCGGCACGCTGCAGCCGGGGCTCGCCCCCGCCGTCGCGCCGGCCGAAAAACACGGCCCGTCGACCGGCATGTGGATCGGCCTCGGGCTGATCGTCGCCGTGATCGCGCTGGTGCTGCGCTGGACGCTGCGGCGCGCGCGCACGGCCGACAACGGCCGCGCCGACGACGAACGCCGCACGCAGCTCAAGCGCGCGACCGACGTGCTGAACGACATCCGGCCGCTCAAGCTCGATGCGAAGCTGTCGACGGCGCCGGGCGCCGCGGCGCTGACCGGCGAACTCGAAGCGATCGAGAACGACGCGCGTACGCTCGTCGAAACGCTGTCGAACGGCAAGAATCCGGTGCCGCCGTATCGCGTCGACGAACTCGAACAGCGTCACGCCAGCGTGAAGGCGCGCGTCGAGGGCCGCCCCGACCCGGCCGCGCAGCCCGCGGCGCCGACGAACGGCAGCGGCTCCGTGTACGCGCAGGAAGCCGATCGCGTGACGGGCGCCCAGGGCCAGCCCTATCAGCAGCAGCCCTACCCGCCGCAACAACCCTATCCGCAACAGCAGCCGCCCGTCGTGATCCAGCAAGGCGGCGGTTTCGGCGGCGGGATGGGCGGACTGCTGACCGGCGTGCTGCTCGGCCAGGCGATGTCCGGCGGCCGCGATCGCGTGGTCGAACACGACGTGATCGTCGACGGCGAGCGCCGCCGGCAGGAAGCCGACCCGGGCTTCGACCTCGGCCGCGGCGACGATTCGAACTGGAGCGACGGCAACGGCGGTGGCGGGATGGACCTCGGCAGCAACGACGACGGCTGGACCGACGACAACACCTGAGCCCCTGCCCACCGGGCGTCGACGTGCATGTCGACGCCCTGACACGCACGCCACGCCCCGTTGCATGACCGGCCGCGCCGACGCGCGGATTTGTCAATCATTTCAAGATGGACTACCGGCAATGGGGCACGTTCGCTATCATGCGGCCATCGGCGTGCCACCGACCCTGATTCGACGCAAAGCAATCCTGCGCGTCGCGGCACGCCTCCTCTCGCCCCCAACCAGGAGAAAGCCGCTCATGAGCATCATCAAGGAATTCAAGGAGTTCGCCGTCAAGGGCAACGTGATGGATCTCGCCGTCGGCGTGATCATCGGCGGCGCGTTCTCGAAAATCGTCGACTCGGTCGTGAAGGACCTCATCATGCCGGTCATCGGTGTGCTGACCGGCGGTCTGGATTTCTCGAACAAGTTCGTTCTGCTCGGCACCATCCCCCCGACGTTCAAGGGTAATCCCGACTCGTTCAAGGACCTGCAGGCCGCGGGCGTCGCCGCATTCGGCTACGGCTCGTTCATCACCGTGGCGATCAATTTCGTTATCCTCGCGTTCATCATTTTCCTGATGGTGAAATTCATCAACAAGCTGCGCAAGCCGGAAGAAGCCGCGCCGGCCGCGACGCCGGAAGACACCGTGCTGCTGCGCGAGATCCGCGATTCGCTCAAGCAGCGCTGATCGCCACGCACTCCGCCCGCCAGGCCCGCCTCGTGCGGGCCTTTTTATTGCGTACACGATGCACCGCCGCATGCGGCCCATCTCATTTTTTTGTGACGAGCGAATGCACGCGCGGGAAAAGCAGGTCTATGATGGAGACTAAACGACAGTACGGGCGCCAAGACGCTGGCTGTGTCGATCATGGCGAGCAGGTCGACGGGAGACATTGATCGTCGTACTGCACGAATGCAGCATTTTCGTGTGCTATAAAGGATCGACATGCGGCGTACATAGCCGGGAGTGGGTCGCATGAAAGTGCCGCATTTCTTGCAATTGTTTTTGAGGCGAGTGTTTATGTCCTTCCCGAAAAAACGTCGGCGTGCGCCGCAGGATGGCCAGGAGTCGTTCCTCGCGGTCCTGCGTCACTCGAAACCGTTTGCCCAGCTCGACACCAAGATTGCCCGCGCCCGCGCGCAGGACGAACCCGTCCTCTATGCGCATGTGCTGCCCGGCCTCGACGTGCTCCTGTGCAGCGTGCGCGGCGCACAGCCGCCTTATCCGGCCATCGCCGAATTGCGCAAGCGCTGCATCGAATCGATCGCCAACGCGCTCGAGCAGCCGCTCGACGGCCTCGAGAACGGCGGATACTGGTACGAAGCAAACGGCTTCGGCTTCCTCGTCTTCGCGAGCCGCGCCCGTGCGCGCATCCTGCCCGAGTTTGGTGCAGGCACGAAAGCGAGCCTGCGCGGCGGCCTCGGCCGCCAGAACGCGGGCGACACGACACCCCGCTCGCTCGGCTGATCCGCCAGTCATTCGATGGGCCGCCTTTGGGCGGCCCATCTGCCATTCACACGCTCCGCTTGCCCGTCACGACACCTGTTGACGGCCGTTGTTCGGCCGCACGATGTCGATGAACGCGGCGAAATCGGCGCCGGCGAGCCCCTGTGCCGCGCCGAGCCTCAGCACCTGCTGCACGGTGGCCGACACGGGCATCACCGCGCCCGTGTCGCGCGCGGCGTCGGCGATGGCATCGACATCCTTCTGGAACGTCGCGAGCGCGCCGATCGACGGATGCCCGCCCGACGTCATGCGCGGCACGAACGTCTGCAGCAGCACCGAATCGGCCCAGCCGCCGGCCAGTGCCTCGGCCAGACGCGCGGCGTCGATGCCGCTCGCCTGCGCGAGGCCGACCGCCTCGGCGATCGCGGTGACCGTCGCGGTCACGATCGCCTGATTGCACAGCTTCGCCGTCTGGCCCGCGCCCGCGTCGCCCATGTGCGTGATGCGCGACGCGTACGTATCGATCAGCGGGCGCACCGCGTCGAGATCGGCCGCGCGGCCGCCGGCCATCACCGCGAGCGTGCCGGCCTGCGCGCCCGGCACGCCGCCGGACACCGGCGCATCGACCCAGCCGACCCCGAGCGCGGCCGCGCGCGCCGCGTAGTCGCGCGTGGCGGCAGGCGGAATGCTCGAATGATCGACGATGCGCTGCAGGCGACGCGCATTCGCGCCACCGGAAAGCAGCCCGTGCTCGCCGAACACGACGTCGCCGACCGCACGACCGTCGAGCACGCACACGAATACCGTATCGACGCGCTCGGCCAGCTCGCGCGGCGTGCCGACTACCTGCGCGCCGTCCTTCACGAGCGCCTCGGCCTTCTCGCGCGAGCGATTCCACACGCTGACGCGATGCCCGGCCGCCAGCAAATGCCGAATCATCGGCGCGCCCATCAATCCCGGTCCGCAAAATCCGACTTCCACGATGTTCCTCGTCTCCGATATGGGTTGCACTTGCCGCCCATCATACCTATCACTCAAGAAGCCGGGCACGCACGGCGCCGTTGCGGGCGCGCGCCTTGCACCGGCCCATCATGCGAACGTCCCAGGGAGGCATCATGAGCGACCACGTGTACAAGATGATCGAACTGACCGGCTCGTCGCGGCAATCGAGCGACGACGCGATTCGCAACGCGATCTCGAAAGCCGGCAAGACGCTGCACAACCTGCACTGGTTCCAGGTGACCGAAACGCGCGGTCACATCGAAGGCGACCAGGTCGTGCACTGGCAGGTCACGCTGAAGGTCGGCATGCGCATCGACGACTGACGCGCGCACCGCCGCACCCGCCGCGCCGCGATCCGGATCCGCGCAAGGCGGAGCCGTGCGGCGCCGCGCGCCCCGCATTGCATCCCGTTCGGGCCCCTTGTCGCGGCCCGGCCGCCGCGTGCCTGCGGGTATCCATCTCTTGACGCTGATTTCCGTTCATATTAAAAACGATATACCCCACCTGCCCCTCGATCAGCCCAGCCATATAAACCGGAGATAACATGAGTCAGCAACGCGAGGCGATCGACACGTACCTCTTGCGCGTCTTGCATACCTTGTTGATGGAGCGCAGCGTCACGCGCGCGGCCGTCAAACTGAACCAGTCGCAACCGGCGATCAGCGCCGCGCTGCGGCGCCTGCGCGACATCACCGGCGACCCGCTGCTGGTGCGCGGCAAATCCGGCATGGTGCCGACCGAATACGGGCTGCGCCTGCTCGAGCCCGTGCAGAACGCGCTGCGTGAAATCGAGCGCATCAAGTTCCAGCAGCACAACTTCGATCCGGCCACGTCGATCCGCTGTTACCGGATCGGCTGCCCCGACTACCTGAACGTGCTGTTCGTCCCGACCGTCGTCGAACGCTTCCGCCAGGCCGCGCCGAATGCGACGCTCGAGTTCCATTCGCTCGGCCCCGCGTTCGACTACGAGCTCGCGCTGGAAGACGGCAAGCTCGACATCGTCGTTGGCAACTGGCCCGAGCCGCCCGAGCAACTGCACCTGTCGAACCTGTTCGTCGACGAAATCGTCTGCCTGATGAGCAATACGCACCCGTTCGCGAAGCGCGGCGGGCTCACGCTCGACCAGTACCTGAACGCACCGCACCTCGCGCCGACGCCGTACTCGGTCGGCCAGCGCGGCGCGATCGACGTGCATCTCGCGCGCGAGCGGCTCAAGCGCCACGTGGTCGTCACGCTGCCGTACTTCAACCTCGCGCCGTACGTGCTCGTGAAGTCGGACCTGATCTTCACGACCACGCGGCTGTTCGCCGATCACTACGCGAAGTTCCTGCCGCTGTCCGTCGTGCCGGCGCCGCTCGACTTCCCGCCGATGCAGTACTACCAGCTGTGGCACGAACGCTGCCATTACTCCGACGAAGTGCGCTGGCTGCGCAGCCTCGTCGCCGAAGCCACCCGCACGCTGATCGAGCCGTAACGGCCTGCACGCGCCCGCGCTTTCACGGCGCGGAGCGACGATGGCCGGGGGCGGCGCGCCCGGCCTGGCCGCCGCCGCGCGGCTTCAGCGCGGCTTCAGCGCGATGCCTCGACGAGTGCGTGCGCGAGTGCATTGTGACGCTCGATCACGGGCGGCAGATCGAGCGTCGCCAGCCGCCCTTCCCGCACCACCACCTTCCCGTTCACCACCGTGTACGCCGTCTGCGACGGCGCGCAGAACACGAGCGCCGCGACCGGATCGTGCAACGCGCCCGCGAACAGCGGCTGCCGCAGGTCGAACGCGGCGAAATCCGCGGCCATGCCGGGTTTCAGCGCGCCGATGTCGTCGCGGTTCAGCACCTTCGCGCCGCCGAGCGTCGCGATCTCGAGCGCTTCGCGCGCGGTCATCGCGTCGGGCCCGAAGCCGACCCGCTGCAGCAGCAGCGCCTGGCGCACTTCCGCCACCATCTGCGCGCCGTCGTTCGACGCGGAACCGTCGACGCCAAGCCCGACCGGCACGCCCGCGAGCCGCATCTTCTTCACCGGCGCGATGCCGGACGCGAGCCGCATGTTCGAACACGGACAGTGCGCGACGCCCGTGCCGGTACGCGCGAACAGGCCGATGCCCGCATCGTCGAGCTGCACGCAGTGCGCATGCCACACGTCGTGGCCGACCCAGCCGAGATCTTCCGCATATTCGGCAGGCGTCATCCCGAACTTCTCGCGGCTGTACGCGATGTCGTTGACGTTCTCCGCGAGGTGCGTGTGCAGCGACACGCCGTATTCGCGCGCCAGCACGGCCGCGTCGCGCATCAGCTCGCGGCTCACCGAGAACGGCGAGCACGGCGCGACCACCACGCGCAGCATCGCGTAGCGGCCTTCGTCGTGATAGGTCTCGATCAGGCGCTGCGCGTCGCGCAGGATGTCGGGTTCGCGCTCGACGACCGAATCGGGCGGCAGCCCGCCGTCGCGCTGGCCGACGCTCATCGCGCCGCGGCTCGCGTGAAAGCGCATGCCGATCCGCTGCGCGGCGCCGATGCTGTCGTCGAGCCGGCTGCCGTTCGGGTAGATGTACAGATGGTCGCTCGACGTCGTGCAGCCCGACTGCAGCAGCTCGGCCATCGCGGTGAGCGTCGACACCTCGATCATCTCGGGCGTCAGGTGCGCCCAGATCCGGTACAGGTTCGTGAGCCAGCCGAACAGCTCGGCGTTCTGCGCGGCCGGCACCGCGCGCGTGAGGCTCTGGTACATGTGGTGGTGCGTGTTCACGAGCCCCGGGATCACGAGGTGGCCGCGCAGGTCGAGCACTTCGTCGGCCGTGTCCGGCAGCTCGGCGCTCGGGCCGACCGCGACGATCCGGTTGTCTTCGATGTAGAGCCCTGCGTCGCGCAGCTCGCGACGCGTGTCGTCCATGGTCACGAGCACGTCGGCGTGCTTGACCAGCAGGGTCGTCGGGCGGGATGAGGAGGGGTTCGGCGCGCGTGCGCCAGCGTGCTGCTCGAGATTCATGCGTTCTCCGCGTCGGTCTGCCTCCAGGGGCTGTCCTGGAGGCGGTCACACAGCCGTTCGAACGCTGAATCGCGGCACGCCCCGGTGCCTGCGTCCGTTCGAACGCCCTGGCCCGGTTACCCGGCGTGCTCGCCGTCTTCGGGGTACGCGCGGGCCACGGGCCGACGCGCACGGCGGGAGGATCGCCCAAGCGCGCGCCGCGCACAATGCGCGATCCGGAATACCGCCCTTCAGGGATTCGGTATGGTACGCCGCCCGCCGCCCTGCCGGGCGCCCGCAACCGCCGCTCGAAGCCCTATCCGGCGGGCCGTCGACAGCCGCTCATGCGCGGCGCATTATCTTTGATATCGCGCCCGTATTTGCGTGGGGAACCTTTTTACAATGCCTGCACGGCGCTCGCTTCACTCTCGCCGACGGGTATGTAGCCACGTGACGTGGAGCCTCGATCCGCCGCACAGTCATGGATCGAGCCGCCGCCGAACCTCGCATTCACACAAGGAACAACGAATGGGAAAGCTCACTACCCACGTACTCGATACGGCGCACGGCCGTCCCGGCGCCGCCATCAAGGTGGACCTCTACGCGCTGGACGGCGAATCGCGCCGCGCGATCAAGACCGTGCTGACCAATAGCGACGGCCGCTGCGACGAACCCCTGCTCGAAGGCGCGGCGCTCGCCGCCGGCGAATACGAACTCGTATTCCATGCCGGCGACTACTTCGCGGCGCTCGGCGTGAAGGTGCCCGAACCCCGCTTCGTCGACCGCGTCGTGCTCCGCTTCGGCATCGCCGACACCGCATCGCACTACCACGTGCCGCTGCTCGTGTCGCCGTGGTCGTACAGCACCTATCGCGGCAGCTGACATACGCATCAGCGCCCGCATCAAGACAAAATCTGAGTCTGGAGGAGTTTCATGGAAGGCTTCATCACCGACTGGCTGAACCTCGCGCTGCGATGGCTGCACGTCATCGTCGCGATTGCGTGGATCGGCGAGTCGTTCTATTTCGTCGCGCTCGACAACAGCCTGAAACCGCCGACCGACCCGAACCAGCGCAAGCGCGGCGTGTTCGGCGAGCTGTGGCACGTCCACGGCGGCGGCTTCTACAACATGCAGAAGTACACGGTCGCCCCGCCGGAAATGCCGGATGACCTGCACTGGTCGAAGTGGCCGTCGTACACGACGTGGCTGTCGGGCTTCACGCTGTTCTTCGTGCTGTACCTGCTCGCCCCGAACACGTACCTGATCGACAAGAACGTGCTCGACATGGGCCCGGTCGTCGCCGTCGCGTCCGCGCTCGGCTTCCTCGCCGCCGGCTGGATCGTCTACGACTCGCTGTGCCGCATCCTCGGCACCAACGACCGCGTGCTGGGCATCTGCGTCGGCCTGTACGTCGTCGTCGCGGCGTACCTCGCGTGCCACATCTTCTCGGGCCGTGCCGCCTACCTGATCGTCGGCGCGATGCTCGCGACGATCATGTCGGCGAACGTGTTCTTCGTGATCATCCCCGGTCAGCGCAAGATGGTCGACAAGATGCTCAAGGGCGAAGAGCCGAACCCGATCTACGGCAAGCGCGGCAAGCAGCGTTCGGTGCACAACACGTACTTCACGCTGCCGGTCGTGTTCGCGATGCTGTCGAACCACTATGCGATGACGTACACGAACAAGTTCAACTGGGTCGTGCTCGTGCTGATCATGCTGGCCGGCGCGCTGATTCGCCAGTTCTTCGTGATGCGTCACCGCGGCAAGCAGCTGTGGTACCTGCCGATCGGCGGCGTCGCGCTGCTGTCGGGCGCGCTGGTGTGGACGATGCCGAAGCCGGTCGCCCCGGAAGCGCAAGCGGCCAACGCACCGAAGATCGTGATCAACGACATCATGCCGATCCTGCAGCAGCGCTGCGTCGAGTGCCACTCGGCCAAGCCGACGCTGATGGGCAGCGCGCCCGCGGGCGTGATGTTCGATACGCCGGACGAAGTGTCGAAGAACGCGCAGCGCATCTACGACCAGGCCGTGCGCCTGAAGGCGATGCCGATCGGCAACGTCACGCACATGACCGACGACGAGCGGACCAAGCTCGCCGCCTGGTTCGAGGGCGGCGCGGTCAAGTAAGCCGCCCGGCGCCGGCACGGTCATGCGCCGGCGCCATCCTCTCCGTTCGCGGGCCCGGTCACGGGCCCGTTTTTTTGCCCGCTCAGAATGCCCTGCGCGCGTCAGCCGCGCATCGCGTCGCGCTGCAGTGCGACGAGTGCATCGCGGGCGCGCGGGCCGTCGTCGAACGGCACGAAGATGTGATCGTGGTACGCGGCGGCCATCACGTTGCAACTGATGCCTGCCGCACCGAGCGCGCGTGCGAATGCGGCCGTGAGGCCGACGGCCGCGAGGTCGGAATGCACGGTGAGCGTGATCCAGGCGGCGCGGAACAGCACCGGCCAGCCGCGCCGGGCGGCCGTCTGCTCGTCGACCACGACCGTCAGCCCTTCCGCTTCGCGGAACGTCGCGATCACGTCGGATACCGATACGTCGGCGTCGTGCGGCAGCGCGATGAACGCGAACGCGCCCGGATGCAGTTCGGGCCGCATCGTGCGCAGCAGGACCGCGAGGTCGTTTTCAGGCTGGCTCATCGGAAGATCGCGCCCGGAAGCGGGCGTCGTGCAGTGGCGCTGCGGGCACGATAGCACGCGCTACACGCGCACCGTCGCGACTTCGTCCGCGAGCCAGCCGCGCAACGCGACGATGCGCGGATCATCCTGCAGGTGCGCCGGATATACGACGTGATACGCGAGCGCCGGCGCCACGTCGACGCTCACGTCGAACAGCCGCACGAGGCGCCCGTCCGCGAGATCGCGCACGATCATGTGCGGCTCGGCCAGCCCGACCGCCGCGCCGTCCGCCACGGCCTGCACGACGTGGCTGGAATCCGGAAACGCGACGCACCGGCTGTCGTCGAAACCTGCGACCCCGGCTGCCGTCATCCATGCCGACCAGCGCGGCCAGCGCACGCCGTCGACTTCGCAGTCGGCGTGGCACAGCGTGTAGCGCAGCAGGTCGCGCGGCACGCGCGGCGGCTGCCCGGCCGACAGCAGCGCCGGGCTGCAGACCGCGACGACCGACGTGCCGAACAGGCGCTGCGCACCTGCATCGCGGTAACGCCCGGTGCCGAAGCGGATCGCGACGTCCACATCGTCGTCGGCGAAATCGCGCAGGCGATCGGTGATGTCGAACGTGAGTTCGAGCGCGGGATGGGCGGCCCTGAAACGCGGCAGGCGCGGCAGCAGCCAGTGCGTCGCGAAGCGTGCGCCGACCGACACGCGCAGTTCGGTCTGCTCGCGTGCGAGGCGGCGCGCCCGTGCGGTCGCACGTTGCAGGCCCGCCAGCGCGTCGGCGGCCGCGCCGGCCAGCACGACGCCGGCGGGCGTCAGCCGGATGCTGCGGCTCGTACGGACGAACAGGTCCATGCCGAGTTGCGCTTCGATTTCCTTGATCTGGTGACTGACCGCGGCCGGCGTCAACCCGACCTCGTCGGCCGCCCGCGAGAAATTCAGGTGCCGCGCCGCTGCATCGAACGTCCTCAGCGCGCGCGTACCGGGCCACATGCGTTCCATCGATCTTCAAAAGGAATTTGATGACCGTCCGAAAACTACTCGTTTTTCATGACGCCATCAATGAGCAAACAATAGCCGTTCTTGAAGATGCCGCGCGCCGCCCCGTGCCCGCGGCCGAACCCGGAGATTTGCCGATGATCGCCGTATCGTTCCCGTCCGTCACTCAACTCAACGGCACGACCGCCGCGCCGGATGCACTCGCCGCGCTGGCCTTCGCGGGCCACGCGCATTTCACCGCGATGCAGGTCCGCGACGGGCGCGTGCGCGGCCTCGACCTGCATCTCGCCCGGCTGCGCGAAGCATCGAATGCACTGTTCGGACAGGCGCTGCCCGACGCACGAATGCGCACGTTCCTGCACGCCGCGCTCGAGCACGCGCCATCGGCGCTGTCGCTGACCGCGACCGTTCATGCGACGAGCGGCGAATTCGTCGCGCCGCGCGCCGATGAAACGCTCGACGTGCTGGTGCGCACCGCGGCGCCGTCGTCGGGGCCCGCAGGCCCGCTCGATCTCGCGCTGTTCGACTACGAGCGCGTGCTGCCGGCGATCAAGCACGTCGGCGAAGTCGCGAAAACGCACTTTCTGCGCCGCGCGGTCTCACTGGATTTCGACGATGCGGCGTTCATCGATCGCCACGGGCGCATCAGCGAAGGCTCGATCTGGAATCTGGCGTTCTGGACCGGCGACGCGGTCGTGTGGCCGGTGGCCGGCATGCTCGGCGGTGTCACGATGGGCATCCTGCGGCGGCAACTGGCACGCCTCGGCGTCGCGCAGCACGACCGTGAAGTCAGGCCGGCCGACCTGCCGTCACTGGCCGGCGCCGTCGTGATGAATTCATGGACGCCGGCCATCGCGGTGCGCCGGCTCGGCACGGCGACGCTGCCCGATTCGTCGTCGTTCGTCGCGCTGCTGCATCGCGCGTATGAACACGAGCCGGCCGTCGCGCCGTGATGCACGCCAAGCTGAAACCCAGGCGCCGAATGCTCATGCGTCGCCCGTCTCCGGCAACCGCGCAATCACCTTGATCTCGAACTGAAACCCATACAGCCAGGTCGCGCCGACGGCGGTCAGCGTCGGATGCGGTGCGTCGCCCCAGTATTCGGGCACGATCTCCCAGACCCGCTCGAACGTCGCTTCGGGATCGACGAGGAACACCGTCACGTCGACGACGTCGTCGAACGTGCAGCCGGCCGCGCGCAGCACCGCATTCAGGTTGTCGAACGCACGGCGCACCTGCGCGCCCAGTTCCGGCTCGGGCGAGCCGTCCTCGCGGCTGCCCACCTGCCCGGATACGAACAGGAAGCCGTTCGCGCGCAGCGCCGGCGAATAACGGTTGCGGTCGTACAGCGCCTGGCGACCCGGCGGAAAAACTGCGCTACGCTTTGCCATTCGACACCTCCATCGGTCTTGGGCGGCATGCCCGTGCATCAACGATGAAGGCACTTTAAGGACCGTTGCGTGGCGGATAAACCGGCAACCCTGTCCAACACTGTTTGCACATCCCAAACAATCCTGCGACCGACGCGGAGCCCCGACCCGATGGATCGATTCGACGCAATGCAGGCGTTCGCCCGCGTGGTGGAAGCCGGCAGCTTCACGAAGGCAGCCGACACGCTGCACATGAGCCGCACCACCGTCACGCAACTGGTGCAGCAGCTCGAAGCGCGGCTGCGCGTGAAGCTGTTCAACCGCACGACCCGCAAGGTCGTCGTCACGGCCGACGGCGCCGCGTACTACGAACGTGTCGTGCGGCTGCTGGCCGACATGGACGATGCCGAAACGAGCCTGTCCGCGGCGTCGGCGTCGCCGCGCGGGCGGCTGCGGGTGGACGTGCCGAGCCCGTTCGCGCGCCTGATCCTGATCCCCGCGCTACCCGCGTTTCATGCGCGCCATCCGGACATCCAGCTCGACATGGGCGTGAGCGACCGCGTGGTCGACGTGATCGGCGAGAACGTCGATTGCGTCGTGCGCGGCGGCGAGCCGACCGACCGCTCGCTGGTCGCGCGCCACATCGGCGACCTGCGGCTCGGCGTGTACGCATCGCCCGCCTATCTCGCGCGCGCCGGCACGCCGTCGCATCCGGCCGAACTCGACGACACGCATCATCGCGTCGTCGGCTTCCTGTGGGCGCGCACCGGCAAGACGCTGCCGTTCGCGATGACATGCGACGGCGAGCAGGTCCACGTGCGTGGGCGCTACGTGCTCGCGGTCGACGACGGCAATGCGTACCTCGCAGCCGGCCTCGCGGGGCTCGGCATCCTGTGGCTGCCCGACTACATGGCCACCGCGTATCGCGCGAACGGCGAACTGGTGCCGCTGTTCGCGCAATGGCAACTCGAACCGATGCCGATGTACGTCGCCTTCCCGCCGAACCGGCACGTCAGCGCGAAGCTGCGCGTGTTCGTCGACTGGGTGGCCGAGCTGATGACGCAGCATGCGCCGGTCGCCACCCGGCGGCGCGGCGGCCAGGGTTCGCGCGCGATGCGCCAGTCCTCGTCCATCTGATTCACGCGCAGGTGAGCGTCCATGAAAAAACCCGCGCAGGCTGCGCGGGTTTCGACGGGAGGACGATCGGATCGGCCTGACTCAGGCCGTCACCGCATCCAGTGCATCCTCGGTGAGCCACAGCGATTCCGGCAGATCCTGCTCGTTCAGGTTCAGGCCGTCGCCGCCGCGATCGACGACGATGAAGTCGCTGACGCCGCCGAGCGCGATCAGCGGGTGATGCCACACGCCCTTCGCGTAGTTGACGCCCTGCCAGCCGCTCGTCACGAACGCACGGATCTTCGCCGGGTCGAGATCGCCCGCGGGCGCGACGACGACGAGATACGGCTGGTCGTTCAGCGGCACGAACGCCTGGCTGCCGAGCGGGTGCCGCTCCAGCATCTTCACTTCGAACGGCAGCGTGCGCGGCTGGCCGCGGAACAGGTTGACGAGCGTGCGGCCGCCTTCATCGGTCACGTCGACTTTCGCGAGATCGTGAAAGCGGATCGTCGTGCCGAGGTTGATCGGGATCTGCTTCGCCCCTTCCGTTTCGATCACGTCGCCGAACGGCGCGAAGGCTTCCTTGGTCAGCGGTTCGATGGCAAGCGTCTTCATTTGTCGAGCGTCCCCCACAGACGCAGGCGCGACACGCCGCCGTCCGGAATGATGTTCAGTCGCACGTGCGTGACGGGGCCGAGCGACGCGATGTCCTGTTCGAAGTAGTGCTGCTTGTCCATCTGCAGCTTCTGTTCGCCGAGCAGCACCGGCCAGAACATCGACTGCGTGATCAGCGAGCTGTCCGTGCCGCCCGACACGTACGCGGCCTGGATCGAGCAGCGATCCGGATAGTTGCCCTTGAAGAACGCGGTATCGACTTCGATCTTGCGGATCACGCCCGGCTGCGCGAGCGCGATGATCGCCCAGTCGTTGCCCGGCTCGCGGCGGCGGCGGGTTTCCCAGCCGTCGCCCATGTTCACGCCGCGGCCCGGCAGCAGCAGGTTCGACGCGACGCCAAAGTGCTGGTTGTTCGCGGCCACCACGTAACCGCCGTTTTCCATCGCCGCGAGGTCGAACTGCTCGGTCGCGCTCGCGCCGGCCCAGTCGAGCTGCGGCTGGCCGTACACGCGCAGGCGCGCGATGCCGCCGTCCGGGTAGATGTTTACGCGCAGATGCGTGAACGCCCGTGCGTCGTGCGCTTCGACGTAGTGATGGCTGTTGCCCTGCAGCGTCGTCGACGGCACGATCTCGACCCACTCGGTCGCATGCGTCGGCGCGCCGTCGGCCACGAACGCGGCCTCGATCGACGCGGCCGGCGGGAAGTTGCCGGTGAAATGGCTCGTGTCGATGTCGAAGCCCTTGATCACGCCCGGGCGCGCGAGCTTGACGATGCACCAGTCGTAGCCGGTCGTACGCTTGCGGCGCGTTTCCCAGCCGTCCATCCACTTGCCGTGGTCGTCGTACTTGCCGGGAATGAAGACGGCCGGCTCGGGGTTCAGCATCCGGTCCTTCGGCGCGAAGAAGTCGTCGCTGGCCTCGAGCGCCTGCGCACCGAGACGCGGGTCGGCAAGATTCACGTAGCGCCGCGTGAAATCGGGTGCGTTCGGATCGAGAAGCGGAACAGCCATGATGTTTCCTTGTTTCAGTGAGGCGATCAGGCCGCTGCGACGCAGCAGGCCGTATTGCGGTGTCAGGCGTCGATCAGGTCGTCGAGGCGGAAGCGCGCGATCCGGTAGATCTGGTCGAGGCTCGTGCGCAGTTCCTCGGTGCGCGAATGATTCACGCGCGACTCGAAATTCGCGATGATGCCGTGGCGATCATAACCGCGCACTGCGAGGATGAACGGGAAGCCGAACTTCTCGCGATACGTGCGGTTCAGCGTCAGCAGCTTGTCGAATTCTTCCTGCGTGCACTGGTCGAGGCCTGCGCCGCTCTGTTCGCGGGTCGACTCGGCCGTCAGCTCGCCGCGCACGGCGGCCTTGCCGGCCAGCTCCGGGTGAGCGTTGATCAGCGCGAGCTGGCGCACTTCGCCGCCGTTTTCCACCGCGCCCGACATCGTCTTGTGCAGCGCGTCGATGCTCGCGAACGGCCGCTCGCCCGCGGCGACTTCGGCCACCCACGGCGAATGTTCGAAAATCCCCGACAGCGCCGCGACAAATGCGCTCGGCGCCATCGTGTTCAGTTGCTCCAACGTGTAGCGCATCGCCTTCATGCTTTCCCTTCGTTTCGATGATTGGGCTGATACGGATGATGTTCACGCCAGTGACGCGCGATATCGACACGGCGCGTCACCCATACGCGATCGTGCTTCTCGATGTGATCGAGGAAACGCTGCAGCCCGCGGAACCGGCCCGGCCGGCCGAGCAGTCGGCAGTGCATGCCGATCGACAGCATCTTCGGCGCCTCGTCGCCTTCCGCGTACAGCACGTCGAATGCGTCGCGCAGGTAGTCGAAGAAGTGGTCGCCGGTGTTGAAGCCCTGCGGCGTCGCGAAACGCATGTCGTTCGTGTCGAGCGTGTACGGCACGATCAGTTGCGGCGACGTGCGGCCGCCCGACACTTCGACGTCCATCCAGAACGGCAGGTCGTCGCCGTAGTTGTCGGAGTCGTACAGGAAGCCGCCGTATTCGGCGACCAGGCGGTGCGTATTGGGGCTGTCGCGGCCGGTATACCAGCCGAGCGGGCGCTCGCCCGTCACGCGCTCGATCGCCTCCATCCCGAGGCGCATGTGCTCGGCTTCGAGCTCCGGCGCCATGCTCTGGTAGTGGATCCATCGCCAGCCGTGGCATGCGATCTCATGGCCGAGCTCGACGAAGGCGCGCGCGAGTTCCGGATGCCGCTCGATCGCCATGCCGACGCCGAATACCGTCAGCGGCAACCCGCGCTTCTCGAATTCGCGCAGGATGCGCCACACGCCGGCCCGCGACCCGTATTCGTAGATCGACTCCATGCTCATGTGGCGGTCCGGATACGCGGCCGCGCCGACGATTTCGGACAGGAACTGCTCGGAGCCCGGATCGCCGTGCAGCACGCAGTTCTCGCCGCCCTCCTCGTAGTTCAGCACGAATTGCACGGCGACGCGGGCGCGCCCCGGCCAGTTCGCCTGAACGGGATGGCGGCCGTAGCCGATCAGGTCGCGAGGATAGTTGGGATCGAGTGACATGGTTCGAAGTGCAACGAAAACGGGCTGAATGAGCGGGCTGAAATAATGGGTTCGCATCGACCGCGCGGTGCCGGAGGCCGGCCGCACAAGCCGATGCGATGACGGCCCAGTGTAGCGAAAAGGTTCATACGCGCCCATACAGCGGCGCAGATAGTGCGTGTCAGACGGTGTGTATGTGCGGTTGCGGCAAATTCGGGACCGGTTCCGTCGCATCCCCGTCCGACGGGCTGAAGCGGGCGAACGCGCCGTCGTAGCGCTTCGGCAGCGGCCGCGCGTAGTCGCCGCGTTTCGCGGTCGCGAGGCGCAGCGCGACCAGCGCCTCGGCCCACTTCACGGCCGCCGTGACGCCCTCGACCACCGGCGCGCCGATCTGCTGCTCGACCTCGTGCGCGAATTCGGCCATCCCCGCGCAGCCGAGCACGATCGCATCGGCGCCATCCTCGTCGAGCGCGCGCCGGCATTCGTCGACGATGATCCGGCGCGCGGCCGAGCCGGGCCGGTCGAGTTCGAGCACCGCGACGTCGGTCGCGCGCACGTTGCGGCAGAACCGCTTCATCCCGTAGCGCTCCGCGAGGTGCCACGCCATCCCGCAGGTGCGCGCGAGCGTCGTGACGACCGAGAAGCCCGGCGCGAGCACGCTCGCCGCATGCATCGCGGCCTCGGCGATGCCGATCACCGGCCCGCGCGCGAGCTCGCGCGCGGCGTACAGGCCCGGATCGCCGAAACACGCGATCACGTATGCGTCGCAGCCGTCGCGCTCGCCCTGCGCGATCTCCGCGAGGAGGCCCGGCGTCGCGAGCGCCTCGTCGTAATACCCTTCGATCGACGGCGGCCCCATGGGCGGGCTCACGGCGACGATCTCCGTGCCGGCGGCCGCGACCTCGCGCGCGCAGCGGCCCATCGCGTCGGTCATCCGCTGCGTCGTGTTCGGATTGATCAGTCGGATCTTCATCGCACGCTCCTTACGCCTTCGCGCTCACGAGCAGCCGGTAGAACACGAAGCCGAGCCCCGCGCCGATGAACCACGAGAAATTCGCGACACCCTGCCAGCCCGGCACCATCACGCAGGCCACCGCGATCACCGCGGCCGGCAACAGCGCGGCGAGCGCGCGGCGGTTCACGCCGCCCGTGTACCAGTAGCTGCCGCTTTCCGACATCGTGTACAGGTCGTCGCGCACGAGGCGGCCGCGCTTGACGAGGTAGAAGTCGGCGATCAGCACGCCGTACAGCGGGCCGATGAACGCGCCGAGCACGTCGAGCGTGTAGTGGATCACGGCTGGGTTGTTGAACAGGTTCCACGGCGTGATGAAGATCGACGCGACGGCCGCGAGCATCCCGCCCGCGCGCCAGCTGATCAGGCGCGGTGCGACGTTCGAGAAATCGAACGCGGGCGACACGAAGTTCGCGACGATGTTGATGCCGATCGTCGCGATCGTGAACGTCAGCGCGCCGAGGATCACCGCGGTCGGATGGTCGATGCGGCCGACCGTCTCGACCGGGTCGGTGATCAGTTCGCCGAACACCGGCAGCGTCGCGGCCGTCGTGATCACCGTGACCAGCGAGAACGCGAGGAAGTTGACCGGCAGCCCCCAGAAATTGCCGCGCTTCACTTCGCCGAACGAGCGGCAGTAGCGCGAGAAATCGCCGAAGTTCAGCATCGGCCCGGAGAAGTACGACACGACGAGCGACACGGCGGTGATCATCACCGGAATCACTTCCGCGCCGTGATACTTGACGCCGCCGAGGTTGATGCCGATGTTGCGCCAGCCTGCGCGCCACACCATGTAGCCGGCCAGGATGAACATCACGACATAGACGGCCGGGCCCGCGAAGTCGATGAACTTCTTGATCGTCTCCATCCCGTTCCAGAACACGAACGCCTGCAGCACCCACAACAGCATGAAGCCGGCCCAGCCGACCGCCGACAACCCGAGGAAGCCGTAGCGATGGACGTCCGCATACGGCAGCCATTGCGGGAAGAATTTCAGCACGACGATCACGAGCGCGCTCGACGCAAGATAAGTCTGGATGCCGTACCACGCGATCGCGATCAGCCCGCGGATCACAGCCGGCACGTTCGCGCCGAGCACGCCGAACGTCGCGCGGCATGCGACCGGATACGGCACGCCGATCTGCTGGCTCGGCCGCGCGATCAGGTTGCACAGCGCGTTCACGAGGCCGATGCCGACGATCAGCGCGATCAGCACCTGCCAGCTCGTCAGCCCGAGCGCGAACAGGCTGCCCGCGAACACGTAGCCGCCGACGCTGTGCACGTCCGACATCCAGAACGCGAAGATGTTGTACGAGCCCCATGTCTGATTTTTAAGGGGTGCCAAATCTTCGTTGTACAGACGTTCGCTGTAACCATCCGGCAACGCCGGACCGCCGCCCTCGCCGCCTTCTTCCGCCGGATAGGCGCTGTCGTGCGCCACACTGAACTGAGCCATGACTTCTCCTTGACGCGGCCGGAAGGCCGCTCCACCGTCATCGATATCGCTCCGGATCGTCGCCCGGAGTCGGACCAGCGGCCCGCGGCAAACACCGCGGGCCCGCATTTCGCTCGTTCTGTGGCGCGCGGCCGGGTTCGCGTCGCCGCTCAGGCGCCGCCGAACACTTCGCGCAAATCGACCTGCCCTTGCGCGGGCCGGTCCAGCATCTTCAGTTCGACATGCTGCAGGTGGCGCGCCATCAGCGTCACCGCCTGCTTCGGATCGCCCGCCTCCAGCGCGGCGAGGATCTCGTCGTGGTCGTCGCACGAGCACGGGCTGCGCCCGTGCGATTCGTACAGCGCCGACATCAGCGTCGAGCGTGCAACGAGCCCTTCGAGGCACTCGCTGAGCGTCGCATTGCCCATCAGCGTCGCGAGCGCCGTATGGAATTCGCCCGACAGCCGGATCCACGCGGCGAAGTCGTGCCGCTCGAACGCCTTGCGCTCCTTGTCGATCAGCGCGGCGACGCCCTTCAAGCGCCTGGCGCCGGGGCCGGTGGCGAGCCGCTCGACCACGGCCAGCTCGATGATCCGGCGCATCTCGAACACTTCGTGCACGTCCTGCAGCGTCGGGCTCGCGACGAACGCCCCGCGGTTCGGCTCGAGGTCGACCAGCTTGTCGGTCGCGAGCTGCGCGAGCGCCTGGCGGATCGTCCCGCGCTTCACGCCGAACACGTCGCAGAGCTGCGCCTCCGTCAGCTTCGCGCCGGGCGCGAGCCGATGCTCGAGGATCGCCGTGCGGATGCGCTCGGCGATCGCTTCGGGACCGGCTGCACCGGACGGAGAGGAATCGGGCTCGTTCATGATCTGCATCGTGTGATGGTCCTCATCCTAGGGCGGACATAAAGATTGTCAACAATTCTTTTGCAGGATTCCGCACAATCGGCGTGCGCCGGCATGTCTCCATTCGGTGCAGTGCGCACGAATTCCATGCACGACAAGCCTGACAGGCAATACGGAGGCCCTTCTCGTCGTATACCCTTCCGGCCATTTTGTTGACAAAAATGGTGCACAGTCGGGCGAAAGTCGCGTGGACGTCGACGAAAAATATGGACCGTTAGTTGCGCGTTTACATGAAGAAAAAGGCGGGAAAACCCGCCTTTCGATCGATCGCGCCGGCATCAGCCGAGATGCGGATAGTCCGACACCGTGAGCCGGAACCCGTGCGCATTCGCGACCAGTTGGGCCTGCGCGCCGAACGGCAGCGTCAGCAGGTCGGGCACGTGGCCGAACTGGAGCCCCGTGACGACCGGAATCCCGACCACCGCGCGCACCTGGTCGATCATCGCCTGCATGTCGTAGCCGTTGTCGTACTCGAACGGCCGCGCGCCGGTGAACTGGCCGAGCACGAGCGCCTGCTGGCGTGCGAGCAGCCCCGACAAATGCAGCTGATAGATCATCCGCTCGATCCGGAACGGCTGCTCGTTGACGTCCTCGATGAACAGGATGCCGCCCTCGATGTCGGGCATGTACGGCGTGCCGACCAGCGACGTGAGGATCGCGAGGTTGCCGCCCCACAGCGTGCCGGTCACGTTCACCGCCTGCACCTGCGGTGCGTCGGCGACGATCGTCGTGCTCGGCTGCGTCAGCGTCTGCCAGAAATGCCGCATCGTGAAGTCGCTCGGCGTTTCGGCGCCGAAGTCGGCCGACAGCATCGGGCCGCCGAACGTCTTGATGCGCGCCTTCGCATACAGCGCCAGCTGGATCGCCGTGAAGTCGCTGTGACCGACGAGCGCGACCGGCTGGTCGCGCAGCCGGCGCTCGAGGCCGCGATAGTCGAGCCCATGCAGGATGCGTGCGGCGCCGTAGCCGCCGCGCACCGCGAGCGCGATGTCCGGCAGCGGCCGCTCGGGATCCGCGAGGCGGTTCAGGTCGCCTGCGCGCTCGCCGTCGGTGCCGCCGAAGCGCTGGAAGCGCCGCTGCGTCGCCTCGATGTTCTCGATGCGCTGCTGCGCGGTGCTGAGGCGCTCGAGCGCGCGGTTGATCGCGTCGGGGTCGTGCGGATAGCCGGACGGCGCCAGCAGGCGGATGGTGTAGGACGCGGCGGGCTGGAAGGACATGGCGAAAGGTATCGGGATCGTCAAACCTGCTTAGAGGGTCCGAACCGGGTCCGGTTCACGGAAACCGTGCGCGCCCGGAACGACGGGCGCGGCGGCGGCGACTATGACGCGCCGGATTCGGCGTCGCGGGCGAGCCGTGCCTCGCGCAACGCGCGACGGCGCTCGGCGAAGAACGACTTCAGCGCGGCGCCGCATTCGTCGGCGAGCACGCCGCCCGTCACTTCGGTGTGGTGGTTCAACTGCGGATTCGCGAATGCGTCGATCACGCTGCCGCACGCGCCCGTCTTCGGGTCGGCCGCGCCATAGACGACCCGCGCGATGCGGGCGTGCATGATCGCGCCGGCGCACATCAGGCACGGCTCGAGCGTCACGTACAGCTCGCAGCCCGGCATCCGGTAATTCTGCAACTGCTGCGCGGCCATGCGCAGCGCGGCCATTTCGGCATGCGCGGACGGGTCGTGCCCGCCGATCGGATGGTTGAAGCCGCGTGCGATCACTTCGTCGCCGCGCACGAGCACCGCGCCGACCGGCACTTCGCCGGCCGCACGCGCCTCTTCGGCGGCGGCTTGCGCAAGACGCATGAAATGGAGGTCGCGCGCCGAGATGGGCGCGGCTTCGTGAACGGCAGAATCGGCGACGGGTTCAGCGGCCGGGGCGGCTGCCGCGCGGGCTGCGTCGTGCAGCGCGTCGGACGTCACATCGTCCCCGCTTCGGCGGACGCGTCGTCGAGCCCGCGCTCGCACAGGCGTTCCGCGATGCGCCGGCAGTAGTCGCGCGGCATCACCATCGGGCCGCCGCGCAGCGATTCCAGCGCCATGTCGAGCGCGAGGATCTTCGCCTGCAGCCGGCAACGCGCGGCACGGTCGCTGACCGCCTGCACTTCGTCGTGCAGATTGCGCAGCGCGCGCAGTTGCTCGACGGCCGGCGGCACGAAGCCCGCGTTCTTCAGGATACGGTTGGCCACCCGCACCTCCTCGGGCACGAGCAGGTCGTCATCCAGCGCCTGCGGCGCGCCGGTACCCGGCAAATCGTCGAACTCGCCCCGCGCGGCGGCGGCGGCAATACGTTGTTCGACCAGGGCGTCAAGCAATCTCATCAGTCAATCGGAACAATGCGGCAGGCCGAATTCTAGCAGGGTGACGCCGGTATGACAGGCCCTTCGAATATATGCTCGATATTGCGTTTTTTAGGGGCCGAATCGCTGCGCATGCGCGCCGATCGCCGTCAGTTGCCGCTCTGCTGCGCCGCAGCAGGCTAAGCGCCGTTCGCACGCTTCCAAACGCATGCGCTGCCCGGACCCATTTTTTAATTCGCGACGAGACGATCGGCCCCTGTCGACCCGGCGAAAACACCCGCCGCCGCCACTTCCGCCGTCGCATCCGATGGCATGGCCCGATTACGCAGTCACCGTTTCCGGCCGCGCTTTCGCGAACGGGCGGAACATCGTCGCGATCAGGAACGCGCCGATCCCGATCGCGAACGACCCGAGGTACAGCCAGCCGTAGCTGCCGAACGCATCGACGATCAGCCCGCCCGCGACCGGGCCCGTGGCCATCCCGAGGCTGCCCGCCATCGCGCAGCCGCCGATCACGGTGCCCATCATCCGCAGCGGGAAATTCTCGCGCGCGAGCACCGAATACAGCGGCATCACGCCCGCATAGATGAAGCCGAACAGCGTCGCGACCGCGTAGAAGCCGTCGAGCGTGCGCACGAAGTAGTAGCCGAGCGCGCCGAGCGCCTGCGCGAGCAGCCCCGCCACCAGCATGCGCTTCGCGCCGAGGCGATCGCCGAGCAGCCCGAACGCGATCCGGCCGCCCATCCCCGCCAGCCCTTCGACGCTGTAGATCGACACCGCGACGATCAGCGGAATCCCGCAGGTCACCGCGTAGCTGACCGTATGGAAGATCGGGCCGGAATGCGTCGCGCAGCAGAAGAAATTGGTCAGCAGCAGCACCATGAACTGCGGCGAGCGCAGCGCATCCGCGACCGACATCGCGGCGGGCGCGCCGCCGGCCGCAGGCGCCGCGTGCGCGGGGGCCGCGTCGAGCGCGGGCGCCCGGCGCACCAGCAGCGACACCGGAATCATCACGGCGGCCGCCAGCGCGGCAATCAGCAGCATCGACGTGCGCCAGTCGCGCACCGACACGAGCCAGGCGGCGAGCGGCGCCATCGTCATCGGCGCCATCCCCATGCCGGCCGACACCAGCGACACCGCGAGGCTGCGGTGCGTGTCGAACCAGCCGGTCACGCACGCCATCATCGGCGCGAATATCGCGGCCGTCGCGCTGCCGACGGCCAGGCCGAAGGTCAACTGGAACACGAGCAACGACGGCGCGCGGCTCGCCAGCGCCAGGCTCGCCGACAGCAGCACGGCGCCCGCGATCACGACCGGCCGCGTGCCGACGCGGTCCGACAGGCTGCCCCACGCCATGCTCGCAAACGCCATCGCGATGAAACCGAGCGTCATCGCGGCGGAAATACCGGTCATCGACCAGCCCGTATCGCGCGCAATGGATCGCAGGAACACCGGTAACGAAAACATCGCGCCGATCGCGACGCAGCCCATCAGGCCGCCCGCGGCGACGATCACCCAGCGGTATCGGGAATCCGGCATGTGGCGTGTCATGGGGTCTCTCCTCGTTCGTTGCGCCAATCGCGGAAGCCGGGTGGCGGCCGCCTGGCGCGGCGCACTGCCCGGTCGATATCGATACGACGGGCGACGCAGCGGGAAATCGACACGCGCGGCGCACGAAACCGCGCTTTTTTATTGTCGACGATGCCGCACGGCTCGCAAGGGCCGGATCACCCGCCCGCCGCGCCGCCTGCCGCCCCGCTTTTCCGCAACCGGAAATTCGAAATCACAAATAGTTGGTTGGGGCGCGCCATCGCGCTGGCTACACTCGTCCCATCTTGTCATAACAAGTTGACCGATGCCCCCACCCAACGTCGTGCCGCTGTCCGCGGCCCCGCTCTACGTGCAGATCAAGGACACGCTGCGCGCGCGCATCCTCGACGGCACCTACGCGCCGCACAGCCGGATGCCGTCCGAGCACGAGCTCTGCGCGATGTTCGACGTCAGCCGCATCACGGTGCGCCAGGCGCTCGGCGACCTGCAGAAGGAAGGCCTGCTGTTCAAGCTGCACGGCAAGGGCACGTTCGTGTCGAAGCCGAAGGCGTTCCAGAACGTGACGTCGCTGCAGGGGTTCGCCGAGGCGATGTCGTCGATGGGCTACGAGATCGTCAACCAGTTGCGCAGCCTGCGCACGGTGAAGGCCGATCGCCATCTCGCGACGAAGCTGAACGTGCCCGAAGGCGCGCCGCTCGTCGAGATCCATCGCGTGCGGCTGCTGAACCGCGAACCCGTGTCGCTCGAACAGACCTGGGTGCCGGAAGCGCTCGGCAAGCGCCTCGCCGGCGCCGATCTCGCGACCCGCGACATCTTCCTGATCCTGGAGAACGACTGCGGCATCCCGCTCGGCTATGCCGACGTGTCGATCGACGCGATCCTCGCGGACGACGAAATCGTCGACGCGCTGCACGTCGAGGAAAGCAGCCCCGTGCTGCGCATCGAACGCCTCACGCACGACGCGTCGGGCGCGCCGATCGACTACGAATACCTCTACTTCCGCGGCGACGCCTTCCAGTACCGGTTGCGCGTCGACCGGCAGAAGGCGCGCAAACCTGCAAGGAACCCGCGATGAATACCCATGTGCATGAATACGACATCGTCGTGGTCGGCGGCGGCACGGCCGGCCCGATGGCGGCCATCAAGGCGAAGGAGCGCGATCCGTCGCTGCGCGTGCTGCTGCTCGAGAAGGCCAACGTGAAACGCAGCGGCGCGATCTCGATGGGGATGGACGGCCTGAACAACGCGGTGATTCCCGGTCATGCGACGCCCGAGCAATACACGCGCGAGATCACGATCGCCAACGACGGGATCGTCGATCAAGAGGCCGTGTACGCATACGCGACGCACAGCTTCACGACGATCGAGCAGCTCGACCGCTGGGGCGTGAAGTTCGAGAAGGACGGCACCGGCGATTACGCGGTGAAGAAGGTTCACCACATGGGCTCGTACGTGCTGCCGATGCCGGAAGGCCACGACATCAAGAAGGTGCTGTACCGGCAACTGAAGCGCGCCCGCATCGCGATCACGAACCGGATCGTCGCGACGCGCGTGCTGACCGACGCGCAGGGCCGCGCGAGCGGCGTGCTCGGCTTCGACTGCCGCACCGCCGACTTCCACGTGATCCGCGCGAAGGCGGTGATCCTCTGCTGCGGCGCGGCCGGCCGCCTCGGCCTGCCGGCATCGGGCTACCTGATGGGCACGTACGAGAACCCGACCAACGCGGGCGACGGCTATGCGATGGCCTATCACGCGGGCGCCGCACTCGCGAACCTCGAATGCTTCCAGATCAATCCGCTGATCAAGGATTACAACGGCCCGGCCTGCGCGTACGTGACCGGCCCGCTCGGCGGCTTCACCGCGAACGGCAAGGGCGAGCGCTTCATCGAATGCGACTACTGGAGCGGCCAGATGATGTGGGAGTTCTACCAGGAACTGCAGAGCGGCAACGGCCCCGTGTTCCTGAAGCTCGACCATCTCGCGGAAGAAACGATCCAAACCATCGAGCAGATCCTGCATACCAACGAACGGCCGAGCCGTGGACGCTTCCATGCCGGGCGCGGCACCGACTACCGCAGCCAGATGGTCGAGATGCACATCTCCGAAATCGGCTTCTGCAGCGGCCACAGCGCATCGGGCGTGTACGTGAACGCACGCGCGGAGACGACCGTGCCGGGGTTGTACGCAGCCGGCGACATGGCGGCCGTCCCGCACAACTACATGCTCGGCGCATTCACGTACGGCTGGTTCGCCGGACAAAACGCGGCCGATGACGTGGCCGGCCGCGACCACGCGCCGGTGGACGACCAACAGGTCGATGCCGAGCGTACCCGCGTGCTCGCGCCGCTGCTGCGCGAGCGCGGGCTGGCGCCGGCGCAGGTCGAGTACAAGCTGCGCCGCATGGTGAACGACTACCTGCAACCGCCGAAAGTGACGCGCAAGATGGAAATCGGGCTGCAACGTTTTGACGGAATTATTGAGGATATCGAAGAAATAAAGGCCGACAACCCGCACGAGCTGATGCGCGCGGCCGAAGTGCGCGCGATCCGCGACTGCGCGGAAATGGCCGCACGCGCGTCGTTGTTCCGCACCGAAAGCCGCTGGGGGCTGTACCACCACCGCGTCGATTTTCCGCACCGCAACGATGCCGAATGGTTCTGCCACACGTGGCTGCGCAAGGACGCCGCGGGCGCGATGCGCAGCGAGAAGCGGCCGGTCGAACCGTACGTCGTGCCACTCGCCGACGACGAACGCGGCGCCTATGCGCAGTTGCGCATCCGCGAACCGGCCCCGCTCGCGGCCGCCCTTTGAGGAACCTTGCCATGCCCCATACCCCGCACGACATCTTCCAGCGCAGCAGCGCGCCCGTGACGATCGACGAGTCGCTGTGCATCGCCGACAAGGGCTGCACCGTGTGCGTCGACGTGTGTCCGCTCGACCTGCTCGCGATCGACGTCACCAAGGGCAAGGCCTATATGCAGTTCGACGAATGCTGGTACTGCATGCCGTGCGAACGCGACTGCCCGACCGGCGCGGTCAAGGTCGACATCCCTTACCTGCTGCGCTGACACGGCGCGCCGACCCGCGCCCCGCTTCCCCCTACCGGACTCACGACACATGAACACCACGCTACGGATGTTTCACCTGCTCGCCGCGTCGCTCGCGGTCGCGACCGCCGGTTTCGCGCATGCGGAGACGATCCGCGTCGCGATCGGCACGCAGGACACGACGATCAACTGCGCGACCGGCGGCCTGTTGATCCGCGAACTGCATCTGCTCGACAAGTACCTGCCGCGCACCGGCAAGTACCAGGACGTGAAGTACGACGTGCAGTGGAAGGACTTCACGTCCGGCGCGCCGCTGACCAACGAGATGGTCGCCGGCAAGCTCGACTTCGGCGCGATGGCCGATTTCCCCGGCGCGCTGAACGGCGCGGCGTTTCGCAAGGCCGGCCGCAAGAGCGTGTTCATCACGGTGCTCGACGGCAGCATCGACGGCAGCGGCAACGGGATCGTCGTGCCGACGAATTCGACGGTGCGCGGGCTGGCCGACCTGAAGGGCAAGACGATCTCGGTGCCGTTCGCGTCGACCGCGCACGGCATGCTGCTGCGCGCGATCAAGGCCCAGGGCTGGAACCCCGACACCGACGTGAACATCGTCACGCAGGCGCCGGAAGTGGCCGGCAGCGCGCTGAAGGCGAACAAGATCGACGCGCATGCGGACTTCGTGCCGTTCGCCGACCTGTTCCCGTACCGCGGCATCGCGCGCAAGGTCTACGATGGCGCGCAGACCCACGCGCCGACTTTCCATGGCGCGCTCGTTGACGCGGACTACGCGCAGCGCTATCCGGAAATCGTGGTGGCCTATCTGCGCGCCGCGATCGAAGCGAACCGCCTGCTCGCGCAGAATCCCGAAAAGTACAGCCTGCTGATCGAGAAAGTCACCGGCATCGAGGCGCCGGTCGACTACCTGTATCACGGGCCGCTCGGCATCCAGACCCGCGACCTGACGTGGAAGCCCGAATACCGGCAAGCGGTCGCGACGGCGATCGATACGCTGAAGCTGCTGAAGAAGACCGACTCCGCGCCCGACCCCGCGACGTTCGTCGACGATCGCTATATCCGCGCGGCGTTCAAGGCGTCCGGGCTCGACTACGACGCGGCGCTGAAACACTACGGCAAGCAGCCGCTCGTCGCGAACGATGCGTCGACCGGCAAGCCGATCCGCGATTTCAACGACGTCGCGCAGGTCTGGCTCGCCGGCGACGAAGCCGTGCGTCACTATGCGAGCCCCGCAGCCGCCTTTGCGGCGCTCGGCAAGCTCGGCCCGTCCGCGAAGGTGCGCGCGGTGTTCGTGCACGACCACGGCAGCGGCCTGAAGCTGTTCGCCGACCAGGCGTGGTACGTGAAAGACGCACACGGCGTGCTGACCGCGTTCCTGCTGAAGTCGGGCGCCGATGCGTACGCGCAGCAGGTATCGGGCGCGGTGGTCGACTACGCGGCCGCGAAGACCGTCACCGCGCAGGCGCTCGCCGCGCGCTGAGCATCGCGCCCTTCTCTTTCCATTCGTCGACACCGGACTCCCGCATGGCTGCCACCCTCGACCTCGTCAAACGCCGTCACGCCGACGCACCGCGCGCCGCCGACGCCCGCTCGCCGCATTCCGCCGCGCGCCGCCGCCCGACACCGATGCGCCGCCGCGCGTGGCGCATCGCATCGCTCGCCGCCTGCATCGCGCTGTGGCAGGCGGCCGTCCACTGGCGGCTGTCGCTCGGCATCGTCACGTTCGCGAACGTGCCCGCGCCGGCCGACGTGGGCCCCGCGCTGGCCTCGTTCCTGCAATCGCCGAAGCTGCCGATGCATCTGTTCGCGAGCATCACGCGCGTGCTGGCCGGCTTCGTCGCGGCGGCGTTCGCCGGCATCGGCCTCGGGCTCGCGATCGGCCGCTATCGCGCACTCGAGGACACGCTGCTGCCGCCGCTCGAGATGCTGCGGCCGATTCCGGCCGTCGCGTGGATTCCGCTCGCGATCCTGATGTTTCCATCGTCCGAGCTGAGCATGATGTTCATCACGTTCGTCGGCGCGCTGTTCCCGATCCTGCTCAATACCGTGCACGGCGCCGAAGCCGTCGACCCGCGGCTCGTCGCGACCGCGCGCAGCCTCGGCACGCGCGGCCTCGCGCTCTATGCGGAAGTGATCCTGCCCGGCGCCGCGCCGTCGATCTTCACCGGCCTGTCGATCGGGATGGGCACCGCGTGGTTCTGCCTGGTCACGGCCGAGATGATCGCGGGCCAGTACGGCATCGGCTATTTCACATGGGAGTCCTATACGCTGCAGAACTACCCGGACATCGTGGTCGGCATGGCGCTGATCGGCCTGCTCGGGATGGGCAGCAGCCTGCTCGTCAAGCGGATCGGCGCGGTGCTCACGCCGTGGTACGCGCCGCGTGGAGGCCGGTCATGAGCACCGCCGAGATTACCGCACCCGCTCCCGGCCGTGTCGGCGTGCGTGCGCTGACGATCGAACTCGGCCCGCCTCATGCGCGCTTCGCGGCGCTCGATGCGCTCGACGTCGATATCGCGCCCGGCGAATTCGTCTGCGTGCTCGGGCCGTCCGGCTGCGGAAAATCGACGCTGCTCGGCGCGCTCGCCGGCCACGTCGCGGCCACGCACGGCGAGATCGTCGTCGATGGCGAACCGGTCGACCGCCCGCATCCCGATCGCGGGCTCGTGTTCCAGCAGCACACGTTGTTTCCGTGGAAGCGCGTGATCGACAACGTCGCGTTCGGCCTGAAGATGAAGGGCGTGCCCGCGCACGAGCGCCGCCGCGAGGCGGCCGAGCTGCTCGAACTCGTCGGGCTCGGCGACTTCGGCGCGCACTACCCTTCGCAGCTGTCCGGCGGCATGCAGCAGCGCGTCGAGATCGCCCGCGTGCTGATCAACCGGCCGCGCGTGCTGCTGATGGACGAACCGTTCGGTGCGCTCGACGCGCAGACGCGCCGGATGATGCAGACGCTGCTGCTCGACATCTGGTCGCGCATCGGCACGACCGTGCTGTTCGTCACGCACGACATCGAGGAAGCGCTGTTTCTCGGCGACCGCATCCTGATGCTGTCGCCGCGGCCCGCACGCATCGTCGCCGACATCCGCGTGCCGCTCGCGCGGCCCCGCACCGACGACAGCACGACCGAGCCCGCGTTCGTCGAGATCAAGCGCCGCTGCCTCGCGCTGCTGCGCGACGCCGCCTGAGCCCGTGCCTGCCCATTCACCGTACCGACTTTTTCCATGACCGCTTCTTCTTCCGCTTTCCCGCTGCCCGGCGTGCCGGCCGCCGATCATGCCGCGCTCGTCGCGCGCCTCGCCGCAGGCGATGCATCGGTGCGCCGCATCGCGCTGCTCGAACTCGCCGATCTCGAGACGCCCGAACTCGTGCCGTCGTTCGTCGCGGCGCTGCGTGACGATCCGTCCGCCGACGTACGCAGCGAGGCCGCGCGCGTGCTCGACGCGTGGGAGCAGCCCGATGTCGTCGACGCGCTGTGCCACGCGCTGCTCGATCCGGACGACAGCGTGCGCGCGACGGCCGCGCAAAGCCTGTCCGAACTGAAGGACGCGGCATCGGGCGCCGTGCTGTGCCGATGGGCCGACCGGCCCGAGCCGTTCGTACGCGGCGCCGTGCTGCGCGGCTTGCGCGAGTTGCGCGACCCCGGCGCGTTCGCGCCCGCGCTGCGTGCGCTCGACGCGTGCACCGCGGCCGTACGCGCCGAGGCGGTCGTCGTGCTCGGCTGGCTCAAGGACGGCCGCGCGCTGGCGCCGCTCGCCCGCATCGCGACCACGGACGCCGATGCGGACGTGCGGCGCGCCGCGGTCGGCGCGATCGGGTTTGCGGCGGCGGGCGACGCCGCCGTCGTCACCGCGTTGCTCGCGGCGCTGCGTGACGCCGAATGGCAGGTGCGCGAGGAAGCGGCGACCACGCTCGGCAAGCTGCGCATCGCGACCGCACGCGAGCCGCTCGTCGCCGCGCTCGACGACGACTACTGGCAGGTGCGCCTGCGCGCCGCGCGCGCACTCGGGCAATTGCGCGATGCGGCTGCGGCGCCGGCCGTCGTCGCGCTGCTCTCGCATGCGATCAGCAACCTGCGCAAGGAAGCCGCGCTCGCGCTCGGCGAATTGCGCGACCGGGCGACGCTGCCCGCGCTGAGCGCTGCGCTCGACGATCGCGACCCCGAAGTCCGCAAGGCCGTGCGGATAGCGATCGGCCAGGTCGACGAGGCGTCGCGATGATCGCGCCGATCGAAATCGCACTCGATCACCCGGCGCGCACACTGACGCTGCGCTGGTCCGACGGCGCGTCGCAACGTATCGACTATGCGCAATTGCGCGGCGGTTGCCCATGCGCGGAATGCCGAAAGATCCGGCTCGACGGCGGCCACGTCGACGCGCGGCCCGACCTGACGCTCGACGGCGTGGAAGCGCTCGGCTACGGTATCCGCTTCGTGTTCGGCGACGGCCATGCCCGCGGCATTTATCCGTGGCCGTACCTGGCGGACCTCGCGTAGCGACGACGACGCGGCTTGCGCGCTCGCGCGAGCCGGATGGCAGGCATGCGAAAACGCTGCGATACTGACGCCCACGATCGTCGCCACCTACCGTGGGAGCCGCACCATGCAAACCGCAGTCGGATTCATCGGCCTTGGCGTGATGGGCACGCCGATGGCGCTCAATCTCGCGCGGGCCGGCACGCCGCTCGTCGTGTGGAGCCGTTCGCACGGCAGCGACGATGCGCTGCGCGACGCCGGCGCACGCGTGGCCGACGACATCGACGACGTATTCGCATCCTGCCGCACCGTGCTCCTGATGCTCGCGAACGATGCGGCAATCGATGCCGCCCTCGCACGCGGCACGCCTGCTTTTGCCGCCCGGGTCGGCGCGCATACGATCGTCAACATGGGCACGAATGCGCCGGACTATTCCCGCGCGCTCGCCGACGAAATCGCCGCCGCGTCCGGCCGCTACGTCGAGGCGCCCGTATCGGGCTCGCGCAAGCCGGCCGAAGCCGGTCAGCTCGTCGTGATGCTGGCCGGCGCGCCGGACGACGTCGATGCCGTCCGCGCGCTCGTGAAGCCGCTGTGCCGCGACAGCTTCGTGTGCGGCGACGTACCGTCGGCGCTGACGATGAAGCTCGCCGTCAACCTGTTCCTGATCACGATGGTCACCGGTCTCACCGAAGCCACGCACTTCGCGCAACGCCACGGTATCGATCTCGCGCGCTTCGCCGACGTGCTGAATGCCGGCCCGATGGCGAGCGACGTGTCGCGCGTGAAGCTCGGCAAGCTCGTCGCGGCAGATTTCTCGGTGCAGGCCGCGATCACCGACGTGCTGAAGAATGCGCGCCTCGTCGCCGAATCCGCGCGCGGCATCGGCATCGCGTCGCCGCTGCTCGACATTTGCCACGCACTGTACGGCGAAACCGAGCGGGCCGGACACGGCGCGGCCGACATGGTCGCCGTGATCCGCGCGATCGAACAGCGTACCGGGGACGTGCGATGAGCCGCGTACACGTAGTACCCGCGTTCGTTCGAACCGACAGGTAGGCGCGACCATGTCCACAACCGGCACGTCCACAACCGGCACGTCCGTACCCGGCATGTCCGCAACCGGCAACGCTACGCCCTTGCGCCCCGTTCCCGCGGTGATCGGCATCGTGCTGCGCGAACGCGACGTGCTGCTCGTGCGCCGCGCGAATCCACCCGATGCAGGCTGCTGGGGCTTCCCCGGCGGCAAGATCGAACCGGGCGAGCCGTTCGCGGATGCGGTCGTGCGCGAAATCGCGGAAGAAACGACGGTCGACGTGGAAGCGCTCGACGCCTTTACCGCGCTGGACGCGTTCGATTACGATGCGCACGGCGCCGTGCGCCAGCATTTCGTCATGGTCGCCGTGCTGTGCAGATGGCTGCGCGGCACGCCGGCCGCCGGCGACGATGCGCTCGACGCGCGCTGGTTCGGCATCGACGAACTCGACCGCGACGATTTGCCGATGAGCGCCGGCGTGCGCGACGTCGCGCGGCGAGCGATCGAGCGGGCTGCGGCGCTAGGCCACGCGCGGCCACCATCCGCCTGACACACTGCCGTCGCTGGCGCACTACCTGCGCGCGACGCGTTCGATCTATCCTGGCGCCCGCTACCCGCCGAGCGCCGGATCACCCCACGTCAAACCATGATCAGAATTCGACAATCCACCGAGGCCGACGGCACATGCGTGCTGGATATCTGGCGCAACGCCGTCGATGCCACGCATCACTTCCTGAGCGACGACGACCGTCGCGCGATCGAATCCGAAGTCGTCGCATTTCTGCCGGGCGCGCCGCTCGATCTGGCCGTCGACGAAACCGATCGCCCGATCGGCTTCATGCTGCTCGACGGCAGCCACATGGAAGCGCTGTTCGTCGATCCTGCCCACCATGGTGCGGGGGTCGGGCGACGGCTGGTCGAAGAAGCGCTCAAGCGCCATCCCGACCTGTCGACCGACGTCAACGAACAGAACCAAGCGGCAGCGGGATTTTATGAGCGCCTCGGATTCGAGCGCTGCGGACGATCGGAACTCGATGGACAGGGGCGGCCTTATCCGCTGCTTCATCTTCGTTATCGCGGGGGTGGTCGGGACTGAGCTGGAGTCCGGGCGAGCACGGAACGCGGCACCGACCTGGTCCGGATGCGCTGAAACGGCACCGCCCTTACAACATCGCGATCATCCCGGGGAGCGGCCGGTTGCCAGCGGCCACCGCCCCAACACGTCATAGTGCGACTTGCCGAGCCAGCTATCGACCAGGACGAAGTCGAACACGGTCCAGGTAATCGGCTCGATCCGATACTCATCCGGCCGCTGCGGGCCATACAGCAGCGTCACGTGCGGGGTGAAACCCGAGGGAAAAACAGGTACGCCTACCCGTTTCAATGCATCTCGCAACTGCCGTCGAAAGTCGATCAAGTCTTCCAGACCGTTCCGCCCCGTCAGCACCAGCGGCTGATGACCGGGCCGCCCGTTGAAGCTGATGATCTTGTCGAACCTCACGGAGAAAGACGGCCCATCCATGCGGTCCGCGACCGCGCGGGCCCGTGCAAGCGCAGCGCCCGGCACGTAAGCGAAGTCGCCTAGCGAGCCCAACGTGATGTGCAGACGCTCGGTGCCCACCGGACTGTCCTTCTTCTGCTGCAAGCTTTTGGCGATACCGGCAATGCGCGCGGCCGTGGCCGTATCCGGCATCACGGCGAAAAAGAAGCGGTGCACGGGAACCGGCGGCGGCGCATCGAATCCGGGTAGCGTCAGTTGAGTCACGGCAACATGTCCGACTGGCCTGGAGCGAGATTTCATTATCGTCAATCGGCAGCCGGCCCGCTCGCCGCTCCACGGATCCGCCGTTTGCACGCCCGAAGATGCTACCCTCTCGGGCCAAACTCGACACCCTCTGATGACGCCCCCGAATTCAACCATGCAAACCGTCGCGGTACTGGACTTCGAAACCACCGGCCTGTCGCCGAATCTGGGCGACCGTGCGACCGAAATTGCGGTCATCCTGCTGCGCGACGGGGAAGTCGTCGACCGTTTCCAGAGTTTGATGAATGCCGGCCGACGCATCCCGTCCGATGTCGTTGCGCTCACCGGCATCACGAACGACATGATCGCGGCGGCGCCACCCGCGTCCGAAGTCATGAAGGAAGCGGCCGCGTTCGTCGGCAAGCATGCGGTCGTGGCCCACAACGCCGGTTTCGACAAGCGCTTCTGGCAGTCGGAACTGGGGCTGCTCGGCATGGCGGCCGACCATGCGTTTGCGTGCACGATGCTGGTGGCGAGACGGATCTATCCGGACGCCCGGAGTCACCGCCTGTCGAGCCTGGCCGAGATGCTGCGGCTGCCGCAAACGGGCCGTGCGCACCGCGCGATGGTCGATGCGGAGATGGCCGGCCATCTGTGGTGCCGGTTGCAGCAGGATATTTCGCGGACTTATGGGCTGGATCGGATCGATCACGCGCTGATGTCGCGGGTTCAGGCGACGACCAAGGCGAAGGTGCCGATGTATTTGCGGTCGCTCGGGCGGGCGTGTGCGTGATGAATCCGGTCCGGGACTGCGAACACGGCGCTTCTTGACCGACTTCGCGCGTTAACGCAAAACGGCCTGGCAATCGCCAGGCCGCTTCTTGCCCACGCGTGAACCGGGGCAGCACGCCAACCGAACCGGCAGCCCGCTTGCGAATTATCGCGACATCAAACGACGCGCAACAACGCAGGCGAGACCGATGCCGCTTCGGCCGGAAAGCTTATTCCCACTCGATCATCAACAGGTCTCGCAAACCCGCGTGGATAAAGGGTTTAGCTGTGATCGACACGATGCCTTACCGTCGCCTCTACCGTCAGAAGCCGCCACCTTTTACTGGCGCGTGAGATGGAGCGATTCGCGGGGCGACGACTCTGGCGACACCATCATCAATCACCTCATAAGAATACAAGAGACAGCGAGCCTTGTCCCCTCCCCGGTCTTCAATCCGTTCGCCGACGCTGGCTTTGACAGCTTCTCGATGGCGGCGGCCACTGCTCACAGGCTTGAGCAGTGTTGACATTTCAAGAGCGCGGTTCGTCTCGGTCTCGAAGTGCGCAATTTTCAGAGGGTACGCTCGATGTGCGTTACAAAATACGTACAATTAGCGAGACAGGGCGGAATGAAGGGAATAAAGTCCAAGGACGGCCGTTCGCGATTTGCTCTGAATCCTTTAGGGAAACGCTGATTTATTCGGCTCGGCGGTCATCGCAGACGTAGCCGAGGACGTTTAGAAGACAGCTCACGGAACGGACCCACGACGATGAAGAGG